>CAXXYG010000026.1:0-45197 GCA_963666575.2 Prolixibacteraceae bacterium
GTTTTTCAGGTAAATGATGTACCTCACGGCTCAATTACCAAGGTTTGGTATGATTCTCCAAGCCTTGATATGAAACGCCGCATGTATGTTTATACTCCTGCGGGGTATGAAGATAGCAACGAAAAATATCCGGTTTTATATTTGTTACATGGCGGGGGTGGCGATGAAGATGCCTGGACTTCCTTAGGGCGTGCCAATTACATTTTAGATAACCTTATTGCCAAAGGAAATGCAAAACCAATGATTGTAGTGATGACAAACGGAAATCCCGATCAAACAGCTTCAATTACCGACAGGAAACCAGCACCGCCAAACCGTTCGTTTGTAATGGCCACCGACCAATTTCCAAACAGCTTGGTAACCGATGTTATTCCATATATTGAAAGTCATTTTAGAGTTAAAATAAATAGCGCAAACCGGGCAATTGCCGGATTATCAATGGGGTGTTTGCATACCCAAATAGCCTCTTTAAATAATCCAACACTTTTTAAATACATGGGATTATTTAGCCTCGGATTACATCCAAACGATAATAACCTCAAAGAAATAATGAAACCACTTATTGCGGCATACGATAAAAATCTGAAAACACTGGAGCAAAATTACAAATTGTTTTATGTTGCCTGCGGTACCGATGATTTTTGCTTCGAAGGTGTTCAAAATCTGAGGGCAAAACTGAAAGAAAACAATTTTAAATATGTGTACAACGAAACAGGCGGAGGCCATACATGGGCAAATTGGAGAGATTATCTGGCTGATTATGTTCCGAGGTTATTTAAATAATTTTACTAATCGATAATTTTTTTTAATGAAGAATTTAAAAATAAATGACTTGTTGGTTTTACTGGCATTAACTCTGATTCCGGGTTTTGCCCAGGCACAGTTTAATCGTACCCCGACTCCAAACGATACGTTGCAATCAACACGCGTACTTACAAATGGTGATGTTGTATTTAGTATATATGCCCCTAATGCTGTTGATGTTTCATTAGGTGGCGATATAGTCCCATGGGGGCAGGACATACCCAAAACAAAGGCTGATAATGGCGTTTGGACATTTACAATTCCGCAAGTAAAAGCAGGTTCGTACCGTTACCATTATATGGTCGATGGTGTTAAAGTTTATGACCCCAAAGCTCCGGATGCTTATAAAACTTCTGCGCTTATCGATGTAACTCCTAATGGCGAAAAAGAATTTTTTGCTTTGCGAAAAGATATTCCTCATGGCGCTATGTCAGCAATCCAGTATTATTCATCCACTACGAAAAGTATGCGGAATATGCAGGTGTGGACACCTCCCGGATACAATGTAACAAACAATAAACTTCCGGTGTTTTATTTGATACATGGAGGTGGCGACAGTGAATTGGCATGGCCAGGAGTTGGGAAAGCCGGTTTAATTATGGACAACCTCCTCGCCGAAGGCACATGTAAAGAAATGATTGTAGTTATGCCCGATGGAGGTATTGATGTTCAACTATTCGTGAAAGACCTAAAAAATGACATTATTCCATACATCGAATCGAATTACAATGTTTATAAAGATGCAGACCATCGCGCTTTGGCCGGACTTTCAATGGGAGGGCTCGAAGTACTGGAAGCATTTATGGCTTTCCCCGATAAGTTTTCATACATCAATGTAATGAGTTCAGGTTGGTTTGCCTCTAACAAAAAAATGTTTGAAGATGGAGATAAACGATTGGCTGAAATTGCTTCAATCTTAAATAAAACCGCAAAACTTTTGCTTTTTACTCAGGGAGGCCCTGAAGATATTGCGTATCAAAATGGATTGGTAATGCTTAAAGTATTTGACAAAAATGGCATCAAATATGAATCGAGCGAAATGCCCGGAGGCCATTCGTGGTCGGTTTGGAGGAATGATTTAAAGAACTTTGCTCCAAAACTTTTTAAATAAAATATAATCACCTCAGTATTAATTTTATCTAACTAAATAAAACAAAATGAAAACCAATCGACGTAATTTTTTTCAAACTATGGGAGTTGGAACTGCCGGATTAGGCCTTGCTTCAGTTCTTCCATTAACTGCTTGTGCTGGTCCAGCTGAGAGTAATTCAGAAGACGATGATCAAATACTTTTTATTGGCGATGATATTGCTATTGCCGAAACAGTTTATGGCAAAGTAAAAGGATTTATCCTCCGCGATATTTTTCAATTTCGTGGGATTCCTTATGGTGCCGATACCGGTGGAAAAAACCGGTTTATGCCACCTCAAAAACCTGAGCCATGGGAGGATATTTTACCAACAGTTTGGTGGGGGAATACCGCTCCGCAAATCATGGATAACCGTTATGGCAACGCTTACTCATCGTTTGTTGACCATTGGAACTATGACGATGTAAGCGAAGATTGCCTTAAATTAAATGTGTGGACACCTGCTATTGCCGATGGCAAAAAACGGCCGGTGATGGTGTGGTTACATGGCGGGGGTTATACCAACGGAAATGGCATTGAACAGGATGGGTATATGGGCGAAAACCTGAGTCGCAAAGGCGATATTGTTTTTGTTTCGATTAATCATAGGCTAGGGCCCATCGGTTTTTCTGATTTATCAGGAGTTGGTGGTTCAAAATATGCCGATTCAGGTAACGTAGGTGCCCTCGATATGGTAGCAGCTCTAGGATGGGTAAAAGAAAATATTGCTAATTTTGGCGGTGACCCTGATAATGTTACAATCATGGGGCAATCAGGCGGAGGTGCCAAAGTGTGTGTGTTGGCAGCCATGCCCAAAGCGAAGGGATTAATTCACAAGGCAGTTCCTTTAAGTGGGTCCTCCACGCAGGCAATGGATCAGGCTTATTCGCAAAAATTGGGTCAGTATATTTTAAATGAAGCCGGTTTATCTGCTTCGGAAATTGATAAACTACAGGAAATGCCCTGGAAAGAGTATCTTCTTCTGGCAAATAAAGCCAACCAAAAATTGACTGCCGATGGTGGGGCAACTGGAATGATGCGTGGTGGTTTTGCACCTGTTGCCGATGGAATTAATATTCCGAAAGGTATCTTTTATTCTGAGGAAAATGGTGTTTCTTCAAATGTGCCAATGATTATATGCAGTACTTTCCATGAATGGGGAATGGCACGTACAATGCCCGAGATGGAGAAAATTACTGCTGATGAAGCTAAGGAAATGTTAAAAGAAAGAGCCGGGTTCAGAGGTGGTTTAGGTGATAAAGCCCCTGAAGTTTATGATGCTTATGCAAAGGCATTTCCTGAAGCTAAACCTATTGAGATAATGACACTTGTGGCAAGTAACCGCCAGGGAGTTGTTCGTACTGCATCGGCAAAGATTAAACAAAAGGCACCGGTTTATGTAGCCTGGTTTGGCTGGGAACCACCTATGTTTGATAACCGTATGCGGGCATTTCATTGTATTGATATTTGTTTTTGGTTTTACAATACCGATTTAATGTTGACGCATACTGGTGGTGGTGCACGGCCCCGGAAATTATCAGAAAAAATGTCGGATGCTTTGCTCCAGTTTATGAAAACCGGAGATCCAAACGTTGGAACTTTACCACAATGGCCTGAATTTTCAGTCGAAAATGGGGAAGTAATGGTACTTAACGATGTTTGTGAAGTTAAAAACGACCCTGACAAAGAAGGAAGGGAAATGTTATAACAGAGTAGTAATGTATTATTCATAAGGGGCAGCTTTGCTTCCCTTCTTATAAGTGCATATCGATTATGAAAAATATATTTTTTGGAGTTTTGTTTTTTCTTTTTGTTAGTAGTTTTTGTTGGTCACAATCGGTACAAAAAGGCCCCTATACAATTACTGTATTAACTGAAAATGTGTACCACATTGAAGATGGCAATGATCAAAATCCTCCAGGAAATATTATTGGAGATGATGGACGACTGGTTAGTACAAACAATTGTTCAGATATGTATTTAATTGTTGGTCAGAACAGAGGCTTACTTATCGACCTTTCCAACAAAATAAAATGGGACCAATCGGCCACTGAGTCGCTGCGTTTACTGGTATATGAACGAGCAGGTGAAACGCAACTATTTATTACAATAACACACAAACATGGTGATCATTTGGGTATGCTTCCGGCTTTTGTAGATGATTCAAAAGCCAATTTCTGGATTCCAAAAGAAGAATTCGAAGGGAGGGACATTTTTCCAAAAGAAAGAACTACTTATTTCTCCGAAAATGAATCTTTTGATTTGGGAGGGGGATTTGTTTTAAAAACAACCGAAGTTCCAGGGCATACTCCTCATTCAACTATTTTTTTTCTGGAAGATAAAAATCTGGTTTTTTCGGGCGATGCAATTGGTTCAGGAAGCGGTGTGTGGCTTTTTAACGAAGAAAGTTTTTTTACCTACAAGAAAGCAATCGACAAATTGATAAGCTATATTGAGAATCCAATTAATAAAATCAATAAAGATAAACTACTGATTTACGGAGGCCATTTCTGGCAGAGCAAACAACTGGGGAAACTAACTTCGCAGTACATTTATGATATGAGGTCGCTTATAAAAGAGATGGGACAAGGAACAGCCCAAGTTGAGGATATGTCATCATTTATACCGTTTTTGGATGCAAATTTTAAACACGGTACATCTACTATTTCATGGAATAAGGAGGCTGCTGAAAAATATAAAAAATCTATTCAAAGTGAATAGTCGTACAAACATTATTCTTTGAAAACTACCATCCTCCACTAAGCCCGTTTTGTAAAGCTTTTTGGTAATTCTCCAAATGAAATTCATACAGGTAAGGAGCTTTGTATGCTCCTCCTGTTTTACGTTCTTCTAATTTATTGAGTATTTTATACGATAATATTTTACGCTGGAAATTGCGCCTGTCCAGTTGTTTTCCAAGAATGGTTTCATACAGTTTCTGGAGTTCAGGCATGGTGAATTTTGAAGGTAATAGGTTGTAACCAATTGGCTGGTAGTTTAATTGTAAACGCAAAGTATCAAGAGCTTTGTTCAGGATTTGATTGTGGTCAAGTATCAATGTGTTAATTTCATCCAGATTTTTCCATTCACAACTGTCAGATAAAAAATCGGGTGTTGGATTGGCTTTTGAAAAATTAACCAGTGCATAATAACCAACCGTAACAAATCGTTGCGAAAACCATTTTAATTTTGGATCATCCGAATTATTTATAAGTTCCATGAACTCACTGTTTCTTTCAGCACGATTAGGATCGCTAAAAATCTCGAACTGTTTAAGGAATATATTTTTCAGCCCGGTTCTTTCGTTTAATACACGTGTAGCAGCTAATTCAATTGATTCGTCTTCTTTTATAAAACCACCGGGCAATGACCATTCCTTGCTGTTTTTCATTAATAAAAGGAGCACTTTTAACTGGTTCTGGTGAAAGCCAAATACAACACAATCGAGTGATAAATGATCTACAAATTGGGATGGTTTAAAATCCATAATTATTTGTTCCTCGTGTTTTTACGGTTATTGATCACAAAACTAAAGAAATAATGCCTATTCTTTTGATTTATATTAATAAAAAATTATCATTGCGTCATTAAGACACAATAAATGTAATAAAAACTTTTTATTGTAATTATTTTAGTAGATAATATATTATTAATCAATTGTATAAAAATGAAAAATCAAGCATTTAAACACTCAAAAAAATTGTCTAATTTATTGCTACTGTTAGTATTATCCATTTTGTGGAATACCTCTACTGCCAGAGTAAGTATTAGTCAATCTGATGATTTAAAAGATAAATCGATAAAAGAAATTATTGCATCTATGACATTGGATGAAAAAGCACAATTGGTGATTGGAACCGGTATGTTTTTTCCAATGCCCGACTCTCTTAAAGATAAAATGCCAGCCATGTTCCGTCAGGCAGCTGATCAGGACCCTGCTTATAAAAGTATGGTGGATAAAATCCGGAAATATTTGCCGGGTACTGCCGGAACTTCGGCCGAAGTTCCTGAAAAAGGAATTACCAGCCAGGTATTAGCTGATGGACCAGCCGGATTACGAATTTCTCCTCAAAGACCTGGTGAAGGGAAAACCTATTTTTGTACAGCCTTCCCAATTGCTACAGTACTGGCATCAACATGGGACACTGAGTTAGTTAAAAATGTTGGTAAAGCTATGGGGAATGAGGTGTTAGAATATGGAGCTGATATTATATTAGGGCCAGGGATGAATTTGATGCGTGATCCGTTGTGTGGCCGAAATTTTGAATATTATTCTGAAGACCCTTTGGTAACAGGCAAAATGGCTGCTGCTATGGTTAATGGGATACAGTCAAATGGAGTTGGTACGTCCATCAAACATTTTGCTGTTAATAATCAGGAAACAGCACGCATGTCGGCAAATGTGATTGTAAGCGAAAGGGCTTTGCGCGAATTATACCTCAGGGGTTTCGAAATAGCTGTAACTGAAGCAAAACCATGGACAGTAATGTCTTCATACAACAAAGTGAATGGTACTTATACCTCTGAAAGCCATGATTTATTGACAAAAATATTGCGCAACGATTGGGGATTTGAAGGGTATGTTATGACTGACTGGGGCGGTGGCAGTGATGTTACTGCTCAAATGCTTGCAGGAAACGATATGATTCAGCCAGGAGGAGATAAACAAATTAAAGATGTAATTGCTGCTGTTAAGGATGGAAAACTGGATGAAAAAGTATTGGATGTAAACATTGCACGTATTTTCTCAATAATGAAAAAAACGCCCCGGTACAATGAGTATAAATTCTCAAGTTCTCCTGATTTAAAAGCACATGCAAAAGTAACACGCCAGGCAGCAACTGATGGCATGGTACTTTTAGAAAATAATGGTGCTCTTCCTCTCGATTCAAAAATAAGGAAAGTGGCCGCCTTTGGTACAACCTCTTTAGATATCGTTTCAGGAGGTACAGGTAGCGGTGATGTAAACGAAGCGTATACAATTTCGTTGTTCGATGGATTAAAAGCAGGTGGCTTTATTCCCGATGTTGAATTAAGTGAAGTGTATAAAGAATATATCAAAATTGAAAATTCGAAAAATAAAAAACCGGTAAATATGATTGCTGCCATGATGGGTGGAAAAGAGCCTGTGACTGAAATGGCTGTTTCTTCTGAATTGGCAAATAAAATGGCAGAAAAAACAGATGTGGCTTTAATAACTATTGGCCGTAATGCTGGCGAAGGTGGTGATAGAAAAGCTGAAGAAGGCGATTTTTATCTGACTTCGATTGAAAAAGAAATGATTCAAACGGTGACCGATGCTTTTCACAAAGTTGGAAAAAAAGCAGTGGTTATTTTAAATGTTGGTGGAGTAATTGAAACGGCAAGTTGGAGCTCAATTCCCGATGCAGTTTTGTGTGCCTGGCAGCCTGGACAGGAAGCCGGAAATTCAATTGTTGATGTAATTACCGGAAAAGTAAATCCATCAGGTAAATTGACGATTTCTTTTCCTGTTTCGTATGATAAAACGCCAACAGCTATAAATTTCCCGGGTGTTGAAATTAAGCAGGAAGGAAAAGCAGATGATGCACCGGATCAATCAGGTTTTTCGTTTATGCAACGTACACCATGGGAAGTAGTTTACGAAGAGGATATTTATGTGGGTTACCGTTATTACAATACATTTGATGTACCTGTTGCTTACGAGTTTGGCTTTGGATTATCGTATACCAATTTCGAATACAAAAATCTTAAATTGAGTTCAAAAAACTTTGATGGTAGTATAACTATTTCTGTCGATGTTAAAAACACTGGTAAAGTAGCTGGCCGCGAAGTTGTTCAAGTGTATGCAAGTGCCCCTGCCGGGAAATTGAATAAACCTTCGGAAGAATTGGTTGCATTTGGAAAAACAAAACTTCTTAATCCAGGCAAGTCCGAAACATTATCATTTACAATAAAAACAAAAGATTTGGCTTCTTTTAACGATGCTATTTCTACATGGGTCGCTGAGGCTGGAGAGTATACTTTAAAAGTAGGAGCTTCTTCAAAAAATATCACTGAAAAAGCAACTTTTTCCATTGCAAATGATTTAACTGCTGGAAAAGTTTCAAAAGCCATGGTTCCTGATCGGGAAATAAAAAAATTAAAAAAATAACTATTCCGATTAAACTATTGTCTCCACTTCTTATCTTAGTATAGGAAGTGGAGACACTTTTTAGAAAAACTATGCCTAATTTAAACTTACTCTAATGAAGAAATTCTCTCTAAGAATTGTACTTCTTCTGGTACTGTTCGTATTAATATTAAATGGGCAGATGTCTGCTCAGCTTGTTGGTTCTGTTAAAACTGAAAATGGACTAGTGTCCGGCGTAACCAATGGCGAAATAGTGTTGTTTAAGGGTATTCCGTTTGCTGCCCCTCCTGTGGGTGATTTAAGGTGGAAAGCGCCCCAGCCGGCCCAGAATTGGGAAGGAATCCTTAAATGCACAGAATTTTCAGCAAGTCCAATGCAGGCTACGCCGGTTCCTTTTATGATGTGGACACAAGAGTTTATTGCACCCAAAGAACCTTTAAGTGAAGATTGCCTTTACCTGAATGTTTGGACTGGTGCTAAAACTGATGCCGAAAAACGGCCTGTGTTTGTTTATATTTATGGTGGTGGTTTTTCAAGTGGCTCGAGTGCTTGTGCCGTTTACGATGGTGAAGAAATGGCTAAAAAAGGAGTTGTTTTTGTTTCGATTAACTACCGTGTAGGTGTGCTTGGTTTTTTAGCTCATCCTGAATTAACGGCAGAATCGGGGTACAATGCTTCCGGAAATTACGGATTGCTCGACCAGGTTGAAGCATTAAAATGGGTGAAAAAAAATATTGCCAATTTTGGTGGCGATCCAAATAATGTAACAATTGCTGGTCAATCAGCAGGTGCGTTTAGCGTAAACTATTTAGTGGCTTCACCATTAACTAAAGGATTAATTCACCGTGCCATCGCCGAAAGTGGCGGCGCCGTGTTACCTACTAACCAGTTAGCAAATGGAAATGCCTTAAAATCAGCTGAAGAAAGTGGTGTAAAATGGGCAAAAACCTTAGGAGCTAATTCTATTGCTGAACTGAGGGCAAAACCGGCCAATGAAATTATAACCCAAAGGGCATCAGCTTCTCCCATTGTTGATGGGTATTTGATACCCGATCAGATGTACAAAATTTTTGCTGAAGGCAAACAAAATGATATACCATTAATTTTAGGTTGGAATGCCGATGAAGGGAATTTTGGAGGGCCTCCACAAAATGCAGAAACCTTTATCAAACAGTCACAAGAAAAATTCGGTGATAAAACAAGCGAGTTTTTGAAATATTTTCCTGCGGGAAATGATAAAGAAGCAATAGCTACTCAAACACAGTTAAGTGCCTTGCAGATATTTGGATTACAATCGTACAAATGGATGTTGTATCAAAATAAAACAGGTAAATCGAATGTTTTTATGTACAATTTCCAACGAGCTGTCCCTCATGGCGAAGGAATGAAACCTTATGGGGCTTTTCATACCGGCGAAGTGCCGTATGCATATAATAATCTAAAAATGAGTCCACGTCCGTGGGAAGAGGTTGATTATCAATTGGCCGATGTAATGTCGTCGTATTGGGTGAATTTTGCAAAAACAGGCAATCCAAATGGTGAAGGTTTACCTGAATGGGATGAATGTAGTCCTTCCAATCAGAAGGCAATAATATTAGGGGGGAAAGTTATTCTCAAAGATTTACCAAATGCCAAAGGATTAAAGTTTCTGGAAGTTTTTTATACAACTAATCTAATCAAATAAAATTATTATTATGAAACGGAAAAATCGTACCATTAAACAATTTTTTTCTGCTTTATTACTGGCAATCCTGTTTTTAAATTTCGGGTGTGGGAGTAAATGGACAGAGGAAAATAAAGGTGATTATAATCTGGTTACAAATAAAGGCGGACAAACACTTGGTTATTCATCGGCATCGGGTGTTACTTTGGTTTTTAGCAAAGGATTTGCATTTAAAGACTTGAATAAAAACGGAGAATTAGATCAATACGAAGATTGGCGGTTACCTATTGAAACCAGGGCTAAAGATTTATCTGCCAAATTATCGATTGAGCAAATTGCTGGATTGATGTTATACAGTGGCCATCAATCAATTCCTGCCAGAGGCCGTGGCCCTTTTGGTGGAGGTACATATAACGGAAAACCTTTTGCCGAAAGTGGTGCTAAATCGGGCGATTTGAGCGATGCACAAATTAAATTTTTAAGAGATGATAATTTACGCCATGTTTTAATAACATCGGTTGAAAGTCCTGAAGTAGCTGCTCAATGGAATAATAACATGCAGGCTTTTGTAGAAGGTATTGGTTTAGGAATTCCCGGAAATACAAGTTCTGATCCACGTCACCGTACAAATGCAAACGCCGAATTTAATGCAGGTGCAGGTGGTAATATATCAATGTGGCCTTCTTCGTTGGGGATGGCAGCAACTTTTTCTCCTGAGCTAGTCAGGAATTTTGGTGATATTGCTTCAAAAGAATACCGTGCATTAGGAATTACAACTGCTTTATCACCGCAAATCGATTTGGCTACAGAGCCACGTTGGGGGCGTTTTAGCGGAACTTTTGGAGAAGACCCACAACTTGACCGCGACATGGCCAGAGCATATGTCGATGGTTTTCAAACTTCGGAAAGAGAAGCAGAAACTGAAGGAGGATGGGGTTATAATAGCGTTAACGCAATGGTAAAACATTGGCCAAGTGGTGGCCCTGAAGAAGGTGGAAGAGATGCCCATTATGCTTTTGGTAAGTATGCTGTTTACCCGGGAAATAATTTTGATGAACACCTAATCCCATTTTTGGATGGTGCCTTTAAATTAAATGGGAAAACAGGCATGGCTTCAGCTGTGATGCCTTACTACACCATCTCTTTTGGTATCGATAGTAAAAATGGAGAGAATGTCGGAAATAGTTACAGTACCTTAATTATTAAAGATATGTTGAGAGATAAGTACGGATACGATGGAGTTGTTTGTACCGATTGGGGTATTACCAAGGATAACAAAGCAGTAAATTCATTTGGTACAACGTCTTGGGGAGCTGAACATTTAACTGTTGCTGAAAGACATTACAAAGTGATTATGGCAGGTGTCGATCAATTTGGCGGCAACAATGAAATGGGCCCTATTTTGGAAGCCTATAAAATGGGAGTTGAAGAACATGGCGAAGAATTTATTCGTGAACGTTTTCAGCAGTCTGCAATTCGTTTGCTGAGGAATATTTTCCGTGGTGGCTTGTTTGAAAATCCATATCTTGATGTCGAAAAAACAAAAGAAACAGTTGGGAACGCTGATTTTATGGCTGCAGGATACGATGCACAATTAAAATCTGTTATTATGCTTAAAAATGCAGAGAATACATTACCTCTCAAAGAAAAAGCAAAAGTATATGTTCCTAAAAAATATTATCCGGCCAGCACCGGAAGGTTTGGATTTGGTGGCTCTGAAGAAAAATGGGACTACCCGGTGAGCCTCGATATTGTTAAAAAATATGCAGAAGTTATCGACAATCCCGAGGAGGCTGATTATGCGCTTGTATTTATTGATGGCCCCAACGGTGGCAGCGGTTATAGCCCGGAGGATGTAAAAGCCGGTGGAAATGGTTATGTCCCTATAAGTTTACAATACAAAGAATACGTTGCAGAATATGCCAGGGAAGTAAGTATTGCTGGTGGCGATCCATTGGAAGATTTTACAAACCGTTCATACAAAGGCAAAAAAACGAAAGCATCCAATTCAGCCGACCTTGATTTGGTAGTGAATACTAAAAAATCAATGGGAAATAAACCTGTTGTGGTAATTGTAAATGTCTCAAATCCAATGATCTTTGCTGAATTTGAAACAAAAGCTGATGCAATTCTTATTAGTTTTGGTATCCAGGATCAGGCTTTAATGGAAATCATAAGTGGTAAATCAGAACCATCGGGATTACTGCCTATGCAAATGCCTGCAAATATGAAAACAGTAGAGGAACAATTTGAAGATGTTCCCCGCGATATGGAGTGTTTCATCGATTCGGAAGGCAATACGTATGATTTTGCATTTGGATTAAACTGGAGCGGTGTGATTAGTGACAACCGCGTAGTTTCTTATAAATAAAAAATTTACTTGATATGTATTGGTTTATGCTAATATTTTAAATTAAAGGGGATAAGATGTTAAACAGATGTTAATTAGATAGCATTATCCCCTTTAATTAAATTTAAAATATAGGTTTGCATCGGGAATCAAAATCGATTGCCTTAAAAGTGATCAGTTGTGTAGAAACAAGTTATTAATTGTATGTTATTAAAGAAAAATTATTTCCTGATTCTGTTATTTTTATTTTCAACCCAAATAAAAGCACAGCAAGAAAATCAAATCCCTAAAAATCAATACAGCATTAAATCGACGGATGAAAAAATGACCGTTGACGGAGTTTTGGATGAAACCACCTGGGGGAAAGCCATTACCGCTACCAATTTCTGGATGAGTTATCCTGTTGATGGAGAACTTGTTAATAAAAATAATCAAACAGAAGTTAAAATGGCTTACGATGATCAATATTTATACATTGGTGCAGTATGCCATGGAAGTGATAATTATATTATTCAAACATTAAAAAGAGATAATAATTTACTGACGGGTGATGCTTTTGGCCTTGTTATCGATCCGGTGAATGAGCGGACAAATGGTTTTGTATTTGGTGTAAATCCAATGGGTGTCCAAACTGAGATGTTGGTGACCGGCCAAACCGGGCGCAGGCAGGTACTTGAATCCGGACAAACACCTAAAGGAGTAAATGTTGCCTGGGATAATAAATGGCTTTCGGAAGTAAAAAGGTATTCCGACCGTTGGGAAATTGAAATTGCTATTCCCTTTAAAACCCTCCGGTTTAATGCAACTAAGCCAATTTGGGGTATTAATTTTTTCCGTTCCGATGCCCAATCAAATAGCATACATACTTGGGCAGTTGTGCCTATTGAATTTATAGAACTCGATCTCGGTTATACAGGGAGTCTGGTGTGGGATAAACCGCCTCAAGAGGTGAAAAGTAATATTTCGGTGATACCTTATTTGTTGGGAGGTTTTTCACGCGATTTTGAGGCTGAAGCACCTTCAGAGTCTGATTTTCAGGCTGGTGTTGATGGAAAAATTGCTTTAACATCAAGCTTAAATTTTGACCTGACGGTAAATCCTGATTTTTCGCAGGTAGAGGTCGATGAACAAGTAACGAACCTTACTTTGTTTGATATTCGCCTTCCTGAAAAGCGATTGTTTTTCCTCGAAAACAGCGATATTTTTGAAGATTTTGGAATTCCGCCCATGCGCCCGTTTTTTTCTCGAAAAATTGGACTCGATAAAAATGGGACACCTATCCCCATCCTTTTTGGTGCCAGATTGAGTGGAAATATAAATAAAGACCTTAGGGTGGGTTTAATGAATATGCAAACCCGTAAAACAGATGAATTTTTTGCGCAGAACTATACTGCTGTTGCATTTCATCAACAAGTTTTAGAACGTTCAGTTATTAAAGGGTATATCCATAACCGTGATGCAATTAGTGCTGATAACGCTGATTATAACCGGAATGCCGGACTCGAATTTTTATACCGGTCAAACGATGGGAGGATTGAAAGTTTTGCGGGATATGCCAAATCGTTTAATCCGGGAGTAACTGGTAAAAATTACTTTTTTAATTTAGGATCAGGTTACGATAGCAGGAATATAAGTGTTTATACAAATTTTGCCGGAACAGGTGTTAATTACATAGCCGATATGGGATTTTTTCGCGGGCAGGAATATTACGATGCTGAACGCGATACAACCATCCGTATAGGTTATAATCATTGGTTTACAAGGTTTAGTTATACTTTGTATGCCGATAAAAATCCAAAGATTATTTCACATGAATTTGGTGGGCGGTATATTTATGATTTTGACGGGAATCGTGACATGCTTAACCGCGATGTGGAAATTAATTACAATTTACGTTTTGCCAATACAAGCCTGATTAGTGTCGCATACGCTAATAATACGGTCAATCTTTTATACCCTTTTGCTTTTACCGAAAATGAGCCTTTGCCTTCGGATACATATAATTATAGTTCAGTTGATTTTTCATACGAATCAGACCAGCGTAAACTTTTTAGTTATAGTGGAGGCCTGTTGTATGGCGATTTTTTTAATGGAACTAGGTCACAGGTTCGGCTAGGATTAAAATACAGGATTCAGCCATGGGGAAATTTTGCCTTGGCATTTGAACATAATAACCTTGAATTCCCCGACCCTTATGGGAAAGAAAAACTCATACTGATTACACCCCGAATTGATTTTAACTTTTCCAGGAACCTTTTTTGGACAACATTTATGCAATACAATACGCAGGGCGATAATTTTAATATAAATAGCCGGCTTCAATGGCGATTCCGTCCAATGTCGGATATTTTTTTGGTATATACTGATAATTATGGTGTTGAAAAATGGTTTCCCAAAAACAGGGCTGTGGTCCTGAAACTGAATTATTGGCTAAACTTATAAAAATTAAGATTTAATATATTTATAAACCAACAGAAAACTCATTACTAAACTAACTATGTACATTCTAATAAAAACAATCCTAATACTCTTATTGATATTATTTTCATTCCAAACGAAAGCTGAGGATGTTGTAGTAGTTGGAAAAATAACCGGGCAAATCAATTTTGATGGCATGCCAAATGAAAAAGCATGGCAATCAGCCACTAATTTTGGTTTGGTAATGCATTCTCCTTCATTTGGAGAAAAACCCAGTGAAAACAGTTCTGTATTAGTAGGATACGACACAGAATATTTATGGGTATCAGCTCAGTTGAACTATAAAGATCCATCAACAATTGTTTCTACCAGTAAAAAACGTGATGAAGAATCAAAAAATCCGGATGCATTTGGGATAATATTTGATACTTATAATGACAATGAAAATGGATTGGCATTTTTTACAATGCCAGCCGGGCAGAGGATTGATTTTTCAGTATCCAATGATGCTGTTGTAGTACCTTCTTATTTGGGATCAACAAATATAAATTATAGTTGGAATACATTTTGGGATGTAAAAACCGCTCGGACTGAAAGCGGTTGGTCGGTTGAAATGCGAATCCCTTTTTCAAGTTTACGTTTTCAGGAGGTAGATGGAAAAGTTCAAATGGGAATGTTGATCAACAGAACCATAAGCCATTGTAATGAAATTGATACCTATCCGGCAGTCGATCCAAAATATGGATTAACAGCTCCAATTAAACCGTCATTGGCTACAATAATTGAGTTTGAAGGAATTTCTAATTCTAAACCAATATATGTTGCCCCGTATGTAATTGCCGGAAGTGATAAAGAATGGGAACTTAACGATAGTGAAACAGCTTTTAATGAAAATACAGGAAAACCATTTAACGCTGGTTTGGATGTAAAATATAGCCTCACCAGTAATCTGACTCTTGATTTAACTGTAAATACTGATTTTGCACAGGTTGAAGCTGATGACGAAAGGGTTAATTTAACCCGCTATTCACTCTTTTTTCCGGAAAAAAGAATGTTTTTTCAGGAAAGGTCATCGATTTTTAGTTTTAATTTGGGAGGAGCCGAAGAGTTGTTTTACAGCCGTCGGATTGGAACCGATGACGGAAGGCCTACACCCATATTAGGAGGTGCCCGTTTAACAGGCAAGATTGGTAAATGGGAAGTGGGTATTATGGATATGCAGACAGGAAAAACAGATAATATTCTTTCTGAAAACTTTGGAATTTTTAGGATTCGCAGGCAGGTAATTAATCCCAATTCGTATGTAGGAGCCATTTTAACATCCCGAATTGGAACTGATGGGACTTCAAATTATTCTTACGGGGTTGACGGTATTTTTCGAATTTTTGGCGATGATTATGTGCAGGTTAAAGTAGCTCAAACTACCGATCTGGATGGTAATAACTTCACCGCTGATACAAATCCTTCGTTTGCAAATTTAAGTTGGGAAAGGAGAACCGAAGAAGGATTAGGTTACGATCTTTCGTACAGTTATTTGGGCGAAAACTTTGACCCTCAGGTCGGGTTTATTATGCGCTCGGGAGTTACAGGAGTTAGGCTTAGAAGCCAATATGGTTGGATTCCCGGTGCTGAATCAAAGTTTTTCAATTATAAATTGACCATGTTTTATGCCCGGTCGCAACGATTAATCGACAATGGATTGGAGATGTCTTTTTACGGCCCTGGCATTGCTTTTACAACTAAATCGGGTTGGACAGGTAGAGGTGGATTGTACATAAACCTGCAAGGGATATACGACGAATATTCAATAGCTGATAATGTGGATGTTCCGGTTGGAGAATATAAATATTTGGTAACTCGTTTAAATGCTTCAACACCTTTTTCAAAACCGGTTTCTTCTGAATTTTCTGTTGTTGCGGGCCAATTTTACGACGGAAATAATTTTACAGTTACTGCCGAACCAAAAGTTAATCTTTCAGCAAGTTTGCAGTTTTCAGGATATTATAATTTTAATCATGTTGTATTTTCAAAACGGAATCAGGAATTAAATGCGCACGTTGGCCGTTTGAAGGTATTATATATGTACAATACTAAACTTTCTGTCAGTTCATTTATTCAGTATAACAGTGTTAATCATATGACGTTAACCAATTTCAGATTGCGATATAATCCAAAAGAGGGAAATGACCTATATCTGGTATACAATGAAATAAGGCCTACTTCAGGTTATTTTTCTGAAGGAGTATCTGAAACAAAATTCCTGAGCCGTATTTTTCAATTAAAATATGTCCATACCTTTAGGTTATAATTTAACTGGTATATTATGAAAACACTTATTGTCGGATTTTTAACCCTTGTAGCTCTTCAATTAATAAGTATTGAAGGTGAGGCACAAAAACAATCTTCGTGGTACAAAATTTCTAAAGTTGCAAATCAGGTTTGGTTGATTGATGATAATGGCAGTGATAATATGTATGTGATTGAGGGTACAGATAGTGCCCTCCTTGTAGATACCGGATTAGGAGTTGCTGATTTGGTTTCGGTAGTAAAAAAGATTACAAATAAACCATTAATTGTTGTTAATACGCACGGCCACCCCGATCATTCAGGGGCTAATTATCAATTCGAAAAAGTATATCTCCATAGGGCTGATATGGATGCTGCCAAATTATTTGCATCTGAAGAACAACGCAAAAGTGCAAGTGCCAATATGGTTCAGGGAGAAGGGCCTAATCCGGAAGATTTATATACTGCAAAAGCTTTCGAGACACAATTATTGCCTGTATTCAATGGGTATGTATTTGATTTGGGTGGACGAAAAATTGAAGTGATGGAAACCCCGGGGCATACGCCGGGAAGTATTTGTTTGTTAGATAAAAAAAATAAGCTATTGTTCTCGGGCGATAATAACAATGGTTTGGTATGGTTATTTTTGCAAGGTTGTTCTCCTTTGTCGGATTACCTGGAAACATTGCAGATGCAGGTTTCGCGGATGGATGAGTTTGTAACACTTTACCCGGGCCATGGGCCAGCTATGAATAGCTCATTTATTAACCACCAGGTAAAATGTGTGAAGTCTATTCTTGATGGTACTGGTGAATCAAAACCGTATCAGTCGTTTGCAGGCGATGCTAAAATTTGTACGTCTGGAAAAGCAAGTGTTGCTTATAATCCTGATAATTTGTAGAAACATAAAAAAAACTGCTTTGATTTAAAGCAGCTTTTTTTATGTTTTAATCCACCCACGGAACACGTTCCGAGCGGTAAAAATTAATTTCCATGTCTTTAAACCGTTTGCCATGTTTTGCAAGCCTGGTTTTGTATTCATCCCAACTGCGGTTGTTAGGTTCCGACCAACCAATTTCGGCATATCCCGGAAGCCTGGGGAATGTCATGTATTCAATTTCTTCGATATTGGTGACGGTTTCAGTCCAAAGTGCTGCTTCAATTCCTAAAATTTTTTCTTTGCCAACACCAGGAATCATTGTTTCCGGTTGCCAATTGTAACCAACATCTACATCGATATATCCCGCCCAGGTATATCCCAGAGGGGAAGTAGCGTTGTATTTCATGGCAAGGTAGGCTTTTGGGGCGGGTGACATAATTACTTTTGCATCTTGCTCAGTACCCAAGGTAGTATTATTAGTATTGAGCCAGAATTGGACTGCAGAGTTTTCAACTAAGGTAGCATTTGCTATTTCGTCCCAACCAATTACTTTTTTACCATATTTAACTACAATTTCCTGAGCACGGTTAATAAATGGGATATAATCTTCCATTTCTGTGACATTCGATTCATCACCTCCAATGTGGAAATATGAACCGGGAGTGAGTGCTGAAATTTCACGTATTACATCGTCAATAAATGTATATGTTATTTCTTTATTGGTGCATAATGAACTAAATCCAACATCTACACCAGTGTATAATTCAGGTGCGTTCCCGTCACAATTAAGTTCGGGATACGAAGAAAGGGCAGCATTTGTATGACCAGGCATATCAATTTCAGGAACAATCATTATGTTCCTGTCAATTGCATAATTAACAATCTCGGTGTATTGTTCTTGAGTATAAAAACCTCCTGCGTCACCACCAACTGCGGTACTTCCTCCATGGGTTGTTAAATTAGGCCACGATTTTATTTCAATGCGCCATCCTTGGTCGTCAGACAGGTGTAAGTGAAGAACATTCATTTTGTATGTAGCCAAAAAATCGATGTAACGTTTTACATCAGCCACACCAAAAAAGTGCCGCGAAACATCAAGCATAGCCCCTCTGTATTCATAATAGGGCGAATCGGCAACTACACCACCGGAAATATAAATAGCCTCGGATGGAGCTGCTTTGATTGGCAATGTTTGAAGTAAGGTTTGTATACCATAAAAACACCCTGCCGGTGAGTTGGCTTTTATAGTAATCAGTTTTTCAGCGATTATTAATTCATAACCTTCAGTACCCAAATTGTTTTCACTTTCAGAAAGTGTTAGGAAAATTCCATTTTCAGGTTCAGATAATAATGTCACTACCGAAAGATTAAATCCTGTTGCAACAGAGATTTTTTCGGCCAGGTAGGCTGCGTTTTTTTCCAGCCCTTCAACACCCGCTATTTGTGTAGCCCCTGACAGTGCAAAAGTTGTTTGATTGGAAATAACAGAAACCGGTTTTGGTATAAAACTCATATCTGCTAATTCCTCTTTTAACTCTTCATTTTTGAAATCATCTGGTTCAGAAGTACAGGAAATTTGAAGAATAAGGATAAGTAGAATAAATAGTGTTTGATAATTTTTTTTTGATTCAGTCATGATGGAGTTGTTTGTAGTTATGACAAAAATATATAATTCCATTTCAAAAATCATTCCATAAACAAAAAGAGCTGCCCCATAAGGAACAGCTCTTTAGATGTTTAAAGGTATATTCGTTTATTCTACCCACGGAACACGTTCCGAGCGGTAAAAATTAATTTCCATATCTTTAAACCGCTTTCCATGTTTTGCAAGCCTGGTTTTATACTCATCCCAACTGCGGTTATCTGGAGCCGACCAGCCAATTTCAGCATATCCCGGAAGCCTTGGGAATACCATGTATTCAATTTCATCGATATTGGTAACTGTTTCTGACCAAAGTGGTGCTTCAATTCCCAATATTTTTTCTTTGCCAATACCCGGAACCAGTGTTTCAGGATTCCAGTTATAACCTTCATCGACCTCAATATATGCGGCCCAATGTAATCCCAGGTGGGTAGTAGAATCGTATTGCATATCGAGGTAGGCTTTTGTTGCGGGCGACATAAGTACTCTTGCACCTTGTTTTGCACCCATGGTGGTATTATTTACATCTGCCCAAAATTGTACTGCTGAATTTTCAACCAGGGAAGCATTTGCTATTTCGTCCCAACCAATAACTTTTTTGCCATGTTTAACTACAATTTCCTGAACACGGTTTACAAATGGAATATAATCTTCCATTTTTGTAACATGTGATTCGTCACCTCCAATATGGAAATATGGGCCTGGAGTGAGTGCTGCGATTTCGCGAACAACATCATCAATAAATGTATACGTTATTTCTTTATCGGTGCAAAAAGTACTAAATCCAACCCGGGTACCGGTATATAATTCAGGTGCTTTCCCATTGCAATTAAGTTCGGGGTACGATGCAAGGGCTGCATTTGTATGTCCGGGCATATCAATCTCAGGAACAATCGTAATATTACGGTCCATCGCATAATTTACAATTTCGGTATATTGTTCCTGGGTGTAAAAACCACCTTCGCCACCGCCTACCTGGGTACTTCCACCATGGGTTGTTAAGTTGGGCCACGATTTTATTTCGATGCGCCATCCCTGGTCGTCGGATAAATGCAGGTGAAGAACATTCATTTTATACATGGCCAAAAAATCGATGTAACGTTTTACATCAGCTACACCAAAAAAGTGACGCGCAACGTCAAGCATAGCCCCTCTGTATTCATAATAAGGCGAATCGGTGATAACACCTCCGGCAAGATAAACAACCTCTGATGGAGCCGCTTTGACTGGCAACGTTTGAAGCAACGTTTGTAGGCCATTAAAACACCCTGCCGGTGAATTGGCTTTTATAGTAATCAGTTTTTTAGCGATTGTTAATTCATAACCTTCAGTGCCCAAATTATTTTCCCCTTCAGTAAGTGTTAGGAAAATTCCTTTGCCAGGTGCATTTGCAACAGTTTTAACAGGAAGTTTAAACCCTGTTGCTTTGGAAATTTTTTCGGCTAAAAAGGCTGAGTTTTTTTCCATTCCTTCAATACCCGATATTTGAGTTGAACCGGTTAGCTTAAAAACCGTCTGATTTGACGTTACAGAAACCGGTTTTGGTATAAAACTCTCTTTTGTTAATTCCTCTTTATTGGGATCAACTGATTCTGAAGTACAGGAGACCTGAATAATCAGGCTGAGAATTATTAATAGTGCCTGATAACTTTTAATTGTTTTAGTCATAGTGCAGTTATTTAGTTAGTTAATATGATAAAATTACTGAATTGTAACTAAGATAAAATGATTTTGTATACTTATTTTATTACAATTCTGTAATGAATCGCAATTTAATGGATTGAAAGGAATTCCCCGAGGATACGCTTTTTTTTATAAAAATTTTAAAAAGTATGAAATGAAAAAATAATAAAAACAAGAAGTTATGGAATCATTTAATTTTTATCTCTGAAAAGATGGACAAATCCTTTGGCCCATCGTTTATTATCATCGCGGCCAAATCCTTCTACCACATAAAAATAAACTCCCGGGCTTGCAAAACGTCCATTAATTTTTCCATCCCAAACTGAGGCATCGTAAGTATTTTCAAATCCTCGTACATCGTTATCTTCCCAAAAGTGAATCTTTTTCCCCCAGCGGTTAAAAATCGAAATTTTTACTTCTTTCATGGAATAAAAACGTACAATAAAATTATCGTTAACACCATCGCCATTGGGTGAAAAAGCATTGGGTGCATTTACAACTGATGTATCAACAACTATAAAATCAAGTGGTTTTAGGCCAAGCGTATCGGTACAGGTATGCAGGTCTGATATTTTTTTCGATACCAACATAATTTTGTATTGCCCCGAATATTCGAATGTATAAACAGGAGAATCATCGTAAATAATAAAGTCAATGCTATCTATTGGTTCCGAGGTAGTTTCCATTTCCCGGGCAATAACTTCAATGCTTTTATAAATGTACCATTCGTACTGGCCTGAGCTACCATTTTCTGAAGTATTTACGAACGTTACTTCAAGAGGTCCTTCACCAGTATTGCCTTCGTTAAAGTTGGCTTCCATTTCAAAGTTAGCTTTGGTAACAATAGAAACATAAGTTGTTTTTACTGTTACTTCGCATCCAAAACGATCGTAAACCCTAAATGTATATTCTGTATCAGCAGTAGGAGGGTCGTAGTTTGTCGATGTTAAGATCCGCCCAATAATGGTTTCATTTTGTTTCCATTCAACATTTATATCTTTTAAAACCTGTATCGGTTCATTTGTTTGAAGGTCGTAATAAAATAATTCAGCGGTTTCAAATGTACCATTCAATTGGAAATAATCACAATTTGATTCTCCAACCATGGCTTCAGCTGTTATCCATTCGTTCATTACCCAGGCACGGTAATTTTCAGTTTCAGTGCCGTTTGTTATTAAAACCTGATAACAACCATCTGCAAGGTTGGCGATTGACGAAATATTTCCGCTTGATGTTTCACTGGCAAATTCTTCAAAAGCAGCCGAAAGTTCATTGTATTTTTGCCAGGTAAATGTTTTTTCTCCTTCGAGGTTTGAAGTAACCGTAAGTTGTGCATTAGTTACTCCTTCGTCAACACAAAAAATATAAATATTATCAATCTCCTGAAACGCCGGATAGTTAGTTTGGTCGGTAAAATCAGCCATGTTTGCATTTAGTTGGGCATTTACCGAAAACGCTCCCAAAAGTATTATAACGAATAAACCACTAACTTTTATAATTTTTTGCCAATCCATCAATCCTGTTTTTGATTTACAATATTAACGCATAAATTTAATTTAATTGTTTGAAAAGTAAGAAAAAAGTTCATGAATGCTTCATCTCTGGCTGATTGTTGATAAAAGGCTAAAACAATTTTGTTGAAACAAGGGAACAACTTCTATTTTTGTAAATTAATCAAAGCAGTGTTAACGTGTTTGACTATTTAGAAGATTTAAATAAAGTTCAGCGGGAAGCCGTCTTAAAAACTGAAGGGCCATCTTTAATTATAGCAGGTGCAGGATCGGGGAAAACAAGGGTGTTAACTTACCGTGTTGCCCATTTGCTGAACCAGGGGGCAAGGGCATCCAGTATTTTGTCCTTAACTTTTACCAACAAGGCTGCCCGCGAAATGAAAGAGCGTATTGCCGCTGTTGTTGGTGAAGAAAGGGCACGTTACTTATGGATGGGGACTTTTCATGCCATTTTTGCCCGAATACTCCGCATCGAGCACGAAGCATTGGGATACCCTTCAAATTTTACAATTTTTGATTCAGCAGATTCAAAAAGCCTTATTAAAACCATCATCAAATATTTTGAGTTAGATGATAAAATATATAAACCCAATGTAGTAGCCAGCCGGATTTCAATGGCAAAAAATAATCTGATTACTCCTGCTGCTTATTCCGAAAATGCTGAAATAAGAAGTTTTGATAAAAATATCCGTATGTCACGGATAAGTGAAGTGTATAAAGAATATGTTAAACGGTGTAAATTATCAGGAGCAATGGATTTTGATGATTTATTGCTTAAAACAAATATCCTGTTTCGCGATTACCCTGAAATTCTGGCAAAATACCAGCAAAAATTCGATTATGTGTTGGTTGATGAGTACCAGGATACTAATTACGCCCAATACCTCATTATCAAAAAACTGGCTGATGTTCATAAGAATATTAGCGTTGTTGGCGATGATGCTCAAAGTATTTATTCGTTCCGCGGAGCGCGAATTGAAAACATACTAAATTTTAAAAATGATTACCCCGACCACCTGATTTTTAAGTTGGAACAAAATTACCGTTCCACAAAAAATATTGTTAATGCAGCTAACAGCATCATCAAAAAAAATAAAAAGCAGATTCCAAAACAGGTTTTTTCAGAAAAAGAAGAAGGTAGCCTGGTAAAAGTTATTTCGGCTATAACCGATAATGAAGAAGGTTTTTTGGTGGCCAATGAAATTTCGGAAACTCAATTACGCGACCATTACCAATTTTCGGATTATGCCATATTGTACAGAACAAACGCTCAATCGCGGATTTTTGAGGAGGCCTTGAGGAAACGAAATATTCCGTATAAAATTTATGGCGGATTGTCATTTTATCAGCGTAAAGAGGTCAAAGACCTGTTGGGGTATTTTAGGATGGTGGTTAATTCAGCCGATAACGAAGCTTTAAAAAGAATCATTAATTACCCGGCACGTGGAATAGGGGCAACTACCGTTTCAAAGCTTGAAAATGCAGCTATTCAAAGTGACACTTCAATTTGGGAGGTAATAAATTTACTGCCCCATCAAAATCCGGCAGGGCTTAATAAAGGTACTATTGCTAAAATTGAGAGGTTTGTTTCGTTAATCGTAAAGTTAAAAGAAAGAGCTGCTGTAACTGATGCTTTCGAAATGGCCAAAGAAATAGCCACTTCTTCATCGTTACTAAAAGATTTATACAACGATAAAACTCCTGAAGGGGTTAGCCGGCACGAAAACATACAAGAATTATTAAATGCCATTCAGGAGTTTACTATTTCGGGGAAAGAAGAAGGAAGAGACAATGCCCTTGAGAATTACATGGAGGAAGTTTCGTTACTCACCGATATGGATAATGAAAAAGAAGAAGACAAAAACAAAGTGTCGTTTATGACTGCCCATTCGGCAAAAGGCCTTGAATTTAAGAATGTTTTTATTGTAGGATTAGAGGAGAATCTTTTTCCATCAAATCAAGGGGGGCAAAAAAAATCGGCCGAAGATTTTGAAGAGGAACGGCGGTTGTTTTATGTTGCTTTAACCCGGGCCGAAGAAAATGCTTATGTGTCGTTTGCCATGCAACGGTACAAGTGGGGAAACCTTGAATTTTGTTCTCCCAGCCGCTTTATTGAAGAAATTGATGCAGAATACCTCGATATAAAAGCACCCACAACAGTTGACCGAATTCCTCAGGAAACACAGAGTTATACAAAAAGAACCACTCGAACAAAACAAACTCCACAGCGGAAATCGGTGTTGGAACAAAACATTTTGAAGAAAAAACTCGTTAGTTTAAAAACAAGCAGGAATTCATTGGGAGACTTTCAAGGCGATGACCCTTCAACAATTCAAATGGGTATGAATGTTGAACACCAACGATTTGGGCTTGGTAAAGTTTTATTGTTGGAAGGAAACATGCCTGATATAAAAGCAACCGTATTTTTTCATAACGCAGGAAAAAAGCATTTGCTACTAAAATTTGCCAAATTGAAAATAGTAAATTAACAGCTACGTGGTAATTTTTACTTTTCGTGAAAAAATTACTTGTGTTTTTGATGTAAATCATTAGTTTTGTGGCGTATTTATCTTCACAAGTGGAATCAGTATAATTACCTGGCTTAAAGAGAATTCAAATTTTACACTAAATTATTAATGGATTATAATTCGAATCGTACTAAAATGCCTCTTCCTGAGTATGGAAGAAATATACAAAACATGGTTGACCATGTCATGTCAATCGAGGACAGGAATGAGAGGATCAAAGCTGCACAGACAGTAATTGATGTGATGGGGAATCTAAATCCTCATTTAAGAGATATCGCCGATTTTAAACATAAATTGTGGGACCACCTGGCAATAATGGCCGATTTTAAATTGGATATTGATTATCCTTATGATCCACCATCGCCAGCTTTACTTGAAAGCAAACCCAATCAAATACCATATAATCAGAATTACGTAAAGTATAAACATTATGGACTTACTTTACAAATGATGATTAAGGAAGCAATTAATTTTGAGGATGGTGAGAAAAAAGAGTTGCTTATTTCGCTTTTAGCTAACCACATGAAAAAAAGCTACCTTTTGTGGAATAAAGATTCAGTTGCAGATGAAAAAATTATCGATGATTTGCGGAATCTTTCATTAGGGAAAATTAATAAAGATGGCATGCAATTGGCCGAAATTAAGGTTTCACAGCCCAGGTCAAGACCCAAAAAACACTCAGGAGGTGGCCATCGTAACTATAAAAGAAATTAATTGTTTTTATAATTAATGGCAACATTCACAATCGAAGGTGGGCATCGGTTATCCGGGGAACTTCATCCCCAAGGGGCTAAAAACGAAGCACTTCAGGTTATTTGTGCAACACTGTTAACATCCGAAGATATTGTTATCCATAACATTCCTGAAATTCGTGATGTATTAAAACTGATTGAAATATTAAAAGGACTGGGAGTTCAGATTAATCGGATTTCAAAAGGCCATTATACTTTTAATGCCTCCAGTATTGACCTGGATTATTTAAAAAGCAACGAATATGCTACTCAGGCCTCCAGCCTTCGTGGATCAATAATGATAATTGGCCCGTTAATTTCTCGTTTTGGAAAAGGTTATATTCCTCAGCCGGGAGGCGATAAAATTGGCCGGCGAAGGCTCGATACTCATTTTATTGGATTTGAGAAACTGGGTGCAAAATTTATATTCGACTCTGTTAGTCATTGTTATACCATTGATGCTCAGCAGTTAAAAGGAACGTACATGCTTTTAGAAGAAGCATCAGTTACCGGTACTGCCAATATTGTAATGGCTGCTGTTTTAGCTCAAGGGCAAACCACTATTTATAATGCTGCTTGTGAACCTTATGTCCAGCAATTGTGTCAAATGCTTCAGTTAATGGGTGCATTAATAAATGGAATAGGTTCCAATCTTTTAACCATTCAAGGAGTTGGCTCGTTAAATGGGTGTTCACATACAGTTTTACCAGATATGATTGAAGTTGGAAGTTTTATTGGCCTAGCTGCCATGACTTCTTCCGATATAACCATAAAAAATGTAGGCATTGAACATTTGGGAATTATACCACATTCATTTAAAAGGTTGGGTATTAAGATTAATCAAGTTAATGATGACCTCCACATTCCGGCTCAAGACAATTACGAAATTGATACATATATAGATGGGTCGATAATGACCATCTCTGATGCACCGTGGCCTGGATTAACACCCGACTTATTAAGTGTGTTTTTAGTAGTAGCAACCATGGCAAAAGGCAGTATTTTAATTCATCAGAAAATGTTTGAAAGCCGCTTGTTTTTTGTCGATAAACTCATCGATATGGGAGCACAAATTATTTTATGTGATCCGCATCGGGCTACAGTTATAGGCTTAAATAAAGCACACTTGTTAAAAGCCACAAAAATGACTTCACCTGATATAAGAGCTGGAATTGCTTTGCTTATTGCAGCCATGTCGGCCGAAGGAGTAAGCACCATTGATAATATTGAACAAATTGACAGAGGTTATGAAGCAATCGACCTTCGATTAAATAAATTGGGGGCAAATATTAAAAGAATATAAATTTTGTGAATGATTTGTTAATGGCAAAACTTTTTGAATAAAGAATTGTCATATTTTAGCAATTGATTGTTTTAGATTGATTTTTTATATCTTAAACGCAAAATATATAATAATTAAAAGGAATATGAAACGAAGTATTTTATTAATAGCTGTTTTGTTTATCTCAAGCAGCGTGATTTTTGCAGTTAATCCTGTAATATCAGAAAAACCAGCTCCTGAAATAGGATTGGAAATTGGGAAAAAAGCCCCTCAAATAATCGAAAAATCGATTGATGGGAAAGAAATTAAATTGTCAGACCTCAGTGGGCAATTGGTTTTAATTGATTTTTGGGCATCGTGGTGTGGCCCATGCCGAAGAGAAAATCCAACATTGGTTAAAGCCTATGAAAAATTTAAAGACCAAAAATTTAAAGAAGGCGAAGGGTTTACCGTGTTTAGTGTTTCACTGGACAGGAGTAAGGACTCATGGTTAAAAGGAATTGAAGCCGATAAATTGGTTTGGCCTTACCATGTGAGTGATTTAAAGTACTGGCAATCAAAGCATGCTGCCATATATAGGGTGCGGAGTATTCCTTCAAGTTTTTTAATTAACGGCGAAGGTGTAATTATTGCTAAAAACCTTAGAGGGCCTGCATTAGATGCTGCACTAACACAACTTAAAAAATAAAAAACTACTGTTTTAATTTATTAATTAAAAGCATTTTTATCCAAATTGACATTCTTTTTTGAAAAGGGTGTCAATTTGTCTTTAAATAAAGGCGTGGCAAAATTTTTGAATAACCATCAGCATTAAATTTTAATACAAAAATGGCGAAAGAAAAAAATCAAATAGAACAGGAACAAAATACTGAAGGACAGAAATCAGAAGAAGTTCAAGCTGAAGCAATATCTGAGGAAACTGAAAAACAGGAGCAGAAAAAATCAACTTCAAAAAAGAAGGCCTCAAAAAAAGATAAAAAAGAAGAGTTAATTATTGGGCTTAAAAAACAAGTCGAGGACCTTTCGGATAAACACCTTAGGTTACAAGCTGAGTTTGATAATTTTAGGAGAAGGACATTAAAAGAAAAAGCCGATTTGATTAAATCAGGAGGTGAATCAGTACTCGTAAATATTTTACCAGTTGTTGATGATATTGACAGGGCTTTAGATGTTATGAAAGAAGTGAATGATGATGACCCGTCAAAACAAGGCATGGTGCTGATTCGTAATAAATTCAGCGAATTCCTGAAGCAAAATAATGTGAAAGAAATAGAAGCTCTTAATCAGGAATTTGATTGTGAATTACATGAAGCATTAACAAAAATCCCGGCACCTGCCGATGATTTAAAAGGGAAAAATGTGGATGTTATTCAGAAAGGGTATATGTTAAACGAAAAAGTCATTCGCTTTACAAAAGTAGTTGTAGGAGAATAATACTGACAAAAAAAATATGTCGAAAAGAGATTATTACGAAGTATTGGAAGTTGACAAAAATGCTTCAGCCGATGAAATTAAAAAAGCTTACCGTAAAAAAGCTATTCAATTTCACCCCGATAAAAATCCGGGAGATAAAGGAGCTGAAGAAAAATTTAAGGAAGCTGCCGAAGCATATGAGGTATTAAGTAATCCTCAGAAAAAGCAGAAATTTGATCAGTTTGGCCATGCAGGCATGAATGGTGCATCGGGTTTTGGTGGAGGTGGTGCCAATATGTCGATGGATGATATTTTTTCGATGTTTGGTGATGTTTTTAGCGGATTTGGTGGATTCGGAGGATTTGGTGGCAGCAGTCACGGACGAAGCCGCCGGGTTAATCGTGGATCTGATTTACGCGTTAAAGTAACACTGACATTAAAGGATATTGCAAATGGTGTTGAGAAAAAAATAAAGGTTAAAAAGTATATAGCCTGCAACCATTGTGATGGGACAGGAGCCCGCGATGGGAACTCATATTCAACATGTAGTACGTGCCATGGGTCAGGGCAGGTAACACGTATATCGAATACGTTATTAGGGCAAATGCAAACTACAAGTGCTTGTCCGACCTGTAATGGCGAAGGACAATCAATCACTTCAAAATGTGTGCATTGTGCCGGCGAAGGTGTTGTTCGCGACGAAGAAGTTGTAACCATTAAAATTCCGGCTGGAGTTGGCGAAGGTATGCAACTGAATGTTTCCGGCCGGGGAAATGCCGCCAGGCGCGGTGGTGTTGCTGGCGATTTGTTGGTGGTTATACATGAAGAAAAACACAAAGACCTGATCAGGGAAAATAATAACCTTATTTACAACCTGTTCCTTTCTTTTCCTGATATTACATTGGGAACAACATCTGAAATCCCAACAATCGATGGGAAAGTAAAAGTGAAGATTGATGCTGGTAGTCAACCCGAAAAAATTCTTCGTTTACGTGGGAAAGGATTACCCGATGTGAATGGATATGGAAAAGGCGATTTGCTGGTTCGGGTTCATGTGTGGATTCCAAAAAAATTAAGTTCGGATGAAAAGAAAACACTTGAGAAATTACAAAGTTCTGATGGTTTTTTAACTGGCCCTTCTGATTCAGAAAAATCATTTTTTGAGAAAATGAAGGACATGTTTGAATAGGAAAAAACTTTTAATAATAATATATTAGGCCATTTTTTATGGCCTTTTTTTGTGCCCGTAATTCTTGTGGTTGTTTTTTGTTAAACTCACGGTTTTTGCCGATTAATAACCTTAAAGTTAGTTTGCGTTTTTTTTCGTAAAAAAAATCCAGAAATAGGTGATAAATTGGATTTGAATTATTTCATCTCACTTTTGAACCATTTTGTATTATAATTATAAGTTGTTTATTATACTTTTGAATAAACTGAATTGTCCTTCGCAAAGTATAATTGTGCCATGAAACCAAAAACCATTTTTACTGCCTGCTTTTTTTTACTTTTTATTAATTTGGAGGTCTTATCACAGGAAAATCATCTCACCGATAGCTTAAAAATTGAACTGAAAAATTGCAGTACCACTGCCGACAGTGTGCCCATTTTATGCCAATTGGTATGGGAATATTCAAATTTAAAAAATGCTGAAGGTATAAAATTGGGTTTTATGGCTCTCGAAAAAGCACAAACATTAACCGATTCATCGGTAATTGCTGATGCTTACGATGCTGCAGGGATGAGCTTCAGGCTGGATGGGCAATTACAACCAGCCATTGAGCATTATCAAAAATCATTGGACATAGGGTTACGAAATAATCTTTTTGGGAGGATTGCCTGGTCGAACTACAACCTGGCGCTTATTGCTCTGCAACAAGGGCATATTGAGGAAGGTGAAAAATACATTCAAAAAAGTTGTTTTTATTTTAAAAAAGAAAACAGTCAAATTGAGGTACTCGACGCATATAGGTTAATGGTTAAAGCTGGTCAGAATCACTATATCGATACGCTTATACTGGCTATAACTGATTATTTGCCAGATGTTAAAGTAGAGACCGATAAATTGTTCTATTACCTCGAAATATCGCGGTTATACAATAAGTTGGAAGACCGGAACAGAGCCATGCATTATGTTCAGCTAGCAATGGAAATCACTGAAAAAAATAAAAATTATTGGGGGAATATAAAAGTGTATTACCAAATAGCCGATTATTTTCAGGAAATTCAGCACAATTACCCAATGGCATTAGCGTACCTTGAAAAAATTCTTGAATTAAATACGCAGGCGAAAGTTTTTAGTAATGGTGATTTGTACCTACAGATTGGCGATAATCACCGATTGTTGGGAAATGATAGTCTGGCTCTTTCGTATTTTGAAAGAGCATTGGAAGTGGGGCAGAAGAAAAACCACCGCCATTCAAAAGCATCGGCTTATATGAAAATCGGTGAATTAAGGTACCAGCAACACCAGTTCGATGATGCCCTGTTTTATTATTTAAAATGTTACGATACCGGCTGCGATGTGTGTCCACAAATTACCTTTCACGATGCGTTGTTAAATATTGGGAATGTGTATTTATTCTCAGACGATACACCAAACGCGCGGGTCTATTTTCAGAAAAGCCTTGACCTTGCCGAAAGTGCCAACAATGACCGCGCAAAAACAAATTCATTTCAATCGTTTGCAGCATTATACGAAAATCAGGGAAATTTAAATAAAGCCATTCAATACAGTATTTTGGCATACCAATTGGCAATAAATGCCGATTATTTGGAAGGCCAGCGATTTAATGCTTCCCGATTAAGCGAGTTGTATCAAAAACAAAATAACTATCAACAGGCATTCAGGTATTTGAGTATTACAAATATTTTGTCTGACAGTATCAGTAAAACAAATGCAGCCGATAACCTTGCTAAACTGGAAACCTATTTTGATTTCCAGAACCTTCAGGTTCAAAACGAATTGGCTACTACAAAATCAAATGAAGAGATTGCCCGCCAAAAATTGTTGAGGAATTTTTTTATTATTGGATTTTTGATTTTGGCAATATCAGGTTTTTTAATTTTTATTGGATACCGAAGGAAACGGAAAGACAATATTTTACTGTCGGAACAAAAACTCGAGATTGAAAAAATGTCGAAAAAGGTGCACGATGCCGACCAGGCAAAATTGCAGTTTTATACCAATATCTCGCACGAGTTTAAAACGCCGCTTACTCTGATTTTGGGGATGACCGAAAAAATAAAAACCCACCTTCACGAAAATCAATATGTCGATATTATTCGTAAAAATTCATTCAAATTGCTTCAATTGGTTAACCATTTACTCGACTTACGAAAAATTGATGCCCATAAAATGAAACTCTCAGTGAAAGAAGGCAACATCGATGAATTTCTAAAAGGTATAATCAGTTCATATGAAAGTATTGGTAATCAGAAAAAAATTAAGGTTGAATTTGTTGGATTAAATAAACCCGTATTTGGTTTTTTCGATTTTAATAAAATGGAACAGATAATTTCAAATTTATTATCGAATGCTTTTAAGTACACACAAAAAAACGGATGGGTTAAAGTTGAGGTTTTACACTTGGAAGATGGGTATGTTACCATCGAGGTGAGCGATAATGGCATTGGAATTCCCGAAAATGAAGTAGCACATATTTTTAACCGGTTTTATAGAGTAATCGATAGTGATAACAAAGGCACGGGCATTGGCCTGGCATTGGTAAAAGAGTTGGTTCATCTTCACAAAGGAGAAATAATTGTTAGCAGCAAAAAAATGGAAGGAGCGAGTTTTAGTGTTAGAATCCCAATTGAAAAGCGGTTTTATAACGAAAACGAAATTACTTCCGAAGTAATTGAAACAGGTTTATGGAACAACATCGAAATGTTGGATATTGACGATGAGCGGAAAAAAACAGAGGATGTTGGTGTTTTAAATCCCGACAGAAAAACAATTTTGATTGTTGAAGATAATTATGACCTGCGGAAATTTATTGGCGAATTGTTTTCCGATGAATATGTTGTACTTGAAGCCGCTGACGGAGCTGAGGGCTGCCTCAAGGCAAAAGAGTTTGTCCCTGATATAATAATCAGCGATATTATGATGCCAAAAATGTCGGGTATTCAGTTGGTCGAAACAGTTAAAAACGATGTAACTACCAGCCATATTCCTATTGTATTGCTCACTGCCAAAAACGATATAGGCTCGCAATTGAGCAGTTTTGAAAAAGGAGCCGATGACTATATCAGCAAACCTTTTGATTCGGTGGTTTTAAAATCACGGGTCGAAAACCTGTTGAGGCTTCGGAAACAGCTGGTTGAAAAGTTTTCTAAACAATTCCACCTGCAGCCCCGCGAAATAACTATTGAAGATGCCGATCAGAAGTTTTTGCAGAAAACCATCAGTATCATCGAAAAACATATTTCCAATCCTGGTTTGAATGTTGATATGCTGGCTTTGGAATTGGATGTCAGCCGTACCCAGTTGTACCGTAAATTAAAGGCTTTAACCGATTATTCGGCCAACCGGTTTATTCGAATCATCCGCATAAAACGGGCAGCTCAGATTCTCAGGCAGGGACAAAATAATATTGCTGAAGTGATGGACGCCACCGGTTTTAGTAACTACTCATATTTTAACAATTGTTTTAAAGAATATTTTGGCGAATTTCCAAAAGAATATGCTTTGTTGAGTGTATCGGGGAGTTCTAATTAAGAGGTATTTTTTGGGTTGATGCAGTAATTATTAAAACACTTCAAAAGGAATACAAAAGATGAAAAAACGAATCGTCATTTTATTAGTGGCTGTTTTATTTGGCACTACTGTAAAAGCTCAAATAATTAATTGGACAAGAAAAAGCAGTTTGCCTATTCCGTTGAGCAAATCAAAAGCTGCTGTGGCCGATGGAAAAATTTATGTTATGGGAGGTGTTTCTCCTACATTACCTGAAACATTTGCAACTGTTAATTATGAATACAATCCACAAACCGATGCCTGGACAAAAAAAGCAGACATGCCAACAGGAAGGTCGAATTTTGCAATGGCCGAAGTTGATGGTAAAATATATGTTATTGGCGGTTTTGAGAATGTTTGTTGCCCTCCTTTCCCGGAAAGGTGTAACTGGGAGGAATGCGCTAAAATATCGGATTTAAATGAGGTGTACGATCCCAAAATCAATACATGGGAAACACTCAGTCCCTTACCAACCAAAAGGCATGGAGTTGATATGGCAACTGTAAACGGTAAAATTTATGTTATTGGCGGAATGGGCACTGAAGCATCAATTTGGGAACCACAAAATACAGTGGAAGAATATACCCCAAAAACTAATAAATGGGCAACGAAACAACCAATGCCAACTCCCCGCGATGGATATGGATATTCGGTTCAGGGAGAACAAATTTTTGTGTATGGTGGTTGGATAGGCGTACGCCAGCAAACTAATACAACCATCGTTTATGAAATTGAAAAAAATACCTGGGTGAATACTACAAATCTACCAATAAAAACAGGGGCTTGTGCATATGCAACAATTGATAATAAAATTTACTTTTTTGGAGGTGACAAAGAAGATTTTTCAGAAATATTTTCATTTACATACGAAGGTGAAGTTTTAAGTTTCGAATAAATAACCTTGTTATTCACTTGATACTCTAAACCGGGAAAGTTAAAATTTTCATATTTTATTACATGTCGATATCTTTAAAGTGTATGATTGTCAGTGTATTGTAGTGTTGAAGTTTAAGGGTAAATAGTTTGTTGTCGCTTATTTTTAATAAGCTGAGTTCGATATGATTTTTTTGTTTAAAATATTGGATTTTAGAAGTTAACCAAATGCGGGCGCGTCAAAATTGCGTGAATCGGGCTAATCCGTACATTTGAAATGCTGCAAAGCTTAATTTTGACAGGATTTTTCTTTGTTGTATAAAACCAATAGGTTGTGATTGTTTTAAGGCTATGTAATAAAAGGTTTTTTTATATCGAACTCTGACTAATACTTTAAAGTTCAAAGTGAATACACATTTCAGTTACTTTTTGGGCAAAGTTTTAAAATTAAGTTTTTAATAGTATAACTTTTTAATAATTTTATCATATATAAAATTGTATTAACTGATTATAATTGACCTCAACAAAAATTTAAAATCAATATACTATGAAAAGGCTCTTTTGTTTAATCGTAATTATTGGGTGGTTAGGAAATTTGGCAAGTGCACAATCAAATTTTAGTGAACAACTTAAACAGTACGACGATGTTTGTTTTTGTAATGTAGGTTTAATGCACCCTAAAAGTTTATTAAACCTCGACAATAATATGGAAATTGTGTTTGCCTGCCGTACGGGAAAAACACTTAATGACCTTAAGAATTTGGGTATTGACTTTACAAAAAGCCAAATGAGGTTGCTAAGGCTAGCTGATTTAATTCAAAAAACCGATTCGGTTTATTTTACCCAAATCCCTATTCTTACTGAAGAAAATACCAAACAATTGCGTGCTAATTCAAGTAGAATGGCACAAACAATTATTCCAATTATTCAGGAAGACTTTACCAGGTTGTTTGCCTTATTAAACAGTAAAGGATTACAGCGAAACAGTTATTCCCTGTTTTTTGCTTATGTACTCGACGGATTGGTTTGGGATGTATTAGAGCAAAATAACCAGATGGATAATCGCAGTATTACCGAAGAAAAACCTTTTTGGGATGGAACCTTTTGGATGCTGGCTCCCCGCCGTGAATTTTCGTGCGGTACAAATAGTATGGCCAATGGCCCTATTTCCATTAATGTAAACTGGAGCGAAAATTCAATTATTAAAGTACCAAGTTATTCCCGATTAGGTGAATTATTAGACGATTTTGAAGCCAACGGGAAAATTACACAGCCAGAAGTTATTAGAGCCTTCGTAAAATATGACTTATTTGATAAGTATGGGCGATTAAAAATTCCGGTAATAACCAACCATCCTACCGATAATATTTACGCACAATCATTAAATATTGTAAATAAAATAGCCGATTACCTGCAAAACGATATTGATTATTCAACTGTTTTATCAGCTTATGCAAATCTTACCAAAGGACAAAAAATAACCATTCTTTACCACGAAATTATGTGGGATATTCTGGATGTTATGGAAACAAATGGATTGATAAAAAAACCAGTCATATTTGCTCAGCCTACCAAAGCTCAGCCTGCCGATTTAAAAGATGTATTGTTTATTGTTAAAGAATGAACTTTACTCTGTTCGTTTTTTTTATAAAAAGTATGTTCAATAGCAAGTTTTTAAGAGTTGTGAAATATACTTTTAAATTATATTTTTGCACAGTTTTGAAACTATAAGATAACATATCGTACATTCTTCAACTCTGAAGAAAAAAGATGCACAGGATTCACCTAATATCAGGATGTTGTCTATGTTATGTGTGTACTCTTTTACCTAATCATTCAATTTTATATATTTATTTATTGGTACTACCAATAGCTTTTAATTTTTTAAAATAATTATAGTGGCTTATTTTAATTTCGAAAATAGAAAAGTTTTCTACAAAATAAAAGGAAAAGGAAAACCCCTTTTTCTTTTGCATGGGAATACTGTGTCGTCAAAAATGTTTGATACGGTTATCAAATTATACACCAAAAAATATTTAGTATTGCTGATCGACTTTCCCGGGCATGGTAAATCAGAAAGGATCTCGCAATTTCAAACAGATTTTTGGTTCTACAATGCCAGGGTATGTTATGCATTGCTCAACCATTTGAAGATAACAAACATATCTGTTATAGGTACAAGCGGAGGAGCTCTTGTGGGATTAAATCTGGCTCTTGAACATCCCGAATTAGTTAATTTACTAATTGCCGATAGTTTTGAAGGAGAATATCCTTTAAGTTCTTATATATCAACAATAAAAATGGACAGGGAGCGCGATAAAAAGAAATTTATTGCTCAACTTATCTGGTTTTACATGCATGGTTTTGGCTGGAAAAAAATTGTTGATTCAGACACAAAAGTAAACCTCGATTTTTACGAATCGGGCAAATCTTTTTTTCATAAATCTATTTCCGATTTAGAAATACCTACTTATTTAACCGGAAGTTTAATGGATGAATATTGTTCTTCTCTCGATAAAATTTATGCCGAATTAGCTGATAAAAACAGCCACATAAATGTGCATTTGTTTAAATGGGGTAAACATCCGGCAATGATTACGAATAAAAATAATTTTTTCAATTTAGTACAAAAGCTAATATAAGCACAACTCAAAAAATAGTATAACAATGGATATTAAAAAAATACAACTATACACCATTCAACCAAAATTATATTCAAAAGGTACCGCACTTATGTGGGCCGATGCATATATTTCGCAACAGTTGTTACAGGTTCACCTCGATCCCGAAGTTGATTTGGCCAGTCGTAAAAAAGCAACCATCGAACGGACAGCTAACTGGATTTTAAGTCAAAATGAAAATCAAAACTTAAACATTCTTGATCTGGGATGCGGCCCGGGTTTATACACCCAGCTTTTTGCACAAAAAGGGCACAAGGTAACAGGTATCGATATTTCCGAAAATTCAATTGGATATGCCAAAAAACAAGCAGAGGCAAAACACCTCGATATAAACTACATAAATGCTAATTACCTCAACCTCGAATTAGAAGAAAATCAATTTGATTTGGTGGTAATGATTTATACCGACCTGGGTGTTTTATTACCAGCCGAAAGAGATAAATTGATAGGATTGATTTACCGTGTGTTAAAAAAGGGTGGTACTTTTATTTTTGACCTGTTAAACGATGAGGACCTGGAACACAAAATGTCGCCGAAAAGTTACGAAGTTGAATCGGGGGGATTCTGGAATAAAAATTCCCATATCGTATTGTCCGATTCGTTTTTATATAAAAAGGAGAAGGTAATACTTTACCAACATGTGGTTATCGATGAAACCGAGGAAGTAGCTGTCTACCGGTTCTGGACCCATTTTTTTTCATATGCCGATATAACAGCTATGCTTAAAAAACAACCATTTGGTACACCTGTATTTTATAACGAAGTATTACCCAAAAGTGGTGAGTGGAATGCCAGCGATGTTACTTTTTGTAAGGTGATAAAAGAATAATAAAACTTAAATAAACCGGCAGTTGTATATGAATTGCCGGTTTTTATCTTTACGCTTCAGGTTATTATCTACATGAGTTTTCCCTTCCTTTTTTTTTAGGAAGGGTGGTACGGTTGCAGATGTACCGGGGTGGTTCATTATTTGCCAACTTATGATGCACCAAATTTCCTGTGTGACAATTCGAAAAAAAAGAGGTCTTTTATATAAATAACCTACTAACTAATTTTTCGATGTTACAGTATTACTTAAAAGCTGCCTTAAAAATAATTAAACGGCACAAAAAATTTACGTTACTGAATATTACCGGTCTAACAATTGGTATTTCAAGTTGTCTGTTAATTATTCTTTATGTTAATTTTGAACTTGGATTTGATAAATTTCATCAAAACAATAAAAATATTTACCGCGTTGTGATGGATCAGCCGGGTAACCAGGTTGTTGGAAGCAGTTCGTCATGGTGGGTGGTATCGCCTTTTATTTTGAAACCTACCTGGGAAAACGAATTGCCTGAAATAGAGATGGCGACAAGGACTTCGAATCAAAACTGGTCGCTGAAATTAAACGGCCAGTTTGTTGATGAAAAAATATTTTTTGTTGATCCTGAGTTTTTTGATGTTTTTACATTCCCCTTATTAGCAGGGAATAAAACGACCGTATTCACAAATCCAAATTCAATTGTTATTTCTCAGGAAATGGCAAAAAAATACTTTGGAGAGGAAAATCCTATTGGTAAAACAATTGATAATAATCGCGGTTCAGCTTTTTTGGTAACCGGTATTGCTGAAAATGTGCCTGAAAATTCACACCTTAAATTTAATTTTCTTGTTTCGTTTCAAACTCTCGAATCGATAAATGGAGGCAGCTTGTTGTCTGATAACTGGCTACACAATAGTTATCGCACTTATCTGGTACTGAATAAAAATACCAACCTTGCTGAGTTTGATACAAAGCTCCGGAAATATGATGTTAAAGGATTTAATGAAAAAATGTGGTCGTTTCACCTACAGCCATTAACCGATATCCACTTTAACCGCCAAATTAGTGGAACAGGCAATAAAGGAACCTTGTTTATATTTATTTCAGTTGGGATTTTTATATTGTTGATTGCAGGTTTTAATTACATGAATTTGTACATCGCTCATTACAGGGCCCGAACCAAAAATGTGGGTATCGAACGGGTATCGGGTGCAACACGCAACCAGCTGATAATACAATTTTTATTTGAGACCTTTTTATTGGTGTTTATTTCATTTATTATTTCAGTAATTGTTGTTGCTTTAGTATTGCCACTGTTTAACGCTTTTATTGGTGTACACCTCTTTTTTAGTTCGTTATGGAATTTTAAAGTTTTTGGAAGTTGTGTTGGTATTGTAATACTTATAGCTTTAATATCGGGGACATACCCGGCAATTTACCTTTCAGGATTACAAATTATAAGTGGTATTAAAGGGGGCATGGAAAAGTTCTCAAAAAAGGCCATGGCACTCCGAAAAGGAATTATTGTAATTCAGTTTTCTGTTTCAATAATCTTGTTGATTGGAACAATTACAGTTTATAGGCAGCTTAATTATACTACCAACAAAAGTCTTGGATTCGAAAAAGACCTGATTTTATACATGAGCCTGAATGGTATTTGGTATCAGGATACTGATGGAACCTGGAAAAGCCGCACAGAAACCTTACAACAGGAATTGCTTAAAAATCCTAATATTCTACAAACGGCACGTTCATCGGGTGTTCCCACAAATATTGGATGGTCGAATATGCCTGTGTGGGAAGGGCAGGTTGAAGGCGATAATCCTTTTTTTTACAGGCTAAAGGCTGATGCAGATTTTTTGGATTTGTACAATATTAAATTTATAGAGGGAAGGAATTTTTCTGCCGAAATGCGCGGGGAATCAGGTAACGCTTATGTTCTGAACGAAGCAGCCGTAAAACGGTTGGCGTTTAAAAATCCCGTTGGATCACAATTTGGCTTTGATAAAAAATTAGGCACCGTGGTTGGTGTTGTAAACGATTTTCATTTTGAATCGTTACATAATCCAATTACACCATTGGGAATTGGATTTTCAACCACTGATAATATCAGCTACCTGTCGGTAAAAATTAGTAATAACAATGTTTCTGAAACAATTCAATACATCAAGGATGCCTGGAAAAACCTTACAAATAATGCCGCTTTAAAATACTCTTTTATCGATGATAGGATAGATACTTTTTACAGGAAAGACAAACAACTTGCTGAAAGTATGAATTACTTTTCGTTGATGGCATTGTTTATTTCCTGCCTGGGGATTTTTGGGATTATTTCATTTTCTATCAAAGAAAAAACAAAAGAACTGGGGATAAGAAAGGTTTTAGGGGCTCAGTTTTTTCACATGTTAAACATTTTGTCGAAGGATGTTTTTATTTTAATCGGGCTGGCATCTGTTTTAGGAGGAATAACCGGATGGTACCTTGCTAACCATTGGTTAAGTAATTTTGCTTATCGGATTAATATGAGTATTGATACAATAATTATTTCATCGTTAATAACATTAATTATTGTGGTTGTTCCGGTAGGATATAAACTCCGGGGGGCTATTACCTCAAATCCGGTTGAAGCATTAAAAAATGAATAAAATCTATTCTCAAAACTTTAGGTTTAAACTGCAATCAATATTTGCTTTTTTTTAGAAGGCGGAATTGTTGAATTTTTAATGAGTTTATAATCTTGTGAATCCTTCCATGAGGATATTTATTTTAAACAACAAATTTGCTGAGATTTACCTTTGAAAAACTATTCTTCCAATCCTCGCAATAATCATAAGTTTAATTAGGTTCTAATAATTTTTTAGAGGACAAATTACACCTATCATATTATTCATCCTATCTGCAGGTCTAAATAATTTGTATGATGAACTAAGGTTCGATTTAATATCTAGCATATTTTTTCATATTGTACATATTTCTAATAGAAGAATTAATTTGACATTGTGGAAGTGTTTTGGTTAAAATGATTAATAATCAGAATATTGATCTGATCTATTTTGTTGTATTTGCGATTATTAATTCGTAATTTATACTACAATAAAAAATTAAATCTGATGAAAACAATAGCCTTAAAAATCATTATTTATTTACTGCTTTTTAGTTTATTCTCATCTGCTCAAACTGAAAAAATTGTATCAGGAATAGTTACCGAACAAGTGATATCAAAAGATGGGACACTAAAAATAATTCGTACTTCTAATTTTCCGGCTGGAAAAACAATTTCGGGGACTGTATTAGTTGAAACGGAATCAGAAAAACCTGGAAAAAAAACAAAACAACTCGAAAATCTGGATAAATACGTTATTAAACTTGGGAATAATATTATTTCTCCTAATGGAATGTTTCAAATGAAACTCCCTGAAACTGGAAATATTCCTTTGCAAATTTTTAATTCCAAGGGTGATTTGGTGCAGGAAACTGTAATTGATATAAATACGCCTCTGCCCAATACGGATTTTAATATTCCTAAAACTATACGGCGTAACAATGTTGAAAAAATAACGGGCGATTTTTGTGGTGATATATCAAAAGCCAACTTAAAAATTAATGAGCAACCTGTGAAAATTATGGCAGGAAATGAGTCCGAATTATTTTTTCAGGTAGAGGATGTTGAACCCGGAATTCAGAACCTCACCCTCGAATATGAAGAAGTTTCTGCCGAAGAGCAAATAAATCTGGTGGATTATACTTTGCAAGTAGGGAACTTAAATATGAATAAAGGCGAGCAAACCTTTCTTGATGTTGAAATTATCGGACTTACGGAATTAAAAGAGCCGTTAAGTTTCAGTATTTCAAATCAATCGGTTGGTACTGTAGCTTTATCAGGAGGCGATAATCAACAATTTATTATTAATCCTGAAGAAGTTGCTGAAAAGGGTGAATGGCAAAAACATTTTGATATTAACAGTTTAGTAACAGGCAGATTTTCTATATCTACAGATCTCGAGATTATTAATGAACCTGAAGACCCAGTCCTCACCGAAAATATTATTGAAGTAAAAAGTACTGGTACAAAACAGGGGAATATAGTTGTAATTGGAGAAATGGCTAAAATTATTCCTAAAAAGCCAAAAAAATCTCCAAAGAAAAAAGTCCTTAAAAATAATGATTCAGTAGATTTTGTACCTAATACACAGGACACTGCTGTAGCCGAAGAAAATCAAGAGATCAGGATCAGTGGGTTTGTAAAAAACCGATCTACTTTAGAACCGATTTTTGATGCTACGGTGTTTTTGCTTAATTCAAAAACTAACGAAGTCCTTATTTTAAAAACCGATACTGTTGGCCACTTCGGAACATCTGTTGATAAAGATAATTTGTACATTATAAAGGCAATGAAAAATAAATTCCTTGAAGATTGTACCAGTATTCGTACTCCTGAAATTATTACTGAAGAAATTTTTTATCCCCGTGATTTACTTTTGGGGATCATTAAAATAAACCAGGTTTTTAAAGTCGAAAATATTTATTACGACCTTGATAAATCGTTTATTCGTGAGGATGCCATTCCGGCATTGGATAATTTAGTGCGAATATTAAAACAATATCCTATAAATGTTGAGTTGTCATCGCATACCGATTGCCGTGCTTCTGATGAATACAATTTTGATTTGTCGCAACGAAGGGCTGAAGCAGCTGTACGGTACATTATATTAAAAGGTATTGCTCCCTCCCGTATTATAGCAAAGGGTTATGGCGAATCGAAATTGGTGAACAGGTGTGCTGATGGTGTTATATGCACTGAAGAAGAACACCAGGAAAACCGAAGGACTGAGTTTAAAATTACAGCCATTAATTATGAATTAGTTGTGGGTAAAAATTTTGACGCTTCAGCCTATAAAGCCGGTGATAAATTTAATGCATCTCTATTACCATCTGACTTTTTTGATGGTTGTATTGATTTTTAATTGTTTTAGGTTGAGCTGGTTTTTGTATTCTGCTTATTATCGTTGAAAATAAAATGAAAAGGACATTGTCTGATAAAACAAATTCTTTATAAAACTTGGAAATTAAAAAGGGAGCCTTTGCTCCCTTTCAAAATGTTAACCCCCAAACACGTTAGGACATAGAATCTGTCCTTAATGAATACATAAATTTACAAAATCTATTTTGATAATTCCTAATCATTTTATCAACAGGTGTTTATAACAATTTGATCAGGTAGAAAATGTTACTTTTTAAAATTGGTGTTTTTGTTTGGTTTACTTAATAATAGCAGCCCAACCGCCCCCTTTTGCCAATTTAATTTTTAGTGATTTATCAACCGATGTTTTTTTAATGAGCTTATAATCCCGTGCATCGTTATTGGCATTTATTCCATCTTGAATTAGTTCGATTGAATGATCTCCATCAGTCAGGAAAGATAGGTCGAGAGTCATCTCTCGTTCATCCCAATTAGTCATTGCACCAACATACCAGGTTTTTCCTTTACGCCTTGCTACTGCAATGTATTCTCCAACTTTTCCTTCGAGGGCTATTGTTTCATCCCAAACCGAAGGAATTTGAGAGATAAATTTGGTGCATTCAGCTTCTTTATGATAATTTGACGGGTTATCGCATAACATTTGCAGAGGGCTTTCATAAACAACATACATGGCAATTTGGTGGCAACGTGTCCCCAAACTCATAGGCCTGGTATGCCTGATAACAAAATTAACTTCTTGAGCATTATTCATTGCACCAGGGGTAAAATCCATTGGTCCTGCCACCATTCTGATAAATGGCAAAGTAACATCATGTTCCGGGGGTAATACCGTCCGACCATTTACAATTTTCCATTCCTTTTACACCTTCGTATGAAATAACATTGGGGTAGGTTCGACTTAGTCCTACAGGTTTAAAAGCTCCGTGGTAATCAACCAATAATTGACGTTTTGAAGCAGCTTCAGCCACTCGTTCGTAATAGTTAACCATATATTGGTCGGAACGTTGCATAAAATCAACTTTAATACCTTTTACTCCCCAGCTTTGATACAAATCAAGGGCAGCATCTAAATTGTCGTTTAGTGGCCCCCATAAACACCAAAGGATGACTTCTACATTTTTGGTTTTTCCATATTCTACCAATTCCTGAACATTGATTTCCGGGGAACAAGCCAAAATATTTGTGGTAGATTTTGTCCAGCCTTCGTCGAGTATGATATATTCCAATCCATATTCCGACGCAAAATCGATGTAATATTTATAGGTTGTATTATTAATTCCGGCTTCAAAATCGACACCGTACACATTATTGGCATTCCACCAGTCCCAAGCTACTTTTCCTGGTTTTATCCAATCGGTATTTTCAATTTTATTGGGCCTTGAGAGCTGGAAAACCAGATTGCTTTCAACCAGTTGTTTATCTTCATCGGCAATAATGAACACCCTCCAGGGGAAAGCGCGCATACCGCTTGTTTTAGCAATATAATCAGCTTCTTTGGTAATAATCTGATTTCTATCTTTTCCCGCCGGATTTGGTTTTACCTCCAGGGCATGTTTGGGGAATTTTCCAGTTAAACTTTTACTCAACGTTCCGTGCAGAAACATATTTGGGTAATCGTACAAATCGGCTTCAGTAAACAAAATACTTTTACCCTTATCGTTTTGAAACAGTACTGGTAACGAACAAAACCTTTCTGAACTGATTTCTGATACATTTTCTTTTATATAATAGCGTTCGTTGTGCGACATTGTACTTTCTTCTTCAGGAAAAAAAGAGGTGAAATTGCCATTAAAATTGATGACAAACTGCTCCGAATTAATCAGGGATTCTTCTTTTATGGAAGTATTAAAACGGTAAGCGACTCCATCGTCATAGGCCCGGAATATGAGCGAATAATCACCTTTGAAAATTAATTCAATTTCGTTGTATTTATCTGATATTTCAGAATCCTTATTGGGAACAACCGGTTTAATTATTTTATCAACCGAAGTAGTATTTGTTTTTTTTATTTTAGGATTTATGCCTAATTCAATACCGTTTACCTCCATAGAAACAGGAGATTTTTTTAGCAATACATCGCCTTCTTGTGATACAGACCATTTAATGTCAGAATTAACCGAAACAGTAAGTTCGATAGATTTATCAGGTGATACGAGGGAATAATCTTTACCATAAGTGCCTGTTACTACAATGGAAAATAAACAAAACAGGAAAAATTTAAAAATGTGTTTCATGAGAATTTAATTAGGTTAATTAAGTTACTTAAAAGAAATGTCAAATATATAATATTTTATTTTTGCATTTGAAAAAGCTGTTTTTATTATAAAACAGCTTAAAACCATAAGTACCTAAAGGAAATTCTTTTTTTATTTTTGAATTTTCAAAATTAAATTTTAAACTAGGTCGATTCTCTGATAATCAACTCGGTAGGCATTACGATTGTTTGATAAGGTATTTTTATATTTTTTGATTGGAGGCGGTCAAGAAGAAGTTTTGCTGCTTTTTGCCCCATCTGAAAACCGGGTTGTTTAATTGTACTTATCGATGGAGTTACAACCTCCGAAAATGGTTCATTACTAAAACCAACAACTGCCATTTGCTGGGGAATTTTAAATCCTAATTTTTTAAGTTGAGTTATAACACTCAAGGCTGTTGTATCATTAGCACAAAAAATTGCATCGGTTGATCAG
>CAXXYG010000027.1:0-700606 GCA_963666575.2 Prolixibacteraceae bacterium
ATCGATGGAAATAAAATTGGAATCAGGATTTTTTGGGGCGATTATTTTTGTTTGAGCACCTACACCACAACCAGCTTCCAGAATTAAACTTTCTTCGGGAAACAAAGTATCATTGTGTATAATTTCATCAAGGGTATTTGCCTGATCATTTAACCTTGAAGCCTCATCATTTGAATAGCCATGTACGTAACTTAATTTTTCCATCATTATAACTTTTAGACGCCTACTTTACTACAATAATTAGAAAAGTAACAATTATTCATTTAAATTAAAAAAGAAACCTCGCAGATAAACCACGAGGTATTTTATAAAAGTAAAATTATCAATCTTAAATTAAATAATCAGACGTTTAACACTAATTAACAAAGTAATTTTTATTGTTAATGTATTTGTTATAAGGTTAAGATATGCCGCCCCTCCTTAATATAATCTGTTAACTCAGACATATATTTTACTTCAATTCCAAGTTCGGTTAGTTTATCGGAAATACCATACATATCGGCGCATCCCTTACATGCTTTTACTACAGTCCCCTGCGCCATAATTTTTTTAAGGTAATCCTGAAGTCCTTTGTCTTCAGTTAAGGTTTTTTGAGAAGGCCCCCATACAACAAGGGTAATATCTTTCCACCATTCGAACCGTTTGGCATTAAACGTATACATCAACACCATTTTTTCTGCTACTTCTTTGTCACCACTTGTCCACAAAATGACCAATTTTTCAGAAGCATCAAGTTCTTCCATGGCTGGTTCCTGATTTTTAATTTCGGGTGTGATAGCATTTGTAGCTATTGACAAACCAATCATCAATAGAACCATTAATAAAACTTTTGTTTTCATAATTTTGATTTTATTATTTGTAAAAAAAAGTATTTTGAGTTAAATAAGGTTATGTTTTACTAGCATCCATACACACATATAGGATGACAGTTTAGCTCCTTTTAGAAACGTTCATTCACGATAAAACCATCCAATGATTTTTTCTTTTTGATTGGCCATTCAACCGGAATTCCAACTGGAGTAATACACACACGGGTATATTGTTCAGGGATGTTAAATGCTTTTCTGGTCACTTCTTCCGAAATTGCATCGGTAATATAAACTGTACCATATCCCAAAGCCCTGGCAGCTAACATAAGATAACCAGCAGCCAAAGGCCCATCGTGATGATTGTAACTTGGATAGGTGCTTTTTCCATCGGTAAGAACAACAATAAATGCTGGTGCCGACAAGTAGCCAGTTGTATACCTTTCTTCAGTTTCTTTTAATTTTTTTTCCAGCTCAGCTCCGGTGAGTTTTTGATTTTCCTTTAAATAAGTTTCAATATTTTTAACACACTCCTTCGTCAAAATCTCAATTTGTTTTTTATCCTGAACAATAAGAAATTTCCAAGGTTGCTGGTTCCCCGATGTTGGGCACATCCGAGCGGCATCAACTATTTTTAACAAATGTTCTTCGGGGACCGGGTCCGATTTAAATTGCCGCACCGACCGCCTGTTTTTTACTACATCCCAAAACGACTCCATGGGCTGGTTATTATCCGCTACCTCTAAGGCATTTAGCCGTGGGGCAACTGCTATACCTGCCATTATGGAGGCTCCTACTTTTAAACTGTTTCTTCTGTTCATTATTTATTGGTTTTTTATTTGATTAAATATTAATAGGCTTTAATTATTTCTACTTCTTATTGTAATATTTTAATTCCATCGAGGTTTTTAAATTTTGCCTTAAACCCCCATCCTCCAAAACTTTCAGAAACAGCTGCAATAATTGTATTTTCTCCCTTTTTTAAATCGAGGAAAATAGTATCGAAATAACCTATGGTTCCTAAAAAGCGGTAATCGCGGCTTCGGTAATTATCCATCCCAAACCAAACAGCTTTCCCATTCACAAAAATTTTGGCAGCATCGCTGAAACCAATACTTAAAGGTTTTATTATATCTGATTGAGCATCAATTTTTATTTTTAAGAGGACTGTATTTTTTTCCTGTGACAAAACTCCTGTTTTTGAAAGGTTAATTAATCCATCGGCTTCAGTTGTATAATCGGTAAATTTTAAACCATCAATCGTATTTTCTGAAAGTAAAGGTGCCTCCAAAAATTTAGCGGCATTTACCGTTTCTGAAACTGCATATTTTTGAATTACTTCATTACCTGCTTTAACAATAGTTTTAAACTTCCCTATTAACTTGGGAGTGTTCGTTTGTGTAATTTTAAAATTGGCAAACCTGGCAGGGCCATAAAAAACAACTCCCCCATCACGTTCACCCATTTTTAGTTCATAGATAATTAAAACCGGTTTTTCCATGTCTCCGATAAAAACCTCACCTTTTGTACCGGCAACCACCAATTTTATTTTAAACCATTCATCAAAAACATGGTTTTTTACTGCACCGTATCCATCGCCGTAATACAATTGCCAGCCCGCATTGCCATTATAAACAGGTGTATATTGCATGGCATCGGGATTTCCACTTTGATGTTTACGAATATAAAATTCTTCGGCGTTGCCTTTACCATCATTATGAAAACGGACTCCTGCAAAACCACGCCCTTGCTGAATACACATGTCGTATTCAATAATTCCGTTTTTAAAATTTAAATCCTTAACCGTAACCGAACCGTTATTTGTATTAAAACAATCTTGCCCTTTGTAAACTTCCTTTTTTGCTCCTTCTTCAAGTATCCAATCTAATTTATCGAGGGTTTTCAAATTTTGCGCATTTAATAAAGCGCTAAAAATTATTAATAAAAAAAATAAAAACTGTTTCATGGTATTTTGATTTTATGGATTATTAATCAAATTTCGACTATTCTTCTAAAAAATCACCTCCAAAACAGGGTCAAAACTTATTCAAATCAAAATCTTATTATTTTATATCAAAGCTTCTTACTATTTTTATACTTTCAGAATAAATAAAAACCATGCAAAACTCAGCCATCCCTGAGAGAAAGTATATTTCTCTTATTATTAAAGAAATATCGTCGAAATTAAAACTAAGTGATCCTGATAGCTGGCAACAACGCGATTGTGAAAATTTGAGTTTGTTAATTGAAGAGAAAACAGGCGTAAACTTAAGTGTCTCCACGCTTAAACGAATCCGAAAAAACCAGTTTACAAATATTCCTCAAAAAAATACATTAAATGCCCTTGCACAATTTTTAGATTATAAAGACTGGTACGATTTTAAAATAAACCATCCCGTTCAGGAAAAAAAACCTAAAACTGATTTGCCACTAAAAAAAAACAAAAAAACCGCCTAAATTCTATTGTCCGAAAATTCTTTTATATTCCACTTTCGGTTGTTATTATTTTTTTAGTGGTACTCATAATTTTTAATAGCGAACCGGCAGGAAGTTATGTCGATGCCAGTTTTTCCAGCCGAATTAATGTAAGTAAAGGCCTTCCAAATACTGTCATATTCGATTACGATATTTCGATGTGTGATTTTGACAGTGCTTCCATTCAGCAATCGTGGGATTACAGGCGAAGAGCGGAAATAAAAAAGACTGAAAAATATTCAACATCAGTATATTATTATCCGGGATACCACCTGGCAAAACTGATAATTGACAACCAAATGGTAAAAGAAGTTCCGGTTTATATTACTACCGATGGGTGGTTAAGCACCATTCAAAATCCAAAAAACCAATTTATTCCAGTGTATGTCAAAGAAAATTGTATTGCGGATGGGAAAATATATATTTCTCCGGAAGTGGTTAAAAACTACAACATCGACATGGAAGCCAATAACCACGGTACCTCTTTCTATTTTGTGAACGAAGAAATTTATGGCGACAGCGATAATTTTACTTTCGAAACACGTATTAAAAACAATACCGACGAAGGGGCACTTGTTTGCCAACTGAGTGAAATTTCTATTTTTGCTGAAACAGGAAGGCATATGATTCAACTGTGCGACCCCGGCTGTATTGGTGGTTTATATTTAAAATTTGGAAGTGATTATATTTCCGGACAAAATAATGATTTGTCAAGCTTTGGAACCGATTTTAAACGAATGGAACACTGTTAAAATTAACATTAAAAACAAGATTATTACTGTCCATTTAAACGAAAATGAAATCTACAAATCGTCGTATAAAAACAGTAACGGGAAAATAAAAGGTATTAATTTTAGTTTTGCCGGAAGCGGTGCAATTGATTATGCCAGATTATTTGATGCAAATAATAACCTCACTTTTTCTGAAGATTTTGATTCCATTAATAATTCATCTGCTCAACTAAAGTAAAATTTCGTTTTAAATTTATTCGAACCTTTTTTTCTTCAGACAAAACAAAAAAATTATTTCAACAAATAACAACCAGACCACCTAAAATAAAAAAAAAAAAGAATAAAACCTTTTTAGTTTCAAAAACAATTCTGATTTTTAGTGAATCAAAAACAAATAAATGCAACCAATTAATCGACTACTTTTAATTATAAAAAATACTTAACCCTATAATTCACATATTTCTAAAAATATGAATGTCGCTAAAAAAATTGTATTCTTATTCTTTGTTTTTTCTACAATTCAATTAACTGCCAAAAGCCAACCCATACCTGTTGAGTTGATGGTAGGAAACCAGTACTTATCAATTGATGCCTCGTTATTAAAAAAATTCTCAGAAAATTCAAAGTTTGGGTTTTATCACCTGAATACCCTTCAGATTTATTATAATAATACCCTTAAAAATAGTTTTATACTACAAGATTTGCTTTTTTATGAGGCATTCAAAAATTTAAGAGTAGTTGCAGGTGCTTTTTATGGTAAACCAGGGTTTAATGCAACCGCTGGGTTTCAGTACAACTTCTTTGCGAAAAACATATTTTTTTTTATTGCGCCGAGGATAAATATTATTGAAGAACCATCGTACGATATTATTACAGTTCTACAATATACAAAACCACTAACCGAAAAACTTAAACTATTCACCCGATTAAAAATAGGGAATTTGTTTGATGCCCAAAACCACATTAAAAGTTACCAATGGATTCGTATAGGACTTGATAAGAATGGAACACAGTTTGGTATTGCAGCCAATTTTGACGAAAATGGGCTTAATCCAAAAGTTGAAACAAATTTTGGCTTATTTGTAAGAAGAGAAATTTTTTAATTTTTAACGAAAACTCCCAAAACCAATTAACACCACTAACTATAAAAAAAAGTTCTTCATCATAATTTTAAATCACAGTTCGATTCAGTAGCATCAACCGACGCTCCCAACGAGTTGTAAAATTCGATGGCAGGCTGGTTCCATTCCGAAACCTGCCACCTTAGTTTTTTACACTTATGTGTTTTGGCGAACTCAACTACTTTATTAATTAATAATGTTCCAAATCCTTTCCCACGGTATTCAGGTTTTATGTACAAATCATCCATATACAACGATTTACCAACCCATGTATAATAGGCAAAAAAGTAAGTAACATACCCAATAATTTTTTTCTGATTATTAACAGCTACAAAACCATTAATTAAGCTACTTTCTTCTTTCATTTGCTCAACTGAATTAACCATTTTGTGTGGCAATTTTTCAAAAGTTGCAAATTCCTGAAAAAGCAAAATCAAGTCCGAAAAATCGTCTTCAACAATTTTTCTAATTTTAATGTTCATATTTTACTGGTTTGGGAAATTCTTCACAAAAAAATTAATCTTCGATTGATGCATAAATCATGGCAAACATACGGTCCCAAAAATCGCCATGGGCAAAAGGAACAATTTGAGTCATTCCAACAAAAACTAACTCTTCCTCAGGATCGATAAAAAACTGGGTATTAAAATACCCACTCCATTCATACGTTCCCACCGATTTTGAATTAACACCTTTTGCCTGATCGGTATAAAGCATAAATCCCAATCCAAATGTAATACCCGGAGTTTGGCTAATTCCTTTTTTGTTGGCATTTTGAGTAATAAGCTGGTCGCTGGTAATTACTTCAATTGTTTTGCGCGATAACAACTGGTAACCGTTGTAATTTCCATTGTTTACCAAAGCCTGAATAAAAGTGGCATAATCAAGTGCTGTTGACGACAATCCTCCGCCACCGGCAAAATGCGACAATCCTGACCTGAGCGGATAATTACTGCCACCTAATCCATTACCTTGCGGAGCCAGCTCAAAACCTTCTTTAGTTTGTTGGTAAACAGGAACCAGCCTGCTTTGTTTTTCTTTCGGAAGGTAAAAATAGGTGTCCTTCAAACCAAGAGGTTTAAATATATTCTCGGAGAAATACTCATCCAATGGTTTTCCTGAAACCACTTCGATAATACGCCCCATTACATCCATGTTTAAACCATAAAGGAAACGTTCGCCCGGCTGAAAAGCAAGAGGCACTTTTGCCAACCGGTTAATAAACTCTTCGGTAGTCCACGATTCATGCGATAAACCCACACTATTCATGTCGAATTTTTCGTAAACAGCCATAATTTTACCCGGATTAAAACCACCATAAGCTATTCCTGAGGTATGTGTTAATAATTGACGGATGGTAACAGGCCTTTCAACCGGGACAGTTGTATAAGATGAATCGGCTTCATTAAACTGGTCTAAAACTACCTGATCGTTAAATGCAGGAATAAATTTATAAACCGGGTCGTCAAGGCCCAATTTCCCTTGTTCGTATAACTGCATAATTCCAGTGGTAGTTATAGCTTTTGTCATCGAAGCAATCCTGAAAATATCATCCTTTTGGTAAGGTTCGTCCCCGGCATTTTTGTTACCAAAATTCTCATAATAAACAATTTTACCTTTTCGCGCTATCAGGAAAACACCGCCGGGTACTTTGTTGTCGTTAATGTAAGTTTGAATATGATTGTTAATAAGTTCAATTTTTTCGGAATTCATTCCAGCCATTTCGGGGCTGCTTTCTGTTAAAACAGAACTTTCGGGTAAACAACTAATAAGGAAAAAAGTGGCTAGTATTAAAACAAGGTAAAAACGTTTCATAATCAGGTTTTTTAGTTTGTGTATAAATTTAGCGAAAATCATTTAATTCAAATAATTGCCATGTTTTAAATAAGTGAAAAATGGTTAAAAAAAGTTTTTTAATAATACAAGGCAACGTTTTGAGTGTAAATTGCATTTATCATTACAACAAGCAAAAAATTAAAAGGACAATTAAATAAAACATATTCAATTCGATTCAAATTAGTGGATACAAAAAAACTAATATATAAATGCCAAAAAGGCGACAGAAAAGCGGAAAAACTGTTCTATGAAAAGTACGCTAACCTGCTTTATGCAGTGGTTTTAAGGTATTCGAAAAATGCAGAGGAGGCTGAAGAATTTTTATTACAAGGATTCCTAAAAGTATTTAATGCCCTCGAAGGTTTTAACTATATCAACGATGCATCATTGGTAGGATGGCTCAAAAAAATTGTGATCAACGAAGCATTGATGGAACGCCGAAAAGATTTAAATACACTGTACAGAGTTGACAATTTTGATGAGGCGCAATTTGAAGAACCACTTATAGAAGAAGAAACAACCGATGAAAAACTGGAAGAAGCAGTCAATAATCTTCCGGATGGATACCGCACTGTTTTTTTAATGTTTGTGGTTGATGGTTATTCACACAAAGAAATAGCAAATACACTTTCTATAACAGAAGGAACCTCTCGTTCACAATTTTTTAAGGCACGCAAATTATTACAAAAACAATTATCGAACAATTATGGAAGAGCATATGGAATCTAAAATAGCGGCTGCTTTTCAGAAAAAGGACCAACAAAAATCCTTTCCGAATAAAGAAGTTTTGTGGCACAAGATTGATTCAATCAGAAACCAACGCAAACTGGTTCCGGTATTTTGGCGGGCGGCTGCCATTATTATCGCTTTTTTCCTGTTTGGAAGTGTTGTGGCAACAATAATTATTCATACCGCTGATGTAAAAAAATATAAATCGGCTGAAATAAAAAACAGCTTTCTTCAGAACCAACTTGATTCAATTACTAATTTGCCACCCCAAATACTAACTGAAATTCAATATGTCGAAAAAGAAAAAATAATTTACCGTTCAACTAAAATCTCAGCAACCAAACCAAATCAATTAATTGAAGAAAACACTACCCTTAAAACAGAAAACAACATTCTTCAAAAAAAAATACAAACCATTACTGAAAATTATGAAACTAAAATAAGTTCTCTGGAAGAACTATTAACTCTTGCCAATCAGGAAAAAACAGAAACAATTATTAATACTAAAAATCCATCGAAGGACACTGTTATTAAACGGCCTCAATTTTTATTTAAACCCACATCAGTAAATGAAAAATTGCAGCAGCCCATTATAAATTCAGCTCCAAAAATGGAAGTAAAATTATTTAAAACGCCATAAAACAAAAACCATGCAAACAATTAAAACAATTTTTTTAGTACTCTTTTTATTTATTTGTTCCCAGCTAAAAGGTAAAGACATTTATAAGGGAGATAAAGTAAGAATTACCATCGACAATATTTTAGTCGAAGTTTCAACCTCCGATTTAAAGGCCAATACGGTTACAAAAGCCGATATTCCTGAAAAAGTAAAAATGGTGCTGGCCGAACTTGAGAATGTTGAAATTACCCCTCCTGCTGTTAACGAACGTATTAAAGTTCGTTTGTCCGAGGTTTACAGTTACGAAAAACCAGTTTATAAAAAACTGGAGTTTCAGAATGAAAAAATCCTAAAAAAGGAAGTTGTTTTATTTCAGAATGAAAAACTGTACTGTGGACAGGGAAATTATGTTTTTGAAATTGAAGACAAAAATTACCTTGTCAGAATTTACCTGGATAAACTTGAAGATGCCACAAAAACAACATCGGTTGGATTTACTGAAAAACTGAGCAAAGCCGATGCCCAAATTCCTGACAACCGTAAAAAAACAAATGGCTGGTTAATTCTAGGGCAAGACAACAATTTCCAAACATACTTTCTCGATGAAATTCCGCCCATAACAACCGACCAACTTGAGATAACTGCCGGAATTGGAACGGGATTAGTAAAAAATCAATTAGTCACCGATTTCCATTTCCGAATAGGCCTAACCTTCGGTAAAAAAGCAGTGTATAAAAACAAATATTTTGCCGATTACGAAATTATGTACGATTTTTCGGGTGGCACCAATGCCAATCCATTTCAAACCAACCATTTTTTATCGTTAGGGTACCAGCATAATTTTTCAAACAATCCTGAAAAAAACAATTGGATTGGGGCTTCACTGGGATATTTAATAAACAGGAAAGGCGATTTTTTTGAAGAAAATACATTCAGGCTCAGAATAAATAAACAGTTAAACAAAACAATTACGGTTAACCCGGAGATTTATTTTAACGACTCATTTAAGAATATTTACCCGGGAGTCAGGTTTTCAATCTCTTTTTGAGAGTGATTCCGAAAAAAAATCCGGACTGCCAAAATGGTAGCCCGGATTTTTTTTGTTTTTTTTTAAAAAGTGGACTTTTCCCTATCGTCCTAGCCGGTACGAAAATTTAACCAGGAATATATTGTACGGCTTTTCATCAAAAATTCCACTAAAATCATCAGCAATGTCGAAAGTGCCATTATTCACATACCCACTCCTGTTTTGCGACCAGACCAAATAAACTGTTGAGCCAGGTTGGTATTCCCACCTAAGTACCAAATTCGATAAAAACTCTTTTACATTAAAATCGGGTTTTTCAACACTATATCCATCGCCATTGTCACCGTTTTCGTTTATTAAATAGGCTTCCTGACTTGATGAATAGCTGATTTCATTAGATGCATACAAATGGTACCTGTCGGTTAATTTATCAGCTTTACTATCGGTAATGTATTTATAATCGGAATATTCGCCGGTTGCAATAAATGGCTGCCCCCAATACTGGATAGACAATTCGGGTGTAATATTGTAATTCACCCTCAACGACATATTAAATGTTTTCCGGTCGATATGTGCAAAAATGTAGCGTGTGTCATTGCCATATTCAATTTGGGTAACATATTGCAGGTCGTTTTTATAATTGTTAATTCCGGGAGAAAGCCTGAGGCTCAACGTTTTTATTGGCCGGTAACCTAATCCAACATTGTACCGTGTTGATTTTCTAAACCCTTTTTCCATGCTTGTATAATGCCCGGTATTAAAGTGGATAGTAGTTTTTTTCTGCTGGTTACTGTTAAATCCAAAGTTTACATTGGTATATCCAGGGACGATCAAAGCCGGCCCACCGCGTAATTCAGCATTCATTCGCTGGTCTCCATTCATATTAAAACTTCCAAACATGTTCCAGTAATTTTTAAACTGGGCAAAACCATTAATATTTCCACCAATAACCTTCACATTTCCACCCCAATCCCAGCTGATCCACTGGTTGAGATTAAGATTGGCTTCACGGAATATAAAAAACGGTTTGTAAAAACGGTAACCGGTCCAAAATACCTCCATTATATCATCGGGCGCTTGCAGGTATCCCACATCGTTTAATTCCAGTCCCGGTGATTTCCACGAAACGGCCAACAAAAACTTCTGTTTCCCTTCAAATTCCCACAATGTTAATTTACCACCATGCCCTGCCAGCGACGTCCGGGTGGTATCAAGAGTTACATAATCGGCATCGGGCCGTTGAAAACCACGTGTATAAGCTTGCTGTGTATTAGAAATTGCTTCAGCAGTACCGGTCACATAACTAAAATAAGAACTGGCATCAAATTGCCATTTTTTATCATTCCACTTGTGTACCAAATCCAATCCACCTGAATAGGCAGCCTTATGCAAATATTCGAGGTATGAATCGTCGATACTACGGTTTACGGCAGTCATCATTCCTCCGAGGTAAGTATTTCCTTCGTTAAAATCTTTTTGTAAACGGGCTACAAAATAATTTGTGAGTGGTTCAATGGTTTGTGTCCTTCCATCTCCGATGCCTTTAATCTTAGCCGATTCTTCACCGGTTACACTTTCAAGAAGCCCAATTGACCAGCCCGATTTAGTTTTCCCGGTTATTTTTGCTGCACCAAGAATACTTGTTACTTCAGGCATTTTAGCATACTCGCCATCTTCTAAATCAGGATAATAATTAGGCCTGCGTCCAATACGCCTCGAATAAAATAAGCCATCGTAGGCCAAATCGCCATCGCCAAAATTTAATTTATAGGTCAAAATATTTTTACCTTCAATAAAAAAGGGCCGCTGCTCTTCAAAAAATGTTTCGTAGGTCGAAAGGTTTACTTCCGAAGGATCAGATTCAACTTGCCCAAAGTCGGGATTAACAGTTAAATCGAGGGTAAGGAAATTTGTTAAACCTATTTTGGCATCAAAACCTACATTAAATTTATTGTTTTTCCCTGATGCCAGAAATGGATTTTCAGTATCTTTTTCATACCGATCGGTACGGGCTACAACATAAGGCATAATATCCAGATTATTTTTGGGTTGGATGTTTTTTATCCCGTTCATGGTCCCAAATTGCGAAACAAAACCACTTTTCTCGCGCTGCATAGGCTGCCACGACGACATTTCTTCTTTCCGGAACAAAAAACGTAAAACCTGTAAGCCCCACAACTGCTCATCGCCTTTTTCAAAACGCAGCTGAGTTAAAGGAATCCGCATTTCAGCATTCCAACCGGTGTCGGTTTTTGAAGTTTTGAGCCACCAAATAGGGTCCCATGTATCATCTTCATTGTCGCCATCGTTACTCATCACAAAATCAGATTTTACACCTGCTGCCGAAGCGATAAAAGCAAAAGCAGTCCGTTTATCATGGTAAGTATCAATCATTATTCCGGCAAGGTCACCATCGGTATCATCGCGGCGCGATACACGCATCGATATACTATCGGGGGCTGAATCTAATGCTTTTATGGCAACATAAATGTTATTGTCGTCATACAAAATGGCAAACTCAGTTTGCTGTCCGGGAGGGTCTCCTTCAATGGGTTCGTGCTGAATAAATTGATTTTCCCAAACAGCAGATTGCCAAACAGGTTCATCAAAAGAACCATCGATGGTAATATTAAGGGCCTGCACTGAATTGGCAGAATAATTTTTTTTCACGATTTCCTGCCCATAGGTAACCCGGGCAAATAGAAGTAAAATTAACAATGAAGCAATTCTCACAAGTTCAAATTTTGTTTGTCCGATTCAATTATATTATACTAACAAGACTACCAATTTTAGGATCCGTTACATATTATTTTTAACATTTATTAAGATTTGGCTGGTTTTTTCAGATAAGGATCTGAAAATTAAGCATAAAACTGATTTATTTTTTTACTATTTAATTGGAAGAGCATCTCCAACCCGCCTTTCAGACATATCACCTTCCCACCACAAAGCTGAGAGGTCGTAGTCCCCATTTTTCTCAAAATAACATTTGTCTTTGAGAAAAAACACAGTACTCATTTTGAAAAAATTAATTTGAAGAGGTTCCTTATACCCAATAAACTTTGAGTTGATAAAAGCTCCATCCTGATAACGAAATCCGGTTGAAACAACATCTTTATACTTCACATATTCCTCTTCGGAATTTAATAGTATAAAACCTTCAGATTCCAAATTATCAGACCACAAAGCTTTAAAAAAATGGGTCCTTGAACCGTCATAAGCTCTTTTTCTGTTTTCTTCATAATCCAGATTTGTTGAATTTATATCCATCATATCTTCAGTGAAAATTATATTCCCTTTATAAATAAACGATCGGTCTTTTTTAACATACTCAAACTTATCGAGGAAAAAAGTGATTTTATACCCCATTGCCTTGTTATGTATTAAAAGTGGTTTTGAAGCAAATGCTTTTATGGTATCATGATCAGAACCATAATTAAACGAAATATCTTCTTCGTTGCCGATTTCACAACTTTTTGCATTGAAGGTTAACCCTAAAAAATACCTTTTAAAAACTTTTAAATTGGATTTTCTTTTCTTAACAAGAGATTTATTTGAAACAATTACTTCATCGACAGAATACGTTTTGGGTTCTAAATTTACAATAACCGGACTATTAGGTGAAAAATCAGACAGTGTTATGCTATAATACCCAATAGCACTAATGGTTAATGGCATAGACTTATTTTCAGAAATGTCTAACTCAAAATTTCCATTTATTCTTGATTGAGTCCCAACAAATGTTTTGTTAAAATAAATGGATGCATAAGGAATAACATCACCATTTTTTTTATCAAAAACAGTTCCTTTAATAACCTGGCTATAAGTGGTGAAACAAAAATTGACAACCAAAAATACTAGTATAAATTTCCTCATGGTGGTAGAATTATAAAGTGATTAATTTAACTCTCTTATAAAATCATCAAGCTATTTTTCACTCTCCCATACTACTCACCAACAATAAGCTTGTTAATTGGTTACTCATGAAATGTATCGACCTTCGGAATATGCAGTGTTCAATAATTATGCCATAAACAATATGATGTACTGAACATTAAACGTAAAAATCAATACCCAAAGGAACGTGGCTTTGAGATAACCCTATAAGCGATAAAATACGAATTGTAATAGTTCATGTTGAGTGATATTTTGTGCTTTTGAGTTTTAGTCGCTTATAATTTATTAGCCACAGAATCACCAAAACACTAAATCACACAAACAAAAGTCAAACTCGTAAAACGTACTCTGACCACGTTAGAGAAAATGGATTTATAATTTAAACGAAAAAAGGTAATGGATTTAATTTACGAAGGTTTTCAGAAAATGTGATAGAAGAAATTGGTACTCTAAAATTTTAATACTCCAAAATTTCCTGATACAGTTCTTTCAGCCGATCTCTTAAAAAAAGCACGGCATACCGTTTCCTCGAAATTAAGGTGTTAACCGGAATTCCTGTTTGTTCTGCAATTATTTTAAAAGGGATACCCTCTAATTCCGACATTTCAAATACTTCTTTTTGTTCGATAGGTAACTCAGCAAGGGCTTCTTCCAATTCCTGCCACACCAACGACCGCAGGTATTCATGTTCAGGCGTTGAAGCTTCTTCAAATAAAATAGAATTTAACTCATCGCCAAATAAAAAAATCGCTGTCGCTGTTTTGAAGCATCGAAACTGGCAAACTTTTACTTTTCCGGCTCCAGTCAATTATTTTGCTTCGGGCCACCGTGTATAACCAGGCTTCGACCTGCTCAATTGACTGAGACAAATAATCGGCTTTAGCAAACTGGAAAAATACCTCCTGCAAAATATCCTTCACATCTTCAACAGAATCAACCCTTTTGCGAATAAAATTTTTTAACCGTCCCTGGTATTTTACTACATCAGCAGCGGTATTATTACCATTATTGGGCTGGTTGTTTTTTTTGCTCATTCTGATCTTCAGGGTGATTACAATGGTGTTTGTATTTTAATTTCTGAAAAAAGTTGTTACGATCTTCGGTTGACATATCTCTCCATTTACTTTTCATATCGTGTTTGCGGCCCCATGCGCCCATTTTCCCAAATCCAAACAACAAACGAGTTAAAACAAGTAAACCCAATGCCTGCCAAAAACTAATTGATTGAAGTCCAAACAAAGCCGGAAACAGCCAATTCCAAAGCAACATTGTAACAGCGCCAAAAGCGGCAACTCCAACTAAAAAAAATCCAAAATGAACAAATTTATTGTGACGAATCATTTGAGTAAATTATAATTAATAATTCAATTTCATATTACTGAAGACGGAGCAGGAAAGATAATATTTTAAAATTAGGGAAATTGAGGCAAAATAATGATCGGCACATTTAATAAATTATAAATTGCCACCACATTTATGTGGTGGTTAACATGATCATTATAAAATGGGCTTTAGCCCAACGTTGGGCTAAAGCCCGGTGTCCCATACATATTTTTATGAACGGCATAAATGCCGTATCAAATTATTTACAATTTTATTTTTCTGGAATCATAAAAAAAGCCCCACCCTTTCAGATGAAGCTATATGAAATTTTGATTGATTTTATTGATTATACTTCCAATACCGCTTCTACTATCTCCTGCCCTTTTTCAATGGCTTGAAGGTTCAGTGGAATAAGCTTATGGTACCGTTCGGGCAATGACTTTTCGAGGCCCCGTTCCACATTATCTAATGAAAGAATTGGGCGTACTTTTAAAAAGCTGCCAAAAACAATCATGTTAAATACCTTTGGATTTCCCATTTCAACAGCGGTGCGGGTTCCTTCCACTTTATAAATATTGATGTCGGTACGGGTAGGCGGTTTTAGTACACCATTGGGGTCGTACAATAATGTCCCTCCCGGTTTTACAGCTTCTTCAAATTTATCCATCGACTGTTGGTTAAGGATAATGGCTGTATCAAATTCCTGAATAACAGGTGAACTAATACGGTTATCGCTGACAATAACGGTTACGTTGGCTGTACCCCCACGCATTTCGGGGCCATACGACGGGAACCATGTTACTTCCTTATCTTCCATAATTCCTGAATAGGCTAAAATTTTGCCCATAGACAAAACACCTTGCCCACCAAATCCGGCTATAATTATCTCTTCAGTCATACATTTAATTTTTAGATTGTGATTCCATTCCTTTTTCCCCGTCTTTTAAATCACCTAACGGGTAGAATGGGAACATGTTATCAACCATCCACTGGTTAGCAGCTACCGGCGACATTTTCCACCCTGAATTACAGGTTGAAACAACTTCGATAAAAGAAGTCCCTTTTTTGTCCAGCACATTTTGGATGCCCTTTTTTATGGCTCTTTTACATTTACGTACAGCTCCGGCTGTTTGCGCCGATTGCCTTGTAACATACGAAGTACCAGGCAACTGCGCAATCAATTCCGTAATTTTCATGGTATATCCATTCAGGTCGGTATTCCGTCCGTAAGGTGTAGTAGAAGTTACCTGCCCTTCGAGGGTGGTTGGCGCCATTTGGCCACCAGTCATTCCATAAATACCATTGTTGATAAATACCACCAATATATTTTCACCACGGTTACAGGCATGAATAATTTCAGCGGCTCCAATGGAAGCCAGGTCGCCATCGCCCTGGTATGTAAATACAAATTTTTCGGGGTTTACACGCGAAATACCTGTGGCAACTGCAGGCGCCCTTCCATGTGCAGCCTCCTGCCAATCGATATCGATGTAGTTATAAGCAAATACCGCACACCCAACCGGCGCTACACCAATTGTTTTATCCTGAATACCCATTTCATCAATCAGCTCTGATACAACCTTATGAATTACTCCATGGGTACACCCCGGGCAATAGTGCATAATGGTATCAATTTGAAGTTCTGATTTATCGTAAACTAAATTTTCGGGTTTAATTATTTCTTTTATATCCATGATTCACCTCCTACAAAAAATTTTGTTCCAATGCTTCCACAACTTCTCCCGGCGATGGGATAATTCCTCCCAAACGGCCAAAGTATTCAACCGGCACAATTTTGCCAGCTTCGTATAACGACAATTTTATGTCTTCAATCATTTGCCCTGAACTCATTTCAACCGATAAAAACCCTTTAACTTTTGGTGCCAGTTTGGCAATGGCTTTTTTAGGGAATGGATACAGGGTAATTGGCCTCAACAGTCCTACTTTAATTCCTTTTGCACGGGCAATTTCAACCGATTTCTGACACACACGAGAAGAGGTCCCGAATGCTACCAAAATATAGTCAGCATCGTCGCACATTATTTTTTCAAATCGTGCTTCTTCTTCCTCCATTTTTTTATACTTTTCCTGAAAACGCCTGTTATTGGCTTCCATTTTTGCCGAGTCCATTTCAAGAGAAGTTGCTACGTTTTGACTCCTCGAAGCAGGTTTTCCGGTGGTGGCCCATGATCCTGATAACTCCTGAATTTCCTGGTCAGTAAAACGTGATTTAAAATCGGCCAATTCCACTTTTTCCATCATTTGCCCAATGGCTCCATCAGTTAAAATCATTGCAGGATTGCGGTATTTAAATGCCAAATCAAATCCAAGGGCTACAAAGTCGTTCATTTCCTGAACCGATGAAGGGGCCAATACAATTAATTTATAATCGCCATGCCCTCCCCCCTTGGTAGCCTGGAAATAATCGGCCTGCGACGGTTGGATGGTTCCTAGACCGGGGCCACCACGCTGCACATTTACAATTAAACAAGGTAATTCGGCACCGGCAATATATGAGATTCCCTCAGCCATTAAACTAATTCCGGGGCTTGATGAAGAAGTCATTGCTTTCTTCCCTGAACCGGCAGCGCCATAAACCATATTAATGGATGCTATTTCACTTTCGGCCTGTAGTACCACCATTCCGGTTTCCTCCCAGGGGCGGCGAGCCATAAGAGTTTCCATAACTTCGGATTGTGGAGTAATCGGATAGCCAAAATAACCATCGCATCCACAACGGATGGCAGCCTCGGCCAGCACCTCGTTTCCCTTCATTAATCTTAATTCTCCCATATAAATATATTTAATCTAAAATATCCAATAAGAAACATCCAATTCTTGTTACTTCATAATTGGTATTCCATATTCCTATATTCTATTAATCTAAAATTCTCTATTCTTAAATCTTCACCCTGTAAATTGTTAAACAGGTATCGGGGCAAACAAACCCACAATTAGAGCAACCAATACAATCATCGGGGTTTTTCATGTACGAATAATGGTACCCTCTGCTATTTACTTCGACATGAAGAGCCAATACATCCTGAGGGCACTCATTCACACAAATCCCACACCCTTTGCATCCCTCTTTATCGACAACTACTGCTCCTTTAACTTTTGCCATAACCAATTATTTTTAAAACCAATTATATCCTATATTCTTTGGTGAGTAAAAAATCCGACATAATACATCCAGAACCAAAGCCCAATCAGCAACTTTAACTATTTTCGTTTTACTAATACAAAACTATTTCTTCAAATAGAAATCGATGCAACATAAGTTGCGAAATCATAATTTATATAATATTCGGGTGAGTATATTTCGGTGGATGCCTAAATACGATGCAATATGTTGGCGTTGTAATTTAGGTACCAATTCACTGTTCTCAGAAATAAATTTCCGGATGCGTTGTTCAGCATTTAACGACTGAAGTGTATGCACCCTGTTTATAGCCTGAATATAACTCTCCTCTGCCAAAATCCTTACTGTCCTTTCGAACTGCCGGTTGTTATCCAACAAACTTTTAAATTCTTCTTTCGTTATATAAATCAATTCTGAATCTTCATAAGCCCTAATTGCTTCAGTTGAGTTTTTTGCAAAATAAAACTCATTATGGTTACTTATAATAAAATTGTCGGGAGGAAAAAAAAATCGTGATATCCATTCGGTACCACCTTCCGAAACATAGGTAGCATAAAGTAATCCGCTTAGTAAAATTCCAATTTTTTTGGTTCTTTCACCATAATTAATAAAAGCTTCTCCCTTTTTTAACGACACCGATTTACTTTTCATGTCCAGTTTATCGAGCTCAGTTAACGTTAGTTTAAACCGGGATATTACTTTTTTTTGATCCATCCTGAATAGTTGTATACAACCTTACCGGGCTGCAAAATTTAAATTAAAAAGATTCAGCCTTTCTTCCAAACTATCAAACTGATTACGTTGCACAAACGAAACACACGCTCTTATCCCTTCTTCATCACTTCCGGTATTATCGAGGGCTATGGCACTAATACCATAGTACATCAAATTTTTAACCAATTCATTCCCTGTCATTCCAGGGTATGCTATAGTAAAATAAAAACCATCAGCTATTTTTTCATCCAGATCGTATTCATAAACAATTTTAAATCCATTATTAAGAAACAGCTGTTTCATAATTTTGGCCTTTTCGCCATATTCCTTAACACCTTCAACAAAATTAAAACCGCCTTCGTTGGCTGCTTTAAACATGGCTGTAAGTGCCCATTGAGCCGAATGGCATGTTCCCGACGATAAAGAATACAATACCCTCAACGTAATAGTGCTTCCGAATGTGGCACTTTTAAACCGTTCCTGAAGGTTCGGATACTCCATTTCGTATAGATTATCAGAAATGATCATCATTCCACATCTTTGCCCGGCATATGAGAATATTTTAGAGCTGGATACAAACAAGATATATTTATCAGTATATTTTGCAACCGTTGGCTGAAAAGGCGCTACTCCGGGCACTGACATATTTTTACGAAAATCCATGGCAAAATAAGCCAGGTCTTCCATAACTATAACATCATACTTGTTTGCCAATTCACCAATAATCTGTAGTTCCTCATCGGTAAAACAAATCCAGCTTGGATTATTCGGGTTTGAATAAATAATGGAATTAATATTTCCTTTGGTAAGTATCCCCTCCAATTTGGCTTTTAACTTCGACCCCCTGAAATTAAATACATCGAAGGTTTCGTATTTTTGGTTTAACACCAACATTTGTTGTTTCTGAACCGGAAAACCCGGATCGATAAACAATGTGGTATCTTTTACTTTGTGAACATGCCCAGCCACCATAAACGAAGCATAAGTCCCTTGCATTGAACCCACTGTTGGTATGCATCCTTTGGGATGGACAACAATATCTAAAAAGTTTTTAACAAACTTTGAAGCTTCTTCTTTAAGAGGTTTTATACCATCCATCATGGGGTAAATGGCGGCAACACCCTTTTTTAAAGCTTCAATTTCGGCATTTGTGCCAATTTCGGAAGGAGGTAATCCGGGGACACCCATTTCCATCCGAATGTATTTTTGGCCGGTTTCTTCTTCAACCAGATTAACCAGTGCAACAATTTCACGAATAGAAGCTGCACCAATATCGGGAATCCTTAATTCCGCAATTTTTTGGTCAACCACTTGTTTTGAAATAGGAGAATTGTTCATTTCCATATTATTTCTTCCCTAAAATAAGTAAAGGTTATACTAAAAGACAAATCTTAAAAACCTATTTATAAGCAGGTTTTACATTTAATAATAAGTTAGAGGCAAAGAAAAATAAAATGAAAGCTAAGGGCACTTTCCACAAGAGATTCAAAAGGAAAATGCCTGTAAAAGCTTATGTGATTTATATCAGGTTTATAAATTAAACTCTGATTTTAATTTTTTAAGCCACTTTTGTAGTCGAGCATCGGTTAATTCGGGTTCAAAATCTTCGTCCAAAGGTAATCCTATAAATACTCCATCAATAACTGCTTCCGATTCATCAAACTCATACCCGTCGGTAGCAACCTGGCCTACAATCGTGGCATTTTGTTTTACCAGTTTTTTCGCCAACAGGCCCATTGAATCAACAAAATAGCTTGCATATGTAATATGGTCACCCAAACCATAAATGGCTACTTTTTTATGGGAGAAATCATTTTCATCGATAGCAGGCAAGAATTTTGCCCAATCGTTCGATGAGAATTCAGAATCCCAGGTATCTTTCCCGACTGTTGAAATTCCAAAAATTATTTTTTCATATTTTGCCAGGTCTGATCCTGAGGCATTTTTTACAGGTACTAATTCAATAGCATCGTTACCAAGTATATCTACTATTTTATCAGCAACACTGTTAACAGCTCCTTCGAGGGGACCAAAAAACAACCCAATTTTGCTCATAGTTTTATCTATTTAAATTTTCTGATTATAAATTACACTAATTAATTACCTAAAAGTAATTATCTGTTTTATAAATACAATAATCGCCCTTTATTAGTTGTTGTATTTCGACTAAGTATTTATGATGTTCAATTCAGCTTTATTGTATTCTCCTAAAATGGATAAACTTGATACATTTTTAAGCACGGCATGAATTGCTTTTTCATATTTCTCCATGGAATCCCATTCAATATCAACATGGATGGTATATTCATTTGGTTTCCCGATAATTGGCACCGATTGAATTTTCGCCATGTTAATTTCATTTTCCCCAAAAATATCAAGAACTCGTGCCAAAGCACCATAAAAATGCCCCACCTCAAAACAGATGGAAGCTTTATTTTTTCCTTTCGAGGGATTTCCATGTTTGGCAAGAATCAAAAAACGGGTGTAATTTTTTTTATTGGTTTCAATACCCGATTCCAGAATATTTAATCCATACAATTCAGATGAACGGATATTGCTTATGGCTGCTGCATATGTTCTTTTTTCGTCAGCTATCAACTTGGCCACCCGGGCATTATCACCCAATTCTTTGGTTTCAACACCCGGGAAATTCTGTTCAACGTATTCGTTACACTGCATAAACGAAACCGGATGTGAGTATATTTCTTTGATATCACCTTTTTTTACTCCGGGTAATGCCATCAGATTCATTTGAATATGAATGTAAATTTCACCGATAATCCGAAGGTGGTAATCTCTTATAAGACCATAATTATTTAACAAACTTCCTGCAATGGAATTTTCAATGGCCATAACAGAAAAATCGACCTCGTCGGCATCAATTTTTTCACAAATGTTTCGGAATGTTTTACATTCAACCACATCAATCTCATCGTTGAAGTACCGCCTCGCCGCATCTTCGTGAAACGAGCCCGCAATTCCTTGTATGGCTACTTTTTTCATAAATACTTTTATTTATATTCTGATATTTAAAAATAAATATCAAAAACATCTCATTATAATTCTTATTCTATTCAAATATATAAAATCTGAAATTATTATTTAAAAAATACCAAAGCGTCAATGGCGAAATTACTGATAAGTTATCATTAACTATAATTCCAAAAACTATAATTAGGCCAGGCTTTATAACAAATATTGCCCGTCTTTACTAATCAACTCTTTTTTATGAGCCTTAAGTTTGGCATAACACTTTTCTAAATCAGAAGGTTTGATAACAATTACACCGGTATCCTTATCCATCGAAAATGCATAAATATATTCTATAAATACATCTTCGGAATTCAGGATTTGAAGGGCCTTTGCCAATGCACCTGGTTTATTAGGGCTATTCATTAAAATAACATCAGTGGTTTTTGCCGAAAACTGATTCTTTTTTAATACTTCTAATGCTTCATCGGGGCTGGGAGTGATTATACGTAGAACGCCAAAATCGGATGTGTCGGCAATACTAAACGCTGAAATATTAATTCCAGCTTTGCCCAGTAACTGTGTTACTTCGTTTAACCGTCCGAGTTTATTCTCTAAAAAGACAGAAACTTGTTTGACTATCATTTTCCTATATTTTTCGGTTATCAATTACTCTTTTTGCTTTTCCTGAAGTACGCTCAATGGTTTTAGGCTCCACAAGCTTAACATTGACAGAAATTCCAAGTGTACTCTGAATATTGTGTGTAATTTTTTTTCTTAATCCTTGTAAAATCCTGATTTCATCAGAAAAAAACTGTTCCTGAACTTCGACCAGTAATTTAAGAATATCCAAATTCCCTTCGCGTTCAACAATTAATTGGTAATGTGGTTCGGTTTCGCTCATTTCAAGCAACACACTTTCTATTTGCGATGGAAAAACATTAACTCCCCTTATAATCAACATATCGTCGCTGCGCCCCTTGCATTTTTCCATTCGCACCAACGTACGGCCACAAGCGCATTTGCTGTAGTTTAGCCGGGTTAGGTCGCGCGTTCGGTAGCGGAGTATAGGTATTCCTTCTTTGGTAATGGTTGAAAAAACAAGTTCTCCTATTTCCCCTTCAGGTAATGGCTGTAACGTTTCCGGATCGATAATTTCGGGAACAAAATGATCTTCGTTTACATGCATACCAGCCTGGTGTTCACATTCACACGATACACCTGGCCCAATTACTTCACTTAATCCATAAATATCGATGGCTTTAATATGTAGTTTTGCTTCAATTTCGGTGCGCATACTTTCGCTCCAGGGCTCAGCGCCAAAAATACCAACCCTCAGTTTTAATTCAGCCGGATCGATTCCCAGATCTTTCAGGACTTCGGCCAAATACAAAGCATATGAAGGAGTACAGGCAATTACCGTTGATCCAAAATCCTGCATCAACTGAATTTGTTTTTTTGTATTCCCTCCTGAGATAGGAATTACTGTCGCCCCTAGGTTTTCAGTGCCATAATGTAATCCAAGCCCCCCGGTAAATAATCCGTAACCATAAGCAACTTGTACCAAATCATTCTGATGAACTCCTGCCATTCCCAGCGAACGGGTTACTACTTCGGCCCACATGCTTAAATCGTTCCGTGTATATCCAACAACCGTTGGCTGCCCGGTTGTTCCTGAACTGGCATGCAATCGAACAATCTCACTCATTGGTACCGTAAACATACCAAAAGGGTAATTATCGCGCAGGTCAGTTTTTAAAGTAAAAGGTAATTTTGATAAATCATCAATTGAACGGATATCGTCAGGAATAATACTTTTTTCCTGCATTTTTCCCCGATAACTTGGAATATTATGATACACTCGTTTTACAGTTTTAATCAGTCGATCCGACTGTAACTGTTTCATTTCATCCCTGCTTGAACATTCTATTTTTTTATTCCAGATCATAATTATTAATAGAAAATAGTTACTGGCTATTAAAAATTTAATAGTTCAGTATATTACATAAAAAATTTGTCGATTAGAAATATGAATTCCTATCTGCCATAAACCAGTTCAGGGTTTAGTGCAGGAATTCCACATTTTTGAAGTTTTTCTTTGGCTTCAATAACATCAGGCACTTCAAGAATCAGTATGGCAATTTGTTTTTCAGAAATTAAACGGCTGTAAGCATTTTTAAAATGGATTCCAGCTTTGGCAATGTTCAGAAGCAATTCATCGAGCCCTCCAGCCTGATCTTTCATTTCAAGGGCAATTACTTCACGCAATGCAACCGAATTGCCTTTTTCGTTTAAAATAGTGTAAGCCTTTTCGGGTTGATCGACCAACAAATTTAAAATTCCCCAACCATTTTCAATATTATTCAGATTCATGGAGCGAATATTAACTTTCCCCTCTTTCAGAATATTCGTAATATGTTCAAAATGGCTAATTTTATTTTCCAGAAATACTGATATTTCGTATACCATGATTTTTATCCTCCTCTGTTATCAATTTTAAAACTGCTTCAAACTCTAAAAAAATTTCAGGCAGCTTTAAAACGAACTTAATTTGGATAAAATTAACGCAAAAAATTAAAATTTATAAGCAATCGAAATCATATTTCTGAAATTAGTTACTTTTTCTGTATTTTTAACTTTTCCAGAATCAGAATAATCAATGTCGCCATATGCTGCGGTTGTCCAGCTCATCTCCCATCCCAACATAAAACTTTTATAGGTATAGATCAACTGTGGCGAAACTTTGTACATCACATCAATATCGGTTGCAAATCCATAAATTGGGCCAACAATATCATCGGAAGTACCCATGTTTTTTAGATATCCGGCAAAAAAACCAACTTTCCAGGCTCCTCCATAAGTAAAATTCACCCAATTATACACATGATTCATAGGAGTATAAGTTTCGGCACCGGTTGAAGAATTTATACTCGCAACAGCATAACCACTGGGCAACAAACTTTCGCACACATTTTGTCCATACATTGATTTTGCTTTAAATAAAAACTTGTTTTTTGAATATTTTAAATAGGCGAGGGCAGCAATCGTCCCAATTTTTTCTGTTGTTTTAAAGGTACCGGTTGTACCGGTTGTTGATGTTCTGGGTTGTATTGTTTTCCAATCGAGGGCAGCTCCAACTACCCAGTTTTTATTATAATATTGCAATTGTGCATGTAAATTTGGAATTACAGCATTACGCTGATATTCGTATGATTTACCTTCGGGCCCCCTATTTGCATATTTAAATTGGTACACTGCAGCTGCAATAAAATCAACGTTACTACTCAATTGATGAGTTACCCTTAGCTGCGGGCTCCTGTTAAAAACCTGAAATGGTAATCCGGTATTTTCATTTAAAGTAGAAGGATAAACTTTTTCGATAAACGTTGGATGCCAGGTGCGTCCAAAAAGTAATTTTGTTTTTTCCCAGGCAAAAAGTGTATAAGCATGCCTGAAACGTAAGCTATTGGTAGCTGTTCCTCCGGTAAAGTCAACCTCAACATAAGCTCCTATTTTTGCTTTACCCAATTCAAGTCCCGAAAAACGTGTTCCAAACCGTGTAAATGTATTCAGGAAGTGTGCACTCGGTTGGGCATTAAGGTCATCACCATTCGAATCGTAAACAGGTTTATAAGGAAATAATTCCAGCAAATGGTCACATGCATCAACATTTTTCCTTGAATCGAAAATAAAATCGTTCCTGACAAAACCAGAAATATCAATCTTAATATTTTTTGATGTTACAATCCCTTGTGAATAGGAACAAACAGTAATAATCATAAATAAAAAAAGGAATAACTTCTTCATAGCCTGTAGTTAATAATTAGTTTTTATAATATTTCAGAAGGAAAATCGAATTCTCCAGTTGTTATCTTCAGATAGCAAAATTAACACACAACTGGTGATTCAAAATATCAAAATCATTGCTACAAAACATAAGTATCTAATTTATTCCGATTTTAAATAATACTTAAATTCCATTCAACTCCTTACAAAAACCTCTAAATTGTAACATCTGTTACACTTTTAAGTAAAAAGAAACATGTCCTTTATACAACATAATACAAAACTGAACAACCGTTAACTATGCTAAAAAGGCTACTTCCTCCTCCACGATGGAGATTTCCGGTTATGATACTTACAGGTGTACTTCTTGGGATCGTATGTTTTTTACTTTACGTCTCCAAAGCTCATTCGTACCTATCCGACAATCCGTCTACATGTACAAATTGCCATATAATGTCGCCTCAATATGCTACATGGAATCATAGCTCGCACCGAAATAATGCCCATTGCAACGACTGCCATGTGCCTCATAATAATGTATTCAATAAGTATTACTTTAAAGCCAAAGATGGATTGCGCCATGCAACAATTTTTACATTACGGGGTGAACCTCAGGTAATTTTTATAAAAGAAGAGGGGGCAAATGTTGTCCACAACAACTGTATACGTTGCCATACAAGATTAATAAATGATACAAAACTTGAAGTTCAAGCTCCCTATCATAATTTGCAAATGGAAGACAGAAAGTGTTGGGATTGCCACCGTGAAGTACCTCATGGAAGGGTTAATAGTATTTCGAGTGTACCAAATGCCCGGGTTCCCTTACCTGAGAGTCCCGTTCCTGATTGGTTAAAAACATATTTAAAATAAACTAAACAGAATAATAATATGAAATCAATTTCCAACTTAACAGAAAAACGTCCCTGGGTATCATGGTTTATTTTTTTTATAACTATTGCCGTTGTTTTTATTCTAGGACTTTTAGCATCTTCCATAATTGAACGAAGGGCTGAGGCAGCTTACGTAAATGTCCCTAAAAATACCCTAACCGAATTTGAACCACGAAATGAACTTTGGGGGGAGAATTACCCCAGAGAGTATCAATCGTATATAGGTACAGCCGATACATCGTTCCAAAGTTTGTATAATGGGAATGCTACCATCGATATGCTGGAAGTTGATCCACGTTTGGTTGTACTTTGGGCAGGTTATGGATTTTCAAAAGATTACAAACAGGGAAGAGGCCATTATTATGCCATCGATGATGTACAAAATACATTACGTACGGGTGCACCAAAAACAGGAAATGACGGACCAATGCCATCGACCTGTTGGACATGCAAAAGCCCTGATGTTCCGCGGCTTATGAATCAGAAAGGTGTTGTCCAATTTTATACCGGAACATGGGCCGGCATTGGCGAAGAAATTGTGAATTCAATTGGATGTGCCGATTGCCACGATTCAAAAACCATGAATTTAAAAATAACACGTCCGGCACTTATTGAAGCATTTGAAAGGCAAGGCAAAGATATTACAAAAGCCAGTTACCAGGAAATGAGAAGTTTGGTTTGTGCTCAATGCCATGTTGAGTATTATTTCGATAAAACAGTAGCTGATGGAGCCAACTATCTTAAATTTCCATGGGATAATGGAACTTCGGTGGAAGCAATGGAGGAGTATTACGATAATATTGAATTTTCTGATTGGACCCACTCAATGAGCAAAGCTCCTATGTTAAAAGCACAACATCCGGGTTATGAAATTTTTTCAAAAGGCATTCATGCCCAACGTGGAGTTTCATGCGCCGATTGCCATATGCCATACAAAAGTGAGGGAGGACAAAAGTTCACCGATCATAAAATGCAATCGCCGCTTAATAATATTGCCAACTCCTGTCAGGTATGCCACCGTGAAGAGGCAAAAACACTTGCTGAAAACGTGTATGAAAGGCAAAATCAGGTAATTGAAAACCGCGACAAACTTGAAATCCAACTCGTTTCGGCCCATGTTGAAGCAAAAACAGCCTGGGAGCTTGGAGCAACCGAGGAACAAATGAAGGACATCCTTATGGGAATAAGGCATGCTCAGTGGCGCTGGGATTATGCCGCAGCCAGCCATGGAGGTTCATTCCATGCACCTGTTGAATTAAGTAGGGTTATTGCTTCAGGAATTACAGAAGCTCAGGAAACCAGAATTAAATTAACCAGGCTGCTGGCAACTTTAGGCCACAACGAACCAATTCCTTACCCCGATATTAAAACAAAAGCAAAAGCCCAACAATTTATTGGTTTGAATGTTAATAAACTGAAAGAAGAAAAAGAGGTTTTCAAAAACACAGTAATTCCTGAATGGAAAAAAATTGCAATCGAACGTGAAAAATCGTACGATATTTCGGAAAAAAACTAATAACTGAATTATACCTTTTTGTATCTCGTTTTTAGAATGAAAAAATATATGCTGGTCAAAAAACTCCGAAAATTCCACAAATGGCCAGGAATAATTATTTCGGCGTTTGTAATTCTATTTGCTGTGTCAGGAATAATTATGAACCACAGAGGAACAGTTTCTTCCTTAAGTGTTTCTCGTAGTATATTACCTTCGTATTATACTTACAATAATTGGAACATGTCAGCTGTTCGAGGGTCGGTAAATTTATCGAACAATACTTCATTGATATATGGAAATATCGGTGTTTGGAAAACTCCTGACGATTTTAAAACATTCGAAAATTACAATCAGGGATTTCCAAAAGGTATCGATAACCGGAAAATAAATTCATTGGTTATTTTTCCCGAAACAAATTTGGTTGCCGGCACATTTTTAGGATTATATAAACGTGATTATAATCAAGGAGATTGGCAGGAGGTTCAAATTCCTGTTGACAAAAAACGGATTGTTGATTTAATTGTAAAACAGGATACTTTACTTGTTTTAACCCGGCATTACCTGTTAAAAACTACCGACCTCAAGAATTTTCAAAAAATTCAACTTCCACCACCTGTAAATTATCAACGGAAAGCTGGCCTTTTTAATACCCTCTGGGAACTCCATAGCGGAGAACTATTTGGAATAATAGGTAAACTTGTTGTCGATTTGTTTGGCCTAGTCGTAATTATACTATCAGTTACCGGATTACTTCATTTTTTATTTCCTAAAATAATCAGGAAACAAAAAAAAGCTGGCAAACATGTTAGTCAGTTGATAAAAACAAAACGAAAAAATCTCAAATGGCACAATGTTATTGGATATGTATTTGTCCTTTTTCTTGTTATAAATACTATTTCGGGTATGCACCTTCGCCCACCATTATTAATTGCTATTGCAAACAAACAAGTAGGAATTTTACCCTACACTCACATGGATTCACCCAATCCGTGGTTCGATAAATTACGGCGAATTACATGGGACGAATCTCTTCATAAATACATTATTTCTACTTCTGACGGTTTTTTTATGGCCAACGAAAATCTGGATCAAGAACTAATACCCTGCCCTATTCAACCTCCGGTAAGTGTTATGGGTTGTAATATCCTGGAATCAGGTGCTGATAATACATATTTAGTAGGTTCATTTAGTGGTTTATATATTTGGGATATAAAAAACAACGGAGTATACGACTTTTTTAGCCAACAAGAATACCAGAAACCGGAAGGCATGAGCCGGCCAATTGGTGCAAATATGGCAGCTGGGTTAATCACCAAAAAAAATGGGCAAACTGTTTGGTTCGATTATGATAGAGGAGCACTATCAATTAATTCAGGTAATAATTCTATTTCAAATATTTTCCCTAAAATCCCAGATGAAATAGTTAAAGAATCTCCCATGTCGTTGTGGAATGTTGCACTTGAAATTCATACAGGCCGCATTTTTGAACACCTTGTGGGGCCATTCTATATTTTATATGTCCCCTTGGCAGGAATTTGTATTTTGATAGTTTTAACCAGCGGATTTTTTATTTGGTGGTTGGCTTATCGGAAAAATAAAAAATAATTTTTAATTAAGGTGTAACAATTATTTGATTCAAAAGGTATTCAAATAAACCTTAATTTATGAAAGTAAAGTTGCCACTTATTACCATAATATTTTTTTCCTTAATTGTTTGTTCCTGTACTTTTAATAAAGTTAATAAAAATAATACAACGTTTTCTATCACCTTTTCCGATTCGTTGTATACCGATAATGTTTCCGGGAAATTAATATTATTGATCAGCCCCGACACTTCCCAATCACTTATTTACGGTGTCATTGGAGATGTTCCGCATCCGGTATTTACATATGACATTAAGAACTGGGACACCAATGACATTTTGGAAATTGATAATTTTGATAATTCGTGGACACAATCATTTAATGAATTAAAAGGGACATTCGCTGCACGGCTGATTTTTGATTATGACACAATTTACAGAAGCTCATTTGTAACAAAAGACAATGGTTATTCGGCAAAAAAAATAATTCATTTGAATAACGATTCGGTCAATAACATTGAATTTAATATCTCTAAAAAATTTAAAGGGTGGGAATTTAATGCAACGAATAACATAAGAGAGATTAGGATGAAAAGCGAAAAACTAAGCCAATTCTGGGGATTTGATATGTATATAGAAGCAGCCGCTGTTTTACCTGATTCATATTACGAATCTGCCAACCGAAGTTATCCTTTGGTATTTGTATTTCCGGGTTTTGGATCCCATCATGCATCAATTACTTATGGCGATGGGCAAATTAACCGGTATGGAATGAATAAGGTTGGTGAAAAGAAGATCTTTATTTTTTGTAATGGTGAATTCAGAAATGGGTACCATCATTTTGCCGATTCTGAAAATAATGGCCCCTGGGGAAAAGCTTTTATCCAAGAATTTATTCCGTATATAGAACATCAATTCAGAGTTCAAACAACCAGTAATTCAAGGTTTTTAATGGGTCAGTCATCAGGAGCATGGACCTCCGCCTGGTTAATTGTTAATTATCCCGAATTTTTCTCTGCAGCATTTATAGCATCACCTGATCCACTTGATTTCAGAGCCTTAGCCCATAATATATATTCAAGTGAATCGAATTTCTATTATCCAAAAACCCCTGACTCTTTACAAATTGAGAAAGGAAATAACGATAAACAATGGGCTATACTTGAAGATGTATTGGATGAATACGGTCAAATAAGAACCTGGGAATCAACTTATAGCCCCAAAGGTAAAAATGGCAAACCGATTAATTTGTTTGACAGGCAAACCGGAAAAATAAATCAGGCTATTTCAGATTATTGGAAAAATTATGATATAAATATCCGCCTCAAATCAATTCCTGAGTATTATCGTAAAAATCTGCAAAATAAGCTTTACTTTTTTGTTTCAGAAGATGATCCATACAATTTACAAAAAAGTATTCATATGCTTGAGGGAACATGCAATGATCTAAAAATCAAAGCTGACTTTAATTATTTTAAAGATTTAGGGCATAATGTCTGGACCGATGAAATGAGAGCTAAGATTCACGCCATTATTGATTCTATGAGCACCGATATTGAATTAGAATAATTCATTCGAGAAAATGCAAAAAAACAATTATTTAGTTAAACTGATTTTAAACAACGCACTATAAAAAGAATATGATTACCGCCAAATGGACTTTGCTTAAAATCGGAAAAAAATTGAATTGATGTAAAGCCTGCTGCTTCTAACAACTGTTTTAACCGGCTACTTCTAAGGGGTAATAATTTTGTTTCGTTTGAAATAGTTTTTTGTTCATTTTTCAGAAACAATTCTGTATTAAAAGCTAGAAAATCACTTCCCTCAATAAACTTATAATTACGAATAAATTTAATATTTCCAGTTTCAATTAATGGCAAAGCATCCACCTTCTCTTTGAGGATAAAATCATAATTTAATAATTGAAGCATCAATACTCCAGCAGGTTTAAGGACAGAATAAGCGCCTTCCAACATTTGCTGCACCAGCTTAATACTTTCTAAATGAACAATCGTATTTCCAAAACAAAGGACTGAATCAAATTTTTTAGCAGAGAATAATTCAGGTAAAAAAAGCATATTCCCTTCCTGAAAATGCACATTAGAATGTGTATTCTTTGAATGAGCTTGTGTCAGTAAATCGGAGTTTAAATCAATGCCTTCAACAGTACAGCCTTTTTGTGCTAAACGTAACGCCAGCTCCCCCGTAGCGCATCCAATATCTAAAATGTTTTTACCTGATAATTCCTTCAGGTTATTTTCGACAAATTTAAGTTGAGCTGGATTATAAGGAAAAATATCGGAATAGTGTTTTGAAATGGAAGTATAAAACAGGTTCTGTTCGGCTTCAATAGATGTCATTTGTCAAAATTTTGGTTCAAAATACTTAAAAAAGAATGTCTCACCTACTTTCAATAAAAATAATTCTAATAGGGATGTCATCCCTATTCAAATGAAATGTATTTTAGAAAAAAAGAACCTTAATTTTCTTTTAATATGAACTGGAAGGGATGACATCCTTTGCTCATTCTAAAATCAAATTTTCTTTTTCGTCATGATAATAATTATGGTAATTAATAAAATCATTTTTGTCTCCGAAAAAAGAAATGACACTATCCCTTTCAATTTTTGTTGGTTGGTTTCCAAGAATTGTTTTATATGAACTAAATTGATATTTCTTAAAATCATCGATCACTCCATGTTTTTGAGGATTATAATGAATATAAAACACCAGATATCTGAAATAATCTTCATTATTCACTTCCAGTCTTTTAAATGGCCTTGAAAAAATATTGCCTTGAATATCCTCCTGCATTTTAATTCCTTGAGCATAAGAAATAAACAACCTTCGAAACTGTTCTGATACATATTTCCCAATTAATTCCAAATTATTTGTAAATGAACCTTTAATAGCTATTTTTTCAGGTGTTTTAATTAAAAAATGAAAATGATTTTCAATTAGGCAGTATGCAAAAGTTTTACAGCTTGATTTGATATACTTTGTGTATAATCTTAAAAAATAATTGTAATTATAATTCCTGTAAAACAATTTCAGATTATTATTGCTACGATTATAAATGTGATAATAACAATCGCCAAGAATTGGTGTAATAGCATTGACAGAGGGCATTTTACCTAATTTTTATGGATGCAATACCAATTTATGATAATTAATTCAAAAAGCAAAACATTTTATAGGATGGCACCCCTTCACATAAAAAGTATTTCAATAAAAATGAACCTTAAATTCCTTTTGAAATAAACTGGAAGGAAAAACATCCTTACCCTTTTTCAATCCTCACCCGTGCGTCAACAGCTAAAATTGTTTGCCCTAAACCAAGTAGCGGATTAATATCCATTTCCTTAATTTCGGTAGCAAACCGCAACAGGCTTGAAAGTCGCACTATTATCTCGGCAAACCGGCGTATGTCTATTCCTTGTTGCCCCCTGTAACCTTTTAAAATTTTATACGACCTCAGGTTTTCAATCATTGAAAATACTTCTTTAAATGACAATGGAGCCAATCCTGAAGTTACATCCTTTAATACTTCTACATAAATACCACCCAAACCACATAAAACAATATGTCCAAAATCAGGTTCATAATTAGCCCCTAAAAACAACTCATTCCCAGCTGCCATTTCAGCCACCAAAACAGCTTCTGTTCCTTCAATTCCAATTAAATGATGGAACTCTTTTCGAACAGTTTCTGTATTACGAATGTTCAGGACTACACCTCCAACGTCGGTTTTATGCAAAGGGCCAATCACTTTCATCACCAAAGGAAATCCAACTTCAAAAGCAGCCAAAACGGCTTCCTGTTCGGTTTTAGCTACAACTTCTTTCACTCGGGGAATTCCAGCAGCATCAAACAACCGGTGAATAATATCAGGGCTTTGATAACCATTTTTTGTTTCAGAAATAATTTCTCTGATTTTAATTTTATTTATACCATCAATAAAAATTTCTTCGCTTGAAGGTTTAGGTGTATTTTTGACTTTGGTTAATGCTTTACCCAATAATACTTCATCGGGAAAATTAACATTCCCATGCGAAATAAAATAGGAGACTTCATCTTTTACTTCAAGGATGGAAGGCAAAATTGGATAAATTGGTTTTTTGCAAATGTGTGTTTTTTTATCCAGAAGTTCATAAACATCCCCTACTGGGAACAAACCTGAGCTGCCAAAAATAACGGCCATCCCATCAATATCATCAAAATCATTTTCGCAGGCATCAATTATTTTCCCCATCTGTTCAGCAGTCCCTGTAGCCAAAAAATCGATTGGATTTTCAACCGAAGAACCGGGAAACAAACTGTTTTTTAAAATATCCTTGGCAGGAGAATCGCTAATCTGAGGAATTTTTAAACCTCCAGCCTCCAAAGCATCGGTAAGCATAACTCCGGGCCCTCCCGCATGAGTAATAATTGCCAGATTCCTGCCTTTTAATTCTTTACACATAAAAATATTGGCAACCGTTGTTAATTCTTCGCGCCCTGAACACCTAACAATCCCAGCTTTTCGGAACAGAGCTTCAACAGCTGCATCGGAACTTGTTAATGCGCCGGTATGCGAGGATGCTGCACGGCTTCCGGCTAACGAACTTCCGGCTTTAATGGCAGCAATTTGGCATCCCTTTTTTATCAATGAATTTGCACTTGCCAATAATTTGTCAGGATTCTGAATATTTTCAATATACAGCAGTTTAACTTTTGAACTGGTTTTCGTGTCAAAGGTTTTATCGAGGTATTCAAGCACATCTTCAACTCCAGTTTGGGCACTGTTACCTACCGAAAACATACTGGCAAACCTAAGCCCCTTAGGTATTCCCGACTCCATAATAAATACAGCAGTTGCTCCCGAACCCGAAATAAAATCGCATCCATGTGGATCAAGCTGAGGTACTGGCGACGTAAATACACTGGCATGGAAAGGGGTCATTACTCCTACACAATTAGGCCCAATCAAACAACCGCCTACTTTATTAATCACTTCAACAATTTTATTTTCAAGCTCCTTCCCCAAATCACTTTCTTCGCTAAATCCTGCCGAAATAATAACAAATGCTTTTGTGTTTTTTTGAGTGGCTAAAATTGATATTGTATCAAGGCAAAACTTTGCAGGAATAGCTAATACAGCCATATCAACTTCGGGTAATTGCTCAACTTTTTGATATGATTTAATTCCCTGAACACTGGTTTCTTTTGGATTTACAGGATACAACTCACCTGAAAATTTATGATGGATTAAGTTATATAAAAGCTTGCCGCCTGGTTTTGAAATAGTATTTGAAGCACCTATAATGGCAATACTTTTAGGATTTATCAATTTGTCATTAATCATAACTGGCAATATTATATGCCTCTAAATTAAGAAAAACAATAAGCATGAAGGATGATTTTTTTCAATGTATAAAAATAAGTGTATATTTCATGCCAAATAGAAACATGTGCTTACAAAGTTACCAATAGTCAAACATTCCTGCCAACTACATGTCAGCTAAAAAAGAACAAAAAATAGTCCTTCTTACCGAATTAAATGAATCAGACAATGTTTTGATTTTACATGGAATTAAAATGGCTACAATTTTCAAAAAAGAATTATGCCTTTTTTATTCTGTTACAAAAAACGAAAAACTCCAGCCCCAACAAATAAAGGAAAAACTAAGTGGCTACAGGGATTTCCTTCGAAAAGAAGTCCCTCTGATTATGGTAACAACTCTTGTATTAAAAGGACAACTCAAAAATGTAATTCAACCATTAATTGATAAATATGAATCAATCTTATTCATAAGTTCTCTTAATCGATATACTCAAACGCTCAAAATTTTACCCATTTCTCAAATACCTGTTCTGTTTGTTAATACCAAACTCAGAAATCAAAACTGGAGTACAAAAAAGCTATAATTCCAATTGATTTGCGAAAAGAAAATAAAGACCTGGCTCTCTGGGGATCGTATATGGGAAGGTTTAATAATTCAGAAATACTTACACTTGCTGCAAACGATAAAGACAAAACAAACAAAAAACAGGTTTCGCTAAATATTCTTTCAATAAAAAAATTATTACACAAACTAAACATACAACATTCAATTTTTAAGGGCAAAAAAAACAGTTTTGGAATTCAATATGAAGCGTTGGATATTGCGAAAAAACAATATCTGGACCTACTCATTATTTTAGGTAGTACTACCATAACTTTTGCCGATAAAATAATTGGGCTTCCTGAGAAAAAAATCTTAAAGAAAGCTGGCGATATTCCTGTCATGATAATTAATCCACAACGTGATATGTACATTATGTGTGATTAAAAATAGTGCCCCGAAAAGGTGATCAGAAGGTTTGCAACAAAATTCCACCCGGTAGTAATAATTATGGCAATTAGTTTTGATAAATAAAAATTCAGCTTAAATTTTTTAACACATAACCACAAGAAAAAGGTATTTATACCCAACCCAATCATCGAAATCACAAAAAAGCTGGTAAATTCCATTTCAATATTCTGATTAGCACTTTCAAAAGTCCAAATGCGGTTAAAAAAGTAATTTGAAACAGCTGCTACAATAAAACCAATTGCATTGGCAAGGTACTTCTGAACCTTTAGTTTTTCTTTTAACAGGTAGGTTAAACCAAAATCAATTAACAGGCCAGAAAAACCAACCACCGAGAATTTGATAAATTTGAGTAAAATTGCCATTAATTATTATTTATAGAACCTAAGGATTAACATTTCAGCAAAACATGGTTGTTTTGCCTTAATTTTTTTTTTGTATCGAAAAAGCTCCATTTATTTGAATTCACAGAAATTCAAAAGTAGGAATTATTTATTATTTTTATCGAATGCACTCAACAAAATTAAAAACCATAATCGTATTAGTTTTTTGTGTTATTTCCTTGTATGCAAATGCGCAAAAATTTGAATACCTGGCATCGTTTCATGGAATTGGCGACAATAGGGAGTTTTTTAGTAACAAAGCTATGCCTCAAACAATACTTGGCAGCCGGGGTTCCTTCGAAGCCGGAATCAACATTGACAATCATCATATTCGATTAGGAGCAAGCGAGTTGTATGAATTTGGCAGCGAAATAAATTTTCATAAACCAAACCTGATTCTTTATTACCATTTTGAAGAAAAAAACAAAAGTTTCTATTTTGGATCGTTCCCCAGATTAAATTTAGTCAATTTCCCTCTGGCGATATTGACCGATACATTATTGTATTACCGACCAAACATTGAGGGTATGCTTGGACAATACCGTTGGGATTGGGGAAATCAACTTGCATTTATTGACTGGACCAGTCGCCAGACGGATACAAAAAGAGAAACTTTTATGGCTGGAAGTTCGGGTGAAATATGTTACAAAAACTTTTTTATCGAAAATTATTTGTTAATGTTCCACAGGGCCGGCCCTGCCATTGATGTACCTGGCGACCACATCAAAGATTATATGGGTTACAGTATACGGGCCGGGATTCGAACACCCAAAGAGAAAGATATTCAGGCACACATTAAAGCTGGATTATTAGCGTCGATATACCGCGAAAGGTCAATTACCGATGGGTATATTAAAGGCAACAGTTTATTTGCTGAGGCTTATGCGAAATATAAAAATTTTGCCTCAAAAACTGTCCTTCACACGGGTGACGGGCATAATTTTTCGCACGGCGACTTGTTTTACCGTCTAAATAATTATTTACGGTCTGATTTAATTTGGTATTTTATTAACCATAAAAATGTAAAAGGGAAATTTAATCTGTCGTTCCATGTTATCGAATGGAATGACCTGGACCAATCGCAACAATTATCGATTGTATATTTATTCGGCAAATAATTTAATTCACTATTTCCATTTCATTTAAGAGATAACCGGCACCGGCAAATTTGTCGATGAGAAATAAAGCATAACGGATATCCAGAACAATATTCCGGCAGCGGCTTGGATCGTACATAATATCGCTCATAGTCCCTTCCCAAGTTCGGTCGAAATTGAGGCCAATCAAATGCCCTTTGGCATTAATAACTGGACTTCCTGAGTTACCTCCTGATGTATGATTCGATGCCAAAAAGCAGATCGGTAAATTCCCATTAGCTCCATAAATCCCAAAATCTTTCTTTGAAATTAATAAACGAAGTTTTTCAGGAGCATTAAATTCATATTGAGTTGAATCAAACTTCTGTTGTATACCTGTTGCTGTTGACTGGTATTTGTATTTCACGGCATCATTAGGCATAAATCCTTCCACTTTGCCATAACCTAAACGTAAAGTCAGGTTTGCATCAGGCCACAAATGATTACCATATTCTTTTTCCATAATTCCTGCCATATAATCTTTCATTATAGAATTTATTTCTGATTCGAGGACATCAACAATGGACTTAATACCGGTATCATAATGTATTCTGAATGCAAGGAAAAGTGACATCAAAGGATCCTTTTTTAGCTTCTTTAATTGCTTGGGATCACCTGACAATACAATTGCTTCTAATTTAGCTTGATTGGTTAATACCGATTTACGGTAGAGTTTATTAAGCAATTTTGATTTATCGTCAAACAATTTGTTCTGATTAAATACTTTTGGCAAATAAACCGGCTCCAGATTTAATTTTAAAAATTGAAATAATTCTACAAACAATTTTTCATCAGTTTGTTGGTCGTAGTTTTTATAAATCGTTTGAATAGACCTTATGGTACCTCTTTTAGCATACCGCTTCCTTCTTTCATCCTTTAATTCCATTCGGCGCAAATACCCATTAATAGTGTTGGCTAGAAGAAAAACATCGGTGCCTTTCCACACAATTTCCGAATAATAATCGGAAGCAAAAATAGCTTTAGAGTAGGGAGCATACAGACGATCTAATTTCTCGAAAACCTGTTTGTATTTTGAATCCCATTGCCCGGTACTTATCGCCCAGTTTTTATATTCTTCTTCGAACTCCAGTTTTTTATTTATTGCTTCCAATCGTTCTAATCCAACAATTTCGCCTTGCCATTTTTTCCATGCATTACTTACACTCGAATATTTTGCAGCATACTGGATTCGAACCTTAGGATCATTTTCCATTGCTTTGTTTAAAATTGCCAACTTTAGATCCCTGATTTTTATTCTCTCTGGGTCGCGCTGATTCTGAATCAAATTAACACCTGCAGCAGGGAGATATTGTTGAGTAGACCCTGGAAATCCATATATCATGGTAAAATCGCCGGGTTTTACTCCCGCTACTGAAATCGGGAAAAAATATTTTGGCTGGTATGGCACATTTTCTTCAGAATACGAAGAAGGATTATTATCCTTATCGGCATACACACGGAACATTGAAAAATCACCGGTATGCCGTGGCCACATCCAATTATCGGTATCGCCACCAAACCTCCCGATGGATGATGGCGGAGCTCCCACTAACCGTACGTCCTTAAAAACATTGTAGACATACAAATAATATTGATTACCATAAAACAATGGTTTAACTATGGTTTCGAATTTTCCATTTTGCCTGGCTTCCTTTTCAATAATTAATAAATTGGCATTTATCTTTTTTGATTTTAAATCTTCATTCGCGATGGTATCAGTTCCGTCAAAAACCTTATCTGTCACATCTTCCATATATTCCAAAATTCGAACTGAAAGGTTCTGATTTTGCAACTCTCCTTTTTGATCTTCAGCCCAAAAACCATTCATTAGGTAGTCATGATCGACAGTACTGTGAGATTGAATAGCTTTTAACCCACAATGATGGTTTGTAATTAATAAGCCACTGTTTGATATAAACTCACCGGTACATCCGGTACCAAATAAAACAGTAGCATCTTTCATGCTCGAATTATTGATATCGTAAATATCGTTTGCAGATAGTTTAAAACCCATTTCCTGCATTTCAGAAATAGTATATTTTTCGAGCAAAGTTGGAATCCACATTCCCTCTTTTGCTTCTGCTTTGCACAAGATCAATAAAAAAACTATTCCAAATAAAAATGTTTGTCTCATATTTTCAATATCTCTGAGAATTCTGTTTTATTCAATACAATTAAATAAATAACAATCGCTCAAAGATAATAGTTGCCAGTAGGAATAAAAAAAAGCCCCGGGAAAAATTTCCCGGGGCGTTCATTGCTCAATTCCCAATTATTTAAAAACTTCCTCTTCTTTTTGATAGCCTTCAGAAATAACCGTTAATTTTAAGTTTTCACTATTAACAACCATCGCATTGTGCAAAACCGATGGTACGAGCATTTCCCCATTACTCACGGTTTGATATGTTTTTTCACACTCTTCGCATTTTGCTAATTTTATAGCAATTTGAGCCGCTGTAGTCGCCATTTTTTGAATTGGTTTATAAATAGTGCAGGTTTGATTTCCTTTGATTATTTCATGTAAATTCTTCAAATCGGCATCCATACCAGCCACCAGAATATTTTTTTCGATACCAGCCTCTTTTAGTGCACGAATAACACCCGAAGCAATTGCATCGTTACCGGCAATTAAGGCATCAACTTCACCGTCGGTTTTTTCCAACATCGCCAATGTATGCTTATATCCTTCCTCTTCGCTCCAGGCTTCGGTAAATTCGTTATAAACAATATTAATGTCTCCTTTATCGACTAATGGTTGTAATACATTCATTTGCCCCAAATAAAGGAATTGGCTATTATGGTCACGCTGAGCGCCACCCACAATTGCATAATCACCAGTAGGTTTTATGGTGGTTAAATATTCAGCTTGTATTTCACCAATTTCAACATTATCAGTCGACACATAATAATCGAGTTTGCAATTTAAAATTAGCCTGTCATACGAAATAACCTTAATATTTTTATCACTTGCCAATTTTACTATTTCAGCAGCAGCAAACTGATCTACCGGAATTACAACCAATACATCTACACCTTTTTTTAACAATAATTTTGCTTGCTCTAATTGTTTGGCAGCATCGTTATTGGCAACTTCCAACAAAACTGCACCACCTAATTCTTGTACTTTCTCAACAAAATAATCGCGGTCATTTTCCCATCTTTCTTTTTCGAGGTCGTGAATTAACAGGCCAACTTTTAATTGTTTATTTGAATCACAACCTGAAAAAAAGATTAATGCCATCAATACCATCGATATCAGAACGTATAATTTTTTCATTCGTAAAGTTTTTGTATTTAACTATAAAAACAACAATATCTAAGTAAATTCATTGTGCTTCTTTTGTCCTAAAAATCACCTGCAATACTCACTATTGCTGATTGTGAACACCTGAATAATACTCACTATAGAGAGATCAGTAGTTACGTTTATATTCAATTTACGAATTAAACTTGAATTATGTTTTCAATGAGGAATAATAAAAGATGTTGTTATACAACACACATCGAAATGAAACCTTGCTAAACCTGTTTCTAAAATAGGATCAATTCTTCATATAATTTTTGTATTGGTAATCCCATAACATTATAAAACGATCCTTCGATATGTTTAATGCCTATGTAACCAATCCACTCCTGGATACCATAAGCACCTGCTTTATCAAATGGTTGGTATTCATCAATATAATATTCAATTTCATTTAATAAAAGTTCTTTGAAATAAACATTTGTAATAGATGAAAACAGTGTTGTTTTATCAGGAGATTTTAAACAAACACCCGTAATAACCTGATGCAATGAACCACTAAGTTTTTGAAGCATTAAAATTGCCTCTTCCCTGTTTCTGGGCTTCCCTAATACTTCACCATTTATCCAAACAATGGTATCGGCTGTAATTAATATATCATTCTCTGACAATAGTCGTTCAAAAGGTTCTGATTTATGTTTAGCAAGATATTCAGCTATTTGGGTCATCGATAAACCCGGGGGATAAACTTCTTCAACTTCGATAGTTTGTATAGAAAACTGAAGGCCAAGGTCATTTAATAATTGATGCCGCCTGGGTGATTTGGAAGCCAAAATGATATTTTTATTCTTAAATAGCTCCATTTTAAAAAGCACGGCGTTTAAATATCTCCGGATTTATCCATTTCCCCTGAGCTTTCATTACTTGTTCAATAACATCGCGTACACATCCTTTACCACCTTTTTTATCAGATATGTATTTCGACACTTTTTTAATTTCAGGAACAGCGTCAAGCGGGCAGGTAGGGATTCCAGCATGTTGCATCACATCCAAATCAACTAAATCGTCGCCCATAAATAAAACCGATTCAGGTTTAATTTGCTCTTTTGTGCAAAAATCCATTAAACACTCGGTTTTATCATTTACACTATCATAATAATACTTAACACCCAATTTTTGATAACGCAATTTTACACGTTCAATTTTACCTCCTGTGATTATGGCTATAGGAAAACCATTGCGTAAAGCATTCCGAATTGCAAAACCATCTTTAACATTGGCTGTTCGTACTGGATCACCCTCTTCATTTAATGCCGATGTATCTTTCGACAATACACCATCAACGTCAAAAACAAATGCTTTTACTGTTACTAATTCCTCTTTAAAAAATGCCATTTCCTATTTATTAGTGATGATGCTTAAAAATACTCTTCGAAACTAACTTATACAACTCTTGAATATCATTATTTTTTTCGAGGATTTTTAAATGATTGTTTTGGGTGGTTATATCATTGCGAACAGCGGGCCCAGTTTGGGCATCGAATGGTGGCATTTCATTTATTTTCCGGGCTGTTTCAATTATCAAAGGTTTTAGTACATCAAAGGGGATCCCTTCTTTATTAAGAATTCCATCGGCTAAAGCATAAAAATGATTCACAAAATTATTTACCAAAACTGCTGAAACGTGCAAAGTATTTCTTTTTTCAGAATTTAAAATTGTAACTGAATCAGAAACTGAATCAGCAATTAGTTTTATAGTATCCAGGTTTTTTTGCGAATTTGATTCAATAAAAACAGGTATTTCTTCAAATTTAACTGCCCTGCTTTTCGAAAATGTTTGAAGCGGGTATAATACTCCAATATTTTGGGAATATCTCTCTAGCTCTAAAAGAGATGTACCTCCCGAGCAATGTATTAATAACTGATTTTTAAAATCAACTTGAGGCAATACTGTATGAAATGCAGAATCGGTTAGGACAATAATATAAATATCAGCCTCCGAATCAATTAGCGTTGGATCAGTTGTAAAAGGGCAATTTAAAATTTCTGCCAATGCTGATGCTGAATTTTCAGTACGGCTATAAACCTGGCTTATTTGATATTTTTTATTGTGCAGTTCAGAAGCCAAATGAGTAGCTAAATTTCCGGCACCAATAAAAACAATTTTGTGACCCATCCTTTTTTCTTCAAAAATAATGAGCCATTTCCATTGTATCAACTATTATTGGAATTATCCTTTAGCTGCAACCCATCTTTTATTGACGACTTCCCAGTTTACAATGTTCCAGAAATTATCTACATAATCAGCACGCTTATTCTGATAATTTAAATAATAAGCATGTTCCCAAACATCGATAGCTAATAATGGAGTTCCTTGTTCTTCCACAATATCCATTAAAGGATTGTCCTGATTTGGAGTTGATGAGATAAATAATTTACCCGATTTATCAACCGACAACCATGCCCAACCGCTACCGAAATGGGTTTTTGCTGCTTTCCCAAATTTTTCCTTAAAACTATCCACTGACCCAAATTCAGCAGTTAAGGCTTCTTTTAGTTTTGCTGAAACAGCTGTTTTCTCAGGAGTAAGATTTTTCCAGTAAAGGGCGTGGTTATAAAAACCACCACCATTATTCCTGACTCCACTACTAAATTTACTAATCGATTTAAATATATCTTCCATCGGCATATCTGTTGCATCAGTATTTTCGGCTGCGGCCAAAAACTTTTTAAAATAGCCTTTATGGTGTTTGTTATAATGCAATTCCATTGTTTGTGCATCGATATATGGCTCTAAAGCATTATAATCGTACCCTAATTCAGGAAATGTATGCCCTGTGAACTTATTAGCTAACGTTGTTGAATATAGAGTACTTCCCATAACAGGAGTGGCTACTACTGCAGTACTTACCATTGAAATAAATGTCCTACGTTTCATAATATTGATTATTAAGTATTTTATCTATTCAACAACACAACACATAAAATTGTTTTTAGATAAACTACACTAAATAATTATTAAACAATCACATAGAATAATATATAAGTTGAAATTTAAGACGGCTGTATTTTATTGTTAAACGTGGGTGTTATAATTAAATAATTTACCCCATCAGTAAAGGCAAATAAACAGTAAAAAAAGATAAAAAACGAGCTACCCATGTGTGATTCAAAATTTGAATCGGAGAAATTAGAAATAAAAATAAATGCTAAAAAAAGAATAAATAAAAGGTCGTTATAACGTTTTGTTGAAATAATTGGATAAACTAGAAAAAACATGATGAGTATAAAGCCGATAAAACCGAACTTCACTAAATAATTAAAATACTGGTTGTGAGATGATGCATAATATTGCTGGCTTAATTGCGAGTTTTTCTTAAATGACTCACTAAATGCTTTTTTCCAGTTTCCTGTTCCAACACCAAACCAAAAATTTTCGGAAACAATTTGCTTGGCAGCTTTTAAAAATTCAATCCGCTGTGCAAACGATTGATTATTGGCATACCCTGTGTTTGTATAGATATGGTATTCCCAAATAGTTGTATATATCCGTGGAAAAAGTGAATACTTCTTTTTATGGAATAAATAATTGCTCATCCCATGTTCAATATTTGCAATATCGGTCTTCGATAGCATCGCAACTCCTTCTGCATCCTTTGTTACACCCATTGAGGTTAAATACCTTTTTAAGGTAGCTCCTATACTGTAGCCATTATGATCGAGAGAATCGAATTTAATTTCAGAAATTTTATTCCATTCTTCCCTTATTTCTATGTCGCACACAAACAAATAAACATAATGCCCATTTTCAACCCATTTACTGTTCAAATTATGTTCGTAAAAGTTACCCCTTGCAGTTTTCACAGGCAGATTATTTTGATCAATTTTTTCAAAATCATAAAATTGATAAATTACCGTAACAACATAACCAACCGGAATTAACAAAAACACAAATAAATAAATCGAAAATAACAACTTCCTTTTTCCTGAAGAATTAAAAATAATAACCAATGCTAATATAAAAACTGAAAATCCAAATGCAATAATTCCTGTAAGCGACTCCTGAAAAAATAAAAAGATGAATAACAGAATACTTATAAAGGCCACTGGAAATACTAGTTTTTTTAAAATGCTATAATTATAATATAGAGCGAATAGAACAATTCCTATAGCTAATATCAGCTGAAAACTAAATCGTATATGAGAGATTAAACCTGCTGCATAAAGGCTTGTAATTGTGGGGTCAATAATCCAATTTAAAAAAGAATATATTCCTGAAATAAGGACTGAACAAACAAAAACTATCAGCAATTTTTGCTTTTGACCCGAACTAATATTTTTACCAATTAAAAACCCCAGAGGTAACATCAAAAAAAACAGTGCCTTTTTAATGTCGTAAAGCGCTGTATTTAAATCCTTTGTAAAAATGGCACTAATTAAATAGAGAATAAAAACGGCCGGAAGTAGAAGTAATACTTTGCGCTCTTTTAAACGTATCAATTTATTTTTGAAACTGTCTTCAATGGTTGCAGATAAGAATACTAACCCAGCCGAAACAGAAACCATAAATTCAGATAATGGCAATGAAAACGTAAATAGTAGAAGGGATATGTAAAACCAATTTGTTTTAGCAGAGGTAAAAAATTTCTTCATTCAAAAGCCAGTTTACTAATCTGAACGTTGTTGCTCTCAAAAATATTGTAAAAATTTTTAAAAACAAAAAGCCCCGGCTCAAAAGAACCAGGGCTTGGAAAGGATGGCGACGGCCTACTCTCCCACATTACTGCAGTACCATCGGCGCTGGCGGGCTTAACTTCTCTGTTCGGAATGGGAAGAGGTGGTGCCCCGCCGCTATAATCACCTAAAATCTTTAAGGCTTACTCTCCGAATAACCGGAGCCAACTTTAAGTGCCTTGCGGGCGTATATACCCAATAACTTTAGGCATGCTGGAATAGCAAAAAACATGTTCAATAAATTACGAAAACCTACTTATTGAGAAAATCTACGGGCAATTAGTACTGCTCGGCTTTGCCATTACTGGCTTTACACCTACAGCCTATCAACGTAGTAGTCTCCTACGGCCCTTAATGGAAACCTCATCTTGAGGTGGGCTTCGTGCTTAGATGCTTTCAGCACTTATCCCGTCCAAACATAGCTACCCTGCAATGCAGCTGGCGCCACAACAGGTACACTAGAGGTTTGTCCAACGCGGTCCTCTCGTACTAGCATCAGACCCTCTCAAGTTTCCTACGCCCACAACAGATAGGGACCGAACTGTCTCACGACGTTCTGAACCCAGCTCGCGTGCCACTTTAATGGGCGAACAGCCCAACCCTTGGGACCTTCTCCAGCCCCAGGATGTGACGAGCCGACATCGAGGTGCCAAACCGCTCCGTCGATATGAGCTCTTGGGAGCGATCAGCCTGTTATCCCCGGCGTACCTTTTATCCTTTGAGCGATAGCCCTTCCATACGGAACTACCGGATCACTATGCCCTAGTTTCCTACCTGGTCGGCCCGTCGGCCTCACAGTCAAGCACCCTTATACCATTACACTCTGCTGGCGGTTACCAATCGCCATGAGGGTACCTTTGGGAGCCTCCGTTACTCTTTTGGAGGCGACCACCCCAGTCAAACTACCCACCACACAATGTCTCCCGTTGATACGGGATTAGGCCCCAGATAAGCAAAGGGACGTATTTCAAGGATGGCTAAACTACTCCTGGCGAAGCAGCATCAAAGCCTCCGTCCTATCCTACACATCACTTATCCAAGGTCAATGTGAAGCTGCAGTAAAGGTGCACGGGGTCTTTCCGTCCCGTTGCGGGGTAAACGGCATCTTCACCGTTACTACAATTTCACCGAGCTCGTGGCCGAGACAGTGCCCAAATCGTTACACCATTCGTGCAGGTCGGAACTTACCCGACAAGGAATTTCGCTACCTTAGGACCGTTATAGTTACGGCCGCCGTTTACCGGGGCTTCATTTCAATGCTTCTCCCGAAGGATAACATCCCCACTTAACCTTCCGGCACCGGGCAGGTGTCAGGCCCTATACGTCATCTTTCGATTTAGCAGAGCCCTGTGTTTTTGATAAACAGTCGCTTGGGCCATTTCACTGCGGCCCCATTTACATGGGGCACCCCTTCTCCCGAAGTTACGGGGTCATTTTGCCTAGTTCCTTAGCCACGGATCACTCGAGCGCCTCAGGATTCTCTCCTTGACTACCTGTGTCGGTTTGCGGTACGGGCCATTATACTCGCTTTTCTAGGAAGTTAATTCACTGCTTCGCTTCGCCCGAAGGCTAAGCTCAACGTACTATTCCGTCAGTACCTAGCAGCTACAAAACTCCGTCACTTTTGTTGTATAATGGGCGCAGGAATATTAACCTGCTTTCCATCGGCTTCCCCTTTCGGGTACACCTTAGGCCCCGGCTTACCCTGATCCGATTAGCGTTGATCAGGAAACCTTAGTCTATCGGCGAGGGGGTTTCTCACCCCCTTTATCGTTACTTATGCCTACATTTGCTTTTCCAACTGCTCCAGCAAAGCTCGCGCTTTGCCTTCAACGCCATTGGAATGCTCCCCTACCTACTGAATAAATTCAGTACCACAGTGTCGGTGGTATACTTATGCCCGATTATCATCCATGCCCAGCCGCTCGACTAGTGAGCTGTTACGCACTCTTTAGATGAATGGCTGCTTCCAAGCCAACATCCTAGCTGTCTTAGCAGCCGGACCTCGTTAGTTCAACTTAGTATACACTTTGGGACCTTAACTGATGGTCCGGGTTCTTTCCCTTTTGGACATGGACCTTAGCACCCATGCCCTCACTCCCAATAATCATTTTGCAGCATTCGGAGTTTGTCTGGATTTGATAGGCGGCGAAGCCCTCGCATCCAATCAGTAGCTCTACCTCTGCAAAACTTTATTGAGGCTGCACCTAAATGCATTTCGGGGAGTACGAGCTATTTCCCAGTTTGATTGGCCTTTCACCCCTACCCACAGGTCATCCAAAAGCTTTTCAACGCTTCCTGGTTCGGTCCTCCATGACGTGTTACCGTCACTTCAACCTGCCCATGGGTAGATCACAAGGTTTCGCGTCTAGCGCTGCTAACTGTACGCCCTATTCAGACTTGCTTTCGCTTCGGATCCGCACCTTAAGTGCTTAACCTTGCTAACAACGACTAACTCGTAGGCTCATTATGCAAAAGGCACGCAGTCATCCCGATAAATCAGGACTCCTACCGCTTGTAAGCGTACGGTTTCAGGTACTATTTCACTCCCTTGTTCAGGGTGCTTTTCACCTTTCCCTCACGGTACTTGTACACTATCGGTCTCTCAGGAGTATTTAGCCTTACCGGATGGTCCCGGCAGGTTCAGGCAGGATTTCTCGTGTCCCGCCCTACTCAGGGTACCGCTAAGATTATATTTATTACATGTACAGGACTATCACCTTCTTTGGTTTACCTTTCCAGGTAATTCTATTTCTAAATATTTCTCTATGTCGCGGCCCTACAACCCCAACAATGCCGAAACATTATTGGTTTGGGCTGTTCCCCGTTCGCTCGCCACTACTTAGGGAATCACTTTTGTTTTCTTTTCCTCCGGTTACTTAGATGTTTCAGTTCACCGGGTTAGCCTTCTTTCGAATATCCCGATTGCTCGGGATGGGTTGCCCCATTCGGGTATTCATGGATTAAAGGTTATTTGCACCTCCCCATGACTTATCGCAGCTTATCACGCCCTTCATCGCCTCTGAGAGCCAAGGCATCCTCCGTACGCCCTTAATAATTTTCTTACGTAGAATTCTCGTATCTTTACTTTACTTCAACAATTTCTTGTTATCGTTTTTTACTAATATTTCCAACATGCCAAAGAACTTTATAACTAATAATTGCCTCACAATAATTACCGCCAAGTACTTTAATGTACTTTCCTGCATTACCGATTAACTTTTAGTTAAACGTGGGTATTTTTGGGCTCGAACCAAACTATATATGCCCCGGCGGCATACCCTAAATTCCATTATTTCAATTTGAACGTTGCTTTAAACTGTAACAGTTAAAGGCTTTTTTTGTTTTTCAACTTTTACCCTCTTTTTGTGGAGAATAAGGGAGTCGAACCCTTGACCTCCTGCGTGCAAGGCAGGCGCTCTAGCCAACTGAGCTAATCCCCCGGATTCCAGTTTGCAATTGCCAGTTTACAGTTTGCAGATTTTTTACTGCCTACTGCCTCTGCCTACCGGTTACTGGGCTGTAGTCCCGCCCAGACTTGAACTGGGGACCCCTACATTATCAGTGTAGTGCTCTAACCAGCTGAGCTACGGGACTGTCTTTAAGAATTGTGTGTTGTTGGGTGTTGAATTATGGATTGTGTAAAATACCTAATCCTCGTTCCCCGATCCATAACAACTATCCTCAATTCTTCAATCCCTATTATATAATAATAAGATAAAAAAAAGCAGGTAAAGAAAAAACCTAAGCAAACAAAAGCACCTTCGCTCCAGAAAGGAGGTGTTCCAGCCACACCTTCCGGTACGGCTACCTTGTTACGACTTAACCCTAGTTACCAGATTTACCTTAGGCCGCTCCTTGCGGTTACAGACTTCAGGTACCCCCAGCTTCCATGGTTTGACGGGCGGTGTGTACAAGGCCCGGGAACGTATTCACCGGATCGTTGCTGATATCCGATTACTAGCGATTCCAACTTCATGGAGTCGGGTTGCAGACTCCAATCCGAACTGGGACCGGCTTTAGAGATTAGCATCACATCGCTGTGTAGCTGCCCTTTGTACCGGCCATTGTAACACGTGTGTAGCCCTGGGCATAAGGGCCGTGCTGATTTGACGTCATCCCCACCTTCCTCTCACCTTACGGTGGCAGTCTCGCTAGAGTCCTCAGCATTACCTGCTAGCAACTAACGATAGGGGTTGCGCTCGTTATGGGACTTAACCCGACACCTCACGGCACGAGCTGACGACAACCATGCAGCACCTTGTAAATAGCCCCGAAGGGAAAACCTATTTCTAAGTTATGCAATCTACATTTAAGCCCAGGTAAGGTTCCTCGCGTATCATCGAATTAAACCACATGTTCCACCGCTTGTGCGGGCCCCCGTCAATTCCTTTGAGTTTCAACCTTGCGATCGTACTCCCCAGGTGGTTCACTTAATGCTTTCGCTAAGCCGCTTACTGTGTATTGCAAACAGCGAGTGAACATCGTTTACGGCGTGGACTACCAGGGTATCTAATCCTGTTCGCTCCCCACGCTTTCGTGCCTCAGCGTCAGTGATGGTTTAGTAAGCTGCCTTCGCAATCGGTGTTCTGTGTGATATCTATGCATTTCACCGCTACACCACACATTCCGCCTACCTCAACCATACTCAAGCTCTGCAGTATCAATGGCAATTCTACCGTTAAGCGGCAGGATTTCACCACTGACTTACAAAGCCGCCTGCGCACCCTTTAAACCCAATAAATCCGGATAACGCTTGCACCCTCCGTATTACCGCGGCTGCTGGCACGGAGTTAGCCGGTGCTTATTCCTACACTACCGTCAAGCCCCAACACGTCGGGGTGTTTCTTGGTGTAGAAAAGCAGTTTACAACCCATAGGGCCGTCATCCTGCACGCGGGATGGCTGGTTCAGAGTTTCCTCCATTGACCAATATTCCTCACTGCTGCCTCCCGTAGGAGTCTGGTCCGTGTCTCAGTACCAGTGTGGGGGGTAACCCTCTCAGGACCCCTACTGATCGTTGCCATGGTAGGCCGTTACCCTACCATCTAGCTAATCAGACGCATGCCCATCTTATACCGCCGAAGCTTTAACTAATTTGCCATGAAGCAAATAAGTACTATAGGGTATTAATCCACGTTTCCATGGGCTATCCCCCTGTATAAGGTAGGTTGCATACGCGTTACGCACCCGTCCGCCGGTCGCCATCTACCCGAAAGTAATGCTGCCCCTCGACTTGCATGTGTTAAGCCTCCCGCTAGCGTTCATCCTGAGCCAGGATCAAACTCTCCATTGTAATTATAAAAAGTTAAATATCTCTCGCTTAGGTGCTTGCTTTGTTTTACTCAAAAGGTTTTTTCTTGTTTTACCTTGCTTTTTTTTATCTTATCTCAATACTACAAAGAACTCATAAAAAATCAGCACCTATTTTTAAATAATCCTAAATGCTGAATAATCTTCCATTTTAATATTTTCCGCGACTCTAAAACCAACCGTTGTTGGTTATTTATTTTCGGGGTGGCAAAGATAGATATTGAATATTTACCCTCCAAATTTTTTGAAGCTTTTTTTGAACTTTTTTTTCGACGGCTTAAAATCCCTTAAACCTCTTAAAATACTGGCCTTATACAAAAACCAATCCTTTTTTAACTCCTCTAATTACCCCCTTAAATATGTCGTAGAACTTGCTCTTAAAGCGGCTGCAAATGTAAGCACCTTTTTTGATTCTCCAAATGTTTTCTGGCTTTTTTTGAACTTTATTTTTTAACCCTGTTAATGGACTAAAAACAAAACCCTTTTTACCGTATTACAACACTCGTTACTCAAAAATGTTTTTACATCAACAACTCACAGAACTTCCAAAAGCGGCTGCAAAAGTAATCGCTTATTTTGAGTTTCCAAATTTATTATTGAAAAAAATAATGCCTTTAGCCAACCCAATACACCAACTCGCTGTAAATCAATTTTAAATGAATGAATCTTTTTAGTAAAGATTTATGGCTACACTCTTGAACAGGATGTACACTATGGTGCCGGGGTTAATAGAAGCAATAATTAAATCCAATATTAAAAAATTTATATCTCTTATACACTAACCGATAACTGAACCATTTACTACAACTACTAAAACCACTTTGAAACAACAACCAATATTAAACAAACGTTATGTCATTATATTATATCACTAGTGGGCATTAAAAAATAATATACGTTCTTTGAAATTCTTTGTTAATCGTATTTGTAGTATTTTTATGTAGCGTGACGATTTGAAATGAAATTATGGATTTTTGTTTTCAAACAAACATTAATCTATGAATCAAGGCAAATATATCTTCGCTCAACTTACAGATTTCCTACCCATGAGAATTTTCGACAGGATTGTCAGAAAATACAACGGGAATAAATATGTTAGGTCATTTACATGTTGGAACCAACTGCTCTGCATGGTCTTTGGACAACTTACTTCCAGAGATAGCATGAGAGATTTAATGCTTAGTCTTGAAGCACATAAATCAAAATATTACCATCTTGGTTTTAGCACAACCGTATCCCGCAGGAATCTGGGTACTTCTAATGAAAAACGTAGTTATAAAATCTTTGAAGAATTTGCTTATGTTTTAATTGAAGAAGCTCGTAAAAGTTGTTATAAATCTGAATTTGAGATTAATATTGAAGGTAATGTTTACGCATTTGATTCATCTACTATTGATCTCTGCCTTAGTGTATTTTGGTGGGCTGAGTTTCGTAAATATAAAGGAGGAATAAAACTTCACACTTTATATGATGTCAAGACATCAATACCGGCTTTTATTTATATCTCAAATGCCAAAATGCATGATGTCAAAGCATTGGATTTTATCACATATGAAGCAGGAAGCTTTTATGTTATAGACAAAGCATACATTGACTAAAAAAGGCTGTACTATTTACATCAACAAGGAGCTTTCTTTGTTACCAGGGCAAAAACTAATATGCGGTTTAATCGGATGTATTCCAAATCAATTGACAAAACAACAGGGGTGAAATACGATCAAATCGGTAAGCTTGAAACATATTATCCTAGTAGAGATTATCCTGAAAAGCTTCGACGGGTCAAGTATTATGATCCCGAAAGCAATAAGGAATTTATTTTTCTCACAAATAATATGAATCTTACGCCATTAGAAATAGCTTTCTTATACAAGAAACGCTGGGAGGTAGAATTATTTTTCAAATGGATGAAACAACATCTAAAGATCAAATCCTTTTGGGGAACTACTATAAATGCTGTAAAGATCCAAGTTTATTGTGCCATCATCGCTTATTGCCTGGTTGCCATTATTGGTAACAAATTGAAAGTAAACCGCTCAATCTACGAAATCCTACAAATTTTGAGCATATCTCTACTCGACAAAACTCCTGTAAAAGAAGTACTTAAAAGTTGCGATTACAAAAATGTCAAAGAACAAAAAAATAAACAGTTAATAATCAGTGGGTCCTGACTTCTGACGATTAGTGCGGTAGCAATTTCCATTTTGATATCAACTTTGCTAATGGGGTTTCCAAAATTTCTTTGGTAGGTGACCTGAAGATAAATGTTTCCTTTGTTACGCGGTCTTGTATATGGGTTTCAGTAATGTTCATTACAAGAAAGCGTATTTCCCTAAGCGATAGCTTGGTTGTTAAGTCCAGGTATTTTTCTACTATCAATGCAACAAAACAAATCAATATATGGGCCCTAATTGCATCATGCTTTTGATGATAAATAGGCCGTGCCTGTAAGTCAAACTTGCTCATTCGGAATGATTGTTCTACATGCCATAGTTGGTGATAGCGTGATATTACTAGCTCGTTAGATAATTGTTGCTCAGATAAGTCGGTACAATATCCCTTTATTCCCAGCAATAACCTTCTTTTTTCAATTAATGCGGTATTCAGTTCTATTTTCTCTTTGGAGACCTTTCTGATAAACTTGGCCCTGACTTTCAGGGATTGTTTGGCTACCAATTCTTCAGCTTTTTGAACAAGCTTGTTAAAATCATACAACTCCTTCTTATACCGTTTGGTTGAAAAATCACAAACCAAATCACCATGTATCGAAGAGAAACGGGCCTTTGTGCCATGGTTCCCATCCAGTGTATTGTGAATACGTTTTACTAAATCAAGGTTCGCATTGGCCAACCGTGCACCGACAATGTATGATATTTCCTTTTCCCTGAGTTCAGAAAGCCTCTGTTCATCGAGCATGGCTGCATCTGCCACAATAATAGGTTTAACCTGGGGGTGTCCTGCAATAAACCGTTCAACTATCGGCAGCATGGTTTTTCCTTCAAAGGTGTTTCCGGCAAAAACCTCGTACGACAAAGGAAAACCCGATTGAGTTACCAAAAGCCCGATTACTATTTGAGGCTGTTGTGATTTATTGTCTTTTGAGAACCCCTGTATTCTAAAATCATCGGCTTTAAAGGATTCAAAATAAAGAGTGGTTACATCGTACAGAACAAAATAGAAGGGCTCCTTAAATTTCTTTTGGGCAACATTATAGGCGCAATGCTCAATGTCGGCCTTATAGTTTGTTAATTTAGGGATATTGCGATAAATGCGTTGTGAGTACTGTATCCCAAAATAGTGTTGTAATAGTTCTATCGACCGCAGTTTCGAAGCTGGTTCAATTAACCTGATAATAGCAAAATCAAGTAATAACCGGGGCAAATGGGACAACTCACATTCATCAAGGCAGCTCATGAAAAAACGAAAAGCAAAATGGTGTGTTACTCCTATGCAATCAGCCCTATCGACCAATAATATCTTTTGTTTCTGGTCCGGGAATAAGGATAATTGCCCGGAATGCCCTTCAATCCACTCAAAGGCCTTTTTACGTAAAGCTTGAACTTCTATATCGTCCTTTCCACTACCTATATGTTTGATAATAATGGAACGGTGAGCAACATATTGCACCACTTGCAAGGCAATTGAGCCTGACCTGGTTTTTACTTTTCGTACCGAATACATACCACAAAAGTACGCGTTAGTGCGGTATTTTCATATATACAAAATCACAACATTCTCAATATCTGTGAATTATATCTTTGAATCTTGTCTTTTTTTGATAGCGTCAGAAGTCAGGACAGTTAATAATCAGTGGGTTTTAAGCGCCCACTAGTGATATTATATAAAACAAAAATGCCGGATGATATCCGGCATTTCCATTCAAACAGAGTAAATCTTTCTATATCTTAAAAACAATATTTGTTTTCTTCGATCATTTTGTTGGCAATGTTACGTCGGGCATTTTTAACATTAACACCTTTTGCGCAGCTATAATGTTTGATACCTTTCAAAAATAGTTTTCGTTCCTCCTCATCTTCAATAAATGAATTGACACAATCTTTTGCCTCTTTACGAATGTATTCTGATGCATCATACACCAACACATCTAACATGTCTTTATTAAATTCGGCATCCATTCCAAGAACCTGCTCTTTTTTCTGGACACGTAGCATTGTAGATTCAGTTATATACACATTCATTACAATATTGGCGATGTTATTCAGGATCTCCTGCTCCTCCATCATTTTACGGCCAAACTTGGCAGAAACGGCTTGCAGTAACATTTTAGCAATTGCTTTAAAATTGCTGATGGTTGCTTTTTTATTTTCATAATATCCTTCAACACAACAGCTGCAACCTTCCAAATTGGCTAAACCTGCAACAATCGCTTCGCCTTGTCCATATAAGTCATAATCCTTTTTAGCCCCCCGTTTATTCAAAGTATCAATTAAAACCAAACGGTTGATCTCGTTAGTTCCTTCAAAAATTCGGTTGATTCGAGAATCGCGGTACCCGCGTTCAATTGGCATTTCGGCAGAATACCCCATACCTCCATGAATCTGGACACCTTCATCAACTACATAATCCAAAGCTTCCGAACCATATACTTTTAAGATGGCAGCTTCAATGGCATACTCTTCAAAAGCTTTAACTATAGCTTGCTCCTTACTCATTTGATCGATATGTGTTCCAACAAATTCATCGACATTCCGAGCTGCACGATAAACTGCAGATTCATTTGCAAAAGTACGAATTGCCTGTTCAGCCAGTTTGTATTTTATTGCGCCAAAATTTGAGATTTCTTTTCCAAACTGTTTACGTTCGTTTGAATAATTAACAGACTGGTCGATTGCCATTTTAGCGGCACCAATTACACTACCTCCTAATTTGATACGCCCCATATGCAAAATATCTAACGCAATACGAAATCCTTTACCACGGTCCCAAATTAAATTTTCGACAGGAACTGGTGTGTTTTCAAAAAATATCTGCCTTGTTGAAGAACCTTTGATACCTAATTTTTTCTCTTCGGCATTAAAACTAATTCCCGCAAAATTACGCTCGACAATAAATGCACTTAAAACACGGTCGTTATCTATTTTAGCAAAAACAGTAAATACATCACCAAAACCGGTGTTTGTAATCCACATTTTTTGGCCATTCAGAAGGTAATGTTTTCCATCTTCGCTTAAAGTGGCTTTGGTTTTCCCTGAATTGGCATCAGATCCTGCACCTGGCTCAGTTAAACAATAAGCACCAGTCCATTCGCCAGATGTAAGTTTTGGGAGGTATTTTTGTTTTTGTTGGTCGTCTCCAAAATAAAGAATTGGCATTGAACCAATACCTGTATGGCATGAATAAGTTACAGCAAATGAATAAGCCGAGCCCATTACTTCGCTTGCTAACATTGATGTAGTAAATGATTGCCCGAATCCTTCAAATTCCTCGGGTGTAGAAATACCAAGAAGGCCAAGTTCGCCAGCTTTCTTAAGTAATCCATGAGCAAAACCTTCTTCCTGACTATCAATCCGGTCAAGATTTGGCATAACTTCTGTATCTAAAAAGTCACGGCATGTTTCAGCAATCATCCGCTGTTCTTCATCAAATTCCTCAGGGATAAAGATATCTTTGGCTTCAAGGTCATTCACCATAAATTCGCCACCCTTAACAACTTTTTCCATAATTATTTAGTTTTATAAATTTTATCGGTTTTATAAATTTAACGACAGAGCCACTAATTCGGCAATGTCGTAATTTTTGATTTTATCTTCTTTGTTTTTATACTTTAATCCATCGGTCATCATAACCATACAGTAAGGACAAGCAGTTGCAATTATGTGGGCTCCTGTTTCCAAAGCATCTTCGGTGCGTTCAATAAAAACTTCTTTATTACCTTTTTCGGCTTCCTTAAACATTTGGCCACCTCCGGCACCACAACAAAGCGCAAAACTTTTATTACGTTTCATCTCCGTCAAATCAGAAGGTAATGCCTTTAATATTTTGCGGGGAGCATTATACTCTCCATTGGCTCTTCCCAGGTAACAGGGATCGTGGTAGGTTATTTTTTGTCCTTTCAGAATGGATGAATCGAATTTTAGTTTTCCATCATCCACCAATTGATTTAAGAACTGAGAATGATGAATAACTTCAAAATTCCCATCGTAGTCAGTATATTCGTTCTTGAAAGTATTATATACATGTGGATCGCAGGTAATTATTCTTTTTATTTTGTAACTCTTAAGAAGTTCAATATTCATAAGAGCCTGCATTTGGAACAGCATTTCGTTTCCTGCCCTGCGTGCAACATCGCCACTTGATGATTCTTCGGTACCTAATACAGCGTAATTAATATTAAGGTGTGAAAGGATTTTCACAAAGGCACGCGTTACATTTTTATATCGATCGTCGAAAGCTCCGGCACTACCTACCCAAAATAAATATTCGGGTTGTTTGCCACTGGCAAACACATCGGCCATTACAGGAACTTCAATTTTAGTCTTAGTGGTTTCCATAGTTTGACTGGATTTTGTCCGTTTGTATTAATTCTGATTGATATAAAGTTCATCAGCCCACAGCATTCTATCTTCTTGCGAAAATTGCCATGGAGCACCATTGTTTTCAATATTTGAAAACATTTGGTTTAATTCTCCAGGAGCAGCAGATTCTTCCATCACTAAATAACGGCGCATATCTAAAATAATAGCCGGCTGGTTAATATTTATAGGGCATTCCTGAGCACATGCATTACAAGTTGTACACGCCCAAAGTTCTTCTTTGGTAATATAATCGCCTAATAAAGCTTTACCATCGTCGTATGTTAAACCTTCCTTAATAAGGCCCGGCCCTTTTTCTTTCATGCGTTCGCGGACATTCATTACAATTTTACGAGGTGAAAGTGCTTTTCCTGTTATATTAGCCGGACAAACGGAAGTACATCGCCCACATTGTGTACAGGCCAATGAATCAAAATAATTCCGCCAGTTGGTATCCTGAATATCCATTACACCAAACCTTTCAACTTCTTCGTCTTCCGGGGCATCGGCAAATGCTGCATCAGGGTCAAGCATCATTTTTACTTCCTTGGTAATGTTATCCATGTTTTTCATTTTCCCTAATGGATCTAAATTACTTAGGAAAACATTGGGTACTGACATAAACACATGAAAGTGTTTAGAATAAGGCAAGTAATTGGCAAAAAAGAAGATTCCTAAAATATGGCTCCACCAACATACTTCATGCCAGATATGAATTTGTGAAGCGGACATTCCGGATATGAATCCGGCCAACATATTTCCAATTGGATATACGCCAACTAAGTGGTGCCCTGCTTCCTGTATCGAAGCAACATAAAAAACATTCATTCCCAACAATGAAATCATCAGGAAAAAAATTAATCCTAAAGCGATATTAGCATCAACATGCGATTTATGTTTCATTTCAGTACCACCAAACCGTTTGATGTTCATAAAAATACGGCGGAATAAAAATGCTGCAATAAAAATAGCAATAAGCAGTGCAAACACATCGCCTGACGCCATAAAAATATCATATACAACTCCGAGGAAAGATAAAATCCGTTCGGATCCAAAAAGGCCGTCGATAACCATTTCGACACTTCCCACAAGAATTACCAAAAATCCCCACCATACTAAAGCATGCATAAAACCAATTACAGGGCGCCTCATTATTTTGGTTTGCCCAAAAGCTACCTTAAACGTCACTTCAATTCGTTTCCCAATATTTTTGATGGGATAGGCCGGTTTTAGTAATTTAAACCAGGAAATCAGTTTTTTTACCGTAAATACAAAGATTCCCAACGTAATTAACAGTGATAAAGCAAAAAGAATTTGTTTAATCATAAGTTTAGTTTTTTCCTTTTCTACTGAGATAAAACATCAAAAACAAGAATATAAAACAATATTATTTAGCTTTTGCTTCTTTAACCGCCGCAATTAAATCGGGCATTACTTTTAATGCGTCGCCAACAACACCATAATCTGCCGCTTCAAAAATAGGAGCATCAGCATCGTTGTTAATGGCGACAATACATTTCGAAGAATTTACGCCTGCAATATGTTGAATAGCACCCGAAATACCAGCTGCAATATAAAGGTTAGGTGCAATAATTTTCCCGGTTTGTCCGGTATGTTCACTATGTGGCCTCCAACCTTCGTCCGAAACAGGTCGAGAACAAGCTGTTGCTCCACCAAGTAATTCGGCTAATTCTTCAATTGTCCCCCAGTTTTCAGCTGCTTTCATTCCACGGCCTCCCGAAACAACAATTTCGGCATCGTTTAACAAAATTTTGCCTGTTTGTTTCTGGACATCTTTAATAACCGTTTTAAATTCACCAATTTCGGGAGAAAATGCTTCGATGGTTGCTGATCCACCATTTTCTTCAATCTCGAATGAATTTTGAGCAAGCGTTAAAACTTTTATATCTGATTTTAGGGAAACCTCAGCAAAAGCTTTTCCTGAAAATACCTTTTTCCTAACAGCAAATGGTTCGACTGATGATGGCAATGCAGCTAATCCCGAACCTAAAGAAGCTTTTAATTTAACTGATAAACGGGGAGCAATTGCTTTCCCGGTGTTGTTATGTGAAAGAACTACCACACTTGCCGACTCTTTTACAGCAGCCTGTGCAATAATACTTGTAAAAACCTGATTGTCGAGTGAACTTAAATTATCACCTTCAACTTTTAATACTTTTGAAGCTCCATAGTTCCCTAACTTTGAAAGTTCACTTTCATCAACATTACCAATCGATACAACTGACACAGTAGTATTCAACATTGTGGCAATATGTGAGGCATAAGAAATTAATTCGAAGGACAATTTTTTAAACTGGCCATCCCAATTCTCTGTATATACTAATACTGACATAATTTTTGATTTTAATAATTTGAATACTACAATACTTTTGCTTCGTTTTGTAACAATGATACTAATTCAGCTATATTTTCGGCATCAACCATTTTACAGGGTGCCTTAGGCTGTGGTAAAGTAAAACCAACAAATTCAGTCATTGCCTCATTTGTAGCAGGATCAACAACTGCTAATGGTTTTTTGCGGGCCATCATTATACCGCGCATGGCAGCAATCCTTGGTTCCTTAGCAATACCCTTTTGTACTATAGCTACAAAAGGAGTTTGCACCGAAACAACTTCTTTACCACCATCAATATCACGGTCCATTACCACTTCATCGCCACTTATTTCAATTTTAGAAACTGATGAAACAGATGGTAATTCCAGTATTTCAGCTAACATACCACCAACTGCGGCACCATTATAATCACTCGATTCAATACCACAAATCACTAAATCAAAGCTTTTCTCTTTAATAACTTCTGCTAATAAAGAAGCAACTTCGAATGTGTCAGACTGATCAGCGTTTACTCTGATTGCATCATCGGCTCCAATGGCCAATGCTTTTCGTATTGTAGGTTCTGATTCTTTAGGACCAACGGTTATTACAGATAAAGAACTCACTGAATTACCACTATCTTCCTTTAATTCAATGGCCCTTGTTAAGGCCAATTCATCCCACGGGTTAATAATCCACTGTATACCTGTTTTATCCAACGTTGTACCGCCCACAAATTTAACTTTCGTTGTGGTATCGGGCACATTCCCTAAACAAACTGCTATTTTCATCTAATTAAAATTTAAGTTTTTAAAGGCATTATATGGAACCTGCCTTCCGCAAGCAGGCTCCCATGATTTTAATTATGCCTGCCTGCTGTAGGCAGGTTTATGGCAAAATAATATCATGGTTGTTTCATTCGTATTTAATTTATTTAATTTTTGCTTGATTTAGTTAACGAAAGCTTCAATAATACGCATAATTCAAGAGAATGAAAAATGAATTAAACAAAAGAACTTTCAGTGATTAAAACCTGTCCTATTTTTTACAGAAAATATTTCAGGATGACAAATATATAAACTGAGGTTCAAGAAACAAAGTAATGAAAAACAGCTTTAACTATTCAAATTAACAATTATACTATATTATGTAAAACATGAACATTGCTGGGACATAGAGCCCAAGTCTGACAAGCCATTAAAACATTCTACCCAATTTTTCTAAAAGTTATATCGCGACATGCCTCATGTTTATTTATATTTATTTTAATTAAAAATCAGTCAAAAATAGACGTTTATTATCTACCTACTTCAAATTATAAATTGTGTGTGAAAATCCTGATCTAACATTATAGTACCAAATTACTTATAGTAAAACACTTATTGAAGCCAGCACCGAAATAATTTCACTAAAAAAAGGGAGTTAAAAAACTCCCTTTAATATAATAGAATACAAATAATTTACATTCTTACGCTTGTGCTGGTGGCCCACCAAAATTTATAGGAGGAATAACATCATTCCCGCCTTTGATATTTTTAACCGGCCCATATACCGCCTCGTATTTCTTCAAATTGTCCTGAAGCGCACCTAGAAGTCGTTTAGCATGCTCAGGTGTTAAAATAATTCTGGATTTTACATGTGCTTTGGGTATTCCAGGCATTATTCTAACAAAATCAACAACAAATTCGGAACTTGAATGTGTGATAACTGCCAAATTTGAATATACACCTTCAGCAATTTCTTCATTTAATTCAATCTGCAACTGTTGACCCTGTGGTTGCTTTTTTTCTTCCATATTTATTTATTTTGAAACATTTTCTGCTTCTTTCATATCAACCAGCTTATCGTATTCTGACTTAGAACCAACAACCAGGTTTTTATATTCTTTCAAACCAGTACCTGCAGGAATAAGGTGTCCGCAAATTACATTTTCCTTTAATCCGTCGAGGTAATCAGTTTTTCCATTAATAGCAGCTTCGTTTAATACTTTAGTCGTTTCCTGGAATGATGCAGCCGACAACCAACTTCTGGTTTGTAGTGCTGCTTTAGTAATTCCCTGAAGTACCTGACTTGAAGTAGCAGGAATAGCATCACGAGCTTCAATTAGTTGTTTGTCTTTTCGACGTAAAACTGAATTTTCATCTCTTAGTTTACGTGCAGAAATAATTTGCCCGGCTCTTAAATCAGGCCCATCACCTGGTTCTACAACTACTTTTTTATTGTAAATCCAATCATTTTCCTGCAAGAACTCGTTTTTATCGATAATTTGTTTTTCAAGGAAACGAGTATCACCCGGGTCAACAATTTCCACTTTACGCATCATTTGACGAATGATAACTTCATAGTGTTTATCGTTGATTTTTACACCCTGCATACGGTATACATCCTGAACTTCATTCAAAATATATTCCTGAACAGCAGTAGGCCCTTTAATGGCCAAAATATCTGACGGAGTAGTTGCACCATCAGATAATGGTGTACCTGCTCTGATGTAATCATTTTCCTGTACCAAAATTTGTTTTGAAAGTGGTACAAGGTATTTCCTTACTTCATTGGTTTTAGTAGTCACAATAATTTCGCGGTTACCTCTTTTAATTTTACCCAATGAAACTTCACCATCGACCTCTGAAACAACAGCGGGATTTGATGGATTCCTTGCCTCAAACAATTCCGTCACCCTTGGAAGACCACCGGTGATATCACCAGCTTTACCTGAAGAACGTGGGATTTTAACCAAAACTTGTCCTGCCTTAACCTTCTCTCCATCGTTAACAGCCATGTGGCCACCAACCGGAAGGTTATAAGAGCGAATCAATTCACCCTTTTTATCTAAAATTCTTAACGTAGCATTTTTAGTTTTGTCCCTGGTTTCAATGATTACTTTTTCGTTGTAACCAGTTTGTTCATCCGATTCTTCGCGGAAAGTGATGTTCTCAATTAGATTTTCAAACTCAACTTTTCCATCATACTCAGTGATAATCACACCGTTATATGGATCCCACTCACAAATAAGCTTACCTTTAGCAACTTCATCACCATTTTTAATATACAGTTTTGAACCATATGGAATTGGGTGATTTGATAATAGGATATTGGTATTTTTATCAATAATTTTCAGTTCAGCCAACCGGCTTACTACAATCTCATAAGTTTTACCTTCGTCTGATTTATATTTAACAGTTTTTAATTCCTCAATATCGGCGTAACCGTCGTATTTAGACTCAACTTGCGATTGAGCCGAAATATTACCAGCAATACCCCCAACGTGGAAAGTACGAAGTGTAAGCTGTGTCCCAGGTTCACCAATCGATTGAGCAGCAATAACACCAGCTGCTTCACCCTTTTGAACAAGGTTTCCTGTGGCAAGATTTCGTCCGTAACATTTTGTACAAACTCCAACTTTCGATTCGCAGGTTAATACCGAACGAATTTCAATGCTTTCAATAGGAGAATTTTCAATTTCAGCAGCTATCTTTTCTGTAATTTCATCACCCGATTTTACAATTAAATCACCCTTTAACGGATGGTAAATATCGTGCACTGAAGTACGGCCTAAAATCCTGTCGTAAAGAGACGCAACTACTTCTTCGTTATTTTTAACAGCTGTAGCAATAATCCCTCTCAATGTTCCACAATCCTCTTCTGAAATAATGACATCCTGAGCAACATCAACCAAACGACGAGTAAGATAACCCGCATCGGCTGTTTTTAATGCTGTATCTGCCAAACCTTTACGAGCACCGTGAGTTGAGATAAAGTACTCAAGTACTGAAAGCCCTTCTTTAAAGTTAGCAAGAATAGGATTTTCAATAATTTGAGATCCGGTAGAACCTGACTTCTGAGGCTTTGCCATCAATCCACGCATTCCACAAAGCTGGCGAATCTGTTCTTTCGAACCACGAGCTCCGGAATCAAGCATCATATATACCGAATTAAACCCTTGTTTATCAGTACTAATAGTTTTCATTACCGACTGAGTCAATTTTGAGTTGGCATGTGTCCAGATATCAATTACCTGATTATAACGTTCATTGTTCGTAATGAAACCCATGTTATAATTGGCCATTACTTCCTCAACCTGCTCATATCCGTTATTAACAATTGTGGTTTTATCTTCAGGAATAATTACATCATCAAGATTAAAGGATAATCCTCCTTTGTATGCCATATTATATCCCAAATCCTTAATAGCATCGAGGAACTTAACAGTTGTGGCATTACCACTTTTCTTAAACACTTCAGCAATGATATTCCTTAAGGATTTTTTAGTTAAAATCTGATTTAGGAAACCGGCTTGCCTAGGTACAAATTGGTTAAACATGACCCTACCAACAGTCGTTTCGATAATGTGTTTAAAGTATTCGCCATTATCGTCAACATCTTCAACTTTTACTTTAATGATAGAGTGCATTAAAACAGCTCCTTCATTATAAGCAATCGTTACTTCTTCAGGTGAATAAAAAGTCATTCCTTCACCTTTACTTCCTTCGCGGGCTTTGGTCATGTAATATAACCCAAGAACCATATCCTGTGAAGGAACCGTAATTGGAGCCCCATTCGCTGGATTTAAAAGGTTGTGAGAAGACAACATTAAAAGTTGTGTTTCCAAAATAGCTGCATTCCCTAAAGGGAGATGGACAGCCATTTGGTCTCCATCGAAGTCGGCATTAAAACCAGTACAAACCAATGGGTGCAACTGAATTGCCTTACCTTCGATAAGAACAGGTTGGAAAGCCTGAATTGATAACCGGTGAAGAGTAGGCGCCCTGTTCAACATAACAGGATGCCCTTTTAATATATTTTCAAGAATCTCCCAAACTAATGGGTCTTTTCTGTCTACAATCTTTTTGGCTGATTTAACAGTCTTTACAATTCCCCTCTCAATCAGTTTCCTGATAACAAAAGGTTTGTATAATTCAGCAGCCATGTCTTTAGGGATTCCGCACTCGTGCAGTTTTAATTTTGGCCCTACAACAATTACAGAACGAGCTGAATAATCAACACGTTTCCCTAATAAATTCTGACGGAACCGTCCTTGCTTCCCTTTTAAACTATCAGACAACGACTTTAAAGGCCTATTGTTTTCAGTTTTAACAGCATTTGCTTTTCTGGAGTTATCAAATAATGAATCGACAGCTTCCTGAAGCATCCTTTTCTCATTCCGAAGAATAACTTCAGGTGCTTTAATTTCGATAAGCCTTTTTAACCTGTTGTTTCTGATAATTACCCTACGGTAAAGGTCATTCAGGTCGGATGTAGCAAATCGCCCACCATCAAGAGGCACTAAAGGCCTTAAGTCAGGAGGGATAACCGGAACAACCTTAACAATCATCCATTCGGGACGGTTAAGGTTTTTACTGGCCCTAAAAGCCTCAACAACCTGAAGGCGTTTCAGCGCTTCATTTTTACGTTGCTGCGAAGTTTCAGTATTTGCTTTGTGACGTAACGAAAAAGATAAATCATCTAATTCAAGCCTCATAAGAATTTCGTAAAGGGCTTCAGCACCCATTTTAGCGATAAACTTATTTGGGTCATCATCATCCAAAAGATGGTTATCTTTTGGTAACGAATCAAGAATATCAAGGTATTCTTCTTCAGTTAAAAAATCGAGTTGTTTTACACCATCAATGGCTTTAACTCCAGGATTAATAACCGCGTACCTTTCATAATAAATAATGGTATCGAGTTTTTTAGTAGGCAAGCCTAATAAATAACCTATTTTGTTTGGAAGCGACCTAAAATACCAGATATGAGCAACAGGAACCACCAGTGAGATGTGCCCCATACGTTCGCGTCTGACTTTCTTTTCGGTAACTTCAACCCCACAACGGTCACAAACTATACCTTTGTATCGTATCCGTTTATATTTACCACAATGACATTCATAATCCTTCACCGGCCCGAATATCCTCTCACAGAACAATCCATCACGTTCGGGTTTGTATGTCCGATAATTAATAGTTTCTGGTTTCAGAACTTCACCAAATGACCTTTCCAGAATTTCTTCGGGAGACGCCAGGCTAATTGAAATTTTAGAGAAACTACTTTTTGCTTTATTATCTTTTCTAAACGCCATAAAAAAAGCTAATTAATATTCAATTTAAGAACCTTCAAGATATAAAACTGGTTCAACGAATTATTCCATTCTAACACTCAGGCTCAAACCTCTGAGTTCGTGCAGCAATACATTCAATGATTCAGGTATACCTGCTTGCGGCATTGGTTCACCTTTCACAATTGATTCGTATGCTTTTGCCCTACCCATCACATCATCTGATTTAACAGTTAATATTTCCTGCAGAATATGAGCAGCTCCAAAGGCTTCAAGTGCCCAAACTTCCATTTCACCAAAACGCTGTCCACCAAACTGAGCTTTACCTCCAAGTGGTTGCTGTGTGATTAATGAATATGGACCAATTGACCTTGCATGCATTTTATCCTCAACCATGTGCCCCAGTTTCATCATATAAATGATTCCTACAGTAGCAGGCTGGTCAAAAGGTTGTCCGGTTTCACCATCGCTTAGATTTGTTTTACCAAAACGAGGAACACCAGCTTTTTCAGTGTAATCAAGAATTTCATCTAAACTTGCACCATCAAAAATTGGAGTTGAAAACCTCAGTCCTAATTCTTTTCCGGCCCACCCTAAAACAGTTTCATATATCTGCCCTAAGTTCATCCTCGAAGGAACACCTAATGGATTAAGAACAATATCAACCGGGGTTCCATCAGCTAAGAATGGCATATCTTCAGCCCGAACAATACGGGAGACAATACCTTTATTTCCGTGACGACCGGCCATTTTATCACCGATTTGCAGTTTACGTTTTTTAGCAATATAAACTTTTGCAAGTTGAATAATACCAGCTGGCAATTCATCACCAATGGTAACATTATAACGCTCGCGTCGTCCAACAGCTTGTGCAATTTTATATTTCATGATGAAGTTATTCACCAATCGGAATACCAGGTCATTTTTAATTTTATCTGTTGTCCATTTATTTGGATTAACATTTAAAAAATCAATATCCTGTATCTGCTTTAACGTAAACTTTACTCCTTTAGGAATTAATTCTGTCCCGTAATAATCTTTAACCCCTTGAGAGGTTTTACCAGAAATAAGAGGGAACAATTTTTCTTCAAGGACTATTCGCAATGAAGCAACTTCTTTTTCAAATTTTTCATCAATTTGCTCAAGAAGAGGTTTTGTGGCAATTTTATTTTTCTTCTCCTTTACAACTCTGGAGAACAATTTTTTATCGATAACAACGCCTGTGAGTGATGGAGATGCTTTTAACGATGCATCTTTTACATCGCCAGCTTTATCACCAAAAATGGCACGAAGTAGTTTTTCTTCAGGCGATGGGTCAGATTCTCCTTTAGGAGTAATTTTCCCAATCAAAATATCACCTGGTTTTACATCAGCACCAATTCTGATTAATCCATTCTCATCAAGGTTACGAGTAGCTTCTTCGCTAACATTAGGAATATCTGATGTAAATTCTTCAACTCCCCTTTTTGTATCACGAACTTCTAAACTATATTCATCAACATGAACAGATGTAAATACATCTTCACGAACAATTCGTTCAGAAATTACAATAGCATCCTCATAATTGTAACCCTGCCAAGGCATAAAAGCTACCATAAGGTTACGTCCCAAGGCAAGTTCACCTTGTTGAGTCGCATACCCTTCAGTTAAAATTTCACCAGCTTTGATACGCTGCCCTTTTACCACAATAGGTTTCAGGTCAACAGTAGTACCCTGGTTAGTTTTGCTATATTTTTGTAATTCGTAAGTCACTACATCCGGGTCGAAACTTACAAATCTATCTTCCTCTGAAATATCATACCTGACAATAATTTGCTTAGCGTCGACATATTCAATAACACCATCAAATTCGGCCATAGTATGTATGCGTGAATCAGCTGCAGCACTTGCTTCAAGTCCAGTTCCTACAATAGGAGCTTCGGGACGTAAAAGTGGAACAGCCTGACGCATCATGTTTGACCCCATCAATGCGCGGTTGGCATCATCATGCTCAAGGAATGAAATAAGTGATGCTGCAACAGAAGCAATCTGGTTAGGGCCAACATCCATTAACTGGACTTGTTCCCTATCAACAACAGGGTAATCACCATCTAACCTCGATTTAACTTTAGGGTTAATAAATTTCCCATCAGCATCGATTGGAGCATTAGCCTGTGCAATAATATTTCCTTCCTCTTCTTCTGCGGTTAAATAAACAACACCCTCATCCGACAGGTCAACAGTATTATCTTTTACTTTCCTATAAGGAGTAGAAATGAATCCAAGGTCAGTAATTTTAGCATAAACACACAATGAAGAAATCAAACCAATATTTGGTCCTTCAGGAGTTTCAATAGGGCACAGCCTACCGTAGTGGGTAAAGTGAACATCTCGAACTTCGAAACCAGCTCTTTCACGCGAAAGGCCACCAGGCCCTAAGGCTGACATCCTCCGTTTATGTGTCATTTCAGCCAATGGATTTGTTTGGTCCATAAACTGAGACAAAGCATTGGTCCCAAAAAATGAGTTTATTACCGAAGATAATGTTTTGGAATTTATCAAGTCAATTGGCGTAAATACCTCATTGTCACGAACATTCATGCGTTCGCGGATAGTCCTTGCCATACGTGCCAAACCAACACCAAACTGATTAAACATTTGCTCACCTACAGTACGTACACGACGGTTACTTAAGTGGTCAATATCATCAACATCGGTTTTTGAGTTGACTAGTTTGATCAGGTACTTGATAATTTCGATGATATCTTGTTTTGTTAAAACTTTGGTATCAACTTCAGTATTTAATCCTAATTTTTTATTTATCCTGTAACGTCCAACATCACCTAAATCGTAACGTTTGTCAGAAAAGAAAAGCTTATCGATTACATCGCGTGCAGTAGCCTCATCGGGCGGTTCTGCATTTCTTAATTGGCGGTATATATGTAATACAGCTTCTTTTTCGGAGTTACAAGGGTCTTTTTGTAAAGTGTTGTAAATTATAGCATAATCTTGTTGGTTAAGGTCTTCCTTATGCAACAAAATTGTTTTGACCCCTGAATCAAGAATTTCTTCAATATGATCTTCTTCAATAACAGTTTCACGGTCTATAATAACCTCGTTCCTTTCAATGGATACAACTTCACCAGTATCTTCATCCACAAAATCCTCGACCCATGATTTAAGAACTCGCGCTGCAAGCCTTCTTCCTAATACTTTTTTTAGTCCTGATTTAGAAACTTTTTACTTCGTCGGCAAGGTCAAATATTTCGAGAATATCTTTATCACTTTCATAACCGATGGCACGTAAGAGTGTCGTTACAGGCAATTTCTTTTTCCGGTCGATATAAGCAAACATGACACTATTAATGTCAGTAGCAAATTCAATCCAGGAACCTTTTAAACGGAATTACACGTGCCGAATACAATTTTGTACCATTGGCGTGCAAACTTTGTCCAAAGAAAACTCCGGGAGACCGGTGCAACTGCGTTACAATAACTCGTTCTGCCCCATTTATGATAAAGGTTCCCCTATTAGTCATATATGGCACAGTACCTAAGTAAACATCCTGAACAACGGTATCAAAATCCTCATGTTCAGGGTCAGTACAATAAAGCTTTAATTTTGCCTTAACCGGTACACTGTAAGTCAATCCTCTTTCGGTACATTCGTTTATCGAATAACGAGGTGGATCCACCTGGTAATCAATAAATTCAAGCACAAAATTGTTACGTGTATCGGAAATTGGAAAATTTTCATCGAAAACTTTGTACAATCCTTCGACTTCTCTGTTTTCAGGAGTTGTATCAAGCTGAAAAAACTCCTTAAACGACTTTACTTGTACCTCTAAAAAATCCGGGTAGTTAAACCTGGTTTGTGTTGAGGAAAAATTTATCCTCTCTTTTTCAGTATTTACATACATGTATTTATACTGCTTTGAAGTATATGAAACATTAAATACACAAAAAGGTTTAGAACCATACTTTGGTAAGGTTCTAAACCGTATTAACCTAAAAGGTCGTAATAGAATTATTTAACTTCTACCTCTGCTCCTGCCTCTTCCAATTGAGCTTTTAGTGCTTCGGCTTCGTCTTTTGCAATTTTTTCTTTGATTGCTTTTGGAGCTTCATCAACAACCGCTTTGGCTTCTTTTAAGCCTAGGCCGGTTAATTCTTTAACGAGTTTAACTACAGCAAGTTTCGATTGACCTGCAGCTTTCAGAATAACATCAAATTCTGTTTGTTCCTGAGCACCACCTTCGTCACCACCGCCTACTGGTCCAGCTACTGCTACTGCAGCTGCTGCTGGTTCAATACCATGTTCGTCTTTGAGGATACCAGCTAATTCGTTAACGTCTTTAACAGTTAAGTTTACCAACTCTTCTGCAAGCTGTTTTAAATCTGCCATTTCTATATAAATTTAATTAAAATTATCAATAATTATTCTTTTTCTCCAAGTGTCTCTAAAACACCATGCAAAATATTACCACCTGATTGAAGTTGAGTAACAACTTTCTTCATTGGTGATTGTAAAAGAGCAATAACATCTCCAATAAGTTCGTTTTTGGATTTAACAGAGACTAATGCTTCCAGTTGATTTTCGCCAATATAAATTGATTCTTCAACATATGCACCTTTTAAAATCGGGCGTTTATGAAGTTTATAGAATTCTTTAATTAATTTGGCAGGAGCATTTCCTGTTTCCGTAAACATTACGGATGTATTGCCTTTTAAGACATCGTAAAGTTCTGCTGCTTCTTTATCTGAACTCTCAATTGCTTTACGCAAAAGAGTATTCTTTGCAACAACCATTTTTACTTCTTGTTTGAAACATCTTCGCCTTAAATCACTGGTATCAGTTGCGTTAAGGTCACTAATGTCAGTCAAGTAAAAATGATTGTATGAATTGATCTGTTCTTTTAAACTATCAATAATTGTTTGTTTCTCTGATCTTTTCATAATTTCAAATACTTACTCTATAACTGACTTAGGTTCAACTTGAATTCCAGGACTCATAGTACTAGAAATGTAGATACTTTTGATATAGGTACCTTTAGCAGAAGAAGGTTTTAGCTTATTAATAGTATTCATAAATTCAAGAGCATTTTCCTTTATCTTTTCAGCATCAAAAGATACTTTTCCGATAGAGGTATGTATAATCCCAAACTTATCAACTTTAAAATCTATTTTACCTTGTTTTACTTCAGTTACGGCTTTACCGATTTCCATAGTAACAGTACCACTTTTAGGGTTTGGCATCAAACCCCTGGGCCCAAGTACACGGCCTAATGGCCCTACTTTCCCCATTACAGGAGGCATTGTAATTACTACGTCAAAATCGGTCCAACCACCTTTTATCTTCTCGATTTGATCGTCAAGTCCTACAAAATCTGCGCCTGCATCTTTAGCTTCCTGTTCTTTATCAGGAGTTACTAAAGCTAACACACGGATTGTTTTCCCAGTACCATGGGGTAACGAAACTACGCCTCTTACCATCTGATTGGCTTTCCTAGGGTCAACTCCAAGTCTAACGTCTATATCAACCGAAGAATCAAATTTAGTGAAAGAAATATTTTTCACTAATTCTGAAGCTTCCTCTAATGAATAGATTTTATTCTTCTCGAGTTGTTCCAGTGCAGCTTTATTATTTTTCGTAATTCTACCCATCGTAAAGATTTTTTAGTTATTGAATGGAGATTCACCTTTAACAAGTATCCCCATACTTCTGGCAGTTCCAGCAACCATTTTCATAGCAGACTCAATAGTAAAACAATTAAGGTCAGCCATTTTTCCATCAGCGATTTCCCGCACCTGGCCCCATGTAACCGATCCAACTTTACTAACATGAGGTTCCGAAGAACCCTTTTTGAGTTTTGCTACTTCAATTAATTGCGAAGCCACAGGAGGCTGTTTGATAATAAAATCAAACGATTTATCAGCATATACAGTTATAATAACCGGAAGCACTTTACCAGCAAGTTCTTGAGTCCTGCCATTAAATTGCTTGCAAAATTGCATTATATTTACCCCTTTAGCACCTAATGCTGGCCCTACCGGTGGTGACGGATTTGCAGCCCCACCTTTTATCTGTAATTTAATTAATCCAGCAACTTCTTTCGCCATAAAATTTAATTAACACGTTATTACTCCTTTTCGACTTGCATAAAGCTAAGCTCTAAAGGTGTTTTTCGTCCGAAAATCTTCACCATTACCTGTAACTTCTTCTTCTCCTCATTGATTTCCTCAATGGTTCCGTTGAAGCCATTAAATGGTCCATCGATTACTTTAACAGTTTCGCCTACTACAAATGGGATATTCAATTCTTCATTTGTTTCAGAGAGCTCATCAACCTTACCTAAAATACGGTTGACTTCGTTTTGCCTCATTGGAACCGGATCTCCTCCTTTGGTATCGCCTAGGAACCCTATAACATTTGGAATATTCCTTAATGTATGGGTAACTTCACCAACCAATGATGCCTCTACTAAAACATAACCAGGGAAAAAATTTCGTTCTTTACTAATTTTTTTCCCATTCCGAATTTGATATACCTTTTCTGTTGGTATTAAAACCTGTTCTACAAACCCCTGAAGGTCTCCTTTTGCGATTTCGTTGTCGATATATTCCTTTACCTTCTTCTCTTTACCGCCAATTGCACGAAGAACATACCAATATTTACTATTTTCGCTCATTTCTTACTCCGGGAGTTTAATTAATAAAATAACCCATAAATAAAACTCATTATGTTCTCAAAAGAGATATCCATAACGAATATTAAGAGTGATATAATAAAGGAAGCAACCATTACAACAATAGCACTGTTTTGCAGTTCTTTCCAAGTAGGCCAAGTAACTTTATGTACTAACTCAGTGTACGCCTCTTCTAAATAAACTTTCAGTTTCATTATCTATTTGTAATTTATTTTGACAGATGTCAGGAATTGAACCTGAAATTCCCTTCCAATTATTAGGGTTTCATCCGTAAACAGTCCCGGGCATAAAGCCCAGGACTTATTTAAGTATCTCTATTTTGAGAATGTCTTAATCTAAAATTTCTGTTATCTGACCAGCACCAACAGTACGTCCACCTTCACGAATCGCAAAACGAAGACCAATATTAACTGCTACCGGATAAATCAATTCTACTGTAATTGATACATTATCACCAGGCATTACCATCTCGCGACCTTCAGGAAGTGTTATCTCACCTGTAACATCAAGAGTTCTGATATAAAACTGAGGACGGTATTTATTATGGAATGGAGTGTGACGTCCACCTTCTTCTTTTTTCAATACATAAACCTCAGCTTTAACTTTCGTATGAGGAGTAATTGTACCTGTTTTAGCAAGAATTTGACCACGTTTGATTTCTTTTTTATCGACACCACGAAGTAATAAACCTACGTTATCACCAGCTTGACCATCATCCAAAATTTTACGGAACATTTCAACACCAGTACAAACGGTTTTACGCCCTTCGGCACCTAAACCAATTAACTGAAGTTCGTCACCTGTATGAACTTGTCCGGTTTCGATACGTCCTGTGGCAACAGTACCACGTCCAGTAATTGAGAATACATCTTCAACTGGCATCAAGAATGGTTTGTCAATATCACGTGGAGGAAGTGGGATCCAATTATCAACAGCATCCATCAGCTCCATGATTTTTTCTTCCCATTTTGCTTCACCGTTCATTCCACCAAGTGCAGAACCTTGGATAACAGGAGTGTTATCGCCGTCAAATTCGTAGAAATCTAATAGTTCACGAATTTCCATTTCAACAAGTTCCAGTAGTTCTTCATCATCTACCATATCAACCTTGTTCATAAAAACAACAAGTTTGGGAACGTTTACCTGACGTGCTAACAGAATGTGTTCGCGCGTTTGAGGCATAGGTCCATCAGTTGCAGCAACTACTATAATAGCACCGTCCATTTGGGCAGCACCAGTAACCATATTCTTCACATAGTCAGCGTGACCTGGACAGTCAACGTGAGCATAGTGACGTTTTGCAGTCTCATACTCTACGTGAGCTGTGTTGATTGTTATACCCCTCTCCTTTTCTTCAGGAGCATTGTCGATTGAGTCAAAAGATTTAATTTCACAAAAACCTTTTTTTGCTAATACCATTGTAATAGCAGCTGTAAGGGTAGTTTTACCATGGTCAACGTGGCCAATTGTGCCAATATTGACGTGTTCTTTATCCCTGTTAAAATGTTCTTTAGCCATAACACCAAAAAATTTAATTTATTGAATTTCTATTTATTCGAGCCGAAGACGAGAATTGAACTCGTGACCTCATCCTTACCAAGGATGCGCTCTACCCCTGAGCTACTCCGGCATAATTACATAATGAGATGAGAGAAATAAGTATAAAACTTATTGCTCAAATCTCACAAATAATGAGCGGGAGACGGGATTCAAACCCGCGACCCTTAGCTTGGAAGGCTAATGCTCTATCAGCTGAGCTACTCCCGCGATCAATTATTTTTGTAAAAATGCCGTGCAAAATTACAAAAAAACTTTTAAAGAACTACTCCTTCTTCACATTTAACAAAAAAAATCTAATTTGCGATTTTTACTCCATTGTTAACTGTTACAAGTTTTTATTCAGGACTTCATACAACCTTCAAATTCTTCTAAAATATCTTAAAAGCCTTTGTTTTCAATGGTTTTAGAAACCTGTCCAAAAAGGGTTTGCAAATGTAAAAATATTTTTAATTAATTCACAATAATAATGTGAATTTTTGCGTATTAATTATTCCTGAGTTTTTCTTTGTATTTACCAAGTTGCCTCCTGATAGCATCAATGGCTAAATCAGTAGCTTCTTCAAAAGAATCAGCCTGCTTTTTAGCAAACAAATTATTCTTGGCAGGAAGAGAAACATAAATTTCAGCCACCTTATTATTGGCAGCTTCGGGCTTTAAAACCTTCAAAGTAATTTCGGCACTGATAATTCCTTCAAAAAAAGTATCTAGTTTGCCAACTTTTTTATTTACAAACTCCACCAGTTTTTCATCTGGACTAAAATTTACATTATTAAGCTTTACATTCATAACAAATCCTCCTTTAACCCCTTGGATGGGTTTTTTCATAAACATTTTGTAACTTCTCGAACGTAGTGTGAGTATAGACCTGAGTTGCAGCTAAGTTTGAATGGCCTAGCAATTCTTTAACAGCATTTAGGTCGGCTCCTTTATTTAATAAGTGCGTTGCATAACTATGCCTGATTACATGTGGACTCCTTTTTTCAAGAGAAGTCACTTTCGACAAATTATTTTTCACAACTCGGTATATTAACTTTTCATACGCTTTTTCACCCTTCTGGGTTAAAAACACCCAGCCTGGCGATGTGCCAAACAATTTTTCCTTTTCTTCAAAATAATCTTCAAATATACTTTTTAGCTCACGAGGAAAGGGAATAATTCTTTCTTTGTTTCGTTTCCCAAGAACTTTTATTAAAAATTGCGTTAAATCAACATCGGTTCGTTTAACATTAAGCAGTTCGGATAACCTGACCCCTGTGCCATAAAATAAGGCAATTATCAATTTATCCCTTTTGCCTTCAAAATCATCGGTGAAAAGCCCATCATCCAATAAGTGATTCAGGTTTTCTTCAGCAACAAAATGAGGTAGTTTTTTCCTTAATTTAGGAACAGGAATATTAATGGCCGGATTATTTTCAACTATGCCCTCTTTCATCAAAAATTTATAAAATGATTTGACAGTTGATATTTTTCGATTTACCGAACGGGCTGAGATTTTATTTTCCATTAAATATACAACCCAATTACGCAGTAATTTTGAATCTACCTTATTAACATCAAATTCCCCGATCATTTCAGTACAATATTGCACGAACTGACCGAGGTCATTTTTATATGCCAATGAAGTATGAGGAGAGAACCTCTTCTCAAACTTCAGATAATTCAAAAAAGATTCCTGACAATTATTCATTCATATCTTTTTCTCAGAACCAGGAACCGATTACTACTAATCTTCTTCCTGCTGTAATCCTTGGATGTAAATAGCTTTTTTTACTTCTATCCTTCTTTTTACAGAAGGTTTAGTAAACATTTGCCTCGAACGCAGTTCTTTTATCGCGCCTGTTTTTTCGAACTTCCTCTTAAATCTTTTTAAGGCTCTTTCTATATTTTCGCCTTCTTTTACCGGAATAATTATCATATTTTATCGGCTTTATTTTTTAAAATTGAGGCGCAAATTTAGAAAATATTCATCGTATATCAAATTTAAAACAAAAAATTAATAATTAAAAATGATAAGTTAATAAGAAAGTCGGCAACCACCATAATTTTTAATGTCATTTAATCATTCAATTCTTAAATAATATAACACTTTATCTTCAATTCCGGTTCGCAACGCTACTCTTTTTTTTAGTTGATCCATCGATTTATAATAACCATTCTGTTCACGTTCATCAATTATTGTTTTAGAAAGAACGTTTGAAATATAAGGATGTTTTTGAAGCATCCTAATATCTGCAAAATTTATTCGTATTTTTTTTATTTTATCTACATCAATACTAATATGGTTTTCAACTAAATTAAAAGTTTCACTTTTAAGGCCATATACTTCCAGTAATTGGTTTTTTGAATAATATCCACCAAGAAGATTCCGGTATTTAATAATCCGGGAAGATAAAACGGGCCCAATTCCTTTAAGTTTTACCAATGAAATGGAATCGGCTGAATTTAATTCAATAATTGTATTATTAACAACCAAGGCTTTTGGTACTTCTTTAATAGTAATCCACTTTTCCAGCTTTGAGTATAAAACAGAATCTACCCCATAAATTTTAAGTAAATCTTCTTTTTTATATAAACAGCCACCTTGAGAAATGTATTTTTTAAGGTTTTGGATTTGAAAAGAACTAAATCCTAACCTACTTAATGTCCTTTCACTACATGTGTTCGGATCAAATTCAAAATATTCTATCGTTTTTTCAGTATTAATTTTGGGAGCCTTTACTTTTTGTTGAGTGCTGATTTTTATAAATGGTTCGATTTGGGTAAAAAGGCTATCATTCATCCCATAAATTTTTTTCAGGTCAGTTGCTTTATAAAATATTCCACCATTTTCGCGGTATTTTAAAATATTGCCTTTAATCTTTGAAGGAAAACTCAAAGTATCAAATGATTCTCTATTTATTTGATTTGGATCGAAAACAAATAAACTTTTCCCATGGTTAGGACTTTCATTCATTTTTGACTTTTCGTATAAAGCCATTAATTCTTTTACTTCACTAAAATCGGAATGTGTTTCCTTTTCAAAAAAACCAATTGTATAATTTAGTGTTATGAGTAAAAATAAGATGGAACATAGAAGTATTAATCCCTTTCGTTCAGACCGAGTGAACGAAAAATAGTGTCTGTATAATCGTTTGAGTCCATCAAAATTCATTATAAAAAGTTACGTAATATAACGCAAACTTCAAATACTTACTAAAATAGAATAAAAATTTAAAAATTAATTAGTCCAATTTTATTGAGTAAAACTATTGCTATTGCGATGGGCGCAATAAATTTTACAAGGAACATAAATACAGACAAAAGGGCTCCCGAAAGATTTCCTCCATTTGATATTTCCTGCTGTACCTTTTTCCGGCCATAAACCCAACCAACAAAAAGTGCAATAAATAGTCCTCCCACAGGCAATAATAGGTTGGCTGAAATCCAATCCATTAAATCGAAAAAGTTTAATCCGAAAACAGTATATGACGAAAGCATACCCATTGATAACGAACAAAAAATTCCCAATATAGAGATTAATATTGTGGCTAAAACCGTAGATGACTTCCTTCCCATTTTAAACTCTTCTTTAAAATAGGCAACCACCACTTCCAATATTGAAATTGATGAAGTAATAGCAGCAACCGATAAAAGCAGAAAAAACAGTATTGAAAAAATGTACCCTCCGGGCATTTGGTGAAACACATTAGGAAGCGTTACAAATATTAATCCGGGCCCTTGTGTTGGAGCAATATTAAAAGCAAATACAGCCGGAAAAATAGCAATACCTGCCAGAATTGCTATAACCGTATCAGCCAAAGTTACACTTATAACAGTGTTTAACAGATTATTTTTACGATCGATATATGAACCATAAGTTATCAGAGTACCCATACCTAAGCTTAACGTAAAAAAAGCATGTCCCAATGCACTTAAAATACCATCGCCTGTAAGTTTTGAAAAATCAGGTTTAAAAAGAAATTCCAAACCGGCCTTCGCACCATCAAGTGAAACCGATTTTACACACAAAATGATTAAAATTAGTACCAAAACAGGCATTAAAATTTTAGTATACTTCTCAATTCCTTTTTTAATTCCGACTATAACAATTGCTCCTGTTGCAAACATAAAAATGAGCTGCCAAAGAACCGGTTTTAAGGGTGATTCAATTAAGGTTGTAAAAAGGCTTGAAATTTCTTCAGGGCTTTTCTGTGAGAATCCATCCTGAATTGATAGCACCACATACTGTAGACTCCAGCCAGCCACGACTCCATAAAATGAAAGGATTAAAAAAGCAGCACTAACACCCAAAATTCCAATATTACGCCAGGGGGTACCCGGGGCAAGAACTTTAAATGCTCCAAAAGCATTTCGTTTTGAACTGCGGCCAATTATAAATTCCGAAAGCATTACAGGTAAACCTATGGCAAGAATAAATCCCAGGTACACAAATAAGAACGCTGCACCACCATATACTCCCGCGATGTAAGGAAATTTCCAGATATTACCTAGCCCAACTGCTGAACCGGCAGCGGCGGCTATAACCCCAAATTTTGAACCAAAAGTATCACGTATCTTCAAACTTCCTGACATATTTTTTGCTATAATGATTACCTAAATGGCTAATTCCACCAGTTATAAGGGTTGTAAAAATGCAAAAATAAATTGGCTGAAAAAAGCTAATACAAAAAAAGGCTGTCAATAAATGACAGCCTTTAAATATATAAAATAATTTATTATGCTTTATTAACGCAATTAAGGTCTTCGAAAGCTCTCTCTCCTGTTTTGTGCATTGCAGCACCCTGTTTTAGAATCTCATATTTATTAGAGCTTCCTGTATTTCTGTCGGGTGTAGGATTTTTGTTTTAATCAATCTTGATTTTGGTAGCGTATACCGCAATTGCCTGATTTCCCTGATTTGTTCTATTGCTTTTTCAGCAGAGATATTAATGTTATTTATTTTTAACAACCTCTCCAGTTCCTTGTAAATGGCGTATGCCGTGAAACAGATACAAATGTGAGCCTCAATACGTTCTTTTAACCGATGGTATACCGGACGTATCCTCAAATCGGTTTTTGATATACGAAAAGCTTTTTCCACTTGCCACAATTGACTATAATTTCCAATGACATCTTTTCTCGATAAATGTGTATTGGTCACATAACCTTTCAGTCCATCCCAAACCTTATCTGCTTTATACTTATTGTAATCGATTTTGACATCAATTTCACCTGATAGTTTTAGATATTTATTATATCCACGATTGTTTATGTGGTCTTTAGTCAGTTTACCCGACGCAACACGTTTTTCAAGCCTCTTTAAGCCTTTATTCCTGTTTTTCATGTCGTTGTGTGCCCTTTTTTGAGAAAAGCTGATAATTAACCTTCCATTCTTGTATTTCAGTTCTTTGGGTTTGTTTTCGTTAACATTAAGGGCTGTAATTTTTGCTTTTATGCCTTTACTTTCATTTTTTATCCGCCCGCCAAGTATGTATTGGTAGTTGTTTTCAACCAAAGCATTTATGTTTTTTTGCGAGAGCAAAGCGGCATCAGCTATTACAATAGGCTTTTCAATATCAAACTTCTTTTGAAAAGCTTCAAGTACCGGTATCAATGTTTTCGTTTCAGAAGTGTTTCCCTCGAATATTTGGTAGCCAACCGGGTATCCATATTTACCAACCAGTAACCCGATCATTATTTGGGGCTGTTGGTGTTTACCATCTTTATTAAATCCGGGGATACGATAATCATCTTCTTCAGATGCTTCAAAGTATAGAGTGGTCATGTCGTAAAATGCGACACTTATCTTGCCTTTGAGTAGTTTCTTTGTATGCTTAAAAGTAAGTTGTTCTATTTGGGGCTTTAGTGTGGTGTTCAATTCATCAAGAAAACGATAAATAGTATGAACGCTAACATCGGTATTTAAGTGCCGCCTAAAATAATCAACGGTTTTCAATTTGCTCCCAGGGTATACTAATCGGCATAAAACAAGGTTGCGGAAATAGTTGCAGCACCCATCGTATGGAAAATTGAATTTCTGATAAATTTTTCCTAAAATTAATTCGCTCCCGACAACTTGCAGATGATTATTTGCAATACTGTCCACAAAGTTCTCAACCACGATGTCATCGTGTTCGATAAAAAGAGATTGCATTCCCGTAAGCCTTTCCAACTCAGTGTTTGCAAGCAATGACAACAACTCTTCTTCTCGTTTAGTTTTTGCGCAGCCTACAGTTTTTATGACTTTATATTTACCCTTGTTTTTGGAGATTATCTGGATGCTAACAGAACCGCTCCTATTCTTATTTTTACGTATAAACATACCCAAAAATAGGCTTGCAGCACCCAAAATGCAAATTTTAAAATGCTAAGTAACTGAAAATCAAAGGGGCAATTTTGATGCGTCGTTGTGGTGCACAAAACAGGATAAGGGTTGTAAAAATGCAAAAATAAATTGGCTGAAAAAAGCTAATACAAAAAAAGGCTGTCAATAAATGACAGCCTTTAAATATATAAAATAATTTATTATGCTTTATTAACGCAATTAAGGTCTTCGAAAGCTCTCTCTAACCTTGCAACCATCGAAACTTCACTGGCTCGCAACCAAACACGAGGATCATAAAATTTCTTGTTTGGCTTATCATCGCCATCAGGATTACCAATTTGGCTTTGCAGGTAATCATGGTTTTTAGCTTCGAAAGCTCTTACACCTTCCCAAGTTGCCCACTGAGTATCAGTATCGATATTCATTTTGATTACACCATAGCCAATTGCTTCACGAATTTCTTCGAGCGAAGAGCCAGATCCACCATGGAAAACAAAATTTACTGGTTTTGCTTCCAAACCATGTTTCTCAGAAATATATTTTTGAGAATTATCTAAAATTTTTGGAGTCAATTTTACATTACCTGGTTTGTAAACACCATGAACATTACCAAATGAAGCAGCAATTGTAAAATTAGGGCTTACCTGGCTTAATTCAGTATAAGCAAAATCAACTTCTTCAGGACGTGTATACAACGAAGCGTGGTCAACATTTGTATTGTCAACACCATCTTCTTCACCACCAGTTATTCCCAATTCAATTTCTAAAGTCATACCAATTTTGCTCATCCGCACAAGGTATTCTTTGCAAATAGCAATATTTTCTTCGAGTGGCTCTTCCGATAAGTCAAGCATGTGCGATGAGAATAACGGTTTTCCGGTTTCAGCAAAGTTTTTCTCACTAGCATCTAATAAACCATCAATCCAAGGCAACAACTTTTTTGCAGCATGGTCGGTATGCAAGACAACATGAACACCATAAGCTTCAGCAACAGTATGAATGTGTTTTGCTCCTGAAATAGCACCCAAAATAGCACCAGCCTGGCCTTCTAAACCAATTGCTTTACCTGCCATAAATGATGCCCCACCGTTCGATAATTGAATAATTACCGGAGAATTTACTTTTTTAGCCGCTTCAAGTACTGCGTTTATTGAATTGGTTCCAACCACATTAACTGCAGGAAGAGCGAATTCATTTTCTTTAGCTACTTTAAAAATAGTTTGAAGGTCTTCCCCGGTTACAACACCAGGTTTAATATTTGCAAAAAATGATTTACTCATGATATTTAATTATATAAGTTTATACCGATTAATAAAATGCATCTACAAAATTAGTGCAAAAATATACCAGAATTATCCTAGAAAGGATATCCTATTGCAAAAGAAATGTTAAAATCATCATTTTTTAACTTTCTGTTACCAATTATCCAACCATTTCCTAAATCCTGAGCCGGATCACGAACTTTCATTCCCAAATCGAGCCTAAAAATAAAATAAGTAAAATCAAATCGCAAACCTGTTCCTGTCCCCACTGCAAATTGTTTATAAAACTTATCGAATAAAAATGTTGCCCCAGGCCGGTTGTCATTCGAATTTATTGCCCAAATGTTTCCAACATCTAAAAATAAAGCAGCTTCAAGCATTTTTATCAACTTAAACCTGTATTCAATATTTGCTTCAATTTTTATATCCGATGATTGGTTAGGGTATGCATTTATTGGCACTTTATATGTACCAGGCCCTAATGAACGTACCTGCCAGGCTCTGATTCCGTTTGCCCCACCTGTAAAATATTTTTTTTCAAATGGCAATACATCAAAGTTACCATATGGTACTCCTACTCCCAAAAATGCACGCCAAACAACCGAATTATACTTATCGACAATATAACCTTTTCGTACTTCAATGTCGGTTTTTAAATACTGGGCATACCGGGTGTTTAATACTTTCTGGTAATTTATTTCACCAAGCCCTAACGAGTCTTCAGCCGAGTAACTTTTACTTCCAACTAAATTAGAAAGAATATCCAGAACATTCCCAGCTGACTCGAAGGATACGCGGAAATAGGAATAATTTTTAAATTCATTTATCTTCTGGTTGTTATACAAATAAGTATAATTAGTAGCAAATACCAGGTGGTCGGTAAAACTACTTTTAATGTATAAATCTTTAATCGAATTTATAAAAGAAGGTTCGAATTGGTACAGGCTCACTTTATTAAAATCAACAACATTCCACGTATGCCTCACAAACTCTGATGTTTTCCAATCATATCCAATTTTAAAATTTGTAATTGTCCGGGTGTAATCGGGCCGTTTTTGATAATTGTACCCAGCCGTAAATATTGTTTGAGGCAAAAAGTCATTAAAATAATTTAGGAAATTACCTGGCCCAATCAGTTTAGGAACAATAAAATTTCCTTCGACACCAAACTCACGGGTATTAAAATCCTTTGATTCATTTTCAACAACAGCGAGTTGCCTTTCCATTGCTCCCTTAATATTAAATTTGAGGACTTCGGCTCTGTGAAATAAGTTGCGGTGCTGGTAATTTAAATTTCCTGCAATCCCCAGGTTTCCAGATGTATTTGTTCCTTCAATGTCAAATGATGTAGATTGTTTATTAAGCGGCGCAATATTTATATTACAATCGAGGCTATTATTATTTACATCAATGTCCGGCTTATCAAAATTAATATTTATAAACCTAAACTGGCGCAATCTATTCAGCCCGTTAAATGTTTGTTTTATAGTATTCAATTTATATTTTTCGCCTGGATTAACTTTAATAAATCCTTCAAAAAAATCGGGTTTATATTTATACTTACGCGGTAAATAAAGGGTGTAAGTACTTGTTTTAAACGTATCAATTAACAGATTGGGGCCAAAACGGCCTGATGTATTTGGCGAAAAATGAATATTAATTTTATTTATAGAAACTGTTTCATATGGGTTATTTTCAAGAGTTTGCCCTTCATCCGATTGTTTAAAATGTAATTCCAAATCTACTTCGTTGGTATAATAGGTTGTATCGGCCAAATAATAAATATTGTTTTTATCGAAATAATAGTACCCATTATTTTTAAAGAAATCAGCAATCTTCTGCCTATCCTTGTCCAATTGGTCAATGTCAAAAACCTGCCCTGCCGATATCCATTTATCTCCTTCTGCATTGAAAAATAAATTCCGAAGGGTAGAATCTGAAAACTGGTAATTAATCTTCCTTATCCTGTAGGGTTCACCGGCATTTATATTATAAACAACATTAACTTTGGGTTTTTTAGGATGCTGTGCTACTTCTTCAATAACTTGAGCATTGTAATACCCCTTATTGTGTAAATATTGTATCAATTGGGTCTTCGATCTCTCTGTTAAGCCTTCGTTATAAATCACAGGTGCTTCCCCTATTTTACGAAACCAACTATTTGGTTTATTTTCAGGTGAACGGCTATATAACCAAAGGTGAAAATTAACAACACCTAAAATCCTTAGATTTTCTTTTTGCCGCAAAAAAGAGTTTAATTCCTCTTTCTCAATATCTTTGTTATTTACTTTAATAGTTGCCTTGTTAAGTAAGTATTCATTTTCGGGGACATACTTTACTGTGGAGCAAGAAAACAATAAAAATAATAAGCCAAAAAAAATGGGAAAAGTATATAGTGAGTAATTTGCCTTCAAGATTATATTTATTAATTCAGGTTAAACCTGCATTATTCAAAACTTAATATACATATTTAAAATAACTATTCACCAAAAAAGATGATAAGCAAAAACAAAATTAAACTGATAAAGTCACTAGCCCAAAAAAAATACAGAATAAAAGAAAATTTATTTTTAGTTGAAGGAAATAAAATGGTAAATGAATTGTTAGCATCTGATTTTGACATTAAAACCATCATATGTACCAAACAATTTTCCGATTCAAATAAAAATATTCTTTCTGAAGGAATAGAAACTATAATTACATCACAACAAGAAATACAGAAGGTTAGTTTGTTAAAAACGCCACAACAAGCATTAGCCGTTTGTTCAATTCCAGTTCCAAAATATACAAATATAATACCACAACAGTTAACACTACTGCTCGATGGCGTTCAAGACCCGGGCAATTTAGGAACTATAATAAGAATTGCCGATTGGTATGGTATATCGACAATTTATGCATCACCTGCAACTGCCGATATTTTTAATCCAAAAGTTATTCAGGCAAGTATGGGGGCATTTTTAAGAGTTAACCTTTGCTATATTAAACCCGAAGAGATACTCCTTGAAGCCAAAAATAATAACATCCCTATTTATGGCACTTTCCTCGAAGGAGAAAACATTTATGAACAAACTCTTACAAAAGAAGGAATAATTATTATGGGAAATGAGGGCAAAGGAATTTCACACAATTTAGAAAAATTTATTTCACAAAAAATACTGATCCCTTCTTTCCCTACCGGTCAGAAAAAAAATTCAGAATCGTTAAATGTATCAATTGCAACTGCAATAGTTTGTTCAGAATTTAAACGCAGAGAATTTATAAAATAAAATATTATTTACTCAAAATGGAAACTAAGAGTAAATACATTTGAAGTTAGTCGTTTAATTGACCGTGAATAAAACTGGCGTTGAGTTAAATTCGGGGCCTCGCCAAGCTGATTTGTTAAACCAATACTCACTTTTGCTTCCATTGAGAACCTGAAAAAGTGTAAAAAAGTATCCCAACCCATTCCCACTTCGGCATAAAACCCATTTTTATTTAATCGTACCAAATCCTCATTTGCCGAACGCGAAATATCACGTTTGTACGAACCTCCTAAAACAATGTATGGCCTGTCGTTATTAATTCGCCTTGCTTTATATTTTATAAGTAGTGGAAAATCGAGGAATGTTGATTTAATTGAATATTCGTAATTATCGGTTATATACACATTGTTTACATCAACAACAGGAATATTGTAAATAAGTCGCCTTTCGCCAAAAGACAAACCGGGTAAAAAACGCAAATTTAAGTCACGTGATAAACGCAAGCTTGTAATAATTCCTACAGTAAATCCAGCAACATTTTTGCTGATATCGGAAAACACAACATCGTCGGCATTCACCTGGAAAGCATCGCCTTCCCATACACCAGGGAAGAAATCCGGATTTTCTCCTATCGGATTATAATTTTCAATTCCAAAGTCCAATGAATTGATACCTAGCGAAAATCCAAAATGTATTTTTTTATCCTCAAAAGTTGTCAGGTAATTAATTTTGGTTTTCTGGGAAAAACCCACCAAAACAGTAAAAACGAGCAGTATTGTAAAACAGATTCTTTTCAAATCAAAACTTGGCTTATAGTGTATATTTCCAAACAACAATAATAGGAAATTATTGCTCATTTATAATCATTTATTTGAACTTTTAAGTTTCTCTCCAATATAAATTGTGGCTACTCCAAAGGTTAAAGGAATCATTCTTGTATTTTTAAAGCCGGCTTCTTCCATAATTTCCAAAAATGCACTGCCTGAAGGGAATACATCCACTGAATCGGGCAAATATGTATATGCCGAATTATCCCTTGAAATAATTTTCCCTATAAATGGCAAAACAACTTTAAAGTAAAAATAAAACAACGGTTTAAAAAATGAACGCCGTGGTTTTGAGAACTCAAGAACAATAAAAGCCCCATCCTTCTTTAATACCCGGTAAACTTCTTTTAGCCCTGTACCAATAGTTTCAAAATTCCGAACACCAAAACCAGCCATTGCCAAATCGTAAATATCATTTTGAAAAGGCAGGTTTTCAGAATCGGCATATTTCAGTTCAATAAAACCATCGAGTTTTTTCTTCTTCACTTTTACCCTTCCAACAGCTAACATTCCCTCAGAAATATCGATGCCAGTAATTTTTGCACCATTGATTTTTGAAGCAGCAATAGCAAAATCGGCTGTTCCAGTTGCAATATCAAGGATTGACGAAGGAGCGTATTTTCGAGCCTCCTTTATGGCTTTTTTACGCCAATATTTATCAATATTTAACGACAACAAATGATTTAATAAATCGTACTTAGGTGAGATATTATCAAACATCTCAGCCACTTGTTTCTTTTTATTTTTGGAAGAGTTTTTATACGGAGTAATTGCCATTAAGCACCAAAATTCATTTTATTAGTAAAACCAAATGATTCATCATCAATTCTGATTTCTCCTTTAGTAATATGGCCCAATGCAAAAAATGGCACTTTTAGATCGGTTAATAGATCAACAAAATCGTCTTCTTTATCGACATCAACGTCTACAATAATACGCCCCATTGCTTCGCCAAAAAGAAAAGCATCTTTGCGTGTTTCAGCATCAGTGGTAATGTCGAAACCAAAACCATTAGGAATAGCAGCTCTCAGAAGCGTAAAAAACAAACCTCCTTTTCCTACAGGGCTTGCACTGCTAATAAGCTTATTTTGTGTTAGCTGTTTAAGAACGTCCTGAATGTGTATTTCTGTCTCGATATTAAATGCTGGTAATGGAGAATTATTCACATTATGGTAAAATTCTAAATATTCCGATGAAGCTATATCATCCATAGGCCTGCCAATCATAAAAATATTATTTCCTTTGGTATGAAATTTATGACTTATCAATCCTTCTTTATCATCAACCATCGACATGATACTAATGATAATTGTAGGAGGCATTATTCCATACGCCCCAAAATGATCAAATCGAATTTTCCTGTCGGAAACTTTTAAACCAAATTTTATGGATGCATTTTCAAGGGCTTTTTTTGCCCCTGATGCAATATTTTGGCCATTCGGGTCAGCTATATCGATGTGGTAAAGAAAAGCACTAATTGCTACAGGCCTGGCACCTGAACATAACATTTTCCGAACCGCCCTGGAAATTAAAATTTCAGTAGCCTTCTGAGGATCGTTTTGTAAATGATGGTGGAAAGCATGTGTGCTCATTGCCATACATTTTCCATTGGAGTCTAATTCAAAGATGCCTGATTCATCTGTATCGTTATCGCCAATTGAATCAGGTAAAATTCCAGTATCACTAAAATCATTAAAATAATTTATAGTCGATAAATTTGGATTCACCATCAACGAAAAAATAACATCATCAATTTTTTCAGGTTCAACAATTTGTTCAATTGCGAATGATTCGATATTTTGCACACTATTTTCCATAACCTATTATTTCTTTTCTGTAATAGGAACAAAAATAATTAAGTAAGCCCTTATTCCAATATAAAAGCAGATTTTTTTAATTTCGAATATTATTTATAAAATATAAAAATGAATAAAATTGCATTAATTACCGGAGCTACAGCTGGTATTGGTGAAGCCACCGCACATATTCTAGCAAAAAACAACTACAACCTTATTATAACAGGCCGAAGAAATAATAGGCTTGTAGTATTACAAAACGAACTCATTGCGAAATACAACGTTAAAATTACTACCTTAAATTTCGACATACAGAGCGAAAAGGAAACAAACAATGCCATTGATTCGCTTCCAAACGAATGGGCTAACATTGATGTTTTAATTAACAATGCAGGGCTTGCAGTAGGATTTAACAGCATCAACGAAGGTATTACCGACGACTGGAACAGGATGATTGACACTAATATCAAAGGTTTGCTTTATATATCAAAAAAAATTGCTCAGATAATGGTTAATAATGGCAGCGGGCATATTGTTAATATTTCGTCGATTGCAGGGAAAGAAACGTATTCAAATGGAAATGTGTATTGTGCAACTAAACATGCGGTTCAATCGTTAACAATGGGAATGCGGCTCGACCTTTTAAAACATGGAATTAAAGTAAGTTCGGTGGCTCCAGGCGCCGTTGAAACTGAATTTTCGGAAGTTCGCTTTAAAGGAGATAAAGAAAAAGCATCGGATGTTTACAAAAACTTCACACCTCTTTATGCTGAAGATATTGCTGAAACAATATTGTTTATTGTGACCCGACCCACCCACGTAAATATCGATGATATCCTTATAATGCCAACCGCCCAGGCATTCACAAGAGAAATTAATAAAACCGATGAATGAGCGATGATAAACGAAAAAACATTTAACTTTAAACCACTTTATAAAAATACTCTTTTGTAAGATATTATTAAGATGACTGATGCTTTTGTAATAACTCCGGTAAAAGATTCCATTAAAACAACAATTCAGACAATTGAGTCAGTAGCACAGTCTGAAGGCAATTTTTTATTCACCATTTATAACGATTTTAGTTCACCAGATAACAAAAAAATCCTTGAACAAAATTCATCGACCTATGCCTACAACTTAATCAACCTCGAGGACATTACAAATTCCCCCTCGCCCAATTATAACCTGGTACTTCAGAATGCACAAAAAGAGGCCATTAGACTTCAGGTACCCTTAATTATAATTGAATCGGATGTAATTGTAAAAACAAACACTATTTCAAGCCTGGTTAACCTTGTAAAAGAATTACCCAATACCGGAATGATTGGAGCCATAACAACTGATGAAAATGGAAACTACAATTTTCCGTACGAGTATGAACATATTAAATCAGATAAATGTGTAAATACTAACCATAGTCTGAGTTTTTGTTGCACATTGCTTAGTTGCGAATTATTAAAACAATTCAGTTTTGATGGACTTTCTTCAAAAAAAGACTGGTACGATATTACCATTTCACGTCAATCGAAAAAACTAGGGTTCGAAAACTATTTAGCGAAAGGATTAGAGGTAATCCATGCTCCCCATAGCAGCCGCCCCTGGAAAAAATTAAAATATTCAAACCCTGTCAAATATTACTTTAATAAATACTTTAAAAAATTAGACCGTATTTAGATACATGCCGAAAAGCAAAAAATATAAAAAACTTCAGCTTTTAGGGAATATATTTTTCTGGACAATTAGTGTAGGCTTTTGGATTTTATTACTCTACGTTGTATCGGAAAAAACTCTTCCTTTAAATTTAACTACGGCCTTAAAGGCACTTATTCCAAATATCGGCTTTGCAGCCGCTGTTTACATTAATTTGTACTTATTAATTCCCAGGTTTCTAAAAGAAAAAAACTATATCTACTTCTTTTTCTGGCTAATATTACTTTTATCTTTTTCATCAATACTTATTCAAGCTATTTTTATTTTTCCATTCCGCTATTTTTTTAGCATTGGCCGGGAGTTTACATCATTTAACACCAATTTATATTCGGCATACTTTTTTGCTACATTTTTATATGTTGGACTCACTTCATTCTTAAAATTTATAAGAGATTGGTTTGTGCTGCAAGACCTAAACTTAAAATACGAGCAAATTGAAAGACAAAAGCTGGAAGCCGAATTAAAAACACTTAAAGGCCAAATAAATCCTCATTTCCTATTTAACTCATTAAATAATATTTATTCACTCGCTTTAACTCAATCTGAAAAGGTTCCTGACCTGATACTGCGACTTTCAGATTTAATGCGGCACATAATTTACGATTCACGAGAAAACTTTATTTATTTATCAAAAGAAATTGAATTTGTTGAAAATTATATTTCGTTGCAAAAGATAAGAATTTCATCGAAAGCCACAATCAACTATAACATTGAAGGGCCGGTTTCAGAAAAAAAAATAGCACCTTTACTTTTTGAACCTTTTATAGATAATGCCTTTAAACATGGGCTTAATAATTCAAACGGGAAAGCTTTTATTAACATAAAATTCCATTTCAAAGACTCGAATACTTTGAACTTTATAATCGAGAACAGTTTTGAGGAACCATTAAAACAAAATCCAAAATATAAAGGTATAGGGCTTACCAACGTAGAACAACGGTTGAGTAGGTTGTACAAACCAAACGAATATAAATTGACTGTTTCGGAAAACAACCATGTATTTAAAGTTGAATTAGAATTAAAACTAAAGTAATAATTATGGTAATTAAAGCAATCATAGTTGATGATGAGCCATTGGCACACAATATCATTATTCAGTATTCGAATCAAATTGAGGGAATACAAATTGTACATTCTTGCGAAACTGCAATGGAGGCTTTATCGGTATTAAATAACGAACAAGTTGATTTAATTTTCCTCGATATAAATATGCCTAAACTATCAGGAATTTCTTTCCTTAAAAGCCTTAAAAATCCACCTCTGGTCATTTTTACAACAGCTTATTCAGAATATGCAATGGAAGGTTACGAATTAGACGTAATCGACTACCTGAAAAAACCATTTTCGTTTGAGCGGTTTTTAAAAGCCTACCAAAAAGCGCATGAACTTATACATCTAAAAAAACAAGCTGATACTCCTTCTTCAGTAAAAGACAGTGAGGGCTATATCTTTATTAAGGCCAATAAAAAATCATACAAGCTTAATTTTTCTGATATCCTTTTTGTCGAAGGTTTAGGTGATTATATTAAGATTCATTTACCCGAAAAAAGTATAGTTACGAATATGACTATGAAAAAAATCCAGGAAGACTTACCAATCACAAATTTTATTCGTATTCATAAATCTTTTATAATTTCATTTAATCATATAAAAGAAATCGAAGGAAATATGGTGTTGATACAAAAAACAAAAATACCTATAGGGAATAATTACCGGCATGACTTTTTTGATATGATTAATCAAAAAACAAATTCTTAAATTTTATAAGAATCCTTGCGATTTTAGTGTTTTAAGCATTTTTTTAGAGAAAAATTCATTATCCTTTTTTTTATACCGTACATCGGTAAAAACCTGAGCCAGGTTTTCTTTCTTATTTTCTTCAATAAATTTCTTCGATTCCTGCATGTTTTCCTTAAAGGAATAAATACGCTCGATACTACTTTTGTTGTAATCCTGATAAGTTTCATTATGGACAATTCCTTCAAGAGGAAGCCGATCTGTTTTATCGGGGATAGACTCAGGCCAACCAACCGTTATTGTAGTAACTGGAAACACAAGTTTTGGTAAATTTAGAACCTCAATTATTTCAGGGGCATTATAAGTGGTTGTCCCAAGGTAGCAAATACCCAAGCCTTTGTCTTCGGCTGCCACACAGAAGTTCTGAGCTACTATTGTAGTATCAATGACAGCAGTAGTAAACGACAAAAAATTATCGTACCCTGGCTCTGCATTATTAATCAAGCACCATTTTGAAAACCGGTTAAAATCGGCACAGAAAGTAAGGACAACCGGAGCTGTTTTAATCATTGGTTGGTTAAAATGCAATGGTGCCAATTTTTCCTTTTGAGATGGCGATTTCGTTACAACAACACTGTACAACTGCATATTCCCAGTTGTTGACCCTCTAAAAGATGCTACTAAAATTGAATAAAGCAATTCATCAGGAATAGAATCGAGTTTATATTTTCGAACGGACCTGTGGCTTAGAAGTGTTTCCATAGTTTATAAAAAATAAGTAAAAAAAAAGGGAAGCATAAGCTTCCCCTTTTTAATCAATCAATTCGGTATTACCTTTTAACAATCCTTTCAGTTTTAGCAATGCCGTCTTCAGTGAACATAGTCACCATATAAACGCCACTAGCCAAACCAGTAGTACGAATTTCACGTTCAGGATACTTCACATCAATTATTCTTTGTCCAGCTATGTTAGAAACAATAACTCGAGTCAGCATGTGAGCATTCTCTATATTAATATGATTATTGAACGGGTTCGGATAAACTTTGAATTCTACTGAACCAACTTCAGGTCCATTAGAAGTTGCAGTTAAATCAACAACATCAGCAGCATCCCTAGGTTCAACAGTGTAAGCATCAGCAGCTCCATTTACAACACCAGTAACATCGTAGAAGTTTCCGGCTACAGGAGTGTAAGCAAACATTAGGTCATTTACAACAGCAGTACTAGTAGCTTCAGTGTAAATAGTCCATTCACCATCAGCATCAACAGCTTCAGCTCTTGCGCCAGCAACTGTAACAAGTACACTTTCGTACATTTCAGCAGCAGCGTCAGCAGGAGCAGCAACCAATACAGGAGTAATAGCATCGGCAGTAGTTAACAATGTAACACCGTCAACAGCTGGAGTAATGGTAGTAACACCATCTTCTTCAGAAACAACACCTGTAATTTCAACACCAGAACCAACAGCTATAGTAGTTGAAGTTGCATCGGCAACAAAAATACCAGACCAAGCAGCGCTTGCATCTTGTATGTAATATCCACCTGTTGCAACAGCAGTAACAGTACCTGAAGTTTTAACAGTTTTAGCAACGTAAGGAGAAGCAGCAACTTCACCTTGGATAGCCATAATTGTTAATTCAGGAGCTACACCTGTAACAGTAACGTTTAATGTACGAGTACATCCACCAACTTCGTAAGTAAATGTATGAACTCCTTCAGCAAGAACAGTATCAACACCAGCTTCAGCATTAACATATGCAGTAGTTTCACCTAAATCAGTAGTAACATCAACATCTGTTACAACAGGAGTACCTGTTACAACCTCTGTTTTAGTAACTGAACACCTTAGGTTATTATCAGTTACAACAATAACGTTGCTACCTGATTGTAGTACAATATTTCCAACAATTTGGTTTACACCAGCTGCAGTAGTCATAGTAACAGCGTCACCATTAACAGTCACAGCGTATGGAGGAATACCACCAGTTATAGTTAGAGTAGCATCAGCAGTACATTCACCTTCAACAGTTGCAACAGAAACCTCTAATGGGTTTTGTACTGGTACAAATGTAATGGTATCAACTTCTGAAGTACATCCTAAAGTGTCCATAACTTGGAAGATAAAGTGACCTTCAACTTCATTTATGTTTCCATAAGAGAAAGTATCTAATAAATCAACCATACCATCGAATGAAGCACTCCATGCTTTATCACCAATAGGAGTAGTAGAAGAAGCAGGATTCAAAATCTGAGTCCAGCGTACTTTGAAAGTACGTCCTTCAGTTCCATAAGCCATAACTCTTGCAGAAGCCATTGAGTCACCATAACATGAGATGTCTTTTACAGCAAATGTAACAGGCTCAGGAGCAATAATTAATGTATCTTTTGTTGCAACACATCCATTAGCATCTAAGGCTTCAACAGTATATGTATATCCAGCTTGACCTAAGAATTGATCAGTGAATCCATAATTTGTAGTATCAACTTTAACAACACCATTAGCATCAACAGCCGACCAACGGAACTTGAAATCGTTTCCAGCGAATGGTTCTCCACCACTTACAACAATGATATCATATAATCCGGCTAAATCATCCCAGCAAATAAATGCATCTTGTTTAGCTTTAACTGTAATTTCAAATGCGTGATTTTGTTTTAAAGCAACTTTTTTAACTACAGAAGGACATCCTAATGAAGAGTAAGCTGTAACTTTATAATAGTCGGCATCCACTAATGTAGTTGTATCGTTAGCGATTCCTGGATAATAATAACTAGCTTTTAAACCATCAAGAACATCAGTTCCACCGTCAAGTTCGAAATACCATTTATCAACAGTAGCACCAGTATAATCAGTACCTTCAACATGTACATAGAATTTTGGACCACTACCTCCGTAGATAGTATCAACAATTAAAGTTCCATTAGCATCACCAAAACACAATGGCTTAGTATAACCAATTTCACCAACAACAACAGCAGCAGGTTGTTCTACAACTACTCTATGGTGATCGATTGGAACACCTAAACGAGTTGTTGACCATCCTTGCACACATGCAGGCCTGTCATCACCTTCAATAACATCTTTAACAAAACCAATCCATGTTCCGGCAGTTACGTTGAATGTTGCAGAAGTTTGCCATCCAAGGTTATCCAAATAATCGTCATCTTCTAATGGGAAGTAACTACTTGAACTTGGAGCCCATGCAGTATCAACAGCATATAAATAGGATCCGCTTCCACCACCGGCAGTTAATTTTATAACACCTGTGCTATCGTTACATGTTGCATCTGAAACTAACGCTACTTGCAATGTTAAGCTATCAGGATTTTCAATTTCTGCAGATTCTTTGAATATCTGGCATTCATTGGCATCAGTAATAATAATATTATAGTGACCCCAAATCAGGTTATCCCAAGTATAAGCAGTTAAATTTGTAGTGCCTGATACTAATAGCACAACTGAATCAGCCCTGTCATAATCTTCAGGTCCTTCAAGTTTTACAGTATATGGCTTAGTACCACCTGCAATATCCCAAAGTTTAATAACACCTGAAGTATCATTATAACACCTTGCATCAAGGAATGACCTTTCATAAGTAATTCCATCAGGAGCTTCTAACGTATGAGTTGCAGTATATCCACAATCAGCATTATTCTGGAATGGTAACTCTACTTTAATACTATCGTTCCAATTATTAAAATAACCAGTGAATGTAGTATATGGTGCGTTCCAAACATTTGTTGAATCATATTCAAATACTTCGAAAGTATATGTTCTACCTGCTAAATTTGAAAGCATAAGAGTATCTTGGTAATCAACAATAGCAGATAAACTGTATGCAGCAACAGAACCAAGTTCAGGAGCAGTAACTTTTACATGGTATTTATAACCATCAGTTTTACTTGCCCATCCACCAGCAACAGTATATTTGAAACTACCATTTTGATCAGTAGTACAAAGCGGCTCAACATCAGCAAATGCTGAAACAGTAATTTTTGCAGGTTCTTTAACCTCAACTGTATCTACTGTATATAAACAGTTGTTAGCATCCATTATATAAATAACATAGATACCAGCTTTAGCACGACGATCATAAACAGCGTCGTTAGAGCTATATAAACCACCAGCCATATCTTCTTTAGGCACATTATACCACCTTTCAGCAGGAACTTGACTTGCTGATTCGAATTCACCAATATTATTAGTTGATTCTTTATAAGGAGCAGTACCACCAGTAATATGGTAACGAATTAATCCGTCGTGCAGACCATTACAAGATACGTGAGCAGTATCAACGTCTAATAATAACAATTCAGGATACCATACAAGAATATCAACATTGTCACCAGGACATTCAATTGAATCTGTTACAAACAAATTATAAGTACCTCCAGGTAATGAATCAAATACTCCTGTATGATTTGGAGCCCATCTTCCATCCATTACACCAGCAGTGTCAGATAATGTATATAAGTAACCACCTGCACCACCAGTTACAGCAGCAGAAGCATCAATTATACCATTATTGTTTTCACTCCTACAAGTAATGCTATCTAAAACAATTTTACTTGCATCAATTGCAATAGCTTCGTAACTCTTAACTTCAACAGATACAGTATCAATTAAAGCAGGATTCCATACTTCACACCAGCTACGTACAGCTACCCAATAAGTTCCGGCAGCAGCTTCTATTTCAACAATACTGTCATTTGCAGGATCATCGTTATAGAAATCAGACCAACTAACCTGGTTGTACCAATCAGCTTGTTCCAAAATTTCGAACGACTGGCTAATTACATATTGGTAACGCTCTAATGCTTGAGCTGATTTTTTAGTTGCTAAAGTATCAGAAGCATTATGTTTTCCATTTAATGCAGCAATTGTAATAGAACCTTCAAAGTTTTGGTTACAAGTACCATTAGCAGCAACAGCTGTGAAAGAAAGTGGAATAGGATTTAAAATGTCAACGGTATCAACATTTGAATAACATCCCCACTCGTCTTTAGCAACAATATAATAAGTGCCAGCTCCAAATTTAGGATCTCCACCTCTTGTTAACGTATCAGGCTCATGACCTAAATCAATACCATTGGCTACAATGTCAGCTTTAGATGCATAAGGCATATCAGAAATGTACCATTTTGGTTCTCTTTCACCTTGAGCTTGTCCAACAGGTTCGTGAATCCAACTAACAGTGTCATATACATTTGAGGTATATGAACCATCGGCAAGAACATTATACAATTCATGTATAAATAATTGGTCTCCCATACAACCCAACTGAACAGTATCAATGTCAGGAATTACATTTGGAGTAAGAGATAAAGTAATCTCTATTTCAGTAGTACAACCGTTTTTATCCCAAACAGTAATAACATGTGTACCAGTATCGGCAGCAAAAGTATTAATCATTCTTGCCCTTTCAGCTGGCCTTGAATCAAATCTGTATTCGTAATAGTCAATATCACCTGTTTTCCAAGGAGTACCACCTGTTACACGAATTTGAACATTACCATCGTTATTACCGTGGCAAGTTGGCTCTAAAGTTAATGAGTCAATTATTTCAACAAATAATGAATCAGGACCTTCAATCCAAACAGTATCTTCATATAAACAACCAATTGTTGAGTCATAAGCCATAAACTTATATAAAGTATCAACAGGTAAACCATTGAACCAAGAAGAATCCGTTGACATTGCTACACCACCAAAAGAAGATAGTGAATCACTTGTCATAAATTCATAACCATATGAAATAGTATGATTTCCAGATCCAGTAACTAAATCAATAGAAGCACTAGCCAAAGAACCATAACATAGATTTGGAGTAATATTAACTTCCAATTCAGTTGCTAAAATTTTAACAGCGTTATCATTTTCAGGATTAACGTATTTTTTAGGACAACCTACTTCATCATATACTTTAATATAGTAATATCCTTTAGGAACAACTTTACCAGTTGCAGTACCTACAGGTAATGTATCGATTGGTGAAGAAAAATCAGCATCGTCATCATATATCCATGTCCACCCTGTAAAGTCAGTAATAGTATCAGTACCTCTTGTAACATAAGTTACGTCAACCCACATATTACCATTATCCATATTACATGAAGCATCAGTATGTTCCATGTCAAAATTGATCTCACCTGGTTGAGTAATTGTAATTGTATCTAAATAAACACAACCTACAGAGTCAGTAACACTAATATAATAATCACCTGCATGCAGGTCTTTATAACCAATTGAATCACCACTAGCTGTTTTAGCAAATCCACCAGGACCACTTACACTAATGCTATATACATTACTGCCCGAAGCTATCCAAGGAGAAGCACCTGAATATTCAGCACCAAAACGGCCATCGTAATATCCAAAACATTGTGCATTATCAATAGTATCTGAAACACTCCAAGCCTGCACATTTAATTGACTAATAACAGCTTCTTGGAAAAAACCAGAATCATCATCGTAATCATCCGATTGTAATTCACCTTTAATTTCAAGGTCTTTACATCCGTTTGCATCATTTACAGCAACATAATAGGTTCCAGGAAGATCCTGATATTGAAAATCCCTGTTGCTAGTTACAGATTTATAACGATCCCAAACTGCATCAGTTAGAGTAACACCACCAATTGCAGCAGCTTCAACTAAATTATCATCATCATCAGGAATTACCCAAACAGTAAAAGGAGCAACTCCTCCAGTTATAGTAACAGCAATTTCACCATTCTGATCTTCGCAAATAGCTAAACCATCATCGGCAACAAAACTAACAGGTACAGGGCTTCCAACCATAAAGGTTTTAGTATAAGAAATACACTGTCCGCTTTTTACGTTCACAAAATTACTAGCACTTGAATTAACAACTGCAGTATTGTTAGCAGTGTATGAACTTCCATTAAATGAATAAGATCCTGTTAATGGACTAAGTATTGTAGCCATTGCATTTGCACCACCACATGAAGCAGCTGCGGAGTCAACAACAACATCTTGCCATCCTTGAGTAACAGTAATTTTACCGTCTGTCCTTTGGTCTGAAGTTAAAATTTTATTCTGACCAACATCATTCTGCATAAACGAAGCAGCTCCCCAAGTCAAATTCGACTCAAATAGGAAATCGCTTGTTGTAGCGTAATTATGTTGGAAACCATTCACTTTAAAATGTAAAGCGAATACCGGAGTAACATTGTTGTCAGGTAAAATCGAGACAGCAGAACTACTCGACCAGTCTAAACTAATTACACCACTAGCTTCTGTAATTGTCGTAGAATTTAGCGAAGACACTAAAATATCAGCTCCGACATACGCTATCTCGGTACCTGAAACTTTAAGGTCTAACCCAAATTCCTTGATTTTTACAAAATCTTTGAATGAAACCAACACAGTATAATCGTTATCTGCTTGATAACAACTATCGGCGGTTCCGGCATAAATATGGTATGTATCCTGATGTTCCTGGCTGAAAGCAACCATTGTAAAAAGAATAACAACCATACTTAAGCCAATTTTTCGAAGAACTTGCAGCATGCCATGTCCTTCGAGCAAGAAATTTTTAGTAAATTTTTTCATAGCAACTTGCTTTTAATTGAACTTAATTGATTGATTGATTTTGATTAATATTTATTTTTTTCATACTTATTTTTGAGACATATGAGTCTTCTTCAATTTCTCTAACTTTACAAACGTATAAAATTTATGCACAACGTACAAAAATATTACCGCACAAATATCACATTTTTTATAACAATAACATCTATCTTTTTTACACTTTTTTATTGTGTATATCTATTTTTTTCTTAAGAAGATATTGTTAAAAAAACACTGATTTAAAAAATCTTACAATTTTATAGGTAAATTTTTAATAAACCGCAATAAATATACACTTTTTTAGCATAATTTGCGGTATTCCTGCAATTTTAACACAAATTTGAAGTTACTATTAAGAATAAGTAAAAACAAGGCAATGAAAAGACTCTTATTTATGTTTATTATAATTACCGGGGCAGCAACATTAAATTCATGTAAAACATGCGACTGTCCTGCTTATTCATATTATAATACTAATAATTCTGATAAGAATGAACTCAATTCTGTCTATTTAATCCCCGCTAAAGATAAATCATTAGTTGTTCCTAATTCTTAAACCACCCCATTCTAATTTTGCTATTTATAATACAAAGCCGTTTTAATTTAATATTAAGGTTGAAAAAATTATCGCCATTCAATTGGCTTATACAGGGATAATTAATTAATAATATCTAATTTTGTACTGCTTAAAATTATTAAGCTCTGAGATTTAATATATTATATAGTATATAAAGTATCATTATTTAGAAATAAAATAAAAATTATCAACTATGTCTAAAATTAAAATTGGTATCAACGGATTTGGCCGGATTGGCAGATTAGTGTTCCGTGCTGCTAGTGTTCAAGAAAATGTAGAAGTTGTTGGAATCAATGACCTTATTGATGTTGATTACATAGCTTACATGCTAAAATATGATTCTACTCATGGAACTTTTAAAGGTGATGTTGCTGTTGAAAACGGAAACCTTGTAGTTAACGGAAAAACTATCCGTATTACTTCTGAAAGAAATCCTGCTGATTTAAAATGGGATGCTGTTGGTGCTGACTATGTTGTTGAATCAACTGGTATTTTCTTAACAAAAGACAAAGCACAGGCTCACATTGATGCTGGTGCTAAAAAAGTAATTATGTCTGCTCCTTCGAAAGACGACACACCTATGTTCGTTATGGGAGTTAACCATAAAAACTACACGAATGACATGAACTTTGTTTCAAACGCTTCATGTACTACCAACTGCCTTGCCCCTGTTGCTAAAGTATTAAATGACAAATTTGGTATCTTAGAAGGCTTAATGACCACCGTACATGCAACTACAGCTACTCAAAAAACTGTTGATGCTCCTTCAGCAAAAGACTGGCGTGGTGGACGTGGTGCAGGACAGAACATTATTCCTTCATCGACTGGTGCTGCTAAAGCTGTTGGTAAAGTTATTCCTGAATTAAACGGAAAATTAACCGGTATGGCTTTCCGTGTACCAACTCCCGATGTTTCAGTTGTTGACTTAACTGTACGCCTTAAAAATGGTGCTTCATATGAAACCATTTGTGCTGCAATGAAAGAAGCTTCAGAAGGTGAATTAAAAGGAGTTTTGGGATATACTGAAGATGCAGTTGTTTCTAACGACTTTGTTGGTGATTCACGTACATCAATTTTTGATGCTGGTGCAGGTATTGGCTTAACTGAGAACTTCGTAAAAGTTGTTTCATGGTACGATAACGAATGGGGTTACTCTTGTAAAGTTGTTGAATTGATTCAATACATGGATTCAGTAAAATAATTCAATAATAAACACAATATATAAAGGGTGCCATTTGGGTGCCCTTTTTTTATTTTATTAAAGTGGGCTTGTTTTAGTTCAGGAAAGTCCTGAAAAATATTTCTGAAAAGCCATTAAACAATCATTACAACTTTCCGCATATTAGAACTCCGCCTAATAATACCCGAGATTTATACTCCTCTACCCAACATATTTTAGATTTAACTCAACGAGAATGGCATATTTGAAACTAACAATTGCCACATCCTTTAAAAACTTAACGATAAAGCCTCAAACCTCCAGCAAAACAAGGCAATTAAAGCTAAAACGAATTAATTATGAGCTAGTTTCATTAAAAAAGAAGTAAAAAATTTAGAGTTCCAAATTTTAAGCAGAAAACTATTCGTGACGTAATGATTCAATTGGGTCGAGCCTTGACGCTTTTAATGCCGGGTAATAACCCGAAACTATCCCAACAATTAAACAAAGGACAACACCAACAAAAATCCAAACCCAAGGAATAATAAATGAACTGCCAATTAATATGGAAACCAGGTTCCCCATAAGTATTCCTAAAATTATCCCTAAAATTCCACCCAATTGACCTACAACAATAGCTTCAACTAAAAATTGCTGTTTAACCGTTGTACTTTTAGCACCAATAGCTTTTCTGACACCTATTTCCCTGGTTCGTTCCGAAACAGAAACCAACATTATGTTCATTAAGCCGATTGCTGCTCCAAAAAGCGTAATTAAACCAATAATTGTAGCTACAAGTGTAATATTTTTAATATTCTCTAATAATATTTTAACAATGTTGTCACTTTTTTCAATATTAAAATCACTTTCATCTAAAGGATTTAATCCCCTCACAACCCTAAATTTTGATTCCGCTTCACCAACAGCTGGCTCCATATACTCTGCCGAATTCACCCTGATTTGAACATCGTAATTCATATTTGGCCTCGAAAAATAATTTCGAACATTAGTATAAGGTATAAAACAAACCATATCTCCCGAATTCCCAAAACCACTTCCTTTTGATTTTAAAACTCCAATAATTTTATACTTCCCACTTCCAATGTTTATGACTTTTTGTAAGGAACTTTCACCTGATGAAAAAAGGCGTTTTTCTAATTCACTTCCTATAACTACAACACTTCGCCCCGAAACAATATCCTGCCCACTAAAATTACGACCTTTGGCAATTTCGAATCCGGCAGTGAATAAATAGTTCTCATCGGTTCCCCTAACCGCAATGTTAGGATTTGTTTTTACGGCACCATTTTTAAGGGTTGCCGAACCTGTTGCATAAACTGAAACAGCAACTGTTGCAGGAAAATCAAATGCTTCTTTAAATGCATTAGCCTGATAAAATGTAATAAATGAATGGTTTTTTGTCCTGTACCTGTTTTGTCCTACCTGGACCCTCATTCCCCGGCTGGAAATAGAAAAGGTGTTGGCACCCATAAAACTAAACTCTTTGGTAATCGATGATTTAATCGAATCAATAGCTGTTAAAATCCCAACCAAAGCCATAATACCAACAGCAATTATCATAACTGTTAGAATTGTTCGAAGTAAATTTGTCCTTATCGATTGAAGGGCAATCCGTATATTTTCAGTAAAAAGTGTATTATAGCGCATCCGATAGGTGTATTTAATGTGGTAATATATAAAAATTATACCTCATATTTTTAATATCTTATTAGTTTCTGTTTATTTAAAAAATTACATTTATCCACAAGGTTATTTTGCACAAAAAATATGAACACCCGACGTTTTTATTCGATAAATCTCAATTTTAATCTTTTTTAACATTTTTTAAATTCACTAAAAATATGCTAAAAAAGCATCACTTACGTCCGAAGTGCAACCCACCAAAACTCAACATATCAACTTCTTAATCGCGCTTAATTTTCTAATTTAGAATCTCTGAAAACCTGTTTTTATGAAAATGTTTAATTTTAAAATGTTGCCATTTATTAAAATTGATTTTTACATTTGAATTGAATTTAATCTTGAAATTATATGATTTATCAGTTTAAGATTATATCACAAGAGTCTGAAAATTTTTCTTTAGAAATAAAAATGAATGGCGAAAATTCATTTTTTGACCTGAATGAAATTATACAAAAAAGCATAGGCTATCAATCACATCAATTAGCTTCGTTTTTTATTCCAGACTTGAAGGGGAATAAACGTACAGAAATTTCGTTTTTGGATTCAGGAATTAATGGATTCCCCAACTATTCAATGCATAAAACCAAAATCTCTGATTTAATATTTCCACAAACCAAAAGAATCCTCTATTGTTTTGATTTATTTAATGACCGATCGTTTAATTTAGAACTAACTGGAATTTTTATGGAAAGTAATCTTAAAGAACCTATTGTCACTCAAAAAATGGGTGATGCTCCTATGCAAATTCTTGAAGAAGATTTTAAAATACTGGAAGCTAACATCATTTTAGAAGATGAGGTCCTTCAGGATTTCGGTGTACTCGAAGACTATACAGAAATTTTTGGAGAAATGGAAGACCTATAGTCTTTCCCATTTTCAAGAGCATTAGAAGCTTAAAATATTACAGACTGTCCTTTTTATAAGGACGGTCTTTTTTATTTGTAATATGTATATTTGCCCGTTAAATATAAATCGAATAATGAACAAAACTCTTATTGTTTTAGTAGGGCCAACAGGAATTGGTAAAACAAAAACAAGCCTCGAAATAGCAAAATATTTTAATTCCGAAATCGTTTCGTGCGATTCAAGGCAAATATATAAAGAACTATCTATTGGAACTGCTGTGCCATCAGCTATTGAACTAGGAACAATTAAACACCATTTTATCCATTCTCATTCAATTCACGATTATTACAGTGCCAGCATGTTCGAAAATGAAGTATTGGCATTTTTAGAGGCCAAATTTATTCAACACGATACATATTTGATGGTTGGAGGATCAATGCTCTATATCGATGCTGTTTGTAATGGAATTGACAACATTCCGGATGTTGATCCCACGCTTAGGCAAAATTTGCTTGACAAATTTGAATCCGAAGGAATTGAAAGTTTAAGGCTTCAACTTAAACAACTGGACCCGGCCTACTATTCGACCACCGACCTTAAAAATCCTAAACGAATACTTCGCGCCCTTGAAATATGCTTAATGACTGGCAAACCTTACTCAGGTTTTATGACCCGGCAAAAAAAAGAGAGGCCCTTTAAAATAGTAAAAATTGGATTAAACTGCTCACGCGAAATTCTCTACCGACAAATTAATAATAGAGTTGACGAAATGATACAAAGTGGCCTAATTGAAGAAGCAAAAAATGTTTATCCACACAAGAAACTAAATGCCTTAAATGCTGTAGGATACAAAGAGCTGTTTAATTTTTTTGATGGCAATACAACGTTGGAAGAGGCCGTTTCGAAAATAAAACAAAACACACGTAATTATGCTAAAAAACAAATTACATGGTTCAAAAAAGACAAAAATATTAATTGGTTTGCACCAGGAGAAAATCAAAAAATAATTAAATTATTAAAATCTTCCATTTAAGATGACAAACACTCCTAATAAATTTAATTTACGGGTATATGGTTTACTAATTAATGCCAAAAATGAAGTTTTAATTTCTGATGAAATACAATTAAATACCCACATGGTTAAATTTCCAGGGGGAGGCCTTGAATTTGGTGAAGGAACTATCGATTGCCTTAAGCGTGAAATTATGGAAGAATGTAATGGGCAGCAACTAAAAAATATCCGTCACTTTTATACAACCGATTTCTATCAAAAAGCGTTATTCTTTAATAATACACAATTATTAAGCATATACTATTTAGCTGAACTTGATGGGCCTGAGTTATTCAAAACAACATTAATTCCCAATAATTTTTCATCACATAAAAATGGACTTCAATCATTCCGCTGGATTAAAATCAGCGAATTAAATACTGCTGATTTTACTTTCCCAATAGATAAAATAGTTATCGATTTATTAAAAAACAGTAATAGCAAATAAGCTACTCTCAGAATATATCTTTCACTTTTAATTTATACTTTTATTCACTATTAAAAAAATAAAGTTACTCAACCTAAATGAAGGATGTAAAAAAAATAGTTAGCCAGCTAGTTTCTCTAACTGAAAAAATTTTAGTCGACGAAGCACTATTAAACACTATTTCGCTGATTGCCAACAAAATGATTCAGGCATATAAATCTGGCAATAAAATTCTGTTTTGTGGCAATGGTGGAAGCGCTGCCGAAGCACAACACCTAGCAGCTGAACTATCAGGAAAGTTTTATCTCGACCGGCCTGCAATTCCTGCTGAAGCATGCCATGTTAATTCCTCTTTTATGTCGGCAGTTTCGAACGATTATGATTTTACTACTACCTATTCAAGATATATTCAGGGATTCGGAAAAACCGGCGACATATTAATTGGCTTATCGACCTCAGGTAATTCCGAGAATATTACAGAAGCCTTTCAAACCGCTAAAAAGAATAATATATTAACTGTTGCATTAACTGGCGCTAGCGGTGGGGAACTGAAAGAATTTGCCGATTTTTTAATCAAAATCCCATCAGTTGATGTCCCCCGAATTCAAGAGGCACATTTACTTGTAGGCCATATTTTATGTGAAATTGTTGAAGATGGACTATTCGCATAATACTTCCTCCCCTTCAACGAATAATCGAAAAGCTCTTTTTCTCGACAGAGATGGGGTAATAAATATTGACAAAGGGTATGTTTCAAAACAAAAAGATTTTGAATTTACACCTGAAATTTTTAAAATTCTTAAAGAATATACCGAGAAAGGATTTCTGATTTTTATAATTACGAATCAATCAGGAATTGCTCGCGGAATGTTTACCACCGATGAATTTAATAAATTGACCAAATGGATGGTGAATAAATTGGATAAAAAAGGTATTCCTATTAAAAAAGTTTATTTCTGCCCACATCATCCCGATTTTTCAGGAAAATGTAATTGTAGGAAACCCGAACCTGGATTAATTTTACAGGCAATAAAAGAGTTTGATATTAATCCTGAGTTCTCGATATTAATTGGAGACAAGGAAACTGATTTAATTGCAGGCAAAAGAGCAGGAATTGGAAAGAATTTATATATTAACGACTTAATTAATTTATAGGGAGTATGCAGCACTTTACAAAAGCTGAGATTAGGCAAATAAATGATCTTTTTGATGATTTAATTAAAAGTATCTCACCAAAATTTGAAGAAAAAAGGCTTGAGGAGGTAAAAAAAGCTTTTCAATTTGCCAATGCTGCGCACGATGGAATAAAACGAAAATCGGGCGAACCTTATATAATACACCCCATTGCCGTTGCAAAAATTGTGGCTCACGATTTAGGGTTAGGCATAACATCAATTGTTTCATCAATTTTGCACGACGTTGTTGAAGATACTGAATATACTGTTTCAGATATCAAAAACATGTTTGGCAAAAAAGTAGCAGTAATTGTCGATGGATTAACAAAACTTTCGGGCGATTTTGATACAAGGCAGGTAATGACATTAAAAAAAGTTTTTATGACATTATCGGACGATGTAAGAGTTGTTCTCATAAAAATAGCCGACCGCCTGCATAACATGCGAACCCTTGAATCATTACAGCCCCACAAACAGCTACGGGTATCTTCTGAAACACTCTATTTGTACGCTCCTTTGGCACATCGATTGGGACTTAATAAAATAAAAAACGAACTCGAAGACCTAAGCTTAAAATATAAACACCCTGAAGAATACAATCAAATTCAATTCAGGTTGCACGACCAGGAGAAAAAAATTAATGTTTTAGTCGATAAATTAATTAAACCAATTAAAGAAAAGCTTGAACAGGAGAATTTACAGTTTACAATAAATGGAAGGGTAAAATCGAAATTTTCCATTTGGCGGAAAATGCAAAAACAAGGAGTCACTTTCGATGAAGTGTATGATATTCTCGCCATCCGAATTATTATTCAGTCGAAGCCTGAGCACTCTGAAAAAAGGCAATGTTTTGATATTCTTTCGCTTATAACCGACATATACAAACCAAAACCTGACCGAATTCGCGATTGGATAACCATACCTAAAGCAAATGGATATGAATCACTTCACGTAACGGTTATGGGCCCTCAGGGGAAATGGGTTGAGGTACAAATCAGGACTGAAAGAATGGACCAGATTGCCGAATATGGATTTGCAGCCCATTACAAATACAAAGGAATCAGTTCGCAGGAAAGCGAACTGGAAAAATGGTTAGAACAGGTTAGGGAATTGTTACAAAATACCGACGAAGATGCTTATGAATTCCTCGACGATTTAAAACTTAACCTATATGCATCCGAAATAATTGTTTTTACTCCAAAAGGAGACATGATTACGCTTCCAAAAAATTCGACCATTATTGATTTTGCATATGAAATACACACGGCTCTAGGAAATAAATGTATTGGCGCAAAAATAAACCTTGACCTTAAGCCTATCAGCTATGTCCTTCAAAATGGCGACCAGGTTGAAATATTAACATCCGAAAATCAAAAACCACAGTTTGATTGGTTAAAATTTGCCTCATCTGCAAAAGCTCAGACCAAAATAAAAGCGGCATTTAAGCTCGAGAAAAAAGAACATATCCTTAAAGGAAAAGAAATTGTTGAACAGGCTATAAAAGATAAACATGTAACAGTCTCTTCCAATAACCTAAAAAAGATTATCGCCCATTATAACCTAAATAATAAAGAACAATTATACTCTCAGGTTGGAATTGGGCTTATCGAGTTAAAAGACCTTAGTCAGATATTACGGAAAAAATCAGAGAACAAACTTGTAAAATACTGGAATATAACCTTTAACCGCACAAAAAAAGATGCAGATGATGAAAGTTCTCTGGTTAAAATAGACAAGAAAAAAACATTCCTTCTAAAAGAAGAACAGGATGCCATTAATTTTTCATTGGCTCAATGCTGTAATCCAATTCCGGGAGATAATGTGGTAGGTTATTTAAGTACCGAAGACCATGTTTATATCCACAAAAGAGAGTGTACTGAGGTAGAAAAATTATTATCGAGTAAAAGTGAAAAAATTATTAGTGCCGAATGGACTAAATTTAAAAAGCTATCATATCTCACAAAAATTACGATGGATGGGTTTGACCGTTTAGGGATCGTAAACGAAGTAACAAATGTAATATCAAAACTTCACAATGTAAATATGAGGTCGGTAAAATTTGAAACACACGATGGCATATTCGAAGGTGAATTATTTTTGTACATCCACAATATTGAAGATTTGATTAACGTAATTGCTAAACTTGAAAAAATAAAAGGAATAAACAAAGTTCTTAGAGATGAAAACATTTCAGAATAAACTTTGACTAAATCCATTCCCTAATATTGCATCAAAAAACAGATATAACTTAAAAAAAAATAACAGCACATATTTATCATTGACAATTTTCAATCATACATAAAAGAAATTCATTTTTTTTTATATTTTTGAGTATTATTTAAAATTAGTTTAATTATGAATAGTATCAAGACCAAAGAGACGGTCAAAAATATGTTTACCGAATATCTTGAAAAAAACGGGCATAGGAAAACGCCGGAAAGGTTTGCTATTCTTGAAGAAATTTATTCGCGCGAAGGCCACTTTGATATTGAATCGCTTTATATTTCAATGAAAAATAAAAATTATAGGGTCAGCCGCGCTACCTTATATAATACCATTGATTTATTGCTTGAATGCAAATTGGTGGTAAAACATCAATTCGGGAAAAATATAGCCCAATTCGAAAAAGCATTTGCTATTCTCCAACACGACCACCTTATTGATGTTACGTCGGGCGATGTGGTTGAGTTTTTTGATCCACGCATTCGGGAAATTATTGCCGATGCCTGCAAAAAGAATAACTTTAGGTTATCTCACCATACTTTATACATATATGGTGAGCCTGTTAAACAATAATACTTAGTTCCATTTTAACATACCATAAAATCCTCATTCCGGGGATTTTTTTATTCCCTAAAACCAAAAATTATTTGTAATTTTAAACGCTAATTAACAATCCGTAGGAATTAGTCGCTAAAGGTTTAATTCCCGCGGTTTTGTGTGTTTAAAACAAATAATAATGAAAGTTGATGTATTGCTAGGCCTCCAATGGGGCGACGAAGGAAAAGGAAAAGTTGTTGATGTATTAACACCAAAGTACGATGTCATTAGCCGGTTCCAGGGTGGGCCAAATGCTGGGCATACATTAGAATTTAATGGGATTAAACAAGTACTGCATACTATCCCCTCCGGAATATTCAGAGAAAATAAAATTAATATTATTGGTAATGGTGTTGTGATCGATCCTATTGTTTTTAAGCATGAAATAGAATCGTTAAAAAACAAAGGTTTTGATATTTCAAAAAACTTGTATATTTCGAAAAAAGCACACCTGATCCTCCCAACTCACCGAATACTTGATGCTGCCAGCGAACAGGCTAAAGGGAAAACCAAAATTGGGTCAACACTTAAAGGAATTGGGCCAACATATAGCGATAAAACAGGCCGCGAAGGACTTAGAATTGGAGATACACTCAACAATTTTAAAGAAAAATATACTTCGAAAATTAACAAGCATGCTTTAATTCTTGAGAAATTATACAATTTCGATTATAAAAAGTTATTGTCCGACTGTGAGGCAGAATGGTTTGAAGGCTTAGAATTAATTAAATCATTTAAATTAATCGATAGCGAACACTATATTAACAATTTACTAAAAGAAGGCAAATCGGTATTAGCTGAGGGTGCCCAAGGAACATTGCTCGACATCGATTTTGGGTCATACCCATTCGTAACATCATCCAACACTATTTGTGCAGGGGCATGCACAGGGCTTGGTGTATCACCCGGTAACATAGGCAATGTATTTGGCATTTTTAAAGCCTATTGTACCCGCGTTGGAATGGGCCCATTCCCTACTGAACTATTAGATGAAACCGGCGATGAATTACGTAAAGCCGGAAACGAATTTGGTTCAACAACTGGCCGCCCAAGGAGGTGTGGGTGGCTCGACCTGGTAGCATTAAAATATACCATCATGTTAAATGGTGTAACCGAATTGATTATGATGAAAGCCGATGTGATGGATGAATTCAAAACCATCAAAATTTGTGTTGGTTACGAAATTAATGGTGAAACAGTTTCTGAATTTCCTTATGAACTCGACGATACTGTTAAACCCATATTTGTTGAACTTCCCGGATGGCAAACCGACCTTACCAAAATTACAAGCCAAAACGAATTTCCTGAGGAATTTAACAGTTACATTGCTTTTATTGAAGAAGAAGTGGGTGTTCCTGTTACAATTGCTTCAGTAGGCCCAAACAGGTCACAAACAATATTCCTCGATAATGAATAATATTAAATATTACAGAAAAAAAATCCCGTTTATGCAATTATTCGGGATTTTTTCTTTTACCGATTTAGATTCAATTTTTTGTGTATCCTCAATTTCTGTCACTTCCCATTTATGCTTTCCCTGAACGCACAGGTTTTTGACCAGTTTTTGTGCGAACGAGTTTCCATAACCTTGAGCATCTCCCCGCGTTGAGAAAATATATTGCCCTGCATAGTCACCATTGTTATTATCAATTAACCACAACTTAGAAATAAATCCCGGCATCCCGATAAAAAACGGAATAGTTGGGGAGAAATAATTGGGCACCCACTTTTTAAACGAGAATTCAACTTCGAAATACACCCCTTCTTTAGTATCTTTTCCTTTAATATCTGATTGTTTAAAAACTGTGTATTCCCTATCGCTGGTTTTTAATTTTATTGTTTCACCAATGCGGTTTTTAGAGTTTTTATAACTCTTATCTATCATCTTTGATAAACCTCTGAAAAGCACGGCTATAAATGTTCGTTTCATGACTTTCATATTCAATTATTAACAACTACTCCTGCTTTTTTCAGGATTGATTTTAATTTGAATTTTACCAAATTCCTGGACAGAAAACTTTTAAATGCCGGTACGTTTCTCCCGGTATAAAAAGGAAGGCCTAACCAGCCCATTTCCTGCCAATAGGCAAAATCACGCGGAAGCATATTTTTATGCAGAGTAACCTTTACCTTCAACAGATTGAAGAATATAAATTTCTGTAAAGAATAATCAACCTCCTTATTTGAGACAGAATTATGAAATTTCTGTACAGCTTTTTCAATGGTCGAAATCGCTGCCACCTTATAATCCGGATTTTCTTTATACGATGGATAAACAACTTCTACGGAATCGGCAATTTTAAAGCCCCAGGCATTAACCGGGAATTTCATGTATTCAAGGGTGTCTTTACCTCCGCTTAGTTCAGTGGTTACAAGTAAAACTGCCGATTTCCCGATAAAATGAGGCTGGTGGCAATAAAAGGCAAACCTGTCGAAAAAGTTTTTCATCATAGCCGAAACGGTATGTACATAAACCGGTGATGTAAATATAACGCCATCGGCATTTAATAGCTTATCGCGGATTTCAAGCGCATCATCTTTACAAGGACAAAATTCCTCGCTTTTTTTCATACAAACCAGGCATCCTTTGCAATACTGTAGGTCAACTTTTTTTAAAGAAATATATTCAAATTCGTAATCACCAAACGCATTCATTTTTTCTTCAAACACTTTGGTTATCTTGTAGGTATTCCCCTTGGGGCGGGGGCTTCCTGATATGACAACTATTTTTTTCATTTTAAAATTTTATTAGTTTAATTTTTATTTGAATTCCGGGAACTTTTTAATACCAGTTAAATCCGATCAATAAATCGAAGGCTGTACTTTGCCTGTTCACACCTTCAACATCGTAATTGCCATAAAGTACCCTTCCCTGGATATCCATTGCAAACCTTCCCTTCCTCCAAAATTCATAGCCTGCACCAATACTTGCAGCAGCTCCAAAATAGAACGCAGGGTCATCATTATTTACCTCATAAAACGGAGGCATATCCATAGCAAGACCAACACCGGCAGAACTCCAGAATCGATCTGTGAACCAGTGCTGTCCTGTAATCAAAGATGCTTCAAAAGCGCGTGTTTCATCGTCTTGTTTATGCCCTCCACTTGGGACATGCAAACAAATAGCGGTGGTGGGATTTATCATATAGCCTAATTTTAAATTCAAGACAGACATTTTTCCAAAAGACTCAGAGTCAAATCCTTTGTCTTTCATTAAAAGTGTGCCCCCTCCGGCTGCAACGCCAAAAATAAATCCTTCGCGAACAAATTGACTCTCATTACTTTTTTGAGCGAAACTTAACTGGGAAAACAGTAAGATTGAAACCAATATAAATGTAATTTTTTTCATTTTTTATAATTGTTATAAATTGATTGGAATATTCATTTCAGCGATTTGTTTGCCATCGTAGCCATGATCTTTAAAAGAAGGGATAAACCTTTCATCGTAATAAATAAACATAGGTACATTCAATGATTGGGAATACCCGTTTTGAGGCAGCCAACTTTCAGTTAAGAATTTGAAAGCTTTTAAACCATCAGGATTTCCACGTTTTATAAATGGGGTTGTGGCAAACCTGCTCGCAGGGATAGAAATTGTTTTCATTCCTTCAGGAATATTGTCATAGTTGTTTACTTCAACCCCCATATAGTAATCAAAGTCGGGTGAGCTTTTTTTCATCACAAAAACACAGATCTGGTTTTCGTTTATCCGGTTTGGAACTTCCTCCAGTAAATCTTCCTCCATTATCTTATGAAAAAAGGGAGGAATATCCTGTGCCTGTTTGTTTTCTATAAAAGAAGTGTGCAATACTAAACCCACTACTTTCTTTTCATTCTGGTTGGTAATTTTTACTTCGAACATAATTTTTAATTTTTCAATTATTGGTTGAAATATTATTTGAATCTCAGGATGTTAACTTTTCCAAAGTTTAGAATTTTGGAAAAGGATTCCTTCTATTTTTTATTTAATCATTTTCATGACTAACTTATCGATGATTCGGGTTGGGAATCGCTGTAGTAAAACATCGGGTATCAATCGTTTGCCTGGTTCATATCGAGCCTTTGCTTTTTTGCTTTGCATGATTTTGAAAATCAATTCACCCAGTACTTCAGGCGAAAGCCCCCGATTTGTTTTTTTGCGGATTGGAACACCAAGCATTTTTATAACCCGAGGCGAAAACTCGCTTTTATACTTTTGTTCGTACTCATTGAGGGCTTTAAGCTGGCTTTGAAACATATTCGATTTAAACGATCCGGGAGCAATTGAAACTACTCTTATACCGGCTTGCAATAGCTCACGCCTTAAACAGCCTGAAAATGCCTCCTGGGCAAATTTGCTCATCATATATGGCGACCAGAACGGCAGGGTATAATTTGCCCCCTGCGAACTGATATTAAAAATTATCGGATTGTTTTGCGAACATTTTAAAAGCGGGTAAAAAACTTTAACCATTGATACGATTCCCCAGACATTGGTTTCAAAGGTATTTTTAAAATAATCCAGGTCGCGGTCGATCACCGACCCCCACCCCATTATTCCGGCATTGTTAATCAGACAATCCAATTGGCCTGTTTCGCTTGCAATCTTTAATGAAGCTTCCCTGATTTGTTCCGGGTTTGTTACATCAAGTTTTATTCCTCGTATATTTTCAATGGCATTGAGGTTTTTTATATCTTTTTCTTTACGCGCGCCTGCATACACAATTAAATTCTGAGTAGCGATGTATTCTGCAATCGCCCTGCCGATCCCTGAACTTGCTCCTGTAATTAAAACGATCTGATTCATTGTATTTATTTTTTTGTTTCTGAAAATTGATGAATCAAAATTAAGTTGGTAGGTAATGCCAATCGTCTCATCAAAAGTTAGTAAGACCTTAATTGAGTATCAATAAATCGTAAAGCACTGACTATCAGAAAGCAAACTTGTTCAGCCAAAGAAGAAACTGATACCTAAGGATTTTTCTGTCAAAAACGTCTCATTAAACCTGTTTTTCTGTAATTGATAATATGAGACTTTCCATTTTCTAAAACTCACAAAAAATTGCGCGTCTCAAAAAACAATATCTAAAAGACTGCATGTCAATATCTTATTATTAGTTGAGACATTGAGGAGGTCTCATCAAAATTTAGTAAGGCGATCGACGTGATTTGCTCCCCTACATTTGTTTGCGAAATTAAAATTTATTAAAAATGGAAGCAGTCACAATCATAAAAATAGTAAACACGATCATCCTGATAGTATCAATGACAGTTCGGTATTCATCCATGATTTTAAGATGCATCTTTTCAATAAACTTTTAAAAACAATGAATTAGAAATAGAAAAATTTAAAACAATGAAAGAAAAACTTTTAATCAGATTGGCACGATTAGCAGAAAAACATTCTTGGGCAATGTTTATTGGAGCCCTGGTTCTGACCCTCGTTTTGGGAGCTATGTCGGAAAACCTGGAATTAAATATGAATTTTAAAGACCTGATGCCTCAAAGCCATCCGACCGTTCAGGAATACGACAAAATAGTTAACAACTACAGCGCAGCCTCTAATATTATTATAGGTGCAATGGGTGAAGAAAATGATTTAAAAGCATTTACCGATGAAATCGCCCCAAAAATTGTAGCCCTGAAAGAATATGTAAGTAAGGTCGATTATAAAATTAACAGAGATTTTTTCGAGAAACATGCTTTTATGCTGACCAAAGAAAAAGACCTGAAAAACAGCAAAGACATGTACAAAGACCTTTCGCTGGTGCCGCTTTTTACAGAGATCAACAACAGCTTCGAAAAAACCTATATTGCCGAAGGCGAAGAATCAATTTCTACCAAAGAAAAGGAAAACAAAGCCATTGCCAGCCTCGATGGAATTGAAAACTGGTTAGAAAGCATGAATAGTTACATTAATAACGGAGGCAATAAAAACAGTTCCGTTGAGAATGCTGTAGATAAAATGCTGATTGGCGAAGAATACATGTTGTCGTTCGATAAAAACATGATCCTTCTTTTTGTAAAACCAACATTCCCGACCGACAAGCTCGATACCGCTGCGATTCTGATCAATAAAATTGAAAACATCATTTCAGAAACAAAAACAAATTACCCGAGCATAACCATGGCTGGAACTGCCGGAACCATGTCGCTGGCAGTGCAGGAAACCGAAGCAGCTTCTTCTGATATGTCGTTTACTTCCATCATCTCTTTTTTCCTGATTATTGCCTTATTTATTATTTCTTTCAGGATGTGGTCGGCACCACTGTTGGCAGGAGTCAGCCTTATAATGGGGGTAATCTGGACCATGGGATTTGCAACCCTGACAATCGGGCATCTCAACATGATGACCTCCATGTTTGCCGTAATCCTGATTGGACTGGGAATCGATTTTAATATTCACGTAATTGCCGGCTACAACGAAAACAGGGCAAACGGAAATTCTATTCTCGGATCCATTGAAAATGCCTTTCTGAAATCAGGAAATGGGATTATTGTTGGAGCAGTAACAACAGCTTTAGCCTTCCTCACCATGCTGGTGTCCAGAAACAGCGGGATGAAAGAGTTTGCCTTGATTGCAGGTGTTGGTGTACTCCTAACTATGTTAGCTTCTCTTTTAGCTTTGCCTTCTATGTTGATTCTCCACGATAAAATAAAAATGAAAAAAGCTCAAAAAGCTAATGAAAAACTGGATATCCTGGATCAGAAAGACAAAAAATATCAAAAGCTTAAAAATAAAACTCAAAAGTTGCAGAAAACAAAAACAACGAAATTCAGATTTATGGGTAATGTTGCTGCTTCTGTTTCCCGGAAACCGATGCTGGTTCTTTCGGCAATTGTAGCAATTACTGTTGTCCTGGTTTATGCAGCCGCTCAAATTACTTTTAATTACAATTATTTAAGCCTTGAACCGGAAGGGCTGTCGTGCATTGCAGTTCAGGATAGTATGATTGAACATTTTGACGCTACGCCTGATATGGTAATGGTTACTACCTCTGATATTAAACATGCACGTGAACTTACAGAAAAAGCAAAAGAATTACGAAAAACAGGGATGGTTACCAGTATTTCTGAATTTATTCCTTCAGAAAAAGATTACAGAAACAGGGTTCCTTATATCAATGAAATAAGGGATAATCTTAAAAACTATAAATTTGAGCCTGGATTTACAAAAACGGATCAAGACCTTCTCTCTGATGAATTATATCGTTTAGAGGACAACCTGATTGAATTAGGCCAGTTGGCTTTTATGGGCGGACAAGACCGACTTGATAAAAAAGTAAAAGAAATTGTTGGCGACCTTGAACAAGATGCTGCAACACGAAAAAGCCTGATTAATCAGGTAGTGAAAACTATGGATGAAAACCCGGAATCTGCAACACTTCTTTTTTCATATGAAGAAATTTATGTCCCTGTATTTAAAGAAAAGTCACTAAAAATGACCTCAGACGAAAGAATTATTTTGGATAACCTTCCAAACGATATTAAAGATCAGTTTATCAGCCACGACGGAAACCATTTTCTTGTAACCATCTTCCCAAAAGAACAAGCATGGGACTTTGAATTTTTGAGGCTTTTTTCAGACCAGATGCATAAAATTGACGAGCGTGTTACCGGAATGCCATTGGTATTTTATATACTAATCACTTACATTGGGAAAGATGGAGCTATTGCAGCAATATTAACTTTGTTTGTAGTTTTCTTCCTTCTTTTAGCAGATTTCAAAAATATAAAACTCACGTTGCTTACCATGGTTCCGTTGCTTATTGGAGTGACCTGGATGGTAGGTTTAATGAAAGTTTTCGGGATGCAACTTAACATCCTTAATGTGATGGCAGTTCCTCTTATCCTTGGTATCGGAATCGACGATGGTGTACACATCATCCATCGTTACAAAATTGAAGGGAAAAATAAAATCAGATTAATTTTCTCAAGCACCGGAAAAGCAGTTTTAATAACAACAATTACAACTTTCCTGGCATTTGGCTCTTTGGGATTTGCAAGTGCACGCGGACTTGCCAGCCTGGGAGTAACTCTGGCAATCGGAATTATAACCTGTTTCTTATCAACAGTTGTTGTGCTGCCAGCAATTTTCGGAGTCATCGATAATAAAAAATAATTATGACTCACCCTGATCCGCCTTCCGGCTGATCGTCCCTCTCTACGCGTAGAGAGGGATAAGAGGAAGAGTCAAAAAAAATCAAAATTAAATCACGGAAATTATAAACGATAAAACACAATCATGAAAAATCTAATAGTAATTATATTTTCAATGATGATTTTTGCAAGTTCCGCACAAACACCGGATATCAAAGATATCATCGGCCGAATCGATAAAAATGAAAAAATCGAATCAAGTAAATCCATTTCAAAACAAACCATAATTACATCAAAAGGTAAAACCCGGACTTTAGAGATGGAAGCTTATACAAAAGATCAAAATGAAAAACAGCTAACTATTTACACTGCCCCAAGCAGGGTAGCAGGCGATAAAATACTGATGCTGGAAGATGGTAACGAAATCTGGTTTTACACACCTAAAACCGACCGTGTACGCCATTTGGCAAGCCACGCAAAAAAACAAAAAGTCCAGGGAAGTGATTTTTCTTATGAAGACATGACCGGTTGGGATTACGATAAAGATTTCAATTGCAAACTGCTGGAAAAAGAAAAACTGGAAAATATTAATACATGGAAAATTGAACTAATCCCTACTGAATCCGGGCCGCATTATTCAAAAATGATCCTGTGGGCTGATACTGAAAAATATGTCATTCTCCGTATTGATTATTACGAAGATGGCGACCTTTTAAAAAGGCTAACCACTTTCAATATTGTTGAAATTGACAGCCATTGGATCGCAAAAAAGATGGTTATGAAAAACCTACAGGACGGAGGTAAAACAACCATTGAAATGGTGGAAATAAAAGTAAACACCAACCCGGATGACGCCCTGTTCAGCACAAATAGTTTAAGTAAAAAGTAAAATATATTTATTCAGGAAGTGGAGGGAAAAGTGAACATGTTCAGCTTATTAAAATCAAACATTGTTTTCATTAGTTTTCTTGTTTTCTTACAAAGCCATGGACAGAATCACCAATTCTCCACTCCTGATTAATACTTACTAAGATGAAAAAATCGGCAACTACATTATTTTTAATCCTTCTGACTTTAACCACTTTTTCAAAAGGACTGGACTCACTAATAAATAAAACAAGGTTTTACGGTTATTACGAAAACCAACTGTTTATTCAGGATTTAAAAACAGGAACAATTTTTCAGGATTACAACAAAGTGAGGTTTGACCTTTCAACAGAGATAACCAAGAAACTCAGTTTTAACTGCAATGTGAATATTAAATCCTACCATGGAAAAACAGCATTAAACCTGTTTGATTTTATCCCTGATAATGTGGCTAATAATTACGCCAAAGAAATGAACTCTACGATTGAAGATTTGCGTCCAATGTTTGGTTTAACTATGAAAAATGAAATAATCCTGGACAATGCGTATTTTTCCGCTTATACAAAACATGCCAATTTCAGGATAGGAAAACAACAACTTCCCTGGGGAACAGGTTATGCATGGAATCCAACCGACCTTTTTAACGACAAGAACCTGCTGGATCCCATGTATGAAAAAACCGGAGTTAATGCTTTTAAAACTGAAATTCCCTTTGCTTCAGAAGGAATGGTCACCGGATTGATAAGCGTAGGCGACAATTGGGAAAATACGACAAAAGCCCTTAAAGCACGCTATTACATTAGTGGTTTTGATTTTAGTATAAGTTATGCGTATGAAGAAGAAAATCAGATAAATTATTTCACGTTTGAAGAAGAAAAATACAAACGACAACTCTTTGGCGGCGATGTTTCAGGGAGTATTCTAGGAGTAGGTATTTGGGCTGAAGGAGCTTACAACCATTTAAAATCGGGTAAAAACTACAAACAGCTTCTGATTGGTGCCGATTACACTTTTATGAACGGGCTTTACCTGATGGCGGAATTCTATCATAATGGACTGGGTTCTAAAAACAGTTCAGAATATACCTTTGCCGACTGGATGGCCATGCTCGGGGCACAGGGAGAAAACCTCGGGAAAAACTACATTTTTGCAGGGCAGCTTTTACCAATTGGCGAATTGGTAAATTGGTCAAATTACTTTATGATCAACCTGAATGATAAAAGCGGAATGATCTATCCCTGGTTCGACTTCAGCTTGAACGATAATGTTGAATTGATCCTCGTTGGTTATGTCCCATTTGGGAAAAAAGGAAGCGAATTTGCCGAGTACGGAATGGGCGGATTTGGAAGGTTGAGGGTATATTTTTAACCAGTTGCGTGGTTTAAACTATAAGCACTAATAATCAAAAATCACTTATTTATCCATGACCTCACCACATAAAACACTAATTAAAAGAATATTAACACATAAATAATTTCATGAATTATTATCATTTGCTTGTTTCACTTTAAAATAATTTCTTTTTTTGTAGATATAAACCTTCTTCATGGAAATTATTTTTTTAGTTGGCGGAGTACAGGCACTCTTTTATTCTTTATTACTTTTTGATAAAAAAAATAAGATTCTTTCTGATAAGATTCTCACAGCATGGATGCTGATATTGGGAATCCATCTGATCTATGCCTGGTTGGTACTTGAAGATTCGATCATTGACATCTTGTGGCTGGGTGGTGCAGATAGCGGTTTATTTACAGCCCAAATGGTATTTTTATACGTGTACAGCAGGGCATTAACAAACCCAAAATTTAAGTTAACGAAGAGATCGCTGACATACCTGCTTCCAACAATAGTTGTTTACATCAGCAGCATTCCATTTTATCTATTGCCCTACAGCCAAAAAATAGAATTTGCATCGAACAAAGAATCAATCAAATTTATATACATACTCCCCATATTTTTCCAGATCTTATTCTATTCAATTTATCTGATCAAAAGCTTAAAAGTATTATCAGAGCACAGGAAATCAATTAAAAACATTTTTTCGTTTGATAAAAAAGTTGACCTAAACTGGCTGAAAAACCTGATTGCCTGTTTTGTAGGATTAACCATTGTACTGATTTTGCTGGCATTTACGCTCTCTTTCAAACAAAGCGATGTGCTTACGGTCGATAAGGTTTTTTATCTTTCTTTGGTATTCTTAACTTTTATAATTGGTTACCAGGGATATAAGCAGGGGAAAATTTTTGTTTACAACACAAAAACTTCATCCAAGCCAAAAAAGAAAATCAGAACAACTATATCCAAACAAAATGTATCAGAAATTGAAAAAAATGCAAAAGCTTTACTTGATTTAATGGAAAAACAAAAACCTTACCTTGATGCTGAATTAACGTTATATGACCTGGCAAAAATTGCCGGCCTTTCCTCTTCTGAATTATCTACTATTTTGAATAATATCCTGAAAAATTCTTTTTACGATTTTATAAATAATTACCGGGTGAAAGAATTCAAAAAAGAAATACAAAATCCACAGAAATTGCAATTTACAATCCTCGCCATTGCCTTTGATGTAGGATTTAATTCAAAAGCTTCGTTTAATCGCATCTTTAAAAATTTCACAGGAAAAACCCCATCAGAATTTAAAAGGGAAAGCCAATCCTGAGAATCAATTATTAATTTATTTTAAAATCCTCATTATCATTTCTAACTTTAAGGTAATTTTTAAAAACCATACATGTCATTTTCATTGGAGAATTTAGGGCTTTATACCGACTTCTACGAGCTTTCCATGGCTCAGGGCTACTTTTGTGCCGGCAAGCAAAATAATCAGGTTACCTTCGATTATTATTTCAGGACCAATCCTTTTAAAGGTGGATTTACTGTTTTTGCAGGCCTTTATGATTTTCTTGAGTTTCTACACAAATTTACCTTTTCCGAATCGGACCTAACCTACCTCAAAACGCTAGGTTTTCAAGATGAGTTTTTAGAATACCTGAAAACTTTTTCCTTTAAAGGAGAAATAGAGAGTATGACAGAAGGTGAAGTAGTTTTCCCAAATGAACCTCTCATTAAAATTACCGGAAATATTATTGAAGCCCAACTAATCGAAAGCCTTTTGTTGAATATTCTCAATTTTGAATCGTTAATAGCCACCAAAGCATTAAGAATATACCTTGCTTCGGGTAAGAATATATTTTCTGATTTTGGATTACGAAGGGCACAAGGTTTTGGAGCCATTCATGCCAGCCGCGCAGCCTGCATAGGCGGTGCTAAATTTACATCGAACGTACTAGCTGGCAAAATTTATGATATTCCGGTTGGAGGGACACAAGCTCACTCCTGGATACAAAGTTTCGACAGTGAATTAGCGGCATTCGAAGCTTATGCTAATGCGCATCCAAACAATTCAATTTTATTGGTCGATACTTATGATACCCTAAAATCCGGTATTCCCAATGCCATAAAAATTGCCCAACAACTCGAACTTAAAGGATTGACATTAAAAGGGATACGGCTCGACAGTGGGGATTTAGCTTATTTAAGTAAAAAAGCCCGAAAAATGCTGGATAACGCTGGTTTGCAATATGTAAAAATTGTAGCCTCCAACCAATTAAACGAATACGTAATAAAAAGCCTTATTAAAGACCAGAATGCACCAATTGATTCATTTGGAGTTGGTACCGAACTAATTACCGGAAAACCCGATGCTTCGCTTGATGGAGTTTATAAATTATCGTGGATTGATGGTATTCCTAAAATGAAAATTTCGGAAAATATTGAAAAAGTAACTCTTCCGGGGCAAAAAACAGTTTACCGGTATTTCGATGAAGATGGTAATTTTTTCAAAGATGGGATTCTTTTAAACACAGATGATCCCCAAAATATAGAAACACTATTCCACCCGGTATATCCCGAAAAAAAATCAACCGTAAAATCACTCAAAAAAGAAGCTTTATTAAAAAAAGTATATTCCGAAGAAAAAATACTGATTGAAAAGAAAAATCCATTGGAAATTTTTGCATATTTAAAGAGAAGATTAGAAAGACTTCCAGATGAACATAAAAGATTTATCAGCCCCCATATTTATAAAGTAGGAGTTTCGGAAACACTGCTTAAAATAAAACTGGATTTGATTGAAAGATTGAAAAAATAAAAATTACTAATTGTAAGTTGAATGGGGCAATTGCAATGATTGAAATTTTACGTCCAACTCTTATTCTTGATAAAGATGTGTGCCAAAACAACATCGAAACGATGGCACTTAAAGCCAAAAGCCTTAAGCTACGTTTTAGGCCTCATTTTAAAACACATCAATCTGCCAAAATTGGCGAATGGTTTAAATTATTTGGTGTTGATTCAATTACTGTATCTTCGGTACAAATGGCCGAATATTTTGCCAGCCATGGATGGCAAAACATTACAGTTGCTTTTTCATTAAATATATTGGAAATATCAAATATTAGCAGGTTGGCTGCTTCCATAAAACTGAATGTAATTGTCGAAAACAAAGAAGCAGCAATAGCACTTAATAATAAAATTTCCTCTCCCATTGGCATTTATATAAAAATTGATACAGGAAATAGCAGAACCGGTATTTCTCCCGGTCGATTTGGACTAATCGATGCTATTATTGAGATTATCAGAAGAAACAAACACTTGCATTTCTTAGGTTTTCTTACTCACGCAGGTCAAACATATACTTCAAATTCAATCCATGAGGTGCACAGTTTACATTTTGATGCACTTCTTAAAATGAGATCATTAAAACAACGGTATATAAAGTCATGGCCCAACATCGAAGTGTCGCTTGGCGATACGCCTTCGGCAACTATTTGTGATAATTATACCGGGGTAGACGAAATAAGGCCTGGTAATTTTGTTTTTTACGATTTAATGCAACACCAAATTGGTGCTTGTTCAATCGATAAAATTGCGATAAAATTAGTATGCCCGGTTATTTCAATTCATCCCTCACGAAATGAAGTTGTTATATACGGAGGAGCTATCCATTTATCAAAAGAGAAAATTGTAAATATTGATGGTAAAGAATTGTACGGTAGAGTTATTATATCCGTCGAAGGAGAAAAAGTATTACTCGATAGTTTAAATTATGTTTCTAAACTTTCACAAGAGCATGGCACCATTAAACTTGCGCCAAAATATTTAAAATATTTAAAACCAGGCGACCTTGTTGAAATAATCCCCGTGCATGCATGCCTAACGGCTAACTTAATGAATAACTACTATACAACTGAAGGCGAACACATTACAATGATGCCCAAATATTAAACAATGGAGAAACTTAATCAACTTCCTAACATTGGGCCAACACTGGAGAAAAAATTAATTGAGGCTGGAATTACTTCTTCAAAGGAGCTAAAAAACACTGGCAGTGAGCAAGCATACCTAAGGTTAAATGGAATAGACCATTCGGTTTGTATAAACATGCTTATGGCGCTCGAAGGAGCCATTCAGGGCATCAGATGGCATAATTTATCATCTGAGAAAAAAGATGAGCTTAAAAGTTTTATTAAACTGAAAAAATACTAGTTCGGTCGTAAAAAAATAATAACATGAAACCACGATTAAATATTGTCACATTAGGTGTCACCAATCTTCAAAAATCAAAATTGTTTTATGAAAAAGCATTGGGATGGAAAGCCGGAAAAGGGAGTGACGATAAAATTGTTTTTTTCTCAAACGGAGGAATCATTGTAGCACTCTACCCCCTTGACAAATTAGCTGAAGATGCCGGACAAAACCCTGAACGTAGTGGTTTTTCGGGCATCACTTTAGCCATTAATCAAGACAACAAAAAAGCTGTTGTCGACACTTATATTAATGTTCTGGCAAATGGAGCAACCTCACTTATTGAACCCAGGGAAACTTTTTGGGGTGGCTACGATTGTTATTTTGCTGATCCCGATGGGCATCCGTGGGAAATTGCCTGGGCTCCTTTCTGGGAGTACGACAAACAAGGGAGTTTGATTTTAGAATAATAAAAAAGGATCCCAAAATCTGGAATCCTTTATACTAACTAAACCTAACTACTATTTCCCTCAACAAGGAAATACTATTTTATGGCCAACAGATGGCTTTTATTTTCATTCACTAATTTCAGAATTAACTCGCCAAACAAAGTATTTGCCCATGCAAACCACGACCGTGTATAGTTCTTCGGATCGTCTTTGTGAAATGTTTCGTGCATAAAACCTGTTTCAGCATCGGTATCGCGTAGTGTTTTTATACACCAGGCAATTTCTTTATCATCGGAGCTAGTCATAGCCCGCATAATAATGCTCATTGGCCAAACCATATCGTATCCAACGTGTGGGCCACCAATTCCTTCGGCTGCTTTTCCTTTAAAGAAATAAGGATTGTCTTCGCTCCAAACAAGTTTGCGGGTATTTTGGTATATTTTATCGTCCTTGTTAACACAACCCAAATAAGGTAAAGCAAGCAAACTTGGCACATTAGCATCGTCCATAAAAGTGGCATTGCCAAATCCATCTACTTCGAAAGCATACACTTTGCCATATTTTTTATGTTTTACAATAGCGTATTCCTGAATGGCTTTATCTACTTCATTTGCCAACGTTTTACATTCGTTTGCAAAAGTGTTGTTGCCGGTTATTGTTTCACTAATTTCAGCCAATTGATTTAATGAAGTTACAGCAAACAAATTCGAAGGAATAAGAAATCCATATGTTGCAGCATCGTCTGAAGGACGGAAAGAAGAATTGATCAATCCGACAGGATTTAAAGGACGCCCGTACCCATGATTCGACAAGGTATCCAATTGCTGAGGCGTTTCGCGCTGAAATGTATAAGGTCCAAGGTCATCTTTGCGTTGTTGCTCCTTAAATGTTTTAACAATTAAAGCTGCAGCCTTTTGCCATGCGGTATCAAAAACGGAAGTGTCGCCTGTTGTCTTCCAGTAATTATATGCTAAACGAACTGTGTAACAGAGCGAATCAATTTCCCATTTACGTTCATGCAAACCAGGTTTCATATCTGTTTTATCACTCATCCAGTGAACTTCGTCTTCTTTTGTTTTATTAAACGCGTTGGCATAACGATCAAGAAGTACACATTGGGTTTGACGGTGAACAACACCAGCAATAAGCGTTTTTAATTCATCATCACCAGTTGTTAAAGGTAAATATGGCCACACCTGAGCTGTTGAATCGCGCAGCCACATGGCATGTATATCACCTGTAATTACAAAAGTATCGGGTTTGCCATTTTTACTGCCGAATTCAACGGTGGTATCCAGGGTATTTGGAAAACAATTTTCAAACATCCACGCCAGTTTCGGATCCTTCAATTTTGCTTTTGTAGCTTGAATGGTTTCTTCAACAGCCTTTGAATTAAAATTTCGCTCTGCAGGAATTGGCCTGTTACTGACATAACTCAGTTTTGTATTTGAAGCCAAAATACTACCTGAACCAGCAACAGCAATTCCGGCAACAGTAAAACTTCCTTTTTTTATAAAATCTCTTCGTGTGGTCATATATTGATTTTTTTTTCAAATTAGTAGATTCTAACCGGCCCAATTATTCCCATGGGGTAATAATCCTGACGGCTGGTCCAATTTTGAGCAACTACATTGTCTTTTAAACCTTTTAGGTAATTCCCGGTGATAGTCGTCAATTTTATGGATAATATATTATCGCCTTCCTTTACAATTCCATTTAAATTATAAATATGAGCTCCGTACCATTTGGTCCCAACCAATTCACCATTTAAGGCCAGTTCTGAAACTCCCTGAACATCGCCCAAATTGATGTATTTATAATTGCTGGAATGAAGGTTTATTGTTTTTTCATAAATAACTTCGCCAGCAAAATGTTTGGTTTGCGTTAATTTAGTTAGATCAGCTAAACCTTTCATTTTAATTTGCTGTTCCTCTCCATTCATATGGAGAAGATTTAAATTCCAAGCTCCGGTTATTTCTTTTCCGGAAGAATTATAATCAACCGCCTCAATTTGTTCACCTTCCTGATTTTTCTCAAAAACAATTAATAATGAAGTTGCCCGCGGAAGTTCCAGGTTTAGTTTGTTTTTGCTTCCCATTGTTGGATAACGCATTTTTCCTCCGGTTTCAGGATTCCAAATCCAAGGATATAAATTGTCCTTCACCAAAAACTCAGCCCCCACTGAAATGTGTTCCGACAAACTGGAATTAACAATAAAAAAGATACTATTTTCTCCAATCCGGTAATTCGATTGACTTAGATATTTATGTGTTTTATTGAACCTGACATAAGGCTTTAAACTCAATTCATCTTGTAATTTCCCATACCATTTTATTATGTCTCCTTTTGGAGCAGGATACTTTACAACATTACTTGTGTTGTTTTTCAGCAATCCTGTTACTAATGCATTCACCTCTGCATCGTCATTCTTCCCATTTTTATAGGAAGGCGATTTAAAAGGTGTTTTTTCGATAAAAACAATTTTCCCGCCTTCACGTGCAAAAATTACCAGCGATTTGGTGGTTTCCAGATCGAGAGTTTCAATTTCGGGCATTAATATAGTGGAATATGAGCGCCCATTGTAATTCATTTTACCCTCATTGAAAGTAGAATTTTTGATAATATTTTCACTTACATAATCACACCCACCGCCATTCTGATTTATAGCTTCCCAAAGATTATTCTGGTACTCAGGATACCATTTTTGAGGAAATGGGTCACGCTGGGGGCCCATTTTTAACCAAAGGTCGGTAAGTGGTTGAAGAATGGCTACATCCGCCTGAGGGGTAGCATTTTGCATCAGATACGAAATGCGTGCTTTATAATCAGCCCATTTTTGGAAATAAGGCCACCATGTATTCCGTTCGTTAAAAAATGCACCATAACGAATCCAACCCGGGAATTTTGTATCAAGGGGTGAATAATTAAATCCATGTAAAATGGAATGATTTACTCCTGAAATATTACTTTGGTCGCCGGCAACTTTTATGTTTTCAAGGGTTGCCATAAATGCCATTTCGGTATTTGTAATTTCTTCGCAACTAACAATCTTTTCCCCGGCAAGAATGGCACCCGAAGAAACGTATTTATTGCACATCCTTGGAGCTCGTCCTGATAATCCGGTATCGGGATATTCTCTTCCAACATCTTTAAACAACCATGTTTCGCACTCGGGAATATCTATGTCCATGCTTGCTTCAAGTGGGTGCATCCCACGGCCATAGGCTTGCATTCGTGATTTTACGTTGTTCCTATGGCACCAATCGTTAAAGGTGTCGATAAAGCGTTCTTTAAACAGCTCAATTCGCGTTTGATAATAATCTAAATCCACACGTTTTATCAACTCAACTACTTCATCCGGAAATTTTGTTCCGTAATCTTCGTCAAGCGGATTGCCCATGTGCCCCACTTTTTTCAGTACAAATGGCAAATAAGGTAACAAAGAATACCCTCTTCGTTTTTCAAACTCTATGGGTAAATCATCGTTCCAATTAGCTCCTTCAAGTTCCATACTATCGCAAAACATGGCGCGAATGTAGTTTCCCATATCTCCAACTTTTCCGGCAATAAAACCAGAGATTCTGTTCAGGTATGCATCCGTAGCTTCTTTATTATAATGATTTAAAACCGGACCAGCAGCACCTGGAGCTCCATTAATAACAGCCATGTAACCGGTAAGTTTCACCACATAATACAAAACAAAATTGCCTACAGGAACTTCAATTTCGAGCATCCCATTAGTGATTTCGCTCTTTAAATCGGTTCCTTCCACAAATTCATTTGAATTTTTGGGAAGAAGGCGGATCATAATCAAATCACGATAAACAGTTTTATTTTTTGAATGAAGAGCGGGATCAACTTTTACTAACAGCTCATCTATTTTGAAAGTGTATTTTTCGCCACCTTTTAAATCAATCGTTTCGATGGTTACCATTTGTGACTGCTCCTGTTTTTTCAGGAATTCGCCACCAAATGGCCACCCTGAGCCAACAATCATGTCGCAAATAATACCACGTTCTTTAGCTCCCTGAAGAGCTGTTTGTAACATATCGAGCCAATCGTCGTCAAAAATGGTCAAAGCTTTATATCCAACCGGATCAGTGTCTCCCGGAAAAGCAATGGGATTAATTTCAACGCCTCCAATTCCGGCAGCCTTCATGACATCCAATTCCCGTAAAATCTCTGCTTTATCCAACCGGTTTCCGTTCCACCACCAACGCACAAAAAGACGGGAATCAACTGGAGGATTCTGAAATCCTTTATAAAATTCATCCAAATTCTCCGCTTTCAAAACCGGATTCACACACCCTAAAACAGAATTTATACATAAAACTCCTGATGTAGCAACGATACTGTTTTTTACGAAAATTCTTCTTGTTACCATTTTTAGTATACAATATATTGTTTTTTATTCGGTGCTTATGGTCAAACCTTTATATAAATCGAGGTGGTTTACAAAATAGCCATCAACAACCTGGCTCCCAATCTTTATTTTACTGATTTTATTTCCATTATTCACTTTTTGAATAACACAATTTCCCTTATCATTCAAATTAAGTTTAATCCGATCGAAAAGAGGAACCGAAACAATATAATCGGCATCGGCTGGGGAATAGGGGTAAATACCCATTGCATTAAAAACATACCATGCCGACATTTCGCCAGCATCGTCCATTCCACATAAAGCCAATCCATCGTCTCCCATTCCATAAAAATCATTCATTATCTGATTTAACAATACTTGTGATTTTTCCTGTTTATCTACAAAATAGTACATGTAAGGAGTACTATGGTCGGGCTGGTTGCCATGGCAGTATTGCCCAATAAACGAAGATACATTACGGGCAATATGGTTCTCATTCCAGGGAATTAAAAACAAAGAATCGAGTTTATTTTCAAATTCTTTTTTGCTGGGATAAAGGCCTACCAAACCTTTTGAATCATGCGGGGCAAAAAATGTCGATTGCCAGGCATTTGCTTCACGGTACATGTATTCGTAATACGGGTATTCAGCATCAAAATTTGATACCCATTCTCCATTATTCAACTTACCCCTCATCAATCCCGTAGATGAATCGAACAAATTTTTATAGTTTTTTGTCCGTTTCATTAACATTTCAAAGTTGTCTTTATCTCCCAATTCTTTTGCCAATAATGCCACGGCATAATCGTCGTAAGCGTATTCCAATGTTTTTGTTACACCGGCTTTGGCTTTTGTTTCTACTTCCGGATTTTTAATGTCGGGTGTTGAGATATATCCCTTTTTAATATATTCAGAAATGTGTGGCCGTGTACCTCCCTCTTTGGTTGCATTTGTTAACAGCAATGCGTAAGCACTTTTTACATCGTAGCCTCTAATACCTCTCAGATATGAACCAGAAATAAAAGGAGCAGCATGGTCGCCATGAAAAAAGGTGGGCATAAATCCGGTTTTTTCACCTTTGTCAATTAACGATTGAATTACGTCGGTGGTTACTTCAGGAGACAACATTCCCAGCAAAACTAATTTGTTCCGGTATGTATCCCACAATGAAGGATTTGTGTAATATCTAAAATCTTTTTTTACTACTTCTCCACTTGCATCTGTATATTCACCATTTACATCACTTCGTAAAGCCGGCCACAAAAAGGACCGGTACAGTGATGAATAAAATAATTCCTTTTGCTTCACTGTTCCGCCTTCCACATCAATTTTCGACAATAAATTCTCCCAAATCTCAGCTGCTTCTTTCCGAGTTTGATCGAAATCTTTTCCAACTAATTCTTTGGCAAGGTTTTCTTTTGCATTTTCGATACTCACAAACGAAAGCCCTATTTTTAACTCCAATGCCTGTGCTGAATTTTCAAAATAGATAACCGAAATTTCCTTGTCCCCTTTTTTTAGTGGTTCAATCTTTTGAATTTTATGATTTGAATAAGCGCAGAAAAAAATAGGCCTACCTGTATTCTGATAACCTTTAACTGTGTATTCTCCTTCCTGCTCAATCTTCCAATCCTTTACTCTCTCGTTTGAAACAGTTAAGTTAAAAATCAGTTTTTTATCGTGATTATTACTGAAGGTATATTTATGGTAACCACATCTTAGAGTTGAAGTCAATTCAGCATTAATATTATAACGGTTAAGAAATACCTGGTAATAACCAGGTTCGGCTGTTTCGTTTTGATGGCTAAAACCAGATCCAAAATCGTCGGCCGAAATTTCTCCCGTAACCGGCAAAACAGGGATGTGGCACAAGTTCCAATGGCCTTTATTGGTATGTGTAAAAGCATAAATTACAGAATCTTCATATTCATACCCAGCACCACTATGAAATTCGGTAATAGGGCTTAATTGCACCATTGCATTGGGCAATGAAGAGCCCGGATAAGTAAGACCTGCCCAAACCCTCCAGTCTTTGGGGGGAGTATAACCAATCTCAGCAGGGTTGGTTAATGGTGCGGTCCCAAGAAATGGATTAACGTATTTTGTGTGTGGATTTTGCGCCGATACCGAAAAAGTAATACTAATTAAAAATGCGAATAAGATAAGATTCTTCATGTGTCCATTTATTTATTTAAGTTTTTATTTGGAATATTAACCATCTCCAAAACCAGTTTTCCTCCTTTTACTACATCTGAAAATGAAAGAAATGTTGCTTTTTGAGGACTGTTATTCAGAGAAATGGATTGTATGTACATATTATCTTTTGAGTTGTTTTTAGTTTCAATTACAAATTCATTCCCTTGATAATAATTTGGATTAAGCTGAATAGTAATTTTATCGAATAACGGACTTCCAATTTGAAACTTTGGGTTTATTTCCGTCAAGCCTTTTACATCAAACAATCCCATTGCCGACAAAACATACCATGCTCCTAACTGCCCCTGATCTTCATCCTGCCCATAGCCATAACCATGCAGTCCATCGGTGCCGTAAAACTCATCGCAAATAGCGCGCACCCATTTTTGCGATAAATAAGGTTTTCCTGAAAAGTTAAACAACCAGGAAATATGCAAATTGGGTTGATTCCCATGATTGTATAATGTATGAAGCCCGGAAAAAGCATCAACTGTAGTTCCGCCACCAAAAATATTTTTCCTTGAAACGATAAAAATACTATCAAGGCGGTTGTTAAAAGTATTTTTACCGATTGTATTAACCAATTCTTCGGCAGCATGGGGCACATAAAAAGTATACTGAACAGCATTCCCTTCCTGAAAACCTATCCATGGGGCTTTAGGGTCAAAGGGTTGAATAAATTCTCCTTGTTGATTTCTGGGATGAATCAATTTTGTTTTTTCATCATATAATAGTTTCCAGCCTTTCGAAAGTTCTGTTAATCGGATATAATCATCCGTTTTATCCAGTAATTTAGCAAACTGACCTACAGCAAAACAACTAAATGAATATTCGAGTGTATGCGATGCTCCAAATCCTGAACCCAAATCGGTGGTATTCATGTCCAAATTTGTGGAATAAGGAGAATAACCTTTTTCAACAAATTGCCTGACATCCATTTTCCCGGCTCCTTCAATGCGGCCTTTCCATTCAACTTCATTTTTTAAGGCTGCCTCGTATCCCAACGCAACATCAAAATCGCGAATACCACAATTATAGGCAGAAGCGATAGCCAAACTGACAAAGTTTGTCCCAACTCCTGAAACATATTTGCTACATGCAATGCCATCGCCTAACCAGCCGGTTTCTTTGTACACCAACAACTGACTTTGAATCCATTCTGAGTAGTATTCGGGATAAACCAGTGCCCAGAGTTGTGTTAGGTTCCAAAAAGCGCCCCAGATTGCATCGGTATTGTAATGATTAAATTTTGGTTTGCCATTACTATCCGTCTCAATATAGCCTATTTGACCATTATTCATCGGATAAGCACCATTCACATCGCTGGCCACGCCACGCCCTGACAATGCATGATACAATCCAGTATAAAACTTTGTCAAATCGGCTTCATCACCACCCTCTACTTTAATGCGTTCAAGCTTATTTTGCCAGGCCATAATTGCCTGATCTTTTGCCTCATCAAAATTAAGATTCAGCGCCTCTTCCAATAAATTATTTTTAGCATTACTAATTGAGGTGTATGACAATCCTAGTTTTACAATGATGGTTTCTTTAAATTCAGTATTAAAATTTAATGCTAATGTAGCTCCCGGCCCTGTTATTTCGTTCTTTTGTGTAATTTCTCCATTCCGCAGAAATGTATTAACCGAACTGGCAGGTTTACTTAATTTAGCATAAAAATACATTTTCATTTTTGCCCCTGCCTGGTATTTTTTTATGTACTCGGGTTCGGTAATAATGTAACCTTCAACAGTAACGGGGTCGATCATTTTTACATAAGCATCGGTAACCGCACCACTTTCGCCCAGGCGGTTGCCAACATCAAAAATAATTCTTGACTCTTCACTTTCAGGAAAAGTGTACCGTTGAAATCCAACCCGTTCGGTTGCCGTTAATTCAACTTTGATGCCGTACTTTTTAAGCAATACCGAATAATACCCGGCAGTAGCAAATTCGTCACTTTTATTAAATAACGAACGGTACCCATCTTCCGGATGATCGAGCAAACCGGGTTTGGTTTGAAGTTTGCCGGTTACAGGTTGCAACATCAATCCTCCAATCTGAAATTCATGAAAGCAGGCAAATCCTTCGATAGAAGTATGACTGTCATCGTAACCTACCGCCTCCCATCCATCCTTATTGCCATAACTTCCATTCGTAGAGGGCCCAAGTTTTGCCATTCCAAAAGGAACCGCTCCGGGTGTATAAAAAAACCATCGGCTGTGAGTCGTTCCAATGTTAGGTTTTACATAATCAGTTGACCGCTTAATTGCCCCAGCATTAAGTGTTAAAATGAACAAAAAAAGAAATAAACTAGTTCGTACTTTCATAGTATGGCAAATACATTTAAATTAATCACATGCAACCACTTAGTAATACACAGAAGTGAAGTAAAACACTCATGGCTGATTCATTTAATTTTTATTTATTTTATTCCATTATTATTTTTTGCTGTAATTAATATATTAATACCCTTGTTTGGAGTGATTTGCTTTTAGTGGCAACTTGTATGATATAAAATCCAGGAGTTTTAATTGTAGGACGAATAGTAATCTGTTGGTTATTTGTAATATGTTTTGCTCTGAATATTTGTATCAATTGTCCGGATTGATTAAATAAACGAATGTCACAGATTGTACCAGGTTTTTCATTCAGGCTTATTTTTATTTCTTGGTTTTTTGAAACAGGATTGGGAAATACAAAAATATCAGGTTGGATATTACCAATTCCGACTTCATTTATTTTGGTTGGGATAGTTTTTGAATTATAAGCCACATTCAGAAATGAAGAAGCTGCTGCAGCCTGGCCCATCAATCCTATATTTTCAGGATTCCAGTTGGTCCGGTACAAATTCCATTTACCTTTTGAATCATCGCCATCGCCAGCATAATAACCTCGTATATCGCGATTGTTGGCACTGAGAAAATCCATAATATCGGAGGCAATGGTTATAAATTTCTGATCAGCTGTTTCATTGTACATATCCATCAGAGCGTCAATCATATCATCGCCACCCCAAAATGAATTTTCGCTTAACCCTTGTCCAGGTTTGTACCACATTTTAAGGCAACTGTCCATCATTTCGTTTGCATCATTCAGGTACTTCTGATCGATGGTTATTTGATATAATAAAATTGCATTTTGAATTACTACGGTTGTTTGGTAAGCGCGGTAACCTCCACCCCATTGGGTTTGCCCGTTCACTATACCACTCAGCGACCAACTGCCATTTTGATAGTAACTCGTTTGGTTGAATAATTTTGTTCCGGCATCTTTAATTTTAACTGCCAAATCATTTTCTGCCTCATAATAAGCCAATGCTTCATTGAAGTAAGTTGTGTTGTGTGTTATTTGATACAATTTGGCTGCGGCATAACTGGTATAATTTATCGACATTGAGAATAACATTCCGGCACCAAGTTGGTCTTCGTGTTGTGGAATGCCAAATTGATCGTCGCGAATGCCATTGTTAAATTCATAGGCAATCTTTAAATTTTCGAGGGTGGTATTATCTTTGGTTTGATCGTAAATGTTGCAAAATTGCATCACAAGCTGGCCATTGTCGTCGTAAAAGCGGGTGCCTTCATTTCCCGGCAAAACAGCAAAACCGGTTCTTCCAGCTTTTGTGGTTTTATACAGGTTTATGGCATCGAGATAATTAAAAAATAAAGAACTGTATTTTTCGGGATTTAATTTCCATGCATTTTTTAAAGCCCGCAACATATGCGATGCCGGCCACACAAAACTTGTTGCCTGAATAAACTGCGATTCGGCATTTATTGATTCAGCATATAAACCATTATTTTTATTATAGAACTCGTCGTGAATTTGATCTAAGAGTTTCTCACCATAATACTGGTATTTATTGGCGTACAAATCAACGGCTACATTGGCTTGTATTTCTGTTGAATCGGTGGTTACAGCAACAAATACAATTGTGTCGTTCTGATAACTTATGGTTTGTGCTTCATATATTAAGAAAGCTGAATGAACATCGACTTTTGTAAATGTTACTTTTCCGATAGCTGCCGAATTCACTAACGTCCATTCTGCAATTTCTTCGTTTGAAACAGTTACTAAAACAGAATCTTTCCCCTGAGAAAGAATTTTAAGCAATCCATTCACCTGAATACTACTTTTTGAAACCCAGGTTGTTCCAGTTCCTTTTGTATGGTTAAACTGGCCAACCTGATCGGCAATAAGATTGCCTTGCCCATCATTTAATAACCAATTTGCGATTAAGCCATTTTCATCGCCGCTTAGTGAAACATCCTTATTAGCATTAATTTCCTCTATACTTCTTACTACATTCCAAATTCTGAAATCAGATAATTTCCCGTCGAAACCACGGCCTTGCCACATCGAACCTTCACCCATAAACAAGTGTGTTTCTGAATGAAGCATTTCGTTTGATAAAATCCCTTGCTTTACAAGAATTCCATCGATATACAGTTTTACAGTTTTATTTGAGTTTAAGCTTACCGCAACGTGCTGCCACTGGTGTACTTTAAGCGCGTTTTCAGGAGATATTATTGATTCCCATTCACCGGTACCAATATTCATTTCTAATTGCCCTGAGGAATTAAACCGAAGGGAAAAACCAACAGAACCTAAATCGTTGCTCCACGATTCATTGGATAGAATGTAATTGCCTGACCAATTGTCGACATACAGCCAGGTTTCAATGGTGAACTCATTCAGCGAATAATCGTCAATAATTCCACAATCAACATAACTTTCTGATTGTGAAGGGTCAAATTTTAATACCCACGTCTGCCCCTCTGATATAATTGATACAGAAATTAGAATCAAAGAGAAAAACCCGATTATTAAATACCGTTTCATTCGTTTTAAAGTTTAGTTTAGGAAGCACATGGAACACTTTTAAAATCATTCTGCTTATTAGCAGGATTTGTATTACATGCTTTATTGGGAACTTTATTAATATTGTTTTAGGTTAAATAAGCAGATAACTACTTAAAAAAATACATTGATTTCCAAACACCACAAATCACATTAATATCAAGGAGCTATTTTTCCTTCATCAACAAGTAAAGCCATGGCCTCAATTAACATAGCCCCACTCGATTGTGTTGTTAATTCAGTTGTTGATCCGGGTTTGGTTTTCCAATAGGGGCCAAAAAGTACTTGATTTTTATTTGTTCCGGTATTCCATAGCGTTTCGGCATTGTGTTTAAGAAATTGCATATACCTGTTTGCATTAGAACTGTTAAGGTCGGGAAGTAAAATTAACTGTGTAAAATAACGAACAAAAACACCTTTAAATAAGCCACCATCACCGTCCCCTTCGCTTTTTAATATACGGTCGTTTCCATCAACTAAATTATTCAAAGTATAATCAGCTGCTTTTGTGGCATCGTTTAAATACCCTTTTTCTCCGGTTATTTTATACAATTCAAGTGCTGCGCCCAAAAATGTTCCTTCGTTGTATGTAAAAATCCACGAACTTTGTACTGCTCCGGTTCTGCTGTTAATATTATCATATACAGCTCCATTGGCTGGATTAAAAAGGGTTTCTTTTTCCCAATTGTATATTTTTAGCGCCCACTCTTTATCTTCCTCATTACCGAATTGTTGGTAAAGGCGTGCCGCCAAAATAGAAGCAGGCCCATTCGAACAAGCATTTTTACTATATAATTGATCTTTTTTCCAGGCAATTCCTCCACCTGCATTGTTGTTCCAGCCTGTTTTTATATCCTGCCAAATATCGATTGCAGCTGTTTTAAATTTTTCATCGTTGGTAGCATTATACGCACGAAGCATAGCTAATGCAATCCATTCCATATCGTCGTAAAACACATTGTTAAACGTGTTGCCATTTTTTATAAAAACACCGTTGTACCAATCGTTAATCGTTACTTTGTACAAATTGTCGTTTGTCCGGTTATAAGCATCAATTACCACATCGAGGGCATGTGCCTGCGGCCAGTAATGAAAATCTTTTTGTTGGTTGTTATTATAATTAAAATAGCTGTCGGCAGGGTTCCAATACAAATAAACAAAGTTTGAACTACTACTATCGGCAGCTGCCTGCCAATCGATGATAGAATCATCTGTTTCATTGATAACAGGAAGTTCTTCTTTACTACATCCCAAAAATAATAAAATGACAAAAAAGAAAATATAATAACATTTATTCATCGTAATCCGGATTCAAAATATAAAATAGGGGCAAACAATTTGCTTGCCCCTTTAAATCATTTATTTTTTTATTGATCGCCAACTTTAACAACTTCGTGCGTATACGGCATTTCAGCATTAAAGTAAGCAGTAACATCAATAAGAGCCATGTCCATTATTCCATCAAACTTCCATTTATCATCCCATTGCGATTCAGGAGTTTGAGTCATATAATAGTATTCTTCATTACCTGTTGGACGGCCATCAGTAGAATTTAAAGTACCCCACCATTCAACACTTTCGTTGCCTTCACTGTCCTTAACGGTCATGGTAAATTTGTAACGTTCATCGCGTCCCCAACCTTCTTGCTTAAATGTAAGAGGCTGACTGCTTGCTTTAAATATACCATTGCCTACATAATCCAATGAAAATATATTCTCACCTAATGGACTGAAATACAAATTAAAATCAAGAATCTCGGTGTAGACAACTGATCCAACATTAAAGTCAATTCGAATACGGTAAACACCTGTATTAGCAACTGTACTTGTTGAATTTCCTTCTTTAACCACACCATTTTCAGTATAAAACTGACGTGGAGTGCCTTCTTTTGAATCTGTAAAATAATATGCCTGTCCAGCTGTTAATTTTGTATAAATCTCAAATTCGCCAGGAGCAGTTCCTTTCATAATGCTTGCTTTTGAAAGATCGGCACCACCTTCTGATCCAGCACCAGTTACAAATACATCGTATGGAATATCGGCAAAACCTGACAAACGTGTAATTTCAAGTGTTCGTACATCATCAGCTTTTAAATCATTGATACCTTTTGATGAATAAACAGTCCAGATAACTTTACCTGTTTCAGCCGATCCAACTCCGGCAGCACCGGCAATTTTATTCAGCTGTTTATGAGTAATTGTTGCATGATTGTAGGCACCATTATTATCGGCAGCCATTTTATAAATTGGTTCTGAAAAATCTCCACCTTCTTTGTCGAAGGCCACTTCGTACAACACCATACCACTGTCTTCAGCTTTTGCTGGTTCCCATTCGAAATAAAGTGAAGCTGATGCTGAACTTTGAAGTATAATTGTTTTATTATCAGCTGGTTCATAAAATGATTTAACAGCAGTAACCCGGGTATCTTTCAATTCTTCTTTTGCACATCCGAAGAACACAAAAAGTAAAGAAGATAATATTGTAAATTTTATTAATATTGTTTTCATAATCGATTTATGTATGTGTTATTATTCATTTTTACTAAAAAAACATTACTAGTAACCAGGATTTTGTCCAAGGTTTGGATTTAAATCTTTTTGAGACTGAGGAACTGCCCACAAATAATCTCTTTCAGGATTAAATGAGCGTTTATCAACCCTGATGTACCCATTATCCATACTTGGATCGCCAAATTTTGCACCATGTGGATTTCCATTTAAGACAACTTCAGCCGTTCTCCACCGACGTAAATCAAAAATCCGAAGTCCTTCCAATGCTAACTCAATGCGACGTTCGCGACGAATAACATCTTGCAGGTCAGCCTTACTTTTAGAAGAATCAAAACTCAGTGCACTCACATCTGTAAATCCAGCACGGGCACGTAAAGCTTTAACCGTTTTATCCCAAATGTTTCCGTCCATTTGGTTTAACTCATTTTTAGCTTCAGCATACATTAATAAAACATCGGCATAACGGATTAAAATCAAGTTTAAACCTGAAGTAAATGAAGCCAACGCTTGTGGGTCGTAATACTTACGCATATAATAACCCGTTGAAGTAGAGTTGGTACCCTGTCCTTTATATTCATCAACAGCGGCAGATTCATCAGGAGCAGTTCCCGGTTTAATATAAATTGTTTGAGTTGTTCCATTTGGCAATTTCCATGGAAACTCATGATAAACAACAGTTCCTGTTAAGCGAGGGTCACGATTTTTATACGGATCGTTTTCATCGTAACCTGATGTGGCATCACTAATTTGTTTTCCATTTAACATCAAATAATCATCAACCAACTCCTGTGTTGGCGACATTTGATTTACCCTTGCTCCTACTGAGAGCGGTGCATAATCAAAAAATTCACCCCATGTACGTAAAGATGGCACATACCCAATATCAAGGATTACTTCACTGTTGTATTCATTTTCAGGAAGGAAAGTTCCTTCATAAGATTCATAAAGGCTATAAGAACCATATTGATCAGAATTGATTAGTTTTTCGCATGTACTTGCTACATTTTCCCAATCGTTGCTGTATAAATATGTTCTTGCTTTAAAGGCAACAACAGCCCCCGCAGTAATTCTTCCCATGTCGGCATCACTATATTCTGCATTGGTTGGCAACTGGTCGATAATTGCATCTAATTCACCACGAACAAATGCTAACACATCAGCTTGTGGAGTTCTTGCAATTTCTTTCGTTTCGGCTAATGTTAAGTCCTTCTCGAACAACGGAACATCGCCGTACCAGGTTGTTAACCTGAAAAATAAATAGGCACGAATAAAACGTGCCTCAGCAATCATTCTTGCTTTTAAGGTCTCATCCATGTCTTCCACACGGTCAACATTTTCAAGAAACGTATGGCAGGTTTTAATTCCTTCAAAACAGTTTTTCCATTCGTCCTGAAATCGTGGGGTTGAAGCATCGGCCTGACCGGAAGAAATTGCCTTCTCAGATGCAGATCCACGGCCTTCATAAATATTATCAGATAATGCTTCTGTTTTAAAGAAATAATTGGCATTATACATCTGGCTATATGCCATGTTCAAAACCATGTTAGCTTTTTCGGGCGAAGTCCAATAATTGGCTTCAGTAAATTTATTGGTTGGAGCTAAATCCAACTCGTTACAAGAGCTAAGAAGTATCAAAATCAAACTTGCAACTCCTGCACTATATTTTAGAAATTTCTTTTTCATGTAGATCATTTTTTAAAATTCTAAATCTAAACCAAATCCGTAGTACTTAAGTGTAGGATAATTACGTCCACTGTTGGCACCAACACCTCCGGTACCCCCCATATTACTTCCAAATTCTGTCGATTCAGGATCGATAAATGAGACATTTGAAAGAGTAAACAGGTTTTGTGCATTTACACTCAATCGAAGCTTTGATATTCCAAGTTTTGACGTTAAATGCTTTGGAACTGTATAGCCAAGTTGGATGTTTTTTAAGCGGATATATGCTGCATTAAACAAATAAATATCAGAACTTTTATGAAAGTTATTTGTATTGGATGCTGACCCCGGAGATGTTAACCTTGGCCATTGTGCTTCTGGGTTTACCGGTGTCCAGTAATCCAACTGGTGTTCATACATCACATATGAGTAGTTGGCATGAAATGGTTCAACCAATTCGCCACGGAGAAACATATCGCGTTTACCAACGCCCTGTAATAAAATGCCCAAATCGAAATCCTTCCAGCTTACATCGTAGTTCATACCAAATGTATAACGTGGGAATGCATTTCCAATAATCTGCCGGTCTTTATCATCAATTACACCGTCTGAATTTTTGTCAACATATTTTACGTCACCCGGATCGACTGTTGCTCCAATGGGCAAAGCGCTATTTCCAATTTCTTCGTAGCTTTGGAATAAACCGTCCGTTTTATAACCATAATATGAACCAAGAGCTGTTCCTTCACGGATTATTTTATTCATTTCATCGTTTGAATCGATTTGTTCATTTCCGCCAAAATCGGTTACTTCATTTTTAGCATCGGCTATATTTAGTTTGATACTATGCCTAAAATCACCTGTTGAAACATGGTAATTAATAGTGGCTTCCCAACCACGGTTGCGCATTATACCGGCATTTTCCTTAGCAACTGCACCACCAAATACACTTGGTACAACAGGAGTTAAAAGAATTTGTGAAGTCTCCTTATTAAAATAATCCAGCCCTACCGATAACCTGTTTTCAAAGAATGATGCATCAACACCAATATTAAAGTTGGCTGATTGCTCCCATTGAAGTGCGCTGTTTCCAAAATCGAAACCAGTACCTGATACTGCTTCATTGTTAAAACCATATGAATTGGTATAAACAGTATAGGTTGTAAAATAGGAGTAATCATCGACATTTTGGTTACCTAAAACCCCGTAAGAACTTCTTATTTTCAAGTCTCCGATTGTCTCTTTATAGTTCGCCATAAAATTCTCTTCTGAAAGTCTCCAGCCTGCAGTAAATGAAGGAAAAAATCCCCAGCGGAAATCTTCAGCAAATTTTGAAGAACCATCGTAACGAAAACTCACATCTCCGTAATATTTATCTTTGTAACTATAGTTTGCCCTTCCAAAAACAGAATAAATGCTTCTTTCCTGAGTTTGTGCGGGAGTATTGTAACTTTCCGGATCAATTTCTGTTTCTGATTCAGGAAGCCCCAAATCCCTGTCAGTGTATTTCATTTTGATCTCATTTGCCTGACGGGTATAAGATTCATTTGAAACACCTAATAATCCGGAAACATGGTGTACTTCTTTAAAAGTACGGTTGTAATCCAATAAGAATTGTGTGTTTAAAATGTATCGTTTTTCATTATAATCTTCAGTATTCCTGGAATCGTTGGCATACGAATTTGGTTTTGTTGCCGTTTCACTTGAATAGAATGGCACTTCCAAACGTCTAATAAATCGGTGGTTTGAGCTCAGATCAAGACCTACCATACCTATTGCTTTTAATCCCTTTGCAATTTCAAGTTCCAGATTTAAACTCCCCAAAAAGTTATCGTTGTCATGTTTCTCCGATCCACCAGCTTCCAAAAGTCCAAGTGGATTAAACTGAGAAAGCACATCGTTAATAAGGTAATTTCCATTCTCGCCTTTTAACTTGTAGTTGTAGTAATTTGGGATACGTGACCCGTCAACCATTAATATACCCGCACTTGCAGTAGGAGCCTTTTGCATGGCACGGTTAAACGACATTAAAGCACTTACTTTAAGTTTGCCATATTCGTTCACCAAATTAGTGCGCAAATTGTACCTTTCAACTCCAAAATCTCCAACAAAGTTACTTTCCTGATTGTAATAGCCTGCAGAAATCATATAGGTAGAATTTTCACTTCCTCCTGAAATACTGGCATTATAATTTTGTTGCATGGCAGCTTCTAAAATACCATCTAAAAACCATTGCCCTTCGCCATTCTCCTGATAATTCCTTATTTGGGCAGGAGTATATTTTGGAGAAGATCCGCCATTAATTAAAGCCTGGTTTTTTAATAATGCGTTTTCATACCCTTTCACCGGATTAAATAATACATGCGGATCCTGATAACCGGTCATTGTGCTTAACCTTACCAACGGATGCCTGTTTTTATTACCTTTTTTTGTTGTTACCAAAATAACACCGTTTGAAGAACGTGAGCCATAAATAGCTGCACTACCAGCATCCTTTAATATGGAGATATTTTCGATATCGGCTGGATTCAGGTTGTTTAAGCTTCCAACCTCGGTAATCATTCCATCAATAACTATCAGAGGATCGTTATTATTCATTGTACTTACACCACGAATATTGATATTCATGGAATTATCGTTGGGATTCATACTTTTTTGCTGAATAATTAAGTTTGCCGAAGCTCCCTGTAATGCCTGCATGGTATTCCCTACCGGACGGTCTTCAATTAAACTTGCACCAATCTGATCGACCGAACCAATAAGGTTTTTCTTCTGCATGGTACCATAGCCAATTACAACTACCTCTTCCACACCAATCATATCATCCTGAAGAACCACATCGATGGTAGTTTTTCCTTCAACAAGTACTTCTTGCGGAATCATTCCAATAAATGAAAAAACCAGTGTTGAATTACCGGGGACTTCAGAAAATGTATAGGAGCCATTTAAATCGGTAATGGTACCAGCCGAGGTTCCTTTAATAAGGACAGTAACTCCCGGAATTGGTTCACCAGAGTTATTGGTAATAGTTCCTTTTATTTGTTTTGTTTGTAATGCAGGTAACTCAACTTCGTTGCCGGTTTCATTATAAAGTGCAACCTGCCTGCCAACAATTTTATACGAAATAGGTGTATCAGTCAGAATTTCTTCTAAAATTTCCTGAATACCTGTCCGACGAATATCAATGGATACTTTTTTTTCTGTATCGATATCTTCCGAATAAAAAAAGCGGAATTCACTTTGGTCTTCAATCTGCTTTAAAACAGTGTTAATACTCACATCTTCAAGTGACAATGATAACTTTGTCGCTTGAGAATAAGTCTCTGTCGCAAATACAGAAAAGACTGATAAGCAAAGAATAAAAAAACTTAGCTTCATAATAATTAAAAATTTAAGGAAGAAATAACCCAATGGTATTTTCTTCAGTCTTATTTTTTTCATAAGTTTGAATTGTTAAGATGAATAATTTTTATAATTATTTTTCTGAAGTAGGGAAGTTCGCACCTTCCCTGCTTTCTTTTCGCTACTTAGCGAGGTTCCTTTTTTTTGATTCTATATCTACATAGGCAAATTCATTTAGTTGTTTAATTCGGTTATTTTTTATTCCTGCTGTGATTTAATTATCACAAGCTTTCGCTGATTTTTATTGTAATCGTATTTAATTGGTAAAGTAATCTCTAATAACTCCATCACCTCGCCAATTGATTCGTATTTTATATTGGCAGTCATTTTTTTATTCGCCAATGATTCATCGGCAACTTCAATTTTTATGTTATACCACCTCTCCAGCCTTTTAACTACATTGGCAAAAGTTTCGTTATTAAAAATCAACTGGTTATTTATCCACGATGTAAATATTTCAGTTTCGACATTCGATACCACAATTGAATGATCAGTTGTATCGATTATAGCTTGTTGCCCTGGCTTTAATAGTTGTTTTTGCCCGGTATTTGAACTTAATAAAACCTTCCCTCTTTCTAATGTAACTTCGGGAAATTCATTACTATAAGCCATCACATTAAAAGCTGTCCCTAAAACATTAACCGTTACCAAAGGTGTTTCAACATTAAAAAGCTGTTCACTTTTAGTAACATCAAAATAAGCTTCGCCAATTAATTTTACGGTACGGGTACCGCCATTAAATTTGTTCGGAAAAATTAACGATGAGCCGGAGTTTAACCACACAACAGAACCATCGGGTAATTCAAAAGTTGTTTTTGATGCCAGGGGTGTTGAAATGGTTTGCATTTCGGGTTTGCTGTTGTCCTTTTGCATAACTATAAAAAATGCAATAGCTAATGGGAGTAACAAAATAGCAGCAACACGGGTAATATAGGCAATAATTTTTCTTGATTTTGGAGCAACCTGCTCTTGTTTATTAATCTCGAAATGAACCTTATGAAGGGTCGATGCCATATCAGGTACTTCTCCCGCTAAAGAATTTTGTTTCCAATCTTCTTCCATATTTTCATCTAAAACCTTCCTGTTTTCAGACTTTACAAATAATTCGACAAAGGATAAAAACTCTTCCTCAGTGCAATCACCTGCGAGATATTTTTGAAAAAATTGCTTCATAAAATAATCGATTCTAATTGTAAAACGTTTGGGCAGATAAAAACCCCTGCTCCTATTTTAACTTTTTTTGAACTTATCCTATAATCACCTGTTGTTCCGTTTGATGATAAAAAATCAAAGGCCAAAGAAAATGAAACATTTTTGTAGTTTTGCAATTTAAATACAACAAAAAGGGAAATGGAGAGAAATGGGCTGACGAAAAAAATTATTGATGGTGATAAAAATGCCATCAATGAACTCTACGCCCACTATAGTGAACGACTCTACCGTTTTGCATTTGGCTATTTAAAATCGGAGCCCGATGCACTTGATATCGTTCAGGAAGTTTTTGTCCGACTATGGAATAGCAGGAAAAACCTAAAGCAAAATACCAACATCGAAGCATTCCTTTTCACTATCGCCAAAAACACTATAATCTCCATATTCCGAAAAAAATTATCTGAAAAAGAATATTTACAAAACCTCAAATTCAGCATAGTTAAAAATAATTCGGATACAGAAAAACAAGTTGATTATAACATATTGTCTGAAAAAGTGGCTCAGCTTATTCAACAACTGCCTACACAACGGCAAAAAATTTATGTGTTAAGCAAAGAGAAAGGGCATACTAACCAGGCTATTGCCGATGAACTTAGCATTTCCATCAAAACTGTTGAAGACCACATGGCCAAAGCCCGAAAATTCCTGAAAAAAAACTTAAGGGAATATGGTATGATAGCTGTGCTTTTTTTTGAATTGTTTGTTTCGCAGGTGTAAAACAAAACCTGTTCGATTTTATTGCAATTGTATTTACCCGGGCAAATTAGCCATATTTGATTTGGTGTACATACCTCCAAAAAATGACTTTATCATTTTTTGTTCAAGCCTTCCTTTTATCACTTTTGGGTTTTGGGCGTACATCCATGGTTTTGTGTGCCATACCTATGTCAGGGTGGCGTGTTACCTGCCGGCACCACTTACCCCGGGCTATTATCTATAAGCCCTACAGGCTAAAAGGAATGGTGAATTGTGAATTTAGAGGTATGATTTTTTTATTTTTTGACTTTCTACTTTTTTTTATTCTTCCTACTACTACTGCTTTTCTAAAACACCATATGCCCTAAGGGCAGGGAATAGCCGTGTGCTATGTGTTTTGCTTACAACGACTGGAAATTACGACATACGGCACAAAACTCGCTACTCAAAATCATTTGTATCTTGCGTTTATAATTCATAATTTTAATCAAGGTAAAATCCGGCCGCACTTAGGTAAAAGATCGGAAGAGATGGAACTGCACCCCCGGATTTTTAAACAACAAACAAGTAATAGTATATTTATCAAAAATATAAACGGCCACTAAAGGGTGTTAAAAAGGTTTGTATTTTGATGTAAATAATACATTTTATACACGTTATAAGAGATATAAATGGCAATAGTGTTGTTATAAATTCGTTGTGCGCAAATTTAACGCAACCAAGATGCGAACTTAATACATCATAACTAAAAACAAACCAAAAACTACCCAAAATGAAACAACGTTTTTCATTCTTATTACTCATTATTTGTTCGTTCCTGTTAAGTTGCGAAAAGGACAATGATAAAAACACAGGAAATGTATTATTTTATACAAATGCTCAGGCAATGTTAGATTGTGGTCCATTTGATGTGGAGATATACATTGATGGGGCATTGGAAGGGATTATTGAAAAACCGGTAACACAGGCAAGTGAAAATGTTGATTGTAGTTTTGGGAATAGTGAATTTGTTCTAGTTATTGAAAAACCGGAAGGCGACTATGAGTTTACTGCAAAATTAACTTGTTCTGATAATGCTGAATATTTGGGTGAATTTTCAGCGAAAAAAGATAGTTGCTCAGTCGTTTTTATTGATTTGACATATGGTGATTAAAAGTCAAGACACAACAAATTACCATATGTGAGTTATTATCTACCATATAGAAATGACTGCTGTTCCTTATTTTAAAAATCAAAAGAATGAGTTCTACTGAAAAGATTAGACTTATACCCATATTTTTTATAGCTCTTGTAATAGCCAGTTCATGCCTCAATCGACAATTTATTGATGGCAATGTGGAAATTGTATCAAGTTCAGATACGACACTAAATGACTCTTCATTGGTTTTTGGACACGTTTATCGCCTTGACAGGTCTGGCGAATATTACTTTGAAAATGAGTTTGAAATATGGATAGAAAATTCAGACTTGAAAACTACAAATGACTCGACTGGAAATTACTCTATAAAAACATTACCAGGCACTTATACAATAAAATGCCAGAGTAGAGGCAACAAATGGGAAAGATTAATTGAGGAGGTACAAAATATTGATTTGGTAAAAAATAAGAAAACTGAAATCAATTTTTACATCGGATATACTGTAGAATGAAAAATCAACACATAACACAGTACATATTGCAGGGCGGGTTCGGTGGTGCGCCAACTGCGGATTCTCGTTTCGCAGTTACGTGTCCTTCGGACAGGAACGCTCTCCGAAATCCGTCCCGACAACTTACAAGTGACCATTATATGCCAGCTTAAAAAAAGAACAGAATAAGTAAATATTATTGCATCAGAAAAAGAAAAAAACAAGAAAAGCCAACGCACAAAGCATAAGTTTTCCAGCCCGTCCTTGCAACCGTCCCGTAACCTACTCGACCATAAACCGTTGTGTGGCATTTGAATGAACGTACGCAACCATTTGATAATAAAAAGGATCTAGGGATAAATCAATGGACTATGAAAGATAAATTGAACAATTTGATAATAATTGTATTTATCGTAACAGGATTAATAATAGTAAATTCCTGTGAGAAAGATTCTATTAAAAGACCGATTGATGGAACTTGGGATTTTTATAAGAATTGCAATAAAAATCTGTATAGAGGTTGCATTTTTAATATTAATCGGGATTTCAAAGAGACTGTGAAAATAGATGGAAATTCATTTACAAGATTTTACGATGATTCATTGGTCTTCTCTGACGATATGAAGATTTCTGATGCATTAATCACCTTCCGAAACGATATTTTTAGCCAACAATACACATTGCGGAATGATACGTTGACTTTAATTGATACTTGTTTTGCTTGCGATTACAATGTTTACATTAAAAGGGAATGATTAGATTATGAAAAAGGTTCTAATATTATTAGTTCTCGCATTGACATTTTCCTGTGATAAAACCGATGATTCAATAAAATCAAATGCAGTAATTATTGATTTTAACCCTGATAAATGTTACTGTTGCTGGGGTTGGACAATAGTAAAAGGAAATGATACAATTAAGTCAGACAATATAATCATAGGAGAAATAGTGGGATATGATAAAGAATATCCAATTAATCCTGACTTCTGACGCTATCAAAAAAGACAAGATTCAAAGATATAATTCACAGATATTGAGAATGTTGTGATTTTGTATATATGAAAATACCGCACTAACGCGTACTTTTGTGGTATGTATTCGGTACGAAAAGTAAAAACCAGGTCAGGCTCAATTGCCTTGCAAGTGGTGCAATATGTTGCTCACCGTTCCATTATTATCAAACATATAGGTAGTGGAAAGGACGATATAGAAGTTCAAGCTTTACGTAAAAAGGCCTTTGAGTGGATTGAAGGGCATTCCGGGCAATTATCCTTATTCCCGGACCAGAAACAAAAGATATTATTGGTCGATAGGGCTGATTGCATAGGAGTAACACACCATTTTGCTTTTCGTTTTTTCATGAGCTGCCTTGATGAATGTGAGTTGTCCCATTTGCCCCGGTTATTACTTGATTTTGCTATTATCAGGTTAATTGAACCAGCTTCGAAACTGCGGTCGATAGAACTATTACAACACTATTTTGGGATACAGTACTCACAACGCATTTATCGCAATATCCCTAAATTAACAAACTATAAGGCCGACATTGAGCATTGCGCCTATAATGTTGCCCAAAAGAAATTTAAGGAGCCCTTCTATTTTGTTCTGTACGATGTAACCACTCTTTATTTTGAATCCTTTAAAGCCGATGATTTTAGAATACAGGGGTTCTCAAAAGACAATAAATCACAACAGCCTCAAATAGTAATCGGGCTTTTGGTAACTCAATCGGGTTTTCCTTTGTCGTACGAGGTTTTTGCCGGAAACACCTTTGAAGGAAAAACCATGCTGCCGATAGTTGAACGGTTTATTGCAGGACACCCCCAGGTTAAACCTATTATTGTGGCAGATGCAGCCATGCTCGATGAACAGAGGCTTTCTGAACTCAGGGAAAAGGAAATATCATACATTGTCGGTGCACGGTTGGCCAATGCGAACCTTGATTTAGTAAAACGTATTCACAATACACTGGATGGGAACCATGGCACAAAGGCCCGTTTCTCTTCGATACATGGTGATTTGGTTTGTGATTTTTCAACCAAACGGTATAAGAAGGAGTTGTATGATTTTAACAAGCTTGTTCAAAAAGCTGAAGAATTGGTAGCCAAACAATCCCTGAAAGTCAGGGCCAAGTTTATCAGAAAGGTCTCCAAAGAGAAAATAGAACTGAATACCGCATTAATTGAAAAAAGAAGGTTATTGCTGGGAATAAAGGGATATTGTACCGACTTATCTGAGCAACAATTATCTAACGAGCTAGTAATATCACGCTATCACCAACTATGGCATGTAGAACAATCATTCCGAATGAGCAAGTTTGACTTACAGGCACGGCCTATTTATCATCAAAAGCATGATGCAATTAGGGCCCATATATTGATTTGTTTTGTTGCATTGATAGTAGAAAAATACCTGGACTTAACAACCAAGCTATCGCTTAGGGAAATACGCTTTCTTGTAATGAACATTACTGAAACCCATATACAAGACCGCGTAACAAAGGAAACATTTATCTTCAGGTCACCTACCAAAGAAATTTTGGAAACCCCATTAGCAAAGTTGATATCAAAATGGAAATTGCTACCGCACTAATCGTCAGAAGTCAGGATACAATTAAGTCAGACAATATAATCATAGGAGAAATAGTGGGATATGATAAAGAATATCCAATTAATGTTTATATCGAGATTGGAGAACTTGAAAATAAATGTTCTGATTTAGGATTTTCAAATTCTGATTATTATGAGGTGTTAAAAATTGAAGAGATAAAGTAAATTGCCACACAACAATGTATAAAAAGCATAATTGGCGCTGTGGTTTACGGAACTTTAGAGCATTTAATCAGCTCCACCAAATCTGCGATTTGACGGTTTATTTTAAAACTCTAAATTTGTGTCTAATCGCAAATTTGGCTCAGTACAGATTGACAAGTAAGTGCTTCGAAATCATTTACGTTTCTTATACTAACCGTTATATTGAACAAACAGCAAACTAATTAGGCAAATATGGTACAAAACAAAAATTCCCTGTTCTGGTTTAACGCAGAACAAGGAATTTTAGCATTTATTTAATAATTATTTCTCCCTATTTTTCAGGAATATGAAGTAAAGTTTCTACTAAAAAGTCCCAAAACTTCTGAACGGTTTGGATGTTTACTTTTTCATCGGGTGAATGAGGGAACCGAATAGTTGGCCCAAAGGAGATCATATCCCAATGCGGATAATTTCCGCCAAGGATACCACATTCCAATCCGGCATGTATGGCTTTGATTTCAGGAATACGTCCGAATTTGTTTTCATACACACCTAACATCGTTTTTAAAATGGGTGAATCCATGTTTGGTTTCCAGCCCGGGTAGGCACCACCAAATTTCACAGTTGCCCCTGCCAATTCAAATACCGATTCAATACGCGATGCCAGGTCGGTTTTTGCTGTGTCGACCGAACTACGCATTAAACAAGCTGCACTAATAGTTTTTGTAGCAGCATCTGATTTCACAATAGCCAAATTGGTTGATGTTTCAACCAATCCTTCCATACTATCGCTCATGCGGATTACCCCATTGGGGCAGGCAACAACCGAATGAATCAAATTTAAGGCAGTTTTTTCATCCATTACATTCTCCGGAATAGCAGCTTCTTCAACAGTTACTGTTAATCCGGGTTCAGTCCCCGACAGTTCAGCCTGAATAATTCCTTCCAATTCATTGACCGCGGCAACTACATCGCCTACCAGGCTTTCGCCAACAGCAATTACACAAAACGCTTCGCGTGGAATGGCATTACGTAAACTTCCTCCATCGATACCAGCTAAACGAACACCAAATTTTCTGTTTAATTCTTTCAGAATACGGAAAATAACTTTTATGGCATTTCCCCTTCCCAAAGGAATATCAATTCCTGAATGCCCGCCTTTCATTCCGGTAATACTTAATTTTAAACCAGTAAAACCAAGCGGTGTTTTATCTTCAGAATAATTAAAAGTAATATTGGCGTCTTCACCACCGGCACAACCAACATACAATTCACCTTCGTCTTCCGAATCGGTATTCAGTAAAATATCACCTTTCAGGATACCTCCTTTTAATCCATTAGCCCCGTCCATGCCAGTTTCTTCGGTTGCAGTTAGCAATACCTCAACAGGCCCGTGTTTTAATGTTGTAGAAGCTAATACAGCCAATGCCGCTGATACACCAATGCCATTATCGGCACCAAGTGTTGTATCTTTTGCAGTTACCCAATCGCCATCGATAAATGCCTCGATAGGGTCAGTTTCAAAATTATGTTTGGTACTGCTGTTTTTTTGAGGGACCATATCAAGATGGCCCTGAAAAATAACACCCTTCCGGTTTTCCATTCCCGGAGTAGCAGGTTTACGAATAATTACATTACCAACTTCGTCTTTGATTGTTTCCAATCCCAGGTTTTTCCCAAAATTAACTGCCCACTCCTGAATTTTATCTTCGTGGTTCGAAGGCCTTGGAATTTGAGTCATTTGATCAAAAATCCCCCAAACTTCAGTAGGTTGAACATCCTTAATATGAATCATATTCTTTTATTTTTTGATGTTTGGTAATTCAAGGCCATAACCTTTTCGTTTATCTTCAAATTTTAACCATACAGCAGTTAATAAAGCTAAAATGGTAAGGCCAACAAAAATAGTCCAGGTTGTTTGGTAATCATAGTTGACCATTTCACCTGCATTTTTTGCTTCAGCAACACCAGGATTTGTTTTATCCAATACAATTCCCACTGTCAATGGAATTCCCCACAAGCCAAAATTTTGCACCCAAAAGATAAAAGCAAAAGCACTTCCCAATTGTTTTTCAGGAATAATTTTTGGAACCGATGGCCACATTGCTGAAGGAACTAACGAAAATGCAATACCCAAAAGGATAACATTAAAAAATGCTGCAACCACACTTGTAATAAACGGTAAGTAGAAAATAACATGAACGATAATTAAAAGAACAGCTCCAAGAATCATAATTGAAGCTCCTTTTCCTTTTCTATCGTAAATACTGCCAAAAATTGGTGTTAATAACATGGTTCCAAATGGGACTAAACCGGGTAAAACACCAGCCCATCCTTCACTTACTCCAAATTTATTCACCATTAAATCCGGTCCATATTTATAAAATGGGAAAACCGTTGAGTAGAAAAACACACACAAAAATGCAATTAACCAAAATCCACGGTTTGAAACGATTACCCACAAATCAGAAAATTTAAATTTATCTGCTACTGAATTAGTATCCTCTTCTTCAATTTGCGCATCTAATTTTCTGTCCATTGTATTGTAATAAAAGAATCCAATCAGCCCTAAAACAAGAAATACAACTACAATTAATATAGTAGTTGGCACATCGTATTTTTCAGCGATTTTTGCGCCAAATGTCAAAGGGGCAAATGAGCCTATACGAGCAATAGCAACCTGCATTCCCATGGCCAAAGCCATTTCTTTACCGTTAAACCATTTTGCAACAGCTTTTGAAACAGTTATCCCGGCGTATTCAACTCCAACTCCAAAAAGGGCAAATCCAAATCCTGCCCAAAAAACCTGAGTTGTAATCTCTAAATTTACAAGTGGAATTGTCATAGAAACTTCTGGGCTTCCAATTAAACCTTTAAAAGCTGCGAATTTAATTACTCCCCCTGTTATCATTATCAGAGCCGATGCAATAGTGCTAAAACGAATACCAAATCTATCAAGTACCATCCCAACGATTAGTAGCATAAAGAGGAATACATTGAAGAGCCCATATGCACTTGTAATAAAGCCATAATCCACACTGTTCATCCCCATCGAACGTTCCATAATTGGTTTTAATGGAGAGATTACTTCTGTGAACATATACCCGGCAAACATTGTAAATGACAATATTACCAATGCAGTCCATCTGGCCTTCTTCGAATCACGAAGAGTTTGTTTGATCAAATCAGTCATATAATTTATATTTAATTATTTTGTTTTATTGATTTCCTCAGGATTGCTAAAATAAGGAAAATAAAAATGAGTTAACTATGACAAATACGATAAAAAAAGGCAACTTCGATAAGTTACCTATTTAAAACACTTGAGTGCCTATTGTTGTTTAATATTTTTTATTGCTCCGGTTTCGGGATAAAATTCAATACTAAATGACCCATCAAGAAGTTCTTCAGGTACTGGAGCAAGTGTTCCAAATTGGGCAACAACCATACGCGATGTTGCAATAGTTTTTAAATCATAAATAATATTTATTTCTCCCATTCCCGGGTTGCGGTAATATATACCACTTTGTCCGGCGTTTGGGTTGTCTGAGTCTTTTAAAATTTCAAACTTCGAGGCTAACGGCTGCATTTTCAGAGCACCTAGCATAACTGGTTTTCCCGAAAGGTTCGATTTATCAAGAATACCATTTTCTTCCGAAAAACGGCAAATCACTTCACCATTTGTGCCCTTAGCTGTAGGCATAAACTCAAAACTATACGATGCTGACTGTTGTGACGAATGGCCTATAAACAATTTTAAATAATCCTGCTCAATCTTCTCTAACTGAGCAAGGCTTTGTTTGTAAGCCTCGCCATCGGGAGGAAGTTCATCGAGAAATCCGGCAGCCGTCTCAAAACGGATGGTGCGGCATTTTAAAATCCGAGCCGCTGCCTCAGCAGCTTTCTGCTCAAAACTTACTTTTACTGACCTGAAATTATTTGTTGAATCGCCCGCCATAAAAAAAGGTGAGTCGGAGTAATTTGTATAATTCACATCAAAACCTCCAAATTCCTTTTTCAAAACAGGATTAGTTATTACCTTTTCGGTAGAATTTGTACTCGTATTCGAATTAACTCCAATAATACAACCATTTGAGGCCAACCCAATTAAGGTATTAGGAAATCCCATTGCTTTAAAAACACCTAATGCATCAGGTTCCGAAAATGATTCAAATCGAATATTTTCAATTTCCCAAAAAGTTGAAGTGGTTGTGCTAACATTTGTAATTCCTAAAAATTGTTCGGCATATTGCGCATAGGGTCCGGGCGTAAATTCATTTTTAGTGGCAGAAATATATACTCTGATACCTGTTTGCGGTAAACTATATGTAATTCCCTCAACAAACGTTGGAACGATTAAGTCATCATCCTTTTTTTTTGCACGTTGCCCAAATGTTGGAATAATAATTAATGTGGCTAATATAAATAATATGACTCTCATTTGTTTTATTTTAATTTTAGACTCTAAAAATAGAGAAATTATTATTGGAAGGTTCAAATAATTTCAAGAAATGCACGGCTAAGGTTGTCAATAATGTCAGATGCAATCAATCCAAATTCCGATTTTTCCTTTTTAGCGATGTCGCCAGCCAAGCCATGTACAAATACACCAGCAATTGCAGCTTCTTCGGGCTTAATTCCCTGCGACAATAAACCAAGGATTATTCCGGTTAAAACATCGCCACTGCCTGCAGTTGCCATACCCGGATTTCCAGTTGAATTAAAATAGATTCTCCCGTCGGGTAATGAAATTGAAGAATATGCCCCTTTTAATACAATTATCACTTTGTATTTTTCAGAAAACTTTTTTTGTAGCTGAAGCCTTTCGAATGAATTATTTGACATGCCAACCAATCTGGTAAATTCCCCGGGGTGTGGTGTTAATATTGAATTTTGAGGGATTTCTTCGAGCCATTCGGGATGTAGTGCTAAAATATTTAATGCATCGGCATCAATTACCATGTGTTTTGTTGCAGTTTCGAGCAATTGGAATAAAGCCCGTTGTGAATTTGGTTTTTGATTTAAGCCGGGGCCAATACCAACCACATCAAACTGTTCCAGATCAGGAAACTCCGTGAACATAGTATCGTGCTGATCGAAACTAGCCATGGCTTCGGGTACCGATGTTTGTATAATTGTGCAACCCAGCCTTGGAACATGTGTTGTCAACAAGCCTACTCCTGCCCGCAAGCAAGCTTTTGAAGCTAAAATTGCCGCCCCCATTTTTCCATAACTGCCAGCAATAAGTAAAGCATGGCCATAAATTCCCTTGTGCCCAAAAACTGACCGTTTTGGCAACATTTGGGTTACACAATTTTGAGATATTAAACCATAAAGCGATTCCGTTTTAGCTATTCCTTCGGGATGTAAACCAATTGGCAGGACTTCCCACTTCCCCAAAAACTTCTCATTTTCAGGAAACAAAAAACTAATCTTCGGAAACTGAAGCGTTAAAGTAAAATCTGCTTGAACAATTTGCTCCTGAATGTTTTTACTATTATCCTCGCCCATTAATCCACTTGGAATATCAACAGCCACCACCAATGCATTTCTGGCATTTATTTTTTTTACTAATGTTGCCGTTAGTCCTTCCAATGGCCGGGACAAGCCTGAGCCGAATAATCCATCAATTACAACATTTTTTTCTGATAACTCAGGTATATCTTTTTCGGTCCGGATTTTACAAAGTGAAACTTTGTTTTGTTCCTCTAACCGATTCCAATTAATCAATGGCGAGCCTTTTAGCTCTTTTCCAAAATCGAGCAAAAAAACATCGACCTGGAAATCATATTCAGCCATCATTCGTGCAATTGCCAACGCATCTCCTCCATTATTCCCGGGTCCGGCAAAAACCACTACCTTTTTTTCATTTGAACAATTTATCACTAACCAGTTAACCATCTGTAATGAAGCTCGTTCCATTAAATCGATATCAGCAATAGGCTCATGTTCGATGGTGTAACGATCAATTTCGGAAATTTGTTTTGTTGTAAAAATCTTCATGGCGACTGCATTTCCTGTAAAATTACAAAAATTACCTTTCAAATTTCACAGATAAATTCTAATTCCCTGATCTTTGTCAAGTTGTTCCATAGCAAAAGATTTCTATATTTGTTTTTTTTCCAAAAAGGAAGAGATTAACTAAAAATGCTCAAAATAAATTATTTATGGCTGAAGCTGAACTTACAAAATACCTCATACAAAACGATGCTGTTGTACTCGGGATTTTATTAGCATTGCTCGCTCTTATTTTTTACACAAGTAGCTCATCGAAATCCATATTTAAAAAGTTTTACAATGTTATCCCTATGTTGTTGCTTTGCTATTTTTTACCAAGCTTGTTAACAACTTTTAATATTGTTGATGGCGAAAACTCTCAACTTTATTTTATGGCTTCGCGCTACTTACTGCCGGCCAGTTTAGTGCTTTTAACTCTAAGCATAAACCTAAAAGAAGTTTTTAAACTTGGGGAAAAAGCATTAATTATGTTCCTAACCGGAACCATCGGAGTAATCATTGGAGGGCCGTTGGCTATTTTAATTACTTCAGCAATTAGTCCTGAGTTAATTGGCGGATTGGGACCCGATGCTGTTTGGCGCGGGATGACTACAATTGCAGGAAGTTGGATTGGAGGTGGAGCCAACCAAGCTGCCATGTATGAAATATTTAAACCCTCGGACACATTATATTCGGTAATGATTACTGTTGACGTTTTGGTTGCCGAGGTATGGATGGCTGTTATATTAGTTGGTGTTGGCAAATCAGAACAAATTGATAAATATTTTAAAGCAGATGCAAGCAGTGTAACCCACCTGAAAAATACAATGCACGAATTCAGCAAAAAAAATGCTCGCATCCCTACTACTACCGATATAATGGTAATACTAGCAATTGGAATTGGAGTAACAGGTTTTGCACACTTTGTATCTGATTGGATTGCACCTTTTATTGCAGAAAAAGCACCGGCTTTAAATAAGTTTAGCCTAACCTCAAAATTCTTTTGGTTAATTATTTTATCCACAACAATAGGTATAGCCCTATCCTTTACGAAGTTACGCAAATACGAAGGTGCTGGCGCCTCAAAAATAGGAACAATTTTTATTTATATATTAGTAGCAACTATTGGTATGAAAATGGATGTATCAAAAATATTTGAAAACATTGGCTTGTTTGCCGTTGGAGGGATTTGGATGATAATTCATGTTATTCTATTACTTGTTGTAGGCAAAATTATTAGAGCTCCATATTTCTTCTTGGCAATAGGAAGCCAGGCAAACATTGGAGGTGCTGCGAGTGCTCCGGTTGTTGCCGCTGCTTTTCATCCATCGTTGGCACCTGTTGGTGTTTTACTTGCAGTATTAGGATATGCATTTGGCACTTACGGAGCCTGGATGTGTGGTTTGCTTATGGAAGTAGCTGCCACTTAAAAGCAGTCGCTTCGTTTGTATTCCTTTTACTCCAATTTTATTGCGGCCAGGAATAAATTGCTTGATATAGGAAGTTTCTTTTGGGACAGGCTTGAAATATGGCAGGGTTATGCAATTTTTAATCCTTGTTGTTTGATTTAAGCAGCCTTTAATTTCTCAATTATGAAACAACACGAAAAACTTACAAAATAAATTTAATACACCAGATAAATTTAAGGAGTGGCATTTGCTGCTCCTTTTTTATATATCCTCCTATTTAATCTTCCAACCTCATCAATTCTACTTTCCTAAATTCGATAGGTTGTCCCTCTGCTTGTAAAGCAATATACCCCTCACTTAAAACTGTCCCTACTTCAATCGGGTAATTATCAGGTAATAAATCGCCACCAATCTGTGGTTTTGAGCAATTTAACAAAGTATCGCCTTCCATTATATGGTATATGGCATTAGCACCATCCACAATAATCTCAACAGTTACCCATTCGTTTTGATAATAGTATTTTGATTGAGCCGGAATTATATGGTCTTCAGTTTTTTGCCCATCGACATAAACTGTTGTGCCAGGAGTACAAAGGTTTGCTGTATGCTGTTTAAGCGAATCGGTACTTCCCAGCAATTGAGTTTCGAGCGACACCGGCCAATACTGATCGATGTTCATACTTTCAGCCGATTGTGAATGAATCATAACTCCACTGTTGCGGTAACAAAACGTTTCGGCATCGGGCAACAATTCTCCCACAAACCGGTATTCAACTCTCAGTTTATATTTCGACAATAAATCTTTGTAAAAAAGATGCCCGTAACGGTTATCAAATGTTTTATACTCATCATACAACACTTTGAGTAACCCATCTTCAACCTTAAAAACATTTAATGTATTTATACTGGCAGAATCGCCGGCAATTTTGGGCGTCCATCCATCCAGGTTTTGCCCGTTAAAAATACTGACCCATTCACCTGAATTTACGATTGGATTCTTCTTTACAGTATTACAAGCACATAACAGAAGAAGGGAATAAACATAATATTTCATAACCGGAATTATATTTATTGTAAAATAAAAGTACTTCACTACTGTAATAAGTTGCTGCAGAGGAGTGATGTGTATGTAATATTAATTGGCCATTTACCAATTTACACCAAATATATCGGTGAAAAAGTAGGTTATAAAAAATATGACCATTAAGACAATAATTGTTAAAAATAATAACATAAAAGCTTTTGTTTGTTTATGCGATTTCCCCAATTTTTTAAGAGCTATTATTTTACTTATTTTATCCAATACTTTATCGAGAGTAACTTTATCTTTAATAATATAATCAAAAGCTCCATATTTCATGGTATTAATAGCTACTTCCATATTATCCTGCCCCGAAAGAAAAATAAACTCTGTTTCAGGATTTAATTTTTTAGCCTTTTTTAATACAGTTATACCATTCACTCCTTCAAGCAAATAGTCCTGTATTACAACCATCGGATTTTGTTTTAAATTCCTTAGGCAATCTTCACCTGAATAAAATGAACGCACATTTGTATATCCATTTTTTTCCAAAAAGTTAACAACTAACTTGTTATAAATTTTATTGTCTTCAACAACAAAAATTAATGGGTTTCGTTTTTTTTGCATAAATCAAACTTTAATTTACTCTAAAAACCGGGGAATTATATAACTATAATCACTATCTGGTTTATTATACGTCGTAAAAGAACATAAATTTCATCATCATCTTCGAAACTAAAATACTTCATTATTCTGGCAATGTCAAAAAAATCAAAGCTATTTTCAATTAATTACCAAAAAATTAGTTCTTTATTTTATTGACTCATACCTTAAAACAGCAAATAAGCTACAAACCAAACAATCAATAAAAACCTCGGTAGAAAAAGTTTGTGCATTTTAATTTTTTATTCATAAATAGAACATTCTCAATTTTTGAATTTTTTCAGATTATTTAAATAAATTTACTACACTATAATAAAACCTAAAAAGATGAACCGAATTCTATTTCTTTCAGCCACATTTGTTATTCTTTTTTCCTGCTCAAATCCTGTAAAAACAACTGATAAAAAACAAGTTTCAGAAAAAATAAAAATTTTGATTGATACTGATGCAAATAATGAATTGGATGACCAACATGCATTGGCTTATGCGTTTTTAAACTCCGAAATATTTGAAATTGTTGGAATTACTGTTAACAACACCCTCGAAGGAAATGGTATTCAGGGACATTACGACGAAGCATTAAGAATAATAAAATTATTTAACCTCGAAGAAAAAATACCTTTAAAAAAAGGAGCTTCAGGAAACTATAATAAAATTGTTCCATTTATAAATGAAGCTAATTTTGATGGATCAGAAGCTGTTGATTTTATCATTAAAGAAGCTCTAAAAATGGAAAATGAAAAGTTAGTTTTACTTCCAGTAGGGAAATTAACAAACATTACTCTGGCAATTCTAAAAGAGCCCCAAATAATAGATAAGGTCAGAGTAGTTTGGCTGGGCTCCAACTACCCTGAAGCCGGGGAATACAATCTTGATAACGATACAGCTTCTGTAAATCCAGTAATAGAATCGGGCGTTGAGTTCGAAATGGTAACGGTTCGATACGGATTGCCATCAGGTACAGCAGCGGTAACTGTTACACTCGACGATGTTGCTAAAAATGTAAAAGGAAAAGGTCCAAAAGCATTAATCCCTATTATTGGGCGGCATGGTGGAGAATTTTCAAATTTTGGCGATTATTCTGCCAATTTATTTGAACATATTGATACACATGGAAATCCTCCAACAAGGGCACTTTTTGATATGGCGGCTGTTGCGATCGTAAAAAATCCTGATTGGGCTGAAAAAAAAGAGATCCCGGCACCTACATTATCGGGCAATTCATGGATCGGCAATCTAAACAATTCCAAAACTATTACAATTTGGGAAAACTTTGACAGGGATGCCATAGTTACTGATTTTTACAGTGTATTAAACAACTCACATTAATTTTTATTGTGCATGAAACTTACAGCAAATGTTATTGGAGCTACCGGATTGGTTGGTAAAGAACTTGTAATTCAGCTTCTTGAGAATGGCGATTTTGAAAAAATAAAATTATTTGTCCGGCAGGATACAAAAATTGCTCATCCAAAATTGGAACAATACATTATTGATTTTAACCTTCCTGAAACCTGGGAATCACATTTAAATGGAGATGTTTTATTTTCAGCCTTGGGTACAACTCTCAAACAGGCAGGTAGCAAATCAAACCAATACAAAGTTGATTATACCTACAATTATAATTTTGCAAAAACAGCCAAAACCAATGGAATCTCTAATTATATTTTGGTTTCATCGATTGGGGCAAATAAAAAATCAAATATTTTTTATACCCGTATAAAAGGCGAACTAGACGATGTTGTGTCAAAACTTGATTTTAAAAATCTGGCAATTATTCGGCCTTCATCGTTGGTTGGGCAACGAACAAAAAAACGGATAATGGAAATTATTTCAATTCCCATAGCTCAATTTCTTACATATTTTATATTCAGAAAATACCGCCCAATTAAAGGCGAAACTGTAGCAAAAGCAATGATTAATGCTGTTATTCAGCCTGATAAGAATAAAAGCATTTGGGAAGGAGATGAAGTTTTCCAACTTGCAAAAAAATAAAACAGATTTGCATTCAACCAAATTGCCTTTGAAGTGTTTCTATTCTAAAATTAAGAAATATGTATACAGGATTATTACACACACATAATTTGTTTCGCTGGTTAATATTAATAGTTGCTTTAATTGCTATAATCAGTGCATTTATTGGCTGGTTTGGGAAAAAAGAGTGGAAAAAACGCGATCGGATTTTAGGATTACTTTTTACCATTTTTGCCGATATTCAACTTCTGGTAGGAATTATACTATATGCTTTTGTCAGCCCAATTACCAAAGCCGCTTTTAACGATTTTGGAGCTGCCATGAAAAATGCCGACTTGCGTTTTTATGCAGTCGAACATCTAATAATGATGGTTATTGCTTTGGTTTTAATCCATATAGGAAAAACGAAATCGAAAAAAGCAGCCACTCCGGTTAAACAACACAAGGCAGCTGCTATCTTTTATACTTTAGCTTTGGTGGTCATTCTGGCTGCTATCCCATGGGGAAGAGCATTTATTTAAAACTATTCCTGTAGTAAATTATTGGCCGCCAGCACTAAAAACATAAAATGTGTGGCACCGCCGCCCATTACATATTCGGTTTGTTGCCAAAAATAAGGCCATTTTTTAAGTTCGGGGAAATCGGGGCGGATAATACCTGTTCCCGAAACAACTCCCCCAGGGATAAACGACCGATCGGCACGGTTAATGCCATATGCTTCAATTACTGAACGTGACCCAACACCCGAAGCAAACGATGACGTATTTTCGCCAGGATGGTTTCCCAGCACAAAATTTAAGGCATTAAAAAGTAAATCGGGTGTAAATAATTCAGGCAAATTTTTATGAAGGAAATACTGTTGCATTCCTAACCGTTGAATTCCCCATCCATCGCCCCAAACACGAATATTATAAGGTACTCCAAATGGATTTTCTTTTTGTCGGCTATTTAGCTGATCACTCAACTGTTTAAATCCACTATTCACTTCCGATTTAAATTCTTCGTTTTTACACCTGTCGAAAATACGAGCTATAGAGGCTCCGGTTTGTGAAAGACTTTTTACAACCTGTTCTTTCATATCAAAAATATCGTTTTGATATTTAGTATCGTTTGTGGTGAGCAATAATTCACACGCTGCATTTATTTTCCCTGCACTGTTCCAGCGTGATAATTGCCTGTCAACATCGTATAATTCAATAGCCGCTTTTAAACACCGTGCAGCCAAATAATTGTCATAACCTTTTAAAACGCGGGCTGCAGCTGCCAGCGCCTGAATTGCAGTAAATTCTCGTCCTGCATTTTGTTCTGTAAACACCCAACGATCGTCCGTTTTCCCCGATTCGGTTCCTGTTTTTTCATTTTCAGCCAAAGCAGGATTATATTTTAAATTATCGGTCATCGAGCTGGCATCGCCCAACATGACGTACTGGCGTAAATCATTACAAATAATTCCGCGGTACAATCTGCCCAAATTTTCGTAACCTCCCAGAATAGTTAATACCCCATGTTCAATTTGTTGCAGTATATCGGCTTTCCCATCGGGCAAATGAATTTCTACTATTTTTTTAGCTTGATCAACAGTTGTTTGATCCCATTGTACATCAAACTGCTCATATGCCATAGCCAGTGTCCAAACGGTTCCGGCCTGCGACTCCACGCGCAAATCGTAATCGCCTGCATCGTGCCAACCGCCAACATCTAATCCTGGAACCTGATCTAAAGGTTCAAATTCGGTAAATGTAGTTGAACCCTGAATATACCCATCAAAATGGTTGGTATCCGTTGGAGCCATCAATGCATCGTCGAGGTGGCAGCAGTCATGCCACACCCTGTATCCTTCATTCACTCTCATATGGCACATCTGCACTGGTAAAAAATATTCAAGGGTAGGTTGCCACACATGGCGTTCATAAATATTTGCCCCAATTTTAAAAGGTTCGGTAGTATAATCGCCATACTGCACCTGATAAATTCCAGGCTCTTTTATGTCAGAAAAATCAAACTGGTAATAATTAAAACGGAGGTATTTGCCCCACTTTTGGGGTTGACCAGATTTTATAGTTTTAAATCCTCCATTCTCCGAAAGGCGAAGCAAAGAAACATTCAAAATTTCTGTTTCTACTTTATCCAATTCTACTGAGGCAATTTTTTGTTGATCGGTATGATAACCCACCTGACTTACATGGACAACCGGTTTTTGTTTAAAATTCTCAATAATTGTGGGTTCTATTACCCACTCAATAGCATTCGATGTTACTCCTGAAGGAACTTCTGAACGTACAACAAACCACCCATTATTATGGTAAAAACGGCCATCGACAAGTTGTAAGTCTGATTTTAAACTTGAAATAACCATTGTTTGTGATGATTGATCGGGGGCGATTGTTAGCTTTTTACCGGTTGCTATCGGAAATGCCTGCCAATTACCGTCGGCATCTTTTTGCATGGGCCCATTTGCCTGAAGGGGGAATATACCAGATTGGTTATCCATGTACCACGATTTTCCGAATAACATGGCAGGAAATAACTCTAAATTAAAACCTACCTTCCCGATCCACTCTTCGGGAAGTGGATTTTCCAGATCCACGACAATCCTGAATTTTTTTCCTTCGCCAATCACCCTGACGTTGTAGCTAAAATTTAGGTCGGGATAAAAAACAGGATTAAATCCTTTTCTATCCTTGCTTGAATCGGGGTATGAACATTTTACCCTAATCTCATTGTTTTGTGGGAATACTTGTCTTTCTCCAACCTTAGGAATAGGTTGCCATTGACCGGGAGTAGGCTCTAAACGAAGGTCTCCGTTGGTAGCAACACGTGTACCATTCTGAATAATACCAATTGCTCCCTGGTGCCCTTCAGGATAAATATCGTAAAATACCATCACATTTAAACCAGGCATTTCGAAATACTCATCCTGATTAATAACTAGTTCCTGTGCTTGTGAAATAAAAAATGTAAAAAAAAGAATACTGCTAAATAGTAATTTTGACATGGTAAGTTAGTTTGGTTATACTTGCAAATATAAACATAACACCTCTATTTTGATTAGTAAACAACCAACCATCTACCAAATGATTACAAATAACGACCTTTTATGATGGCAACGATTTTTCATAATGCGAATTTCTGACCCAGGCAAAAATCATTAGAATAGCTAAAAGAATTAGTGTAGTTGGAACTACAGGATCAACACCATCGGCAACTCCTTTCCCATATGAATGGAGCCCCGACAAATAATAATTTACGCCAAAATAGGTCATTAAAACGGAGGCAAATCCAAGAATGGAAGCCATATTGTAATTGAAGACACCCTTTAAGGAAGGAATCAGGCGCATGTGTACAATAAATGAATAGATAACAACAGTTATAAGTGCCCATGTTTCTTTGGGATCCCAGCCCCAATAACGGCCCCAGCTTTCGTTGGCCCACACGCCACCCAAAAAAGTTCCGGTGGTTAAAAAATACAATCCTACAGTTGCAGAAAGTTCATTTACCGAAGTTAATTGATTGATAAAGGCATTAACCTTAAATCCATTTTTAGGATTTCGCAAAACAATAAGTACCATTGTTAAAATCCCCAGAAAAGCACTGAGCCCCAAAAATCCATAACTGGCAGTTATAATGGCCACATGAATGGCCAGCCAATACGATTTTAGAACGGGCACCAGATTTGTAACTTCGGGATTCATCCAACTTAAATGGGCAACAAATAAAGCTATACCCGATAAAAATGCAGCGGTAGCCACTACCAATGGGTATCTTCGGCCAAATATTAAACCTGCCAACATAGTTGCCCAGGCTACATAAACAACCGACTCAAAACCATTGCTCCATGGCGCATGGCCCGAAATATACCAACGAACAGCTAATCCGGCAGTATGACCAATAAATCCAACAATGATTAAACCATAAAAAGGATATTTTACAAACCGCGAAATTTGTTTCTGCCTGAAAATATTAATGAACAGAACCACTAAGAGTAAAATTCCAAACAACAAGTAAAAAGGAAATATGCGCTTAAAAATATTGATTTTATTGTACAAAATTTCCAGGTTCTTTTTTCGTTCGGAAGGAATTAATTCACCACCAAATTTATGTTGAAATTTATCCAATGCACTAATAACCTGAAGGGCTTGTTCGGTATTATTATCGCTAACCGATTCGTTAAGCATTTGAATACCACTTTTTACAAAAAGGGAGTCGCCATTTGGTAACCCTGTAACAGAAGTTCCGGGAACATACCATGGAATTTCATTATTTGCCGATGGAAACACACTTAACAACGAACCTCGGAATAGCATAAAACACACATTCACACGTTCGTCAACATTAATATATTCCTTCTCAAGTGTATTTCGAAATGCTGGGCCTTTGCCATATGCTTCCTGGACCTGGTCAGCAATTTTATAGTTTCCTTGCTGGTCGAATAACTGGTCGAGTGAAACAAATGTCCCTGAAACTCCAAGGGCCTCTGCCACATTTTTATTGGAAATTTTTACAATGGGTAAAGTTTTCCATATTTCAGGATAAACCATAAAACTGAGCATTACCTCGTTGGGAGACTTACCATACAATTTTGATTTCCGGCTGATTTTCCGAACTACTTCGCTTGAAAGCGTAGAAATAGGTTCAATCCGGCCATCGTGCCCCTGTACCCAAATTTCACCAAACTTTTCAGATACCGCAACATCAATTTTTGGCAATGTTGATTCTAATCCACCCTGCGCCGGAGAGAAAAAGGAGGAAACAACCAGAACAACAACTATAGATGCTTTTTTTATTGTTTCCGTTTTTAACCGTTTAACAATGGAATTAAAATATGATTTTGGATTTAACAGCGATAATACAAAACCCAGCATCATTAAAAAATAGCCGATATAGGTTATCCATGTTCCCCAAAAATCGTGGTTCACAGATAATACTGTCCCCAATTCATCACGGTCGTATGACGATTGAAAAAATTTAAATCCTTTGTAAGTTAACGTGGTATTCATAAAAATCCGGTAGTCTTTTTTTACATTGGCAACTTTATCAATCAAAACAACCTCCGAAGCATATGATGAGGGAGATTCAGAGCCGGGATATTTTTCAAGCTGAAAATCTTTCAGGAAAATTTCAAAAGGAACTTTTTTTGGTTTGGCACCATAGGCCAGCTGAAGTTCATTGCCGCCAATAGTAATTGAAATTGGATCGGCTAAAACACCAGAATGCCCAAAAACAGGTACTATTTGTTCTTTTATTCCATCATCTATTTTTACAAATACTGCATTTTCGCCAGTTGCTCCATTTGAGCTTTTGGCGGCTGTAAAAGTTGCTTTTTCATAAAAATTACGAATTAAAAACTGGTAATCACCATAACGGTATAAAAACATGTTTTTGGCAGGAATGGTATCGCCCGGCTCGAAACCTATTGTTTCCTGACTCCCCATAGCCATTTCTTCAATGGGCAATTCCGATATAAAATAAAGCTCCTCACCTTCATTAAAAAAACTTATAACTCCCTTTTCTGGACTATTAAAAACTGCAGAAAATCCATCGCTGTTTATTATATCGCCCGCCTTAAAAATATATGATTGCATTCCTTGGGTACTGGGTGAAGAGAATACAAAATCGATTATAGATTCGCCAGTATTTGATGGAATAGGTTGCCTGACTGCATCTTTTATAAATCCAATTGACTTAACTGAAAACTGATTATTCTCCACCCAAAATTTTGTGGAAAACTCCTTATATGTAATCTCCGAAAAAAGCACTTTTTTTTCAACTTTTTCCCCGTTATAAGTTGCCGAAAAATAATCGTCGGACGATAAAATATCACTCACTGCTTCACCTTCGCGAATATGCATCACTCCTTCGTAGCTGATGTAACGTGTAATTGCGGCCCCTAATAAAATCAGAAGAAATGAAAAATGAAAAATTCCCAAAGTGAGTTTTTCCTTTTGATACAACTTAAACCGGAAAAAATTATTAGCAAGGTTTAAAGCAAACAACGCCCATAATAATTCGAACCACCACGAATTGTAGATTATTGCCTTGGCAGCCGGTGTGCCGTAACTGCTTTCGGTAAAAGTAGCTATGGCCATTGAAAAGGCTACTGCTAAAAATAAAAATGCCATTACTGGCAATGAGGTTATAAAGGAGTAAAGACGCTTCATTTCAAAAATATTTTATATTAAAAAAAGAGTCCAGCACACAACCAGACTCTTTTTGAACATATAAAATAAAATTTTGTTTACTGCAAAAACGCCAAAGCTTTTTCAATAGCAGCTTGTAATCCTTTAACATCTTTCCCGCCTGCTGTAGCAAAAAATGGCTGGCCTCCGCCTCCACCTTTTATTTCACGTCCGGCTTCACGAATAATTTTAGCGGCATTCAAATTTTTATCGGCCACCAGATTTTCCGAAATCATAACCACCAGATTTGGTTTTCCGTCAAAATCGGCTCCTAAAACCAGGAATAAATTATCCACTTCACCTTTAAGCTGAAAAGCCAAATCTTTTAACATCCCTGCATTGTCAACTTCTACAATATCGGTAATAATATTTACACCTTTTTCAAGTAAAACTTTACTTTTTAAATTGGCTTTTACAATTTTTAACCGCTCACGGCCAAATACCTCAAGTTGTTTTGATAAAGTGCTGTTTTCATTCACCAAAGCCAATACCGAACCAATAATGTCTTTCGACCCCTTTACAACTTCTTTTATACTCTTGAGGCTTTTTAACTGGTCATTGACAAATTTTTCGGCTCGTGCACCAGTAATTGCTTCAATTCGTCGAATACCTGCAGCAATAGCCGCTTCCGAAACAATTTTAAACAACCCGATTTGCCCGGTAGCATTTACATGAGTACCTCCACACAATTCAACCGATTCGCCAAATTTGATCACACGCACTTCTTCGCCGTATTTTTCACCAAACAACGACATAGCGCCCAACGCTTTTGCTTCATTAATGGGGACGGCTCTTTTTTCTTCTAAAACTGAATTTGCCCTTATTTTTTGATTTACAAGCTCTTCCACTTTTTCAATTTCTTCATCAGTCAATTTCTGGAAATGTGAAAAGTCAAACCGCAGGTGGTCAGCATTTACCAACGAACCTTTTTGCTCAACATGCGTCCCTAAAACTTCGCGTAAAGCAGCATGTAATAAATGGGTTGCAGTATGGTTATTAGCCGTTTTCAGCCTTCTGGATGTATTAACAAATGCAGTAAAATCCTGTTCCATATTATCGGGCAATTTATCAGTAATATGAACAATCAGGTTATTTTCTTTTTGAGTATCAACAATGTTGTATTTTGTACCATTGGCTTCGATATAACCGTAGTCGCCAGCCTGGCCACCCGATTCACCATAAAAAGGTGTAAAATCGAAAACCAGCTGGTAAAATGTTTTTTTCTTTTGGGTTACTTTGCGGTACCTGGCAATTTTTATGGGGTGGCTTAAATTATCGTACCCAATAAATTCAGACTGTTCAATTTTTCGAATTTCCACCCAATCGTCGGTTTCCTGCGAAGCAGCATTTCGTGAACGGTTTTTCTGCACTTCCATTTCTTTACCAAACTCAACCACATCAACTGACAAATCATTTTCTCTCGAAATCAATTCAGTTAAATCAAGTGGGAATCCAAATGTATCAAACAAAACAAAAGCGTCTTTTCCTGAAATAATTTTATTCCCCGATTTTTTTGCCTGAGAAACCAATTCGTCTATCATTTTTATACCAGTAGCTAAAGTTCTCAGGAAGGATGCTTCCTCTTCCTTGATTACCTTTTCAATCAAATCCCTCTGAGCACTCAACTCAGGAAAAGCACCACCCATTGTTTCGATAAGGACTTCCACCAATTCGTAAATAAAAGGTTCGCGGAAGTTCAAAAATGTAAACCCATAACGCACAGCACGGCGTAAAATGCGGCGGATCACATACCCTGCTTTATTATTCGACGGCAATTGGCCATCGGCAATGGCAAAAGCAACCGCCCGAAGGTGGTCGGCAATAACCCGCATGGCAATATCGGTTTTAAGCTCATTGCCATATTTTTTATTACATAATTCGCCAATTTTGGCAATTATCGTTTGAAAAACATCGGTGTCGTAATTTGATTTTTTACCCTGCACAACCATACACAAACGCTCGAAACCCATTCCCGTATCGACATGTTTATCGGGTAAATCAACAAGGCTGGCATCCGATTTTCGGTTAAACTGAATAAAAACCAGGTTCCATATTTCAATCACTTCGGGATGGTCTTTATTAACCAATTCAATTCCCGGAATTTTTTTCTTTTCACTTTCGTCGCGCAAATCAACATGAATTTCAGAACACGGGCCACAAGGTCCGGTATCGCCCATTTCCCAAAAATTATCTTTTTTGCTTCCATTTAATATGCGCCCAGCAGGCAGGTATTTACCCCAAATTTTTGCGGCTTCATTATCACGTTCAAGGTTATCATCTGCACTACCTTCAAAAACTGTGGCATACAAGTTATCAGGAGTAATTCCCATCCTTCCGGTTAAAAATTCCCATGCCCAATCAATAGCTTCTTCTTTAAAATAATTTCCAAACGACCAGTTACCCAACATCTCGAACATGGTATGGTGATATGTATCAAGTCCCACTTCTTCCAAATCGTTATGTTTTCCCGACACTCTTAAACATTTTTGGGTATCAGCTACTCTTTTCCATTTAGCCGGTTCATTCCCCAGAAATAAATCTTTAAACTGATTCATGCCTGCATTTGTAAACATTAAGGTGGGATCACCTTTTACAACCATTGGCGCTGATGAAACAATCTGGTGTTTTTTTTCAGTAAAAAAATCTAAAAATGCGTTTCTGATCTCTTTTGAAGACTTCATTTTATGCTATCTATTTAAATTATTAACACTAATTTGTGTTAAAAAAGATTAACTCTTATCCAACAAATTAAAATCTGTACCGTTATTTCATTAAATTCGCAGCAAGATTTAAAAGCTTGCAAAGTTACAGGAAATAATTAATTTTGAATATTAGAGTAAATTTATTTTAAGCCTTTTAATATATGGCGAAACGAAATTATAAATTTAATCCGGATACACTTAGCTACGAAAAGGTTGGATTAAATACAAAAAAGATCATCTCCCAATTTTTAACCTATATTGTTTCAACACTTATATTTGCATTTATAATTGTTTTTGTTGTTTTAAGTTATTACGAAACGCCAAAAATGAAATCATTGCAGCGTGAAAACCAAAAATTACTTTCACAATATGAACTAATGTCGAAAGACCTTGAAAACATTGACAAGGTGATGCAGGAAATTCAGCAGCGTGATGACAATATTTACAGGGTAATTTTTGAAAGTGACCCCATACCTTCTACCATCAGGAAATCGGGTTTCGGTGGTGTAAATAAATATGCCAATCTGGAAAGCCTTGATAATGCCGACCTGGTTGTTAAAACAGCCAAAAAGCTGGATATCTTAGCAAAAGAGGCTTATATCCAATCAAAATCGTACGACGAAGTAATGAAACTGGCATTAAACAAGGAAAAAATGCTGGCTTCCATTCCGGCAATTATGCCAATAAGTAATAAAGACCTTAAACGTACAGCTTCGGGTTGGGGCTTTCGGGTTCATCCAATCTATAAAATCCGCAAATTCCATTATGGAATGGATTTTACTTCACCAATTGGAACCGAAGTGTATGCAACTGGCGATGGCGTAGTAAAAGAGATTAAAGGGAATAAACGAAGCAAGGTTGGTTTTGGAATGAGTTTAGTAATCGATCATGGTTTTGGTTATGAAACCATTTATGGCCACTTAAGTGCGTTTAAAGTTAAACGTGGGCAAAAAGTTAAGCGAGGCGATGTAGTTGCATACGTCGGAAATACAGGAGGATCAACTGCTCCTCACCTACATTACGAAGTAGTTAAAAATGGCAAAAAAGTAAATCCATCGTATTACTATTTTAGGGATCTTACTCCTCAAGAATATGAGAAGATGATTGCCATTTCAACAAACATGGGTCAAAGTTTTGATTAAAAGTGTGTGCCATACGAAAAACCTAAAATAAAAAAACACTTCTACTCTATCGGCGAAGTGGCTGAAATGTTCGATGTGAATGTTTCCCTTATCCGATTTTGGGAAAAAGAATTCCCTTCATTAAAACCTTTCAAAAATAACAAAGGAAACAGGCTTTTTACAATCAATGACATTGAAGAAGTCAGGCTCATTTACCATCTGGTAAAAGAAAAAGGGTTAACTTTAAAAGGTGCCCGAATAAAATTGAAGGAAAACAAACAAGATACTTTAAACAATTACGAAGTAATAAAAATACTTCAGGATGTTCGAACCCAACTTATTAAAATCAGAGACGAATTAGAAGAATGAACTCAACTATTTGTATCAACGATATTACTTCCTATTTAGAATCAATTGCCCCTCTTACTTATCAGGAATCGTATGATAACTCAGGATTGCAAATTGGATTTCCTGCTGAAACGGTTCAATCGGTTTTAATTACACTCGATGTAACCGAAGAAATTGTAGATGAAGCAATAAAAAAAGGAGCCAATTTAATTGTGGCACACCATCCTTTAATTTTTTCAGGAATAAAAAAACTAACCGGGCAAAATTTCATTGAACGGACCATTCAAAAAGCCATTAAAAACGATATCGCAATTTATGCTGCTCATACAAATTTAGACAGTATTACTGGTGGTGTAAATTCAAAAATCTGCGAAAAATTAAACCTTCAGGAGTGTAAAATACTTCAACCTACTTCCGATATCCTGCACAAACTGGTGACTTTTATACCTACAAGCCATATTAACCAAGTTCAGGAAGCTATTTTTAAAGCCGGAGCCGGGCAAATAGGGAATTACGATTTTTGTGGTTTTTCGGCTGAAGGCAACGGAAGTTTCAGAGGAGGAGAAAATTCAAATCCATTTGTTGGGGAAAAAGGCACTGTGCATACTGAGAAAGAAATCCGTTTCGAAACAATATTTCCGAAGCATTTACAAAACATTGTTGTTAATGCACTCATTTCAGCCCACCCCTACGAAGAAGTAGCATACGATATTTATCCTTTAAATAACATTCACCAAAAAATAGGTATTGGTATGGTGGGCCAGTTAGAAAAACCGGTTGACGAAATACAATTCCTCGAAACACTAAAATCTACTTTTAATTGCCAAGGAATAAAACATACCAAATTACTGGGCAAAAAAATCAATAAAGTCGCAGTCTGTGGCGGATCCGGTTCATTCTTACTTAAAAATGCTTTGGCATCGAAAGCAGATATTTTTGTTACCGGAGATTTTAAATACCACCAGTTTTTTGATGCCGAAGAAAAAATTGTTATCGCCGATATTGGGCATTATGAAAGCGAACAATTTACTAAAGAGCTTTTTTATGAATTACTTACAAAAAAATTCCCTAAATTTGCAGTCCATTTATCGGAAATAAATACAAACCCGGTAAATTATTACTGATTTTTCAAACAGGTTTGACAATTAACTATTTAAGGATATGAATAAACAGTATTCAAGAACAGAAGAAAAAGACATTTCAGTTGAAGAAAAACTTCGGGCGTTGTACGAGCTACAAACCGTAGTTTCGGAGGGTGATAAAATTAAGATTCTTCGCGGAGAACTACCATTGGAAGTTCAGGATTTAGAAGATGAAATTACCGGTTTAAAAACCAGGCTCACAAATTTCGATGAAGAAATTAAAGAACTGGATACTTCAATTAATAATAAAAAGAATGCCATTAAAGAATCACAGGCATTAATCGTTAAGTATACCGAACAGCAAAATAATGTCAGGAACAACCGTGAGTTTGATTCCCTTTCAAAAGAAATAGAATTCCAAAATCTTGAAATTCAACTTTCAGAAAAACGGATAAAAGAATTTACCGCTGAAATGGAAGATAAAAAACAGATGACTAGCGAAGCTGCTGTCAACCTTAAAGAACGGACAGAAGATCTTGACAGGAAAAAAATGGAGTTGGAAGAAATTACCACCGAAACAAAAATTGAAGAAGAAAAACTAAAATCAAAATCGGATAAAATTGAGATTTTTATCGATCCACGGCTTTTAACAGCCTTTAAACGTATCCGTAAAAATGCACGTAACGGGTTAGCGGTAGTTACTATTCAGCGTGACGCATGTGGAGGTTGTTTTAACAAAATCCCACCACAAAGGCAACTTGATATTGCCAGCCGTAAAAAAATCATTGTATGTGAATATTGTGGACGTATTTTGGTTGATGATAATATTGGCGAAGCACTTGTTGAAAACTAAATAATAGTTTATTATACATCAAAATGCACTACATTTAATTATAGTGCATTTTTTTTATCCCTAAAAATTAAAAGTTATGTATAAAATATTTTTTGCATTTTTGTTGATCACAACCACCATTATTGTATTTGCTCAAGAACCAACAGACACCATTAAATATTGGAAAACCGATGGAAACATCTCACTTAATTTTAGCGAAGCATCTTTTTCAAACTGGGTAGGAGGCGGAAAAAATTCTGTTTCGGGAGTCGGCTTATTTTTATATAATGTATCTTACACAAAGGATAAGAATAACTGGGAAAATACAATAAACCTGGGTTACGGACTGTTAAAAGAAGGCAAAGACGACCTGGTAAAGTCGGAAGATAAATTTGAATTTAATTCAAAATACGGGTATCAAACCAACCACAAAAAATGGTTTTATTCAGCAATGTTCAATTTTCGCACTCAGTTTGCCGATGGATTGTTGCCTGAAACACAAGAAAAAATATCGGGACTATTGGCACCAGCTTATTTGTCGTTTGCACTGGGACTAGATTATAGCCCTTCTGAAAAATTTTCAATCTTATTTTCTCCTATTTCAGGGAAAACCACAATAATTAATAAATCTGGAATTGACGAAACAGCTTATGGACTTGAAGAAGGAAAAAAGACAAGGCACGAATTTGGATTATCTCTAAAGAATGAATTAAAAACAGAACTGGTTAAAAATGTTGTGTTGATATCAAAACTCAGCCTGTTTTCAAATTATCTTGACAATCCACAATACATCGATGTTAACTGGGATTTGATTGTAAACATGAAAATCAACGATTTTTTATCAGCCAATTTAATATCGAATCTAATTTATGATCACGATATACTAATTCCTCAGGATGATGGTTCTGAGAGCCGTAAAATTCAATTAAAACAATTGTTTGGAGTTGGGCTTAGTTATAAATTTTAAGAATAAACCTGCCGATCCATAATAGTTAGGATTGGCAGGTTTATTTTTCTACCAGCTACCTCCGGCACCACCACCGCCAAATCCGCCGCCACCAAAACCGCCAAAACTTCCGCCACCCGACGAAAAGTTACCAAACGATCCCGAATGAGAACTTCTACCTGACCCCATCATTCCTAATAGCAACCAAAAAGGCAAACTTTTACCTGCAGAATACGACCGGCCTTTACGTCCACTAAAAATTGGAATAATTATAAAAATTATTATAAAAATCAAAATACCAAAACCGGTACCATCATTTTTCTTTCCGGTAGTTTGATGGTATTCAGACGCTGTATATTCTCCCCTTGTTAAATCTTCTATAACCTGAATTCCATTTATTAAACCCGCGTAATAATCATTCCTTTTAAAGTCAGGGATCATTTCTTTATCCACGATATCGCGGTTGGCAATGGCATCAGGAATTAAGTGTTCAACACCATAACCTGTTGCGACAAACACTTCACCTTTTTCACTGAGCGTTTTTGGTTTTAATACTATTACAACTCCATTATTGTCCTTTTTTTGACCCACTCCCCACTTTTCACCCAGCTTAAATGCAAAATCAGAAATATCATTTCCTTCGAGGCTTTTAACCGTTACAATCACTATCTGCGTTGAGGTTTCATTAGCAAATTGCACCAACTCTCCTTCAAGCCGCGACACCTGATTTTTTGTTAAAATACCAGCAAAATCATTCACTAATTTTGGTGGATTAGGCTGTTCAGGAATATCTTGGGCGAAAGCCCCAATTAATCCAAATATTATAAGTAACAGTGTAGCGAAAATTCTTTTTATATCCTTCATAATTTATTTCTCCCCAAATGAAATTTCATCATCTAATTCGTTTACATCATCTTTTTGATAAGGGAAATGAGCTTTAAGTTGTTCCCCGGCCCTAATAATACCATTGGCAAGTCCTTCAGCAATTTCCCCTTTTTTAAGATGATCAATAACAATCGTTTTTGTTTCATCCCAAAAATCAACCGGTACTTTTGAATTAATACCGGCATCTCCTAAAATTCCAAATTTATGGTCATCGACTGCAAGATAAAATAAAACACCGTTGCGTAATTGTGTTTTGTGCATTCCTAATTTTTCAAAAATATAGGCTGCCCTATCGAGTACATCAGCCTTGCATTTATTTTCAATGTGAACCCTGATTTCACCCGAAGTATTTAGCTCCGCCATTTTTACAGCATTGGTAATCTGCAACTTCTCCGATTTTGAGAATTTTTTTTCAACCGACATATTTTTTTCTTTTAAAATTGAACTTCTGGTGCCTTTTCTGCTCCTTTTTCTGCTTCGAAATAAGCTCTTTTTTCAAATCCAAAAATATTGGCATAAATGTTTTTGGGGAATGTACGGATATATGTATTAAATGACTGGGCACTTTGGTTAAATTTTCTCCTTTCAACAGCAATTCTATTTTCTGTTCCTTCGAGTTGCGCTTGCAAATCCAAAAAACCCTGATTAGCTTTTAATTCAGGATACCGCTCAACAACTACCATCAACTTGCTCAATGCCGAACTTAAACCGGTTTGTGCTGCCTGAAACTGTTGCAACGACTGGGCATTCATATTGCCAGGATTAATATTTACAGATGTTGCTTTTGCCCTTGCCTCAATAACACCTTCAAGTGTTTCTTTTTCATGTGTAGCATACCCTTTAACAGTATTCACCAAATTCGGAATTAAATCAGCACGGCGCTGATAAACATTCTCAACTTGCGCCCAATCGGCATTAACAGCTTCATCCATCGAAACCATGCTATTATATGAACTTTTGGAAGATAATGCAACGGAACCTATGATCCCTATTATAATGACACCAATAACAATTAAGACAATCCAGATTTTTTTCATGTTTATTTATTTCTAAATTTTATATAATTACCAAATGTTGTAAAACTAATTCAATTATTTTTATGTTTTTCGGGGAATGACGAAATTTTACCGTTTATTAACCAGGTTCATAAGGTAAATAAAATACATATACAATGGAAGACAAAATATTTAAGATCGCCATTTCAGAAGGCATCCCGGAGGAATTGCCTCCAAAACAACTATATACAAACACTGTCAATCATGCGCCTAAACGTAAAAATATTCTTTCGGCGAACGAAAAAAAATTGGCGATTAAAAATGCATTAAGGTATTTCCCACAAAAATTCCATGGCACCCTTGCTCCTGAATTTTTAGATGAATTAACTACATACGGCCGAATTTACATGTACCGTTTTATGCCTACCTATAAAATGGAAGCACGCCCCATCAATTCTTATCCTGCCAAATCAAAACAGGCTGCTTCAATAATGTTGATGATCCAAAATAACCTGGACCCCAATGTGGCACAACACCCCCATGAATTAATTACCTATGGGGGTAACGGTGCCGTTTTTCAGAATTGGGCACAATACAGGCTAACCATGAAATACCTTTCAGAAATGACCGATGACCAAACATTGGTGATGTATTCGGGCCATCCAATGGGATTATTCCCTTCACATAAAAGTGCCCCGCGTGTGGTTATTACAAATGGAATGATGATTCCCAATTATTCGGGAAAAGATGATTATGAAAAATTTAATGCCTTAGGAGTTACGCAATACGGACAAATGACCGCCGGCTCATATATGTACATTGGACCACAGGGGATTGTTCATGGAACCACAATTACAGTTTTAAATGCCGAACGGCTACACACAAAAAATAAAAATGGAGGTACGATATTTATTTCATCAGGATTGGGAGGTATGTCGGGTGCTCAACCAAAAGCAGCAGTAATTGCCGGAATGGTTGGAGTGGTTGCCGAAATAAACCCCAAAGCTGTTAAAACCCGATTTGAACAAGGCTGGGTGGATGAAGTATATACAAACCTCGACAAACTTATTGTTCGGATGGTAATTGCCCGCAAAAAAAATAAAGCAGTTTCACTGGCTTATGAGGGTAATATTATTGACTTATGGGAAAAACTGGCTACTGAAAATATTAAAATAGAACTTGGTTCAGATCAAACATCGTTGCACAATCCATTTGCCGGTGGTTATTACCCTGCTGGTTTATCGTTTGAAGAATCAAACAAAATGATGGTGGAAAATCCTGAATTGTTTCAAGAAAAGGTTTACGAATCACTTCGCAGGCATATTGTTGCCATTAATAAAATGACACAAAATGGCATGTACTTCTGGGATTATGGAAATGCCTTTTTATTGGAAGCAGGAAGGGCAAACGCTGATGTTTTTGCGCCTGATGGAAAATTTAAATATCCTTCGTACATACAAGACATTATGGGTCCCCTATTTTTTGACTATGGATTTGGCCCTTTCCGATGGGTATGTACTTCAGGAAAAAAAGAAGATCTGAAAAAAACTGATGCGATTGCTGCTGAAGTGCTCCAGGAACAAAAACTTTCGGCTCCTGATGAAATCAAACACCAAATAAACGATAATATTAAATGGATTACAGAAGCTGGAGCTAACAATTTGGTTGTCGGTTCACAAGCCCGTATTTTATACGCCGACTGCGAAGGACGAACCAACATTGCATTAGCTTTTAATAAAGCCATACACGAAGGAATTATTTCAGCACCTATTGTACTGGGCCGCGACCACCACGATGTGTCAGGAACCGACTCACCCTACCGCGAAACTTCCAATATTTACGATGGCTCGGCATTTACAGCCGACATGGCTGTGCAAAACTTTGTTGGAGACAGCTTCAGGGGTGCCACATGGGTGTCGTTACACAATGGTGGCGGTGTTGGCTGGGGCGAAGTTATAAACGGCGGATTTGGCTTAACAATCGATGGCAGCCCTGAAGCAGAAGAAAAAATAAAATCAATGTTACACTGGGATGTTAACAATGGTATTAGCCGCCGTAGCTGGGCACAAAACGAACCCGCTGAATTTGCCATCAAACAAGCCATGAAAAATAATCCAAAACTTAAAGTGACTTTGCCAAATCATGCGGATGAAGATTTATTAGATAAGTTGTTTTAAGTTTTATCAATTTATTTAAACATCATAAAATACGGTCGGCTTATCTCCCTCTCGTTTGCAACGAGGGGTAAATGGATTTGAGTTTTAACTCACTTAAAAAAAATCAAATGGTTGTAAAATGATGATGCGGCAATAATTGCCGTTACAAACGACAAACAGCTAACCCCTCTTTGCAAACGAGGGGTAGTTAGGCTAAAGATGACATCTTTTATCTCACTAAAGTACCCTTCCGGCAAAGATAGTTTCTTTAAATCAACATAAATACCAGATAAAGATGTCATCCTATTTTCGCTCTTTACCTAGAGGTTTCATGCAACATAAAACCCCTAAAGGAGCTACTTGACTTAACACTAGTTTAAACTGATGATGAAGTGATTTTACAAATGGCGAAGTGGTTTTAAGGATTTCCGAGGTAAGAAAATTATAAAAATAGCATAGAATATGGCCGGCTCACATCATTTTTTAATTCGTCGATACCAAAACTCCGGCTTTTGCGAATGTATTCGCGCCCTTCGAAATAAACAACAATAGTTGGCACAGCAAAAATACGGTTTTGAGCGGCAATTTCAGGGATATGATTGGTTTCGATATAAACCAGTTTTACCGCCGGAAATTCTTCTTTAAAAAGTTCAGCAACCTTCGGTTTTAAAACTTTACACACATTACATTCGGTGGTTGAAAAATAAGCAAGTACTGCTTCGTTCTCCTGAACAAAACGGTCAAATTCTTCTCTATTTTTTACAGATTGAAACATGCTTTAAAATTGATCGGTTGAAAGCATTACCAAAGTACAAGCCACTTCCACATGAATACCTTGTACTCTCAACCTGGTTTCAAATTCCGGATTTTCGGTACCCGGATTAAAAATCACCCGCTGTGGTTTTAATCCTTCAATATATTCAAACAAATCAGTTTGATTTTTGGGGCCCACATACAAAGTTATTGTATGAATACCTGTAAAATTTTCTTTATGTGTATTAATTGGCACATCTGAGACTGTCCCAGCCCTCAAACCATAAGCAAAAACAGGATGTCCATGATTACGTAATGCATTTATGGCTAAAAATGAATACCTCGAAGGATTTGTACTCGCCCCAATAACCAAAGTTGTTTTTAAATCTGCCATCAGCTAATTTTTTTTATCAATACTATGGCATGGGCTGAAATTCCTTCCTCGCGGCCCACAAAACCTAACTTCTCGGTAGTTGTAGCTTTTACTGAAATATTGTCAACTGCAATACCCATAATGCTGGCTAAAACTGCTCTCATTTCAGAAATAAAAGGTTTTAACTTGGGCTGTTGAGCACAAACAGTTGAATCAACATTACCTACTTGATACCCCTTTTCAAATAAAAGTCCCACTGTTTTTTTCAGAAGGACTTTACTATCAATATTTTTAAAATCGGCAGAAGTATCGGGAAAATGGGTTCCAATATCACCCAAAGCAGCAGCGCCTAATATGGCGTCACAAATAGCATGAATCAGAACATCACCATCGGAATGAGCCACGGTTCCCAAGTCATGGGGAATTAAAATGCCTCCTAACCACAAACTTTCACCTGCAGCCAATTGGTGAACATCGTACCCCTGGCCAATCCTGAAATTCATAATTTATCGCCTTTGGTTTCCAAACGCATCAACATCGAACGATAATGTAAATCGTAACGTATTTTCAAGTGGGTGATTCCTCACCGTTGGTAATAAGTATGAAAAATCGAGTGCAAACACATTCAGTTTTAAACCAGCACCTGCAGTGATAAATTTCCGGTTACCTTTATTTTCATTCTCATAAAAATAACCAGCCCTTAAAGCAAATTGTTTATTATACCAATACTCAACACCAATGGCAAAATTAATTTCCTGCAATTCTTCACTTAAACCTCCCGGAGCATCACCGAATGATGAAAAAATACCTGCAATAGGCGATTTGTCGGAACTAAAACCTCCACCAGTTATAACATCGCCGGCACCACCATTTAAAGTATCAACAGGAGGGGTTGGCACCAATAATTTATTAATATCGGCAGTAAATGAAACCGTATTATAATCGTCTAATTCTGTTGTATAATTTATTCCTAATCGTAACATCGTTGGAATAAAATCTTTAATCTCACCGTCGGTATAAGATATTTTGGAACCAATGTTTTGGATATTTATACCTGCCGACAGAATATTATCTTTCCTTCCTGCCCGCATTTCATTATAATAGTAAAAAGCCACATCGGCAGCAAATGAATTACCGGCATGCGATTCAACTCCGTTCACCAATTGCCCTCCTGTTAAATCGGAGCGAATATACCGAAGAGCTACTGATCCTGAAAAAACTTCAGATAATAAACGTGTATAGCCAACATCGAATGCAAATTCATTAGGGCTTTGTTGCCCCATAAAAGTACCAACATCGCTTGTAAAAACTATATCTCCAAGAGAAAAATACCTGAGAGAAGAACTTACAGTTTGTTCCTCATCTATTTTTTTATAACCCACCAGGTAGGCAAGGTTAATATCGTCGACCAATGCACGCAACCAGGGGCTGTATGAAACACCAATTCCCATATCACTTTCCATAAAAGCATATTTTGCAGGGTTCCAGTGCTGTGAGTTTACATCGGGAGTAGTTGCCACACCTGCATCACCCATACCACCTGCCCTTGAATCGGGTGTGATTGATAAAAACGGAACCGCGGTAGTAATAACATTTGCACCAGTCGTTGTCGATTGTGCCTTAACTCCTTCAGCAATAAAAACCAGCACTACTAAAAGTGCTATTAGTTTTGAAATTTTTGTCATAACATCTAAAATAAAAAATGCAAAGATATAATTAAAGTTTATTCTATGCATGAATTTAATACAAACACAGAACGAAAGTACTTTTAAAAAAGTATTTTATTCGTAAATTTTTACCGGGCAAAAACCATTTTGCCGGTTTTTGCAACAATATCTCCATCGGTCGATTTAATCATAATTCGGTACAAATAAATTCCGCTCCGCAATGGGCTATTTAATTCCTGAATATCCCAACGTACAGGATTGCTTGTTTGCCCATTTGAATTTATTGTTGTTTCAATAACATCAATCATTTGACCAGCAACATCATATATTTCAATCCTTGATTGAAAAGAAGCATCAGGCTGATTATGTGTAAAAGTAAAAAAAGTATAATCGTTAACCGGATTTGGATAATTACTGACTTCTTCAATGTTGACCTTTTCAGTAACAATAAACTCAATTTCTTGTTCAGATGAATTATTGGCAATATCCCAGGCTTTTAATTTTAAAGTGTGATGGCCCGGAGCTAATCCTTGAAGAGGAAACTCTATTTGCCCACTTTTATAATCATCAATGTTTGCCAGATAATAATCATTTAAAATAATGGTATTTGAATAGTCATTATCGATTACAGCAGTTATATCGTGTCCAATGCCAGTACCTACAGTATTTATACCATTTTCATCCGATAAAAATGCCAACATCGTCGGATTTTTACTGGTTTCATCACCCGATATAAAGTCAGTATCATCGAGGTAAAGTTCTATTTCAGGGCCATTGGTATCTGAAATCTGGCTTTCGGAAGAACCTCCAATATAAAAATTCTCAAATGCTCCATGAGCATCATCGGTTCCGTTTTGAGCATAATAAACTACTTTGCCCTGGCCTAAACTGTATGAAATATCCTTTGGAACAATAAAACTAAATGTAAATTCACCATTTGAAACACTCGACAATCCTTTGTAAATCACATTTTCCTGAACCTTAAATTCCATGGGGTATTCGCCTGCATTTCCTAATGTTTGGCGCATTACAGCCTTATCGTAAACAACAGGAGCAATTTGCCCATTAAAACTTGTTAGTTTTTCACCGTTATAACCGGCTACATATCCTGATATTGTCACTTTGTTTAAAGCGCTGATTGTATCAGCCTGCCCTTCGGCATCGGTTTGATTAACCTGAGTAGTTACAACTTTATATTTTGGGTAACTCAGCTTTAAAGCCGGATCAGCTAATAAAGTAAAATTCCTTTTATTGATGGTTCCAATGGTAGCCACTTTTGCCAATCTCATAATATCACCCATGCGGTAATGCTGCCCGTTTTCATCTTTTTCAAAAACATGATTGTAAAAGTTTTTACTTAACCGGTGGTTGGATTGGGCAAAAACCAGCCTGGTGGTGGAAAAAAGCCCTATCCCACCTCCGTTGGGATTAAACAATACATATTCTCCAGCTGAAGTTTCAACATCGTCAAACCGACTGAATTCACAGGTTGCTGTTACAAAAATTGGGAGTTTGGTTGAATTCGACCACGAATTAATGTGGCTTACATCCAACACATGTTCATCAGATAAAAACCGTTCATTGGCATGCCCCACATAATTAAGAATCAAAACACCGTCTTTAACACGGTCATTAATTGCCTTAGTAACATCCGGGTATTGTTCACCCGAAGGAGTGGCAATTTGTTGAAAAGCATCAAAATAAATTTTATCCGTTAAAAACTGAGGATAATTGCTATTCACTTGATTGGTCAACTCTTCTGTTTGATTCATATGTAGGTTTGTATCTTCATCATCGGCAATAAAACAGGTTACATTTCGCCAACCACCAAGGGCATCATTATTTTTATAATTTTTAATTTTATTCAAAACAATTTCAGCCTCATACAATGTTGAAACCGGTAATCTTCCAATTCCAAGGTCAACCTCGCCCTGATAAACAGTTTCACCTTCATCCAATAAAACAAAATAATCGTCGGTTACAAACGATGCAGTTGGTAAAATTGAATTTTCGGATTGGTAAGTTGGAATAAATGTATGGCCATGCCCCAAAATATTTCGGTTATCAAAATTTCCATCTCCAAACAGCAAAACATATTTTAAACCAGAACCTTTGTCATATAACAATTTAATAAAATTCCGAATACTACTGGCATCGGGCATTCCCGAACCAAATTCGTTATATACCTCATTTGATTTTACTACCGATACCGTAAATCCATCCTCTTGCTGATGAAAAAGTGCTAACTCGTTTGCATAATCAATAAAATTCGGATGTGAAACAATAACCATTGTAGGTGTTTCTATTGCATGTAAATTTTGATTCGAAATTTCTGAAATCTGTTCGGGCTCTGGGAAATTACCGGCAGGATTAAATACTGCATATTCATGTACACTGTCTGCCGAACGGGTAAATACAATTGAGCTTCCACTGGTTTCAGTTGGAATTTCTAGAGCACCAGAGACGTCAGTTATATCCAGCACTTTTAAATCAGTACTTGCATTCTGAATCGTATATTCAACAATATTTCCTGTGGCTGCTGTTTTTGTATCGCGAAAAACTAATTCATTCGATACAAATTTTAGATTTTTCCTGTAATTCAATACAATAAAATCGAGCCAAGCCATAGCATTCCCGCTTAATGCCCCGTACTTTAAATTCAGCGTCATTGTTTCATTATTTGTGTCGTATTCAAAAACAACGTCATCCATGTCGACATGAGGCGCTGTTTGACTATTGGTATTCACAGCATAATAAAAAAGATTATTAAGAATTTCCCCACCAATAGAAAAATCAATTTGCGAATTTGAAGATGACCTGCCGGCACCTTCGGCGTAAACTTTTACAGGGCTGTTTGTTTCTTTATTTGACAAATTAAAAGAAAAATTGTGCGATGTATTATTGATAAACTTCTCGCCAAACCATGTTTTTCCTGATTTAATCAGGTTTTCTGATTCCAATTCATGCAACTCAAAATAATCGTATGAAGTAGCTACATGATTTTTTTCAGCAGTTTCTATTTGAAGCAAAGGAACTGTTTTTGTTGAACCAACATCTTCTGTCAAGAAATAATAGGTTTCATTTGAATAAATGTTTCTGGTTCGCTTAAAAAGCCCCGAAGATGCATCCAGGTTCCATTTTATATTTCCGGTTGAATAAAAGAACAGGCAATCTTCTCCACTCCCATCCTTTCCTTTCCATACCGAAAATTGTTTTAAATCATCGTGACCTGAATTTCCAACCTCTTCGGATAACATGTATCCATTGTTGCCAAATACATTAACATTGCCGGGCGAATTAAATCCCCAGCTACTTAAAGTACTGTACTTTATTTTATGAATCCCTTTTTGTGTTGTTTTAATTTTTAACCATTTACCGCTTTTTAAAACAGATTCGGCACTAAAACTGGTTTTGCTTTTTTCCACATTCTCTGAAGGACCATACACTGTTTTTAAGCCAAAGCTTTTTAATCTGAAATAGTCCTCGTTTTCTTCTTTAAAAGGAAATAATTGAATATTTAAAAACCGGTTTTGACCAGATTGGGTAATAAATGTTTGAAGCTTTTCTCCTTCATTTTCCGTCATCAAGGCAAGAAGTTCAGACGAAGGATTAATTTTTTCGTAATACTCCTGAGTGAGGCTGACATAAGGTTGTACACCATTCTTTAAAGGGATTTTTTCGACATAAAAAGGTAGACTACCCGAATTTTCAAGATATTCACAACCTTTAAATGAAAGTTTATATAATTGTTCAGAACTGGATTTAAGCATGGCATTCTCGTCCCATTCAAGTTGAACCAATTTTTCATCACCGTCGCTGCGTGAAAAGCTTAGTATTAGTAGTAAAATGAAAAACGTAAATATCTTCATTATATAAATTTGAGTTAAACATTGTACGACTTAAACGCAGGCAAATTGAAAAATATTGCTGAGAAAAACAGTAGGTACAATAAAAAAGTATATTTTAAAACTAGCAAAGTTATTAACAGTTGGCATAAATAACTTAAAAAATAATAATATTGGCAAACAATAAGAATAGAACAAAATAGTTATATTTGTGTCAATCAAAATTATAATGATAAATATATCAACAATGAAGCTAAAGACTTTATTAATAGTGATCTTGGCAGCTTTTCTTTCCGGATGTGGATTATTCGGGAAAAAAGGTGGGCAAGTTTCTAAAACAACTGGATGGGAATACAATAATGCTGAGAATGGTGATATACCTAATATAAGTGGATACGAGCAAGATGCAGGACCAGGTTTGGTTTTTATTCAGGGAGGTACATTTACCATGGGCCGTGTTGAGCAGGATGTTATGTTCAAATGGGACAATCACCCGAGGAGAGTAACAGTTGCTTCTTTCTATATGGACGAAACTGAAGTTTCAAATCAGGATTACCGTGAATACGTGCATTGGTTAGGCAGAATGTATCCCGGAGACCAGGCCAGATTAAAAGCAGCAACACCTGATTCTCTCGTGTGGCGCGAAAAACTGGCATTTAATGAACCTTACGTTAGGAATTATTTCAGGCATCCTGCCTATAGCGATTATCCGGTTGTAGGTGTTTCATGGCTTCAAGCTGATGCTTATTGTAAATGGAGAACTGATAGAGTTAATGAACAAATACTTGTTGAAAAAGGAATTATTACGCATGATAATTCTCAGGCAGGGCAGAATGTTTTCACTACAGATACATATTTAGCAGGCTTATACTCAGGAGTTGACGGAAAAAAACCAATTGAAAATGCAGATGGAACAACAAGGTCTCCGGCCTGGGAAGACGGCATATTATTACCCAATTACAGGCTTCCAACTGAAGCTGAATGGGAATTTGCTGCGTTAGGCCTTATTGGCAACTCTGATGGAGAGTTATTAACCGACCGAAAAATATTTCCATGGAATGGAACATATATGAGGGAAGATAAGAAAAAAGAAAAAGGCAAATTAAAAGCCAATTTTACTCGAGGACGTGGTGACTTGATGGGTATGGCAGGTGCATTAAATGACAATGCTGATATAGCAGCTCCTATCTACTCATACGATGCAAATGAATATGGGCTTTATTGTATTGCAGGTAATGTTAACGAATGGGTCTTTGATGTATACCGTCCGCTATCATACAACGATGTGGATGAATTTCAACCGGTAAGGGGTAATGTTTTTACTGAATACCGCCGCGATGAAAATGGAAGTTTAATACGCGATCAGTATGGTGAATTAATTAGGGATACCGTTTCGGATTACAGAAATTTTGAAGATGGTGATTTTAATTCACAAATAGTTGAAGATTTTAATTGGAATATTAATGAGCAGCAAAAAGGATCTGAAGGCATGTATTTACAAAGTGATATTCCAACTGAATACTTATCGCTTATTAATGATCATGTGAGAGTATACAAAGGAGGTTCATGGAAGGACCGCCCATATTGGCTGGTTCCCGGAACACGCCGATTCCTTGATGAAGAAAAAGCAACAAATGATATCGGTTTCCGTTGTGCTATGACACGTGTAGGAAGTCCCGAAGGATTTTAAAATATTTTCAACCTATAACTTAAAGCCTCATTTTTAAAAATGAGGTTTTGTTTTTTGTGCCAATATGATCGTTCAAAAGCTCTATGAATTATTTCTTCAGAATCCGGTAATTTCTACCGATTCTCGCAATATTCCGCAAAACTGCATCTTTTTTGCCCTAAAAGGTGAAAATTTTGATGGAAATAATTTTGCCTTACAAGCAATAGAACTAGGTGCAAAATATGCTATTATTGATAATAAAAATATCACCCTAACACAAAACCTTATTTTAGTTAATGATGTTTTAACCACTCTTCAACAATTAGCGGCCTATCATCGGAAAGAATTGGGAATACCAATATTAGCAATAACCGGAACCAATGGAAAAACCACTACTAAAGAATTAGTAGCCTCTGTACTTTCTTCAAAATTTATAACCACTTTCACTCAAGGTAATCTGAACAACCACATAGGAGTTCCTTTGACACTCCTTAAGATGACAGCTAATACAGAAATAGGAGTGGTAGAAATGGGGGCAAATCATTCAGGTGAAATAAGAGATTTATGCCAAATTGCCGACCCTGATTATGGATTAATAACCAATATTGGAAAAGCGCACCTCGAAGGATTTGGAAGTTTTGAAGGTGTTATAAATACCAAAACAGAGCTGTATGCCCACATTCGCAGCAAAAATGGAAAACTGTTTGTAAATGAATCTAATACCATCTTAAAAAACCAATTAAAGCCATTGGACCAAATCATTTATTATGGCGAAAATGAAACTGTTTTTTTAAAAGGAGAAATTGTCAGCCAAACACCCTATTTAAACTTAAGAGCGTGGTTTCCGTCGGGAATCCTTTATCTTAACACAAAACTTATAGGCTCCTATAATTTCGAAAACGTTCTGGCCGCTGCTTGTATTGGTAAATTTTTTGGCATCGATCCATTAGTGATTCAAAAATCAATAAAAAATTATTTGCCTCAGAACAACCGCTCACAATTAACCAAAAAAGGAACTATTAAAATAATAATGGATGCCTACAATGCTAATCCATCAAGCATGCACGCATCCATCGAAAATTTCTTTTTGCTGCAGGGGGAAAACAAACTCCTTATTTTGGGAGATATGCTTGAACTTGGACAAACTTCAGCTCAAGAACATCAGAAATTAGTTACACTTATCGAAACAAAAAAATTCGAAAAAGTATTCCTGATTGGCGAAAATTTTAGCAAAACAAAAACTTCAAAAATTTTCACCAAATTTATTTCTACTAATGAATTGTTGACATTTCTGAAATCCCAGACTTTTAGTGATTTACTAGTACTTGTAAAAGGGTCGCGGAAACTTCAACTTGAAAAGGTTGAAAATGCCTTTTAGTTAATTACAGGCTTTTCAACTTTTAATACATCAGCAAAAGCTTTTTCAAACGAAGCCTTTGGAAGTGCTCCCTGTGCCATTTGTGGTTGCCCATCAACCGGTACAAACAATAACGATGGAATACTCTGCACTCCAAACATACCTGCTAACTCGTTTTGCTCTTCAGTATTAATTTTATAAATAACCAATGAGTCACCGTATTCTTTTTGTAATTCTTCAAGAACAGGAGCTACCATTTTACATGGGCCACACCAGTCGGCATAAAAATCAATAACACATGGTTTATCACCTTCAAATTTCCAATCCTTATTTGTTTCAAAATTAAAAACTTTTTCCTTGAAACTTTCTTTAGTTAAATGTTCTAACATTGTATAAATATTTAATTGTTTTTATATCTACTTATTTGGATATGTATATATCAAATATAATGCCTTTCACATAAAATTAAATCTTTTTACTGTGAAAATCGAAATAATTGTAATTTTGTCACGATTTAAAACAAATTGGCAGACATATTAAACTCAAAAGCGCAATAAATGACAGGTCAGATGAAAGATTATTTAGAGAATCCCATTTTTTCAATTATTTCGAATGTTGGAGAAAAATTAGGGCAAGAGACCTATGTAATTGGCGGGTTTGTACGAGATATTATTTTAAAACGCCCCTCAACCGACATTGATATTGTTACCATTGGAAGTGGTATTGAGTTGGCAAAAAAAGTTGCAAATAAAATAAGCCCTACTTTAAAGGTTAATATTTATAAGAATTTTGGGACCGCCATGTTTAAATATAAAAACATGGACATTGAATTTGTAGGTGCCCGGAAAGAATCGTACCAACGAAATTCGCGAAAACCAATTGTTGAAGATGGAACACTTGATGATGATCAAAAAAGGCGTGACTTCACTATCAATGCGCTTGCCTTAAGCCTCAACAAGGCTGATTTTGGACAGTTTGTCGATCCGTTCAATGGCCTGAATGATATTGCTCAAAAAACCATTAAAACACCTCTTGATCCAGACATAACTTTTTCTGATGATCCATTAAGAATGTTGCGTGCAATCAGATTCAGTGCACAGTTAAATTTTCAAATTGAAGAGAATACTTTTAATGCCATTATTAAAAATAAAGAGAGAATTTCTATTGTTTCGGAAGAACGAATTACCGAGGAGTTAAATAAAATAATAATGGCTTCAAAACCGTCGATAGGCTTTAAACTACTAAATAGTTCCGGACTGCTTGAATTAATATTTCCTGAATTAGCAAATTTAAAAGGCGTTGATAAACAAAATGGTATTGCACACAAAGACAATTTTTTCCATACCCTTGAAGTATTAGACAGATTGGCACCAAATACAAATAATTTGTGGTTACGCTGGTCGGCATTGCTTCATGATATAGCAAAACCACTGACTAAAAAATATATTGAAGGAATTGGTTGGACATTTTATTCACACAATTTTGTTGGTGCTAAATTGGTTTCCAAAATTTTTAAAAAGATGAAACTTCCGCTCAATGAAAAAATGCGATATGTTAAAAAAATTGTTCAACTGCATATGCGGCCCATTGCTTTATCGGAAGAGATAGTTACTGATTCAGCCGTTCGACGCCTTTTATTTGAAGCAGGCGATGATATTGATGACCTAATGACCCTCTGTGAGGCTGATATTACTTCGAAAAATCCAGAAAAAGTTAAGCAATACCTGGGTAACTTTAAGTTGGTACGTCAAAAATTAAAGGAAATTGAAGAAAAAGACCATGTTCGTAACTTCCAACCTCCGGTTTCCGGTGAATTAATAATGGAATTGTTTAATCTGCCACCCTGCAAAGAGGTGGGAATTATAAAAACTGCTATAAAGGAAGCAATTCTGGAAGGGACAATTAATAACAACTATGACGAAGCTTATGCCTATATGCTTAAAGAAGCTGCTGCATTAAAACTAGTAAAACCTGACAAAAATATTTAATTGTTAAAAATATCAAGATAAACAGGCAAATGGTCGCTAAATCCACCATTGTACTTAAATCCAACATAGGTCCTGAAAACTTTTGTTCCACCGTATCTTTTATCTTCCTCAAATAAAAATAATGGATCATATATTTTCGCCCCGTCTGTATCACAGTATAAACCTTCTTTTAAATTTAGCAATGAACCACTCACAATAATCTGGTCAAAAACATACCATAACGATTGGTACTTTAGTGTGCCTTTGTTTTTTGTATCCCACAATGCGGATAAATTATACAATTGTTGATTTTCGATTTTTGATGTATCCACTTCAATTGCGTTTAATATTTTCAGAATACTATCGTCATTGGGTTGATCATTAAAATCACCCATAATAATTACTTTTGCTTGTGGTTGATTAGCAAAAATCGAATCGATTTCATTTTTTAATATGAGTGCTGCAATTCCACGTAGTTTTACAGTTTCCAATACTCCACTGTACCGCGATGGCCAATGATTAAATAAAAGATGGAGGGTATCGCTATTTTGAAGAATACATGAAAAGTATAAAATCTCACGGGAAGAGATAACATCGTCGTGGTCAATAAGAGGAATAGATTTATACTTCAGAGGATAAATTTTTTTACTATCGTACAGAAGTGCCACATCGATTCCTCTTAAATCAGGCGACTCTTTATGGATAATTTTATAACCCGAATTTTGTAAAATCGTTTTTGAGATAAGCCGTTCCAGTACTTTCCTGTTTTCAACTTCTGCCAGCCCAACAATATCAGGAAATTCAAATTGCCCGGCAGCAACAATTACTTTGGCTAAATTATTTAATTTTTTCTCGAGCCGATAATAATTCCAATGCCTATCTCCTCCGGGAGTAAACTCATCATCGTTTGTTTCCGGGTCATCTTCAACATCAAATAAATTTTCGACATTGTAGAATAAAATCCGGGCATAATTATTATTTACCTGTCCATATAAAACAGGTAAATGGGATAAAAATATAATTAATAAAACGGAGCATTTAACCGGTAATGACATGATTAGTCATCCTTTTTCTCAATTCTTTCGAAGGCACCAAGATCAGGGCCATCATCAGAACTACGCAATTGCTTATTTAGGTCAAGTGGATATAATATAGAATAGATTTCGCTTCCTATATCCTTGGCAGGCGATAAGGTATCTAACTCATAAATTTTGTCTTCAAATGGGTCGACAAACAGAGGGTCATATTCAGGTCCTTTTAAAACATTTTTATAATGATCGTTGTCAGAAGTATTTACTGAGTCTGGAATTTGTATAATACAATTATCGAATAAATAATTAAACGCCGCCTCATCGCTTTGTCCTAACTCTAATTCAACAGTATTATTTCCGTATATGATGCAATTTCCAAAAATTGCTGTATTTAAATCCCCAACATATGATTGCTGACCACCATTTCCATCACCAACAACCAGTACATTTGAAACTACAAGCGAAGCCGTATTTCTGGGTCGTGTTGAATACTCACCCCAATAATTTGCAATAGTTGAATGGTAAAATTCATAATTTCCACCCACTAATAAAGCAGCAGCGTAAAATCCACAATTTGCTATCAGATTATTATAACCAGTAATATCAGATTTAATAGCAAAGATTCCGGCATATGCCATATTTTCAATCCGTGAATTAGATAAAATTAGTGTTGCTTTCCCTTCATGCTCGATGGTACCAACCTGAAGGCCAATATTTGCATTTTTTATCTGAACATAATCAAGCACATTATCATAACTCCCTGAATATAACAAAACTCCATTCCATTGATCCGGTACATCTTCATATATCTCCTCCAACCTATCGGCCTGAAAAACTATGGGATCCTCAAAAGTTCCGTTAGCCACAATGTTACCTTTAACATACATTCCAGCATCTTTATGGAAATATATCTGAGTTCCAGCTTCGATAGTAAGAGTTTCAAGGCTGTCAACATAGGCATAATTATAAACCAGGTAAGGTTTAGTATTAGTCCAGGTAGAAGTTTGTATTGTTTTGCCACGAATTAGATTAAAATCTTGCCCCCATGCGATTAGGTCAATATCCTGGACATTCATATTTGTGGTAAAAATAATCGAATCTTTAACAACCATTGGCAAACTTTGCCCATTTGGATCGATGGTAACTTCTACAAAAATAAAAATACTATCGTGCGCGGGAATTTCTAAATCCATTGCTTCACTGCCAACAATTCCATTAATATTCAACCTGAAATTTGAAAAATCGCCACCTGCTAATCGAATTCGTGAAATTAAAATAGATTCATTATAGGGATTATAAACTTTAAAATGCTTGGTAGTCGATCCAATAGTTGTAAAAATAGTATCAAACATTATTGTATCCTGAGAGAACTCAAGATGGGCATCATTTGAACTAAAATACTTTTCATCTTCGCAGGACGAAAAATAAATCACAATTGCTAATACAGCTAATATTTGAAATAAAAATTTACTCAATGCGGACATTTAATTAAAACGCATAACTCTCCCTGTTATTTTACAAAAATATAAATTGATTTTACATTTTTTAACATTTAATAGCAAAAATTAATGTTTTATTGCTTTTTAGCTGAAAAAATTAACATTCCCAGAAAAGTTAATGCACCATTTAGTATAAGAAGTTCGAATCCAAATTCGTATCCATTAAATAAAAAAGCTGAATATTCTGAAATTACATATGATAACAAAGGTGCTGCAATACAAATATATGGCGTAACCTTATCCATAAGCTTGCGTTTTGTGAACATGCCGAAAACAAACAAACCCAGTATTGGGCCATAAGTATATCCAGCTACTTTAAAAACGGCCACAACAACACTTTCATCATTAATAGCCCTAAAAATTATGATCACAAAAACTAACAATATAGAAAAAGATAAATGAATTATTTTTCTCAATTTTTGTTTTCTGGCCTCCTTCAATTTATCGAAATCTAAAAAATCGACACAAAAAGTTGTTGTTAGAGCAGTAAGAGCCGAATCGGCGCTGGAATATGCAGCAGCTGTAATCCCAAGTAGAAAAGCCACAGCAACAGCCAATCCAAGATGATTCATAGCCAATAATGGATAAAGGTCATCGCTTCTTTGAGGAATCTGGATGCCATTTTTTTCAGCATAGAAATATAACATTACTCCCAAACTCATAAATAAAATAACCGCTACAAAAAAGGAGAAACTAAAAACGAACATGTTTTTTTGTGCCTCTTTTTTATTTTTACACGTTAGATTTTTTTGCATCATGTCCTGATCCATTCCAACAATAACAATGGTGATAAATATCCCTGCGATAAATTGTTTAAAGAAATTATTTTCTGATTTCCAATCCCAGTTAAAAATTGTTGAATTTTGATGGCCCGAAACCTGCTTAATCAACTCTGGTAAATCCCACGATAAAGTTTTTGAAATAGCAATAATTGTAAAAATTACAGCCGAAACCAGAAATAAAGTCTGAAGTGCATCGGTCCATACTATTGTTTTTATTCCGCCTCTATATGTGTAAATCCAAATGAGAGCTACACATGAAATAACAGTTACGTAAAACGGTACATTTAAAGAATTAAAAATAGCTACCTGAAGTACGGCAGCAACCAAATATAACCTAAAAGCCGCTCCTATCAATTTTGAAACAATAAAAAACAATGAACCGGTTTTGTAAGAATATATTCCAAACCGTTGCCCTAAAAATGAATATATTGAGACCAAATTTAATTTATAATACATTGGTAATAAAATAGCTGCCACCAACCAAAAGCCAACTACATTTCCCATAACAAACTGAAGGTAATTAAAGGCTGAATTCCCAACTTCGCCGGGTACCGAAATAAATGTAACTCCTGAAAGAGTTGCTCCAACCATTCCAAAAGCAACCAGATACCATGGCGATTTTCGGTTGGCTGTAAAAAACGTTTTTGAAGTAGCTTTTCGGGAAGTTAACCACGAAATTATAATTAAAACAATAAAATACCCGACAACAATCGACAGAACAAGGAATGGATGCATAACTAATTAAAATCTTTGTACAATAAATATTTACTTCTGAGCTTTTTATACTCATCTAGTTCTTTTTTCCACGAATCCACAATTTGTTCTTCAGTCCAGTTATCCCTGATTTTTTTTATCAACGTATCATTCCCGCTCAACAAATTAAACCACCTTTCACGAGTCAAAAACTGAGACTCATTTTCAAAAGAGTGGTAATATTTTAAAAAATAAGAAAGTGTAAACCTTTGGATTTGATCAAACTCCTCAAATCGTTCACCAAAACACTTTTGCTCTTCCTGAATGGGATTATGAGCAACTCCTTTTATGGTTTGGGGTGTAAAACTAAAATCACCAAATTTAGGATCAGGATAACCAATTAATTGAAAAGGGAAATTGGTCCCCCTGCCAATACTAACACTTGTTGCTTCAAAAAAACAGAGCGAAGGATACAAACGTACAGCCAAGTCATTTGGCAAATTAGGCGAGGGCTGAATAGGCAAAGAATAGTTCGTTGAATGATTATATCCGGCAATTTTTACAACTTCAATTTTGCACTTATCTTTTGATGAATGCCAGCCTTCATTATTAATCATATTAGCTAATTCACCCACAGTGCAGCCATGAACAACCGGTAACGGATCAAGTCCAACAAAAGAACTAAAATCCTTTTTTAATACAGGACCAGCAATATAATCACCATTTGGATTTGGACGGTCGAATACTACTAATGTTACATTATTTTCAGCACAAGCTTCAATCACATAATGTAAGGTCGAAATATATGTATAAAAACGGCAACCAACATCCTGAATATCAAAAACTAATACATCCAAATCGTGTAATTGACCCGATGTAGGTTTTTTGTTTTTCCCATATAACGATACAACAGGTACACCTGTTTTTGAATCAATTCCGTTATTAAATTCAACACCAGCAGCTTCATTCCCCCGAAAACCATGCTCCGGGGCAAAAATCTTTTTAACATCAATTTTTTGCTTAATCAAAAAATCAAGTACATGAACCGAATCTACTGTAGCAGTATGATTTACAACTAAACCCACCCTCTTATTATGTAATAACTGTAAGTAAACTTCGGGCTGCTCAGCACCGGTTCTAATCGCTGTTTTACAATGGCTGTTAAAAAATAAAACCAAAGTAAACAGTAAAAACATGAAAGGTTTTTTTACATTCATGGTGATTTAATAGTAGGTTCTAAGTACGAATATACTATTTTAAATAGTACTAAAAATTAAACTTTTTGTTAATGGTTAATAAGCTGCGTTTTCTTGTATTTACAATTATATTTGTTCTCATAGCAGAATTTCCGGCTAATACGGCCATTGAACCTGAATTTCTAAAATTAACTAATAACATTTGGGTAAAAGAAAAAATTAAGCATTTAACACTTGAAGAAAAAATTGGCCAATTAATTATGATACCGGCTTACCCTAACCAGGGTGAAGCGCATAAAAACCAAATTATTAATCTGATTAAAAACCACAAACCTGGAGGAGTACTTATAATGAAAGGTTCGGCTTACGAAACAGCAGCCTTTATAAATGAAATACAAAAAGAATCGGTTACGCCATTGTTAATCGCCATTGATGGAGAGACCGGCCTAGGCTTCAGAATGGACAGTACCGTTGTTTATCCCACAGCACAATGCCTTGGGGCTATAACAAATGATTCGTTGCTTTATTCAATGGGTAAAGATTTAGGAAAACAATTTAAGGAACTTGGAATTCATATAAATTTTGCCCCTGTTGCCGACATTAATACTAACCCTGCCAACCCAATCATTAATCACCGGTCGTTTGGAGAAAACAAAAAAAATGTTGCCAACAAAGCATGGTTATTAGCCAGTGGAATGCAGGATGAAGGAATAATTGCCGTTGCCAAACATTTTCCGGGACATGGCGATACAAAAATTGATTCGCACAACTCCTTGCCTTTAATGAACCATTCAAAAAAAAGAATTGAAACGATAGAGGCTTTTCCATTCAGGTATTTATCAGAGAAGGGAATCCTGGGTATAATGAGTGCTCACTTGCATGTTCAGTCCTTCGATTCAACAAAAATACCCTCTTCGCTTTCTGAAAATGTCTTAAAAAAATATCTACGTGAAAAAATAGGTTTTAATGGATTCCTCATAACCGATGCCATGAACATGAAAGGAGTTACACTGCCAAATGGAAACGCCGAAGTACAGGCCCTCAAAGCCGGGAATGATATGGTTGAATTTGTCACTGATATTTCGAAAACAATCGAAGCGGTAAAAACTGCAATAATAAATGGAGAAATTACTCAACTTGATATTGAAAACAAATGTGCCAGAGTGCTTGCATTAAAAAACTGGGCTGGATTAAATAATTATGCACCAACAATTCTGAATGGTATTACTGAAAAATTAAATGCGCCTATGTACAATGTTACATTGCGAAACCTAATTGAGAACTCATTAACTGTTTTAAAAAATGAATCTACATTGCCAATTTCGGAATTGGATACTCTCAAAATTGCTAATGTTAGTATTGGTTCATCTCATACAACAGCTTTCCAGGAAATGGCTTCAAATTATACATCAACCGACGATTTTATATTGCCCAAAAATGCTACTTCTGAAGAAATAAATAGATTATTAGTTGATCTAAAAACATACGACCTGGTAATTTGTGGCATCCATAACATTGGGCTTTACCCTTACCGCAATTACCAAACAACTTCAGCTCAAATTGAAGCCGTAACTAAAATTACAAGTCAAAACAAAACTATTTCTGTATTTTTTGGAAATGCGTATGCTATAAAAATTTTCGAAGGAATGGATCAGTCAAAAAGTCTGGTTCTTGCTTATCAGGACAACAAATTGACTCAGGAATTGGCTGCGCAACTATTGTTTGGTGCATTTGATGCAAAAGGGAAATTACCAGTAACAATTAATGCTACATTTAAGGCAGGGGATGGGTACTCTATAAAAAATAGTGCCCGATTAAAATATACTATCCCTGAGGAGGTTAAAATTAATTCGATTTTATTAAATCAAAAAATAGATTCGATTGCAAATCTTGGAATCGAAAAAAAAGCATACCCTGGCTGCCAAGTTTTAGTTGCTAAAGACGGGAAAGTAATTTTTCATAAATGTTATGGTTTTCATACCTACAAAAATTTGGATTCAGTTGTAAAAGAAAACATTTATGATTGGGCTTCGGTTACAAAAGTTACCGGCCCACTTCCGGCAATTATGAAACTGGTCGATGAAAAAAAAATAGACACCAGCCAACCTTTTAGTAACTATTGGCCCGACTTTAAGGATTCAAACAAAAAAGACATCATTTTTAAAGATATTTTAGCTCATCAGGGAAGGCTGCAAGCCTGGATACCCTATTGGCAATCGACACTTCGGAACAATGGCACATTAAGAGCAAAAGTGTTTAAAAAACAGCCTACATCGCGCCATACATTCAGAGTATCGTCGAACTTGTATATGAATAAAAAATACCAGAAATTTATGTTCGATGAAATCAAAAACTCTCCCTTACGAAATAAAAAGGAATACCTATATTCGGGTTTATGTTTTTACCTTTTCCCTTCAGTTATCAGCAATGTTACAGGGCAAAACTATCAATCTTATTTAAAGAATGAGTTTTACGGCCCACTTGGAGCACATACAATTACCTATAATCCATATAAACTATTTCCATTAGGCCGTATAGTTCCTACCGAAAACGATGATTTTTTCAGGAAAGAACAGTTACAGGGTTTTGTCCATGATGAGGGCGCTGCAATGATGGGCGGAATTTCGGGGAATGCCGGACTTTTCGGAACAGCTAACGATTTAGCAAAGCTTGCTCAAATGTACCTGCAAAAGGGGTACTATGGTGGCAAACAATATATTTCGCAAAATACAATTGATGAATTTACAAAAATTCAATTCCCCAATAACAAAAACCGAAGGGGATTGGGATTTGACAAACCACTTATTGACAACAATAAGAATGAACTAAAAGACGCCTACCCTGCATTTGATACAAGTAATAACAGTTATGGGCACAGTGGTTATACCGGCACATTTTTTTGGAACGATCCCGATAACGGCCTACTTTATATATTTTTTTCGAACAGGGTATACCCAACACGTAATAACTCAAAATTATACGACTTAAATATCAGAACAGCCATACATCAATCAATATATGATTGTTTAAGGATTGGGCTAAACTAAACTTAAAAAATGTTAATTTTTTTTGTTTCATTTAATCAGATAAAATTCCTCAGGTTTATTAAATCGGCCTCCTTTAGTAGTATTTAAAGACCAAACACAACTTTACATTATCATTTAACATTAAATAAATACCAAGATAATTTTAACAACATATTTGATCACAATTTGTTATTAAATTATTAATTCTATTTTTATACTAAAGAAAAAATAAAATCTAGTATGAATCATATAATTTAAACGACATGGAGAAGAAAATCACTTTTAATGAGCTTCGTAAAATCAAAGACAGCTTGCCTGACGGTTCAATTAAAAAAATTGCCAATGAGTTTGATGTATCAGAAGAAACCGTCAGGAATTATTTTGGAGGAGCAAATTACGAAAAAGGATCAGCAGTAGGAATTCATATGGAACCAGGCCCAAACGGAGGTATCGTTTTACTTGACGACACAGCCATTCTTAACAGAGCAAGAGAACTTCAATCAGAAGAAGCAGTTTAAAAAAATAGAATTAAATATTCGGTATTTGGAACTGTCCTTTTACGAGGGCAGTTTTTTTTGTATGGAAGTTATATCTCCAATTTTATCTTTCACAAAAAACACACAAAAGATTCGTTCACTGACAAAAGAAAACCATAATTATTACTTCTACTAATTAATAAACAAACAGGAGTATGAAGTTACTTAGGAGTATTTTCTCTTTATTATACCAGAATTAAAATTATCTTTGAATCGTATCTGAATAATTTAACCAAAGCCCTGTTCTTCCGAAACAATATGAAAACTCTTAGCTACGAACAATATACAAACCCGCGTCATAAAGAATGGATCGTATTTATCCACGGTGCCGGAGGTAGTTCAAAAACTTTTGGAAGGCAAATAGCAGCTTTCAGGAAACACTTTAACTTACTATTGCCTGATTTGCAAGACCATGGCAATTCGAAAGATTTTAGTTTGGATAAAGAGAGCAAACTTACTTTTAAAAAAATTGCAAAACCTGTTACTGAATTACTTGATGAGCTTAACATTAAAGAAGCACATTTTATAGGTGTTTCAATGGGTTCAATTATTATCAGGGAGATTGAACAAAACCGGCCTGAGTTGATAAAATCGATCATACTTGGCGGAGGAATTTTAAATTTAAAACGTCAAACACACCTTCTGTTTAAAACCGGAGCACTTTTATCAAATATAATTCCATACCACAAACTCTACCAATTGGTTGCCTGGATACTTATGCCGTACGAAAACCATAAAGTAGCTCGTAGGTTATTTGTAAAAGAAGCTAAACAAATAAAAAATGAAGCATTTAAAGTATGGCTAGGTTTATTATCAGAATTAAAACATAAACTCGACAACTATTTTAATATCCCGTTAAACAAACCAACCTTAATGATAATGGGGAGCCAGGATTTTGCATTCCTCGATCATGTTATTGCATATGTAAAGAAATTTCCACTAATCGATTTACATATTGTACCTAAATGTGGGCATGTTTGCAACATTGAAAAAGCTGAAGAATTTAATAAAAAATGCCTCAGTTTTTTACTCAATTTTAACAATTAAAAATTCGTTTTCCTGCAGGCTTCAACTAACCAACTTTCAATTTATTACACAAAATGAAATTCCTCGCAGCAGATCTATAGAGGTATCAAATTAAAATTCAGTTTTCTGTCACGGCAAGCAGCGGAGATCAACTCATTTATCACGATACATTTCGCTATCGGGATTCTTTAAACTCACAAATTTCAAATATAAAGGAATCAAATCAGATTGATAATATCCAATCATGAAGGGGATTAAACGTATTTGCTAATTGTATCCAATAAAGAATTAACCTGAACAGGTTTATTAATAAAATCATTGGTACCAACTTCTCTGGCTCTTTCTCTTACTTCAAATGTTGTATATGCACTTACAACAATTATAGGGACTTTTTTATCTATTTTTCTAATTTTAAACGAAGCTTCATGCCCATCCATAATCGGCATTTGTATATCCATTAAAATTAAATCGATGAGATTTTCTTTTCCAAAAATATTTAATGCTTCTAAACCATTCTGAGCCCAAATAATCTTTGCACCAGTTTGTTTAAGAATAATTTTCAACAAATTATAATTGATTTCATCATCTTCCGCTATCAGGAATGTTTTATCTTTCCAATCCATCACTTAAAAATCTTCTAATTATGATTAACATCTATAGCAATATTACACCAATCTTTTTAAAAATCATAATAAATTAATCGTTATGTTTTCAAATACTTGTAAAAATGGCTCCTAATACTCAAATGGTTCAAAATAGATACTAAAAATATTACCTTTGGATTCATTTGGAACAACTTCGACAATAGCATTGTGTGCCCCGGCAATTCTTTTTACAATAGCTAATCCAAATCCTGATCCACTTTTTTCATCATTTTTAAGCCTTACGTTTCGTTCAAATATCACTTCCCTTTTTTGTTCTGGAATTTGTTCTCCAAAATCTTTAACCATTAAAAATATCTTCCCATTAACTTTACCTGTTTCAACAATTATTTTTTCACCATCAGGGGCATACTTAATAGCGTTGCTCAAATAATTTTTAACAACTTCTGAAATGATTGGATTTGCTTCAATAAAAAGCTGTCCATTTATCTTAAGGTCGACTTTAATATTTGCCGATTGAAATAAATGACTAAATTCCTCTGTAATTTCACAGGTTATTTCATTTAAATCAATTTTTTGTTTCTGAATGTCTTCTCCCGAAGTTACTTTTGAAAGAGTTGAAGCATTTGAGATTGTTTCGATTAATCGCTGGCTTAACAGTTTAATGTAATCTATCATCTCCTTATCTTGCTCCTGGCCTACTACCAGGCTGATAAAACTATAGATTCCACTTGATGAATTTTTTAAATCGTGTGTAATTACATCAATTAAAAGCTCTTTTAATTCATTGGTTTTGGCTAATTGTTCAGCAAGGTTACGGTATTTTGCTTCGGATTTCGCAAGTGCTTTTTGTGCGTTTTTCCTTTCGATTGCATATAATATCGACCGGCAAAATGTATCTATCTTAATTTCATTTTTTACTAAATAGTCCTGTGCCCCATTTGCTACTGCCTGTATACAATTCACTTCATCCGACGATCCTGAAAGCACAATTAAAGGAATATCGGGAAATTCATTGTTTAGGCTCAATGGCCCGCCTAATCCAAAACTATCGGGAAGGCCCAAGTCACATAAAATTACATCAAATTTTTGTTCTTTTAATTTCTTAATTGAACCCGCTAAAGTTGTATCAAATTCAAAATGAAACTTAAATTGTTTTTGTATTTTTAGCATTTCCTCGATGATTTGAATATCCTCAATATCATCTTCAACCAGAAATATTTTTATTAAATCATTCATCAAAAAATCAATTTTAAATCCTTATTCAAACTAGCAATTACCTAATTATTAATTGTACTAATTTACAGAATACTCAATTAATAAAATACTCATCCAACAGTGTAACACAGCCAACATTTTCAGATTCCATAAAATATTCACAGCCATAATCAGTAATAAGAAATGGAGATACCTGAAAACCTAAGTTTTTCAGGTTTTCGGATCTATATTTTACTGTTTTTGAGATTAATTTACCGGATTCAAATATTTCTTTTGCAAGTATACCAGAAATATGAAGGTTAAATAATAAGGAATAATTTATGGGTGTTTTTGTGTTGCAATATTTGAGGGCCTGCAAATTTATTTGCTGTGATAGTATTATAGTAAAAAGCTTCTTTTTTTGTTCTAAAACAAGGCTTCTATGGTTTTGAAATTCTTTAGTGAATTTATTTTTCCTGATAAGTTCAACTTCAGTTTTATCCATTCTTAGAGGTTTTTAAATCAAACAACTCTAAATAATTTTATCCAATAAACCGTTGTATACTTTATCAAAAAAATTAATATTTTACTGGAATTATTTCGACCTCAAATTATTTGTAGAGTTGTATTCTTTTAAATTCAATTTAGGATAGAAACCGAAAAAATTAACATCCATTAAATCCTCCTTCATCAAAACAGAATCTGATTTTTCGTTATAATCAAATTTTGCTACCCCAAATATTAAATATGATTTTAATTTCATCTTTTTTTCTATTTACCTTTTCTTCTAAACCAATTCCCTGTTTTCAATTAGACCTTCCTAAACCCCCTCCTTCTTTCGAAGGAGGGTGGTTTCTCATCTCTTGTCAAACTTTCCTCTCTTCTCCTCAACACTTTTCCTACTTCTCATCCCCTAATTGAGAAACCCTGGAAGGATCTAACTAAACTAAAACTAACCTTATAAAACCAAACTTATGAAAACTTATTTTTTATCTTTCCAATACTTATAGTTTCTTTTTAACTAAGAACGTATAACAAAGATATTCGAAAGTATATGCTTGAAACATAGGGGAAAACCTTATTTTTAGTAATAATTTGGTTAACCCCTCGAATAAACCATTTTTAACCCAGCACCTTCAATAAACTAAACAAGAGGCATTTATATGAATACATGCCCTGATTTTATCAAAACAATCAATTTTCTAATGTTGTAAGCCCCATGCGTATAGCATATTTTGTAAGTTCCGGAACCGAATGTAAATCAAGTTTCTGCATTATCTTCTGACGGTGTGATTCAATTGTTTTAGAGCTTACAAATAACCTTTCGGCTATACTTTTTGTATTACTGCCCTCGCTAAGCAACTGGAGTACCTCTTTTTCACGCAAAGTTAAATTATCGGTTTTTGTAGAAGTCCCCATTTGCATATTGCTTGCAAATTCTTTAACCAAAATATCTGTAATTTCTTTGCTCAAATAAGTATGTTTTGAATTAACTGCTTCGATGGCACCAACTAATTCATCGAAAGCACAATCTTTCAGAAGATACCCTGAAGCACCAGCTCCAAACATGCCGGTAACAAATTCTTTCCCATTGTGCGACGATAAAGCTATTACCCTGGTATTAGGTGAATCATTTTTAATAATCCGTGTAGCTTCCATACCGTTTAATTCGGGCATTGCCACGTCCATAACAACAACATTTGGTGACATTGATTTTACCATGCCAACAGCATCGCGCCCATTTTTAGCTTCTCCAATAACTTTAATCTGCGATTTATTTTTTAATAGTTGGCGTAATCCCTCTCGCATAATCTTGTGATCATCAACAATTAATACTTTTATATCCATGGTTCTATATTTTAATTAACAGGTACAGATAAATTTATTTTTGTTTTTTTCCCAACCTTCGATTTAATTTTTAAATGCCCATCGAAATACTCAAGCCTTTCTTTTATACTAAACAGGCCAACACCATTGGTCTGTATATTCTTTTTAATATCTTCCAGAAAAACTCCTTCTCCACCATCATTGACGGTAATATTTAAGCTGTTCCCAACCATCCCAATTTTTACATTTAAGTAATTGATTCCTGAATTCAACGATATACTATTAAGTAAATCACTTACCGACCTAAACAACATTATCTGAATATCTTCCTTAAGTGCCGGAATTTCAGTTTCCATTTCGAGGTTTACTTTAATCCCATAACTTTCTGAAATTTGATCGAGTTTCCAGCTAATTGCTTCAGAAAGCCCAAGTTCAAATAAAACCGGAGGGCTTAATTCATATGTAAGTATTCTTGAATTTTTTATAACATGCGAAATATGTTCTTCTGCATCTTTTATTTCATCAAGTATTTGTGGAGAAAAACCGGTTTTTTTAAGCGATGAAACTTTTATTTTAGCCAGGGCAAGATTCTGCCCCAAATGATCGTGAAGTTTTACTGCAATGCGACGGCGCTCTTTTTCTTCAGCTAAATTTAACTCTGAAGCCATTGATCGTAAATTTTGTTGGTATGCTTTTATAACCTTCTCAGCATTTTTTCGATCACCAATATCTTTAGTAATACATATAAAACCTTCGCCATTTTCGTGGGTATTTTTAACCATTGATGAACTTATCTCGCCATAAAAAGAATCACCATTTTGTTTTAATAATAAATATTCAACATCGCGGGTAATACCTTTTTTTATAGTTTTTTGTGTTGTTAATTTAGCTTTCTCCTTATAATCGGGTGTAAAAAACTCGTACAACGAAACGCCTAACATTTGTTCTTTATTTTTAAAACCAAACAAGTTTGCCGCCCTTTGCGACGCATATATAATTGTTGCATCAGTGTTACATGTGATCACAGCATCGGGCGATGTTTCAACAATACTTCTGAATTTTTCTTCACTTTCCCTCAATTTAATTTCGCTCTTCTTGCGATGGAAAGCATAACGAATTGAACGCAACAATTGATCGGAGCTAATTTGGCCTTTTATCAAATAATCTTGTGCTCCAATACTCATCGCATCATTTCCCAACTGGTCATCATCGGTCCCGGTTAAAACAATAATGGGGATATTCGCTGCCAGTTTTAATGTAGCATTAATCGTTTCTAATCCACTGCTGTCAGGCAGCCCTAAATCAGAAAGTATAATATCATATGAATTGTTTTCCAGTTTTAAAAGAGCATCTTTTAAAAATCCAGAATGATTTATGGTATAATTTTTTATCCCTGCGGGATTCAGCATTTCCTTTATTAGGAATGTATCTGCCGGGTTATCTTCAATTAATAATACTTGCAATGGCTCCATATTTTACATTCTGTTCATTATAAATAGTTTATTCATCGCGAGGAAATTTTACAACGTTAAACCAAAATGCTTCAATTACTTTAACTACGCTTTTTAATCCTTCACGCTCTTTAGGTTTTGTCAAATAGCAATTCACACCTAATGAATAACTTTTATCAATAACCTTTTTATCTTTTGTTTCGGATAATACTATTACCGGAATATGTTTTAAATGTTGTTCTTTTTTAATTATTGAAATAACTTCATATCCACTCGAATCAGAAGAATTGATATCCAAAAGAACAAGGTCGGTTTTCACGCCTTTATTACTTTGGGCACCCTTTTTAAAATAAAGAATAACCTCCTGACTGTCCTTTATAACCTCCAGATTCAGCTTGGAATCATTTTCATTCAGCGCTTTTTTTATAAACGATATATTCTCTTCTTCAATTCCGAATAGTAGAACATTATACCTTATATTATTGATTACTTTCATTTTAAAATAAAACTTAAACCGCCTGAAAATGCCTTCTCAAATCTTCATCCAGTTACCGAATAACTTAAATAAAGAATGTTTAAACGTCACTGTTTTTTATTGGCACTAATTAGTATTATGAATACCAAATACTTACAATAAATATATAAGACAAAAATAAATTTCAATACGACTGAAGTAAATAGGGGTAAACCTGATAAGGCTACAGAAAAAAACCTGATTAACAGATAAATCAGGTTCGAATGATATTTTAAAAAAAGCTCAAAACTGCAAGGTTTAATAGCAAACAGTTAAAACAATGAGCACAAATTAATAGTACGACTTATGAATCGAGTGAAGTAAATCCCATTCGAATAGCATATTTTGTTAATTCAGACACGGTAAACATATCGAGTTTTTGCATTATTTTTTTTCGGTGCGATTCAACGGTTTTAACACTAATAAATAGTTGTTCAGCAATTATTTTTGTTGATTTCCCTTCAGCAATTAATTGTAACACTTCTTTTTCACGGCTACTAAGCTCATCTTGTTTAGTTTCTTTATCAGAATGAACATTAAAAACAAACTCCTTTACCAGCACATCAGATATTTCGCGGCTCAGGTATGTGTGTTTTGCATTTACAGCTTTTACTGCATCGAGCAATTCGTCAAAGGCACAATCTTTCAATAAATACCCTGATGCCCCGGCCTTAAACATACCAGTAACAAATTCTTTCCCACTGTGCGACGACAAAGCAATAATACGGGTATCGGGAAATTCATTTAAGATCATTCGGGTAGCTTGCATGCCATTTAAATCGGGCATTGCAATATCCATAATAACAATATCAGGTGTAAGGTCGCGTACCATACTTAAAGCTTCGCGTCCATTTTCAGCTTCTCCAACTACTTTAATACTGGCTTTATCTTTTAACAAAAACCTCAATCCTTCGCGCATTATTTTATGGTCATCAACTATTAATACTTTAATATCCATTTTGTTATTTTTTACAAGTTAAGAGGTACTGAAACATATATTTTTGACCCTTTCCCTACCGCAGAATCAATATTTAATGTGCCTTCAAAGTACTCAAGTCGTTCTTTTAAACTAAATAAACCTATACCTGAGGCATAATCCGTCCTTTTCTCAATATCCAGGATATTAAATCCCTTCCCGTCATCGCTTACAATTATATTCAAACAATGACCATCCATACTTACTACTACCGAAACAGTTTTAGCCTGAGCATGTTTTACTATATTATTAAGTAATTCGCTCACTGAGCGGAATAATAAAATTAATAAATCTTCGCTCAAAGCTGGAATCTCTTCGGTAATTTCCATATTTGCAGTAAGGTTGTGTTTACTGGTTATTTGTTCGAGTTTCCAGTTTATTCCAGCGGTAAGTCCAAATTCATACAAAACCGGCGGGCTTAATTCATAGGTCAAACTTCTGGAATTTTTAATGGCATGGGTAACATGTTTCTCCATTTCAACCAACTCTTCCATCACTTTTTCCGACACATTTTCGTTTTTAATCGACGAAATTTTTATACGTGCCATAGCCAGGCTTTGCCCTAAATCATCATGCAAATCGCAAGCTATTCTTCTCCTTTCTTTTTCTTCGGCTAAATTTAACTCCGAAGCCATCGACCTTAAATTTTGCTGGTACGCTTTAATGGCATTTTCAGCATTTTTATTATCCGAAATATCTTTGGTAAATATTATGAGCCCTTCGGGAAGCCCGGTTTCTGAAGTAATAACGGTAACTGAAATTTGCCCATAAAACCTCGACCCATCGTTTTGAAGTAAAATGAGGCTTACATTCATAATGGTACCTTTTTCAAGAATTTTACCAAAAACATTTTCAGCCTTTTTCTTATTCTCAGGAGCCACAAGTGTCAGATAACCTTTACCAATTAATTGACTTGGCAAAGCCACTCCAAATAATTCTACTGCACGTTTCGAAGCATATGTTATTTCGCCCGATAAACTGGAAGTTGTTACACCATCGGGAGAGGCTTCAACCATGGTGCGAAATTTTTCCTCACTTTTCTTTAATGCTTCTTCGGCAAGTTTTGTACTAGTAATATCAATACCTTCGGCCTGATATTCAGCCAATGTCCCATTCTCATCAAAAATAGCCCTATCGGTCCACTGTTGCCATAAAGTTCTTCCATCAGAAAGGGAAATTTTTTGTTCGTCGATACACACTGGATTTTTAATTGTTAAAGACGACGCCTTTGAAATTATACCCTGTGCATGTTTTGGATCAAACTGTGCATAAAAATCCTGTCCGATCAACTCTGATGCTTTTTTTTGCTGAATTTTACAATAACTATCGTTTACAAAAGTTATTTCACCTCCAGGCAGATACCTTACTATAGCCTGTGTTTGATCTTCTATTATTGAATGGTAGCGTTTTTCATTTTTTGCTAATTCACTTTTGGTTTTAATCCTTTCGGTAATATTTTCACCAATACTGGTTATAACATCCGGATTTCCATTTTTATCACAGTGAACAGTATTGCTCCACGAAATAACAAGTACCCGTCCATCTTTACATATTATTTCATTTTCGTTAGCTGAGGGAGCGTGTGAATTTTCAAGAAGGTGTTCAAAATTGGCCCTTTCTTTATTTCTGCTGTCAGGAGGCAAATAGGTTTCGAACCAGTTTTTCCCCAACATCTCTTTTTTACTCCATCCAATAAGGTTCACAAGGTAATTGTTAACAAAGGTAACTCTCCCCTCATTATCTAACATTAATCCAATAAGATGAATATTTTCAAGTACTACTCTAAACTTTTCCTCACTTTCAATTAATTTCTCTTCAACTTTTTTACGGTGAAAAGCATGCCTTATTGAACGCATTAACTGATCGGAATTAATTGCCCATTTTACCAAATAATCCTGTGCTCCGGCTTTTAATAATTCACCGCCTAGTTGTTCGTCATTATTACTTGTTAAAACAATGGCAGGAATATTCCTGATGTATTCCGAAATTGAGACAATAGTATTAAGCCCCTGGCTATCAGGAAGGCCAAGGTCAGCAATTATAAAATCAAAATTGTGATTTTTTAATTCCTCAATTGCTCCCTTTAAAGTGATTGCTGTAACTATTTGAAATGACCATGATTGGGATAATCTTAACATCTCCTGTATTAATAAAGCATCACCCCTATTGTCTTCTATTAGAAGAACATTATATGTTTCCATGTTTTTTACCATCAATTCATAAAGTTATCAAAAATTATTTATTTGTTTCATGTATTTAACACAATACTATTGCTTTTTTATTCACCATAAATTAACCGGCTCAAATGATAGAGGGCCCGAATAATTTCACAGGATATACTTTCTGGCAAGAATAATATTATAACGAAATAACATTTTTTGTAAAATACGCCTCCCAAAATCGATTTAAATCACATCAAACATCCATTAATATACTGTTTAAAAATCAGGCGAATTTTATTTGAATAGCAACCAGTTTTTTTGAAAACTGTAATCCAATCCCTGATTGCAGCCTTCGAAAAATATTCAACATTATGTAAAGTTGCGATATTCTCCTTAAGATAGAAAAGACCCTGTTTTTCAGCACTTCCGAGAGGCAGACCAGAATTTCCCTTAATCCCTTCTAAGGGAATTCCCCTCCCCCGACTACACCAAACATACGCATACACCCTTCCATTCATTATTAAACAACCCGATTTGCCCCGATTCCGCAGTGCCTTATATAGTAATAGTTTTGAGTTGTCATCATATTCATATTCAAAGTTTTACATCATGGTAAGAAAAAGCAACATAAACAAAACGGTTTCAAACTCGAAAAATATAATTTCAGTTTTTGGAAACATCGCTACACTTTTATTAATTGTAATTGGACTGAACGTTAATGCACAAATAATAGAAGAAAGCCAAGCAGTACAAGTTGCCAGCAATTTCTACATGAATCATTTTGATGCCAGCCAACTAAAGTCAGGAACTGCTGTTGAAATTAAACTTTCTGAAAAAGAAGTTATCATTTCGGAAAACACCGGGACTTTAAAATCGGCAGAAACAAGGCCAGCATATTATATTTTCAATTATGGAAATGATGAAGGATTTATTATTATTGCCGGTGACGAACGGGCAAAACCAATTTTAGGATATTCTAAAAATGGTTCGTACAATGCTGAAACAGCTCCAATAGAAGTAACAACCTTTTTGAATAATTATAAACTGGAAATATCAGAAATCGTTAATAAGGATGTTGCTTTTAAAGTATCAAAAAATGAAGGATGGGACAAAATCATTTCAGGAACAACTAAAAGCGGTGAGTTATCAAATGAATTTTATTTAATTCAATCATCGTGGGGACAAGGAAGATACTACAATAATCTTACACCCGCTGATGAAGCAGTTACTTCAAGTTTTAATGGACATACACCCGCTGGTTGTGTCGCAATAGTAATGTCGCAATTAATGCGTTATTGGGAATGGCCAACCACTGGCGAAGGATCACGTTGTTATACACCTAATACTCATAAAGAATATGGCGAACTATGTGTTGACTATACATCCATATCAAACAACTGGGACAATATGCCCGATGCTCTTACAAATGAAAGTACTAATGCCGAAATTGAAGCAACATCAGGTTTAATTTATCAAAGTGCAGTTGCAGTAAAAATGAATTTTACTCCAACAGGATCTTCGGCATATAGTTCAACAACTGCTATCGCTCTAAAAAAGTTTTTCAATTATTCGCCAAAAACAAAATATGTTCAAAAAAGCAATTACTCAGATTCAGAATGGATTGAATTATTAAAAACACATCTTGATAATAAAGTTCCATTGTATTACAGGGGCGATTCAAACAATTCCTCGGCTCATGCTTTTATTCTTGACGGATACGACCAGGACGACCGGTTTCACTTTAACTGGGGATGGAACGGACGTTACGATGGATTTTTTGCTCTAAATGCACTAGCTCCTTTAACAAACTATAATTTTACATCACATCAGGCAGCAATCATTAATACTTTTCCAAATGCCGATGATGTAAGAATTGATAGAGCCACAGCTTCAAAAACAGCAATTTCGGAAGGTGAAACTATTACAATTAAATTTCACCATACATACAGTGGATACGATTTTAACGGATTATCTTCAAACGTAAATATTTACTTCTCAACCGATCAAACATTCGATTCGGAAGATATATTATTGGCTGAAGAAAATATTGAATTTTCATCTGTTAATAAATCGGTTGAAAAAAACACTGCCATTATACTCCCGGGAGTAATTAATGATGGTGATTATTTTATACTTTTAATAGCCGACACTAAAAACGACATTGAAGAAACAAACGAATTGAATAATACCAGTTTTATTTCAGTTAATAAAGGTGTTCAGGAGTCAAATGACTTTCTTGTAAAAAATGCCACTATAAATACCAATGAGGTATTGGCAGGTGCCAAAGTTTTATTAAACTGCACACCTGAATACATCGGAACAAACAAAAGTGTTGAAGCTCAAACAGGATATTATTTGTCAACCGATAAAAACTATGATTTATCTGATTTATTTTTAGGAGAAAATACTTCAATACTTTCAGCCACCGAATCATCTGAAGATGTTTCGAATGAAGTAATTATTCCTGAAGAAGTTCAACCAGGTTCGTACCATATTTTATTTATTGCCGACCATGCCAATAAATATATTGAATTAGAAGAAAACAATAATATCACCGCATCAAATTTCAAAATTACTTCATGTTCCGATGATTTGGAACCAAACGATACACACGAAAAAGCTTTCTATATTGGGGAATTAACTGATTATTTTAACGACAATCTTTGTTTACATACTGAAGATGAAGATTGGGTAGAATTTTCAATTGAAACAGAAACTTATTTTGTGAAAATATCAAACGGCAACAAAAAAATTAACGGGAAATATGGATTGTCAGTTAACCAGTTTAATGGAGTTTTAACTGTCGAAACTTTTGAAATCGAAGGCAATACTGATACAAAAGTTAGTCTTTTTGATAAAAACCTTAACATTTTAGCTGAAAACGATGATGACAATGGAGATGCATTTTCAAAAATAATTTACCGCGAACTTGCCATCACAACATCAACCGCTAATGTATTCTCTGATTCCGATTTTTCATTGTATCCAAATCCGGCAAGGGGAAAAGTGTTCATTGACACACAGGTCAATATCGACCAAAACATAACCATTACCTTAATGGATATGCGTGGAACACTGCTGGAAAAAAGATCATTTGAAAACAGGAGCAATTCAACCAATTTTGCCATTGACCTTTCGCCTTACGCTGAAGGACAATACATTGTTGGAATTTATTCAAACGACGGAACATTTGTTACTAAAAAAGTTATGAAAAACAGCTAGATTATTTATCTGGTCATTGGGGGTCTTTAAAAAATAACTTAAAACTATTCATCATGAATAATTGGAAAGATAAAACAATATTAATAGCTGAAGATGATTCAATAAACTTCAGGCTAATGAATTTTATGCTTAAAAAAACCGGAGCTACAGTTGTTTGGGCAAAAAATGGGCAGGAGGCTTTAAACATGGTTAATGCAGGCGATATCGATGCCATTTTAATGGATGTTCAGATGCCGGTTATGGATGGGCCCGAAGCAGCTTCAAAAATCAGATTAATTGATAAAAAGGTACCTATTGTAATCTTAAGTGCCTATAATTCTTCTGACTTAGATAGTTCATCGATTAGCGAAACTACAAACGATTTTTTAAACAAGCCGGTAAAAGCCGACAAACTATTTTTAACCATGGAAAAGTACTTCGGAACTGAAAATTAAAACTATAATTCACACAAAAATAATCCTATGTAAAAATTTGAGATGATGACAACTACCCTGTTTTAAACAAAATTGCTTCAGCAAATTTGTATTAAAGCAGGGTTTATTTTTTTAAGAAATTATTGAATCTCAAATATACTTTATTCGAATCAGAAACCTCCACCTTCGCTAATCCACTTTTAAAATCCAATTGTTTTCTTAACTCATTTTTGCCATAAATAATTAACTTGGTACTTTAAAAATTCGTCAGAAAACCCAAAATGGAAAAAAGGAAATTAGGAAATACAGGCCTAAATCTTTCGCTAATAGGTTTTGGTGGATTTCATTTAATTGAAACACCAAAATCAGAATGTAAAACACTGCTTAACGAATACCTCAACAAAGGAGGTAACTACATTGAAACTGCAGCTGATTACGGCGATGGTATTTCAGAACAAAAAATTGGTTACTCAATTTCACACCGGCGCGATGATTATATTTTAGCTTCGAAATGTGCCAGAAGGACAAAAGCTGAAACCATATTATCCATCGAAAGAAGTTTAAAAAACCTCAATACCGATTACCTCGACATCCTGTTTATGCATGCTGTTCAAACGACTCACGAAGCTGATCAAATTAATCGGCCGGATGGAGCCATGGAAGCAGCCCTTCAGGCTAGGAAAGAAGGCAAAATAAGGTTTATTGGTATTTCAGGGCATGGCGATCCTGAGGCTTTATTATATGCCATTACACATGCAAAATACGATGTATTAATGACAGGCTTTAACTATTTCGACCGTTTTAACTTTCCGTCAACTGAAACAAAACTTATAGCAGAATGCCAGTCGCAAGGAATTGGTTTATTAGGCATGAAAGCCCTTGCCGATGGATACCTTTATAAATCGTGGGAAAATGGTATCAGGTATACCCTTACCCTTCCAATTGCATCACTGGTTTTAGGAATAAATACCCCGGAATATTTGGCGAATGACCTGGCTATTGCAACAGGCTTTACTCCCATGACAACAACTGAAAAAGAAATCCTTTTTAGTGAAGCTCCTGAGCTGGGAAATTATATTTGCCGGCATGCAAAAAATGTGATGGTATAGCTGATATTGATCCTTCGGTTATTTTTGAAATTGAAGGAATATTTGACCGGCAAATGGACAACGGGATTGTTCCAAACTCAGCCGAATTTGCGCTACGCGAAAGGCTTAAACATTGGTTTGATCAAACAGAAAAGGCAAAGGCAAAATATAAAATTACAACCACACAAGTAAATCCCGAAAAAGACTATTCATCACTGAATAAAACCTGCCCTTATAACATCGATATCGATCGAAAATTAAAACTAGCCCATTCAAAATTGAGTGAAAGTGCTTATTTGTTTTAAAATTGAATAATCCCTTAAAGGACAATAAAATAAAAAATAGGATTTAGTACAAAAAAAAGCCACTCAAAAATTGAGTGGCTTTTGGTGGGAACTACTGGATTCGAACCAGTGACCCCTTGGGTGTAAACCAAGTGCTCTAAACCAACTGAGCTAAGCTCCCGATTTCAGGACTCAATCTTTCGACCTTTATCCTGATCATCAGAATTAACTTCTGAATTATACTAATTGTTTTTCTGAACGTGCCCCCCTTTCCAGAAAGGCGATGCAAATATAAAACCTATTTTCAGTTCTGCAAAAAAAACTTTACAAAATTTCGGCAACAACAAAAGTACTTCCCCCAATAAATATCAAATCGTTCTTTTTTGCATTGAACTTTGCTACCTCAAAAGCATCTGACACAGCACTATAAGCTTCTCCTACCAAACCAAAATTAAAAGCTTTTTCTTTTAATAAATTTGCATTAAGCGACCGGGGAATTTGGGCATTTGTAAAATAATAAGTGGCATGTTGGGGTAATAATTGTAATATAGTTTCCAATTCCTTGTCATTTACCATACCAAACACCACATGCAATTTTTTATAGGCTGTATTATTTATCTGTTCAACTACAGCTTTTATTCCATCCAAATTATGGCCTGTATCGCAAACTACAAGCGGATTATTTCCCAAAATTTGCCATCGCCCTAAAATTCCGGTAAGTTTTGATATCTCTGACAGCCCTCTATAAATATCCTGTTTTGAAATGTCCCACCTGTTTTCCTGGAGAATCTCAATTGTTTTTAAAACCGGCAATACATTCTTCCGTTGATATAAACCCAACAAATCGATGGCCAGGTTTGAATATTTAACTGAATCGCCTTCCCTGACATTAAAAACCTGCCGTCCATCAAGCCCAACCATCGAATAATCAGCATTAAATATCTGATCGGCAAAATAAATATCTGCTTTTTGCCCAATTGCTCGATCAGTAAAAATATTTTTTGTGGAAAAATGAGTTTCTCCTATGACCACCGGCACTCCGGTTTTTATGATACCTGCTTTTTCAACAGCAATTTTTTCAAGTGTATCGCCCAACAGCAAAATATGGTCTAATCCAATGTTTGTAATAACACTTACTTCAGGAGTAATAATATTTGTAGAATCTAACCGGCCTCCTAATCCAACCTCCACAATTGCAATATCAACATGTTGCTGTGAAAAATAATCAAAAGCCATTGCTACGGTTAATTCAAAAAAGGAGGGTTCAATCTTAAGTCCTTCATTTTTTTCTCTATACTTTTTAACCCATTCAACCACCGCTTCTTCAGAAATACATTGCCCGTTTATCTTAATACGTTCTCTAAAATCCTTCAAATGAGGGGACGTATACAAACCAGTTTTATATCCTGCCGTTTGCAAAATTGCAGCCAGCATGTGCGATACAGAACCTTTTCCATTGGTTCCGGCAATATGGATTGTTTTAAAATTTTTATGCGGATGGTTATAAACCTTATCCAAATCAATGGTATTATCCAACGAATTCTTATACGCTACCGGGCCACTTCGTTGGAACATTGGCAGCTTCGTAAAAAGGTATTCAAGTGTTTGTTTATACAACTCCATTCAAAAAAACTTATTAACCACTGCAAGTTTATTAAAAAAGTAATTGGGAAAGATTATTTATTTCTAAAATATATACATTTATCAAAATCATAATTCCCTTTGAATATGGCTGCCACTAAAAAATCTCACAAAATATTTATCCTCGATACAAACGTAATTTTACACGACCACACGTGTATTTATCAATTCGAAGACAACGACATTGTCCTTCCAATTACAGTACTCGAAGAACTGGATAAATTCAAAAGAGGCAACGACCTGATTAATTTTCAGGCCCGCGAATTTGTACGAAAACTGGACGAAATTGTTGGCGATGAACTTTTTAACGGAGGCAAACAATTGGCTCCTAAAATGGGGAAACTCCGAATCGAAACCGGCAAACCATTTTCGCCTGAATTAAAAACTTCTTTTAAAGAAGATATTCCTGATCACCGGATTTTAGCCATTGCCGATTATACAGCTAAAAACAATCCAACCTTAAAAACTATTCTGGTTACTAAAGACATTAACCTTCGAATGAAAGCCAAATCAATTGGAATTCAGTCGGAAGATTATAAAACAGACCAGGTTAAGAATCAGGATGTCCTTGATAAATCGATCACTACATTTGACAATTTTGACGACAAATTAATTGAGAAACTATACGAAAATGGTTCCTTCCTTCCTTCAGAAGAATCATGGGGTTATAAACTTGAAGCCAATGAATGTTTTATCCTACGCGGTTCAAAATCAAGTGTATTGGCAAAATTCGAACCTGTTTCAAAACGGATATTTAGAGTTGAGAAAAAAACTGCTTATGGAATAAAACCCCGAAATGCTGAACAAACCTTCAGTTTAAATATGTTGATGAATCCCGACATTAAATTGGCGGCATTAACAGGAAAAGCGGGGACAGGAAAAACATTATTGGCATTGGCAGCTGCCATTGAGCAGAACAAAAGTTTCGATCAAATATTATTGGCACGCCCAATTGTAGCCTTGAGTAACCGCGACCTGGGGTACCTCCCGGGTGATGCAAACGAAAAAATAAATCCTTACATGCAACCTTTGTTCGACAACCTTTCGGTAATCAAACATATTTTTAATCCACGCAGCAATGAGTACATGAAAATTGAAGAACTCATAAAAGAAGAGAGGTTAGTAATTACTCCTTTAGCTTACATTCGTGGACGGAGCTTATCAAATGCCTATTTTATTATCGATGAAGCTCAAAATCTCACACCCCACGAAATAAAAACCATTATTACCCGGGCTGGCGAAGGAACCAAAATGGTATTCACCGGCGATATGCAACAAATCGATTCACCGTACCTCGATATAAAATCAAACGGATTGGCTTTTATGATCGACCGAATGAAAAATCAGGAATTATTTGCCCACATCAACCTGGTAAAAGGCGAACGAAGTTATTTGGCTGAACTGGCGAGTGATTTGATGTAGATTGAATTTTTTATGTTCATCAAAACCTATTTTTAATGTAAATAGGGTAACCCCTTTTATTTCAGATCCTTTTTTCTATTTTTGCAGATTATTTAGAATCATTCAAAATGAATTACCAGGGGAAAAAGGCGGCTTTTTATACATTGGGCTGCAAATTAAACTTTGCCGAAAACATCAACAATTGCTGCTTCTTTTAAAGAAGTTGGATTTGATAAAGTTGATTTTAAAGAGAAAGCCGATGTGTATGTTATCAATACCTGTTCGGTTACTAATGCGGGCGATAAAAGCAGCCGCAATTTTATCAGGCAGGCCACCAAACGCAATCCCGATGCGATGGTAATTGTTGTTGGATGTTATGCACAGCTTAAACCCGACGAAATAGGGCATATCGAAGGAGTTGACATGGTTTTAGGGACTCAGGAAAAATTTCATATTCCTGCGCACCTTGGAAACCTCGGGAAAAAAGAAAAAACAGAAATACATACAACGCGGCTTAAAAATATAAAAAGCTACCACCGTGCATTTTCATGGGGCGACCGCACCCGAAGTTTCCTGAAGGTCCAGGATGGATGCGATTATTATTGTTCATTTTGTACCATACCTTATGCCCGTGGCAAAAGCCGGAACGATACCATTCAAAATACTGTAGCCGAAGCCCGCAAAGCTGTTCTGAAAGGATATAAAGAATTAATTTTAACTGGTGTGAACATTGGCGATTTTGGAAAATCGACCAACGAAACATTTTACGATTTGCTGGTAGCACTTGAAAAAGTGGAAGGCCTACACAGGCTGCGTATTAGTTCGGTTGAACCAAACCTACTTAAAGACCAGATTATTGAACTGGTTGCCAACTCAAAGGTTTTAATGCCGCATTTCCATATTCCGCTACAAGCCGGGTCGGATGAAATGTTATCCCTCATGAAACGCAAATATTCCACACAACTATTTGCCTCCCGCATCCATAAAATAAAAGAATTGATTCCGCATGCATTTATAGGGGTTGACATTATTGCCGGCTCAAATGGTGAAACAGAAGAACTTTTTCAGGAATCGTATGATTTTATAAATAACCTGGAAATTTCACAGCTTCATGCTTTTCCTTATTCTGAAAGAAGCGGGACACAAGCTCTAAAAATACCCTGGAAAGTAACTGTTGAAGAACGAAAAAACAGGACTCAAAAATACATCAACCTTTCGGAGAAAAAACTGAGGGTATTTTACGAAAAAAATCTTGGTATGGAACAGACAGTTTTGTTTGAGCAACAAAATGATAAGGGTAAAATGGAAGGGTTTACCGAAAATTATATCCGTGTACAAACCAACTACAATGAATCGCTGGTTAATTCACTCACCAAAGTCAAATTATCTTCAATTGACTCGAATGGCCTGGTGAATATTTCTTTTTGAAGCTGATTTATGATAATTTCGTAAAAAAAGGTCTAATGGATTATCAAAATATTTGCTCTCAGGTTCAAACAATTGCCAAACAGGCAGGCAGTTTTATTGCTGAAGAACATTCAAAAATATCGGAAAAAGTTGTTGAAATAAAAAGCACTGCCAGTTTAGTTACATATGTTGACAAAACCGCTGAAAAAATGATTGTTTCTGAAGTCAGGAAAATTCTTCCTGAAGCTGGTTTTATAACCGAAGAAGGCACCGCTTCACATACCAATGAAAAATACAAGTGGGTCATTGATCCGCTTGATGGAACCACCAATTATATACATGGAATTTCACCTTTTTCGGTAAGTATTGCATTAATGGAAGAAGATGAAATTGTTGTTGGAGTGGTTTACGAAGTTGGACTAAAAGAATTATTCTACGCATGGAAAGGAAGCAAAGCATATTTAAATGGCAAAGAAATTCAAGTTTCTAAAGCAGCTCACCACATCGATACCCTGGTAGCTACAGGTTTCCCTTATTATGATTTTGACAAACTTGAAAATTACATTGATACATTGCGATTTTTTATGCTACACACACGGGGTATGAGGCGATTAGGATCTGCTGCTGTCGATTTGGCATATGTAGCAGCCGGCCGTTTTGATGCCTTTTTTGAACACGCCCTGCATGCATGGGACATTGCTGCCGGCGTTATAATATTAAAACAAGCAGGAGGAACAGTTTCCGACTTTAATGGAGGAAATAATTGGCTTTTTGATGGCGAAATTATTGCTTCGAATAAAAACTACTTCCCTGAATTTTATAAAATTGTCAATCAACATTTAGGGGGAAATTCCTGAAATTATCGTAATTTGGAGGCTTAAAGAAAATAATCATGGCTGAAAATGAAATCGCCCTTCTAAAAGAACAAATAATTCGTTTAGAAGAAAATAAATTTGATCTTGAAGCCTGGAAAAACAGGACAATTATTTTTCTGGAACGAATTTTTGGTACTGAAAACTCGAAGGTCAGGATGATCAAAGATTTGCATTACGATTATTCAAGTTGGAGCCTAAGAGACGCAACGGGTGCCGGTAAAGCAAAAGATCCTGTAAAAATGCAGGCAAATGAAATTTTATCGGCCATAATTGTTGAATTAGAATTTCTTGGTTTACCACAGGAAACGGAAATAAAAAATAAAGTCAGGGAATTACTGGAAGATGAATTAACCGGAAAACAAATTAAAAAAATCGATTCGCTATTAAAATCAAACTCTAAAAATAAGCAGGAACAAATCTCCGAGATAATTGAAGATATTGAGAAAGATGGACTCGCTGCACTTATTAGCAAATTACTCTTAAGCTAAACCTGCAAACATGATAAACCACAAAAAAGTAGCTGTTGTTATACTCAACTGGAATGGCTCAGAATTACTAAAACAATTCTTGCCATCTGTAATAAAAAACAGTAACGATTCCGATGTCCGAATAATCATTGCTGACAATGGCTCAACCGATGATTCTATAGCGGTTTTAAAATCCTATTTTCCCGAAGTTGAAATACTTGACCTGGAAACAAATTATGGTTTTGCCAAAGGGTATAACGTGGCTCTTTCACAAATCGAAGCCGATTATTTTGTCATCCTCAACTCCGATGTTGAAGTCACCGAAAACTGGATAGAACAATGCATCCAGAGGATGGAACAAGATATAAAAGTATCTGCTGTTCAGCCTAAAGTTTTAAGTTTCGACCGGAAAGATGAATTTGAATATGCTGGTGCCACAGGCGGATTTATTGATAAATTCGGTTACCCTTTTTGCCGTGGGCGTATTTTAAATGTGTGTGAAAAAGATGAAGGGCAATACAATTCTCCTTCCGAAATTTTTTGGGGAACAGGTGCCTGTATGTTTGTTCGTGCCGAAACATTTAAAAAAGCCGGTGGTTTTGATGAAGACTTTTGGGCACACATGGAAGAAATTGATTTGTGCTGGCGTTTAAAAAATCAAGGTTACACAATTTGGTACGAACCTCAAAGCACAGTGTACCACCTTGGAGGAGGAACCCTTTCGTACGACAGCCCTAAAAAATTATTCCTCAATTTTAGGAATAACCTGTGGATGTTATACAAAAACCTGCCAAAAAATAAGTTCTATTCTATACTTTTTATGAGAATGATATTGGATGGAGTGGCCTCCGTTAAATTTTTAGTTGGATTAAACGGACAAGCAGCTTTAGCTGTTTTAAAAAGCGCATTACCATTTTTATACATCATTGGGCAAATTCAGGCAAAAAAGAAAAGCCTTATTACAGAAGGATGTAAAAACAAAACACCCCGAAATTTATCAATCGAGTTTAATGTGGCATTTTTACATCCGGAAAATTAAACATTATTCGAAACTTCATTTTTTTCCTGAACAGAAACATTAACATTATTTCCAAAATGCAAAAGAAAATTATATACACCGAAAAAATATATACCTATCAAATTGATTTTGCCCGCCATGTAAGCAACATTGTCTACATACAATGGATGGAAAACGGCCGGCTTCGGTTAATGGAAGAGATGGGTTTCCCCATTCGAGGAAGGTAGCCCAAAACGAAGGTATTGTCCCTATTTTAACCGATACTACGCGATTAAATACAAACGCCCTTACCTGTTGGGAAATATTGCCCACATCGAACTCTGGCTTTCTGAATTACGTAATGCTTCGGCAATTATGGAATTTAGGTTTTACAACGAAAAAAAAGAATTGTGTGCCATTGCCCAACAAAAAGGATTATTTATGGACCAAAACACCATGCGGCCCAAACGCCTGCCTGAAAACTACCGGGTGGCATTCGAAAAATACCTGATTTCTGATTAAACTTTAGATTAATTCTTAATAATCCCCCTTAAAAAAGTTGATCTTTTCAACTTTCCGCCTTATCTTTGATACCATATTTATGCAATGGGGGTGCCTTAAAAATTAAGGGCTGAGATCATACCCACTGAACCTGATCCGGATAATGCCGGCGAAGGGAGGGCAATAAGAAAGGGATTTATCCCACTCCATTGGTTAGTTATTAACCAAATTATCAAAGTGATGAAAAAAGTAAATTTAATGCTGCTAATGCAGTGTTTTGCCATGCTGGCTTTTAGCCAGTATTCCATTACAGGAACTGTAATTGGAAAAAACAACCAACCGTTAATTGGCGCAAATGCCGTAATCAAAAATTCCTTTAACGGAATGTCGACCGACTCAAAAGGGAGTTTTGAGTTTAAAAACCTAAAAGCCGGGAACTACGATCTGGTAATTTCGTTTATCGGGTACGAAAAATTAGAAAAAACAATTGAAGTAACTTCCAATCAAAATTTAAAACTTACATTAACACCCTCTTCTTTTCTAACCGAAGAAGTGATTGTAGCAGCTACCCGGGCTAAAAACAATACCCCTACTGCTTTTTCAACTATTTCTTCTGAAGAATTGACAAGCAGGAACCTGGGGCAAGACATCCCATACCTTATGCAGTTAACGCCTTCGTTTGTGGCTACATCCGATGGCGGGGCTGGTGTAGGTTACACCAATTTCCGAATCAGGGGTACCGACCTCAACCGGATAAATGTAACTGTTGATGGTATTCCTTACAACGATGCCGAATCGCATGGAACCTTTTTTGTTGATGTACCCGACCTGGCTGGCTCAACCGAAAACATTCAGATTCAACGCGGGGTTGGAACTTCAACAAATGGAGCTGCTGCTTTTGGAGCCTCCATTAATATTCAAACCAACCATTTACAAAAAGATGCTTATGCCGCATACAGCACTGCTTTTGGCTCGTTTGGCACGTTTCGGAATTCAGTAAGTGCCGGAACCGGGCTGATGAATGAAAAATTTACTGTAGATGCACGCTTATCAAAAGTTTCATCGAATGGCTACATCGACAGGGCAAGCAGCAATTTAAAATCATTTTTTGTTTCAGCCGGATATTTTTCAGAAAATACCATTATTAAAGCCAATATTTTTTCAGGATTTGAAGAAACATACCAGGCATGGAACGGTGTCCCTTCTGTGAGGCTAAACAATGACGTAGCGGGTATGCAGCAGTATGGCGACCATTGGCTCATTTCTGAAAAACAAACTTTGGAAATGATAAACTCCGATAGCAGGACGTATAATTTATATACCTACGAAAATGAAGTGGACCATTACCAACAGGACCATTTTCAATTGCACTTGTCGCACAAAATTGATGAAAACCTGAGTTTTAATACTTCGCTGCATTACACGTATGGCCGAGGGTATTACGAGAACTATAAGGACGACAAAAAACTGGCCGATTATAACATCAGTACCCCTGAAACGGTAGGATTATCAAACCATTCGGATTTGGTAGTACGTAAATGGCTGGTGAATGATTTTTATGGATTAGTTTCATCGTTAAATTATAAAAATGGGGCACATGACTTAACCATTGGCGGAGGCTGGAATACTTACGATGGCGACCATTTTGGCAAAGTCATTTGGGGACAATACTTGGGAAATGCAACTACCAACCACGAATGGTACCGGGGAACAGGACTAAAAAAGGATTTTAACATGTATACCAAATACAACCTGGCTATTACCAATAATTTAAACCTCTACGCCGACCTTCAATACCGGCACATTACACATACAATAAAGGGAATTGACGATGATTTAAGGGATATTACGCAGGAACATTCGTTTAACTTCCTGAATCCCAAAATTGGACTCTATTACAAACCAGCAGCCAATCAGGAACTATTTGTGTCGTTTGCTCAGGGGCATCGCGAACCAAACCGGGGAAACTATGTTGATGCCGATCCTTCAAAACCGGAACCTGTTTATGAAACCCTCAACGATTTTGAATCAGGCTATAATTTTAAAACCCAAAATGTCAATCTAGGAGCGGTGGTCTATTATATGAACTACAAAGATCAGTTAGTATTAACCGGTGAAATTAATGACGTAGGGGCTCCAATAATGATCAATGCCGACAAAAGTTACAGGGCAGGTATAGAACTGATGGCCGGTTGTCAGTTATCGCGGACTATAAAATGGCAAACCAATGCCACTATCAGTCAAAATAAAATCAAAAACTTTACTGAATATGTTGATAACTGGGATACCTGGGGGCAGGAAGCTTATGACTTAGGAACCACCGACATTGCTTTTTCACCGGGATTAACTGCCAATAATCAACTACAATTTTTGGTGGCCAAAAACCTGAATGTCAATTTTATTTCAACATACGTAAGCAAACAATTTATCGACAATACGTCGAACGATAACCGAAGCCTGGACGCCTATTTTGTGAATAACCTGGAAGTAAATTACAACTTCACAACGAAATTATTTCACGAAATAAAATTGCATTTACAGGTAAATAACCTGTTTAACGAAGTGTATGAATCGAATGCCTGGGTTTATTCATATATGTTGGGTGGCGAACGCTATAAAATGGATGGGTATTTCCCACAGGCAGGTACCAATTTTATGTTTGGAATTGATTTTAAATTCTAAATACGAATCCAACTCAAACTCTTTTTCTCTGTGTTAATCTCTGTGATCTCTGTGGTAAAAACTTAACCACAGAGGCCACGGAGTATAAGCAGAGTTACACAGAGAAAAATAAATCCATCAAGGAAAGAGCCAGGAAGCAAAAACCTGGTGCCAGGAGTTTTTATTAAGCCTGAAAGGCTTTAACCAATAACGTTGGGCAACCGCCCGATGGGAATGTAGACAAGGATAATCAAGCCTCCACCTAATGGTTAGGGAAGCTTTCATTAAATAATCAAACCTCCACCTAATGGTTAGGGAAGCTTTCATTAAATAATCAAGCCTCCACCTAATGGTTGGGGAAGCTTTCATTAAATGATAATGCCTCCACCTAATGGTTGGGGAAGCTTTCATTAAATGATAATGCCTCCACCTAATGGTTGGGGAAGCTTTCATTAAATGATAATGCCTCCACCTAATGGTTGGGGAAGCTTTCATTAAATGATAATGCCTCCACTTTTTGTTTGGGGAAGCTTTCATTAAATGATAATGCCTCCACTTTTTGTTTGGGGAAGCTTTAATCAAATGATAATGCCTTCCTTTTCCAAATTTGACGGTAAAAAAAACTCCGGCAATGCCATAATCCTAAGGGCAAAAAAAGCAATGCGCTTTGAGCCTCGCGCCGAGTGCGTTGCCAACTTTGACTACCCACCAACCGGAACACAGAAAGGGTTAGAACATTTTCCCTATTCTCGTTTTCCATTTTCCGCTCTATTAAACAACTGTACAATAATCGCCGGAAGCACATCCCTGTTCCAATCATTTTCCTTTCGCCGGCTTTGGTTGGTGTGCCGTTTTATATCCCGGGGTGGCGTATTACCTGCGGTATCACTTGCCCCGGGCTAAAATATGTAACCCTTTCAGGGATGAAGGAATTATTAATAATGATTTTTGAAGGGCGATTCGTAATTTTTGATTTCTCCGTGAACTCTGTGCCTTCTCTGTGATCTCTGTGGTTATTTTTAAAAACCATACGCTTGGAGCCTTGGACTAAATATTGCTAACTGCGACTGCATTTTTGAACACCGAATACTGAATACTGATCACGGCGACTTTTCTCCTTACGACTAACTACTAACATCTTACTACTAAATTAGTTTGTTACTTCTATTTATAATCCATAACTTTAATGAACTAAAACCCGGCAGCGCACAAGCGATTGATTTTTTAGGCGAAGGAACTGCACCCCCGGATGTTTTAAACAATAGACAAGTTAAAATCTATCCAATCAAAATATAAGCAACCTTAAAAGGTGATAAAAAAGTGTTGGATATGTATATAAATGGCACAAAAGTGTTGATATAAATACGGTTGGCGGTCATTGTGGCAAAGCACAGTAAAAAGCAAATACAAAATAGATATTGTTTTAACTTTGATGGAAAATTTAAAAGCAATTGAATAGTGAAAAATTAAATTATGAGTAAAGCTAAAATATCCATACGTTTTTTTGATGACAGAGAAGTGCGTGCTATTTGGGACGAAGAAAATGCTAAATGGCGGTTTTCTGTATTGGATATTGTTGCTGTTCTTACTGACCAGGATGATTATACTAAAATCCGCAACTATTGGAAATACCTTAAAGCTAAATTAAAGAAAGAAAAAAGCCAAGTGGTGAGTGCTACTACCCAGTTGAAAATTCACGCACCAGATGGTAAAAAACGTTTAGCCGACACGCTGGATTACAAGGGAATTATTGAATTAGGCAAAGAGTTTCCAAGTAAAAAAGCTAACCGTTTTATCGAATGGTTTACATTCAGTGAAGAAAGTATAGATGGAAAAAGCAAAACAAAAGCATATGCAATGTTTGAAAGTTCTTTTATCAACAGCATAGAAGTTGGTACAACTAAAGGATTGCAGCAAATCCATGCTTATTTATTTGGCGGCTTGTATGATTTTGCGGGACAAATAAGACAAAGAAATATTTCAAAAGGTGGTTTTCAATTTGCTGTATCCCACTTCTTAGGCAATACTTTAAAGCAAATTGAAGCGATGTCCGAAAATACATTTGACGAAATAGTAAATAAATATGTGGAAATGAATATTGCGCATCCTTTTTTGGAGGGTAATGGTAGAAGTGCCAGAATATGGTTGGATTTAATACTTAAAAAACGCCTCAAAAAATGCATTGATTGGAGTAAAATAAGCAAGCAAGATTACATGAACGCAATGATGCTAAGTCCAACCAAAAGTAAAGTTCTAAAATCACTTTTGGAAAATGCGCTTACAACTAAAATCAATGACCGCGAAATGTTTATGAAAGGGATTGATTATTCATATTACTATGAAGAAAATGACTAAAGAAAAAACGGTAAAATAGAAAACAACGAACTGCCAACAAAGTGTAAATTTTATAGCGGGAACGGTGGTGTGCTGGGTGCAGATTCTCGCATCAATTCTTCTAATTAAAGAACAAAAATGAAAACAACTGCCATATTAATTTTGATTTTAACTGTTTGTGAATCATTATCAGCGCAAATATCAGTAGGATTATCAATTGGAAATAATTTCAGCAAAATAATAAATAATACACATTATGGAAATTACCCGAATTTAATAGAACCCGATGAAGAGGAATATTCTTTCACAAATGGTTTATTTGTTGGGATTCCGGTTGAAGTTAGCTTCACCGACAGATTAAGTCTGTTTACAACATTCTCTTATCTTCAAAAAGGAACTGAATTTAATAGTACAATTTCTTTGACTGATCTTTATACAGTTCAGGGAAGTGGCACAACAAAGTACAATTATCTGGAATTGCCTCTACAAGCCAAATTTTATATTCTTAAAAACAAAGCAAAAATATATTTTATGGCAGGCCCAAGTATCGGTTATTTAATAAACGTCAGAAATAAATATAATTCAACTATTCATAATTTCCAGACTGGAACGATAACATATGAAAATGTAGATAATAAACAGAAATCGAAAGACCTTAAAAATTCAGGATTTAATCGATTAGATATCAGTTTAGCAATGGGTATTGGATGTGATTATAAAATTTCGGTTGGTAAAATATATCTCAATATAAATTATATAAATGGATTGACTAATATGTTAAAACAGGGAGATGGTTTTGCTGTGGGCCCCAAACAAAATAACAGAGGATTTACAGCCACATTAGGATACTTAATCCCTATAACAAAATAGAATTAAATACTATTAACAACTTAAAATATGGAAGGCGGGTGTTTCCGCTAGAGCAGATTTATAATCGTGATATAGTTAAAAAATAATCCCGTGAAAACAACAGTTTTTATTCTTGTTTTAACTGCCATTTTTATGACCGGTTGTAATAAAAATGATAATCCTGAATTAAAGGAAAAAGAACAAAATTTGTTTGAAAGCAACTTAGCTTTTATAAATTCTGATTGGATTTTTGAAGCAACTGGTGATTCCTTAAAAGACCAAATTATTGGTTTATGGTTATCCAATGAGGTTCGTTATGAAGGTATTCTTTGTAATGATTGTGACAGTTTATTTACGTGGGTTATCGAATCAACAGGAACGATGGTTAAAAGAAATAACGATTGGGGAGACCATGAAACCAGGTATGGAGACTGGGAGATTGATTCAAATAAAAAAACTATTTTATACAGCTATAAAGAATATGCTGAAGGTGGAACACCTGATGATTACATGATTGTTACTGATACAATTAGTATTGAATATTTAAGCAAAAATAATTTGTGGACCAGTCATTTTATTAATTATCCTCCAACAACTAAAATGGATATTAAATTTGATAAACTAAAATAAAAAATACACATTAAAGTATAAAGCAGAATGGCACGGACTTAAATCCGCGCCAGCATAGGCAAAGTTTAAATTACTAATTATTACGAAATGTCATATTTTTACAATTTATTCTGAATAGAAAGATTTATCTTTAAATAAACAAATAGTGCCTCATATGAATAATTCTTATACATACAACACACTTGATTCTCAACATAATGAAATCGCGGAAATCAAAAAAACTATTAAATCGCATATCGAATGGGCTGTGAATAATAAGGATAAACAAACATTGTTTTCTACCTTAATTAATAATGATGAATTATTCTTTTTTCAGCCCAATTCGAAAGATACAATCGTCGGATTTAACAAGCTAAAAGATCTGGTAGAGGGAATATTTATGGGTGATGATTTTAAGGCTATAAGCGTAGAAATAAAAAATTTACGAATACATGTCTCTACATCGTTAAAAACCAGTTGGTTTTCGTGTATTTTAAATGATTACAATGAATTTCAGGGAAAACCATCGGTGTGGGAAAATGTTCGCTGGACAGGTGTGTTAGAAAAAATTGAAGGAAAATGGAAAATATTCCAGATGCATTTTTCGAAGGCTGAAGATTTGATTAAATAAAAACATTTTAGAAAAAATTAAGTTGCTCAGTAAATAAATACTCAATCCCTTAAAGAAATACCTTCGTTAGCACGGATTTTATCTTTCAAAAATTATTCAACCAAAACAGCCTTATGCCTTCTGTGTAATTCTCTATGATCTCAGTGGTAAAAAACCTTAACCACAGAGACCACGGAGAAGGCACAGAGTTACAAAGAGAAAGATAAGGTTATCTAGTCCTCCATCTCCTGTAAAATTGCCTCCACCTGTTCGTTGGTTTTTTGCAATTTATCTTTGCAGGTTTTTATTAAAACCGAAACACGTTTTACTTTTTCAGCAAGCTCGTCAACGTCTAATTCATTGTTTTCTATCTGCCCGATAATCTCCTCAATTTCAGAAATTGCTTCGTTATACGATATTTTTTTAGCTACCATACTATTTAATTTTTTGTGATTTTACTTTCAACCGAGCCATCATAAAACCGGGTTTTAATCAGGTCATCTTTTTTCAGCTTTTTAGCCGATTTAATTATTTCGCCATCTTTAAGGGTTAAAGAATAGCCTCTTTTAAGTACATTCTTTGGATCTAATAAATCAATGGTTTTTTTATGTAAATTTTGAATGTCCTGTTTTTTACTCATAAAACTATGGGTAGTTAAAACGAGGTCGTGCTTCATTGCTTCCAAACTAATTTTTTTGTTCGACAATCCGGTTTTTACATTGTTGGCTAACTCATAACTCAACAGTTTTAATTGGTTGGTTTGTTCCGAATCAAACAACTTCACGTTTCCCCACAAGGTGTTTTTAGTGGTAAATAACTCCTGCCTTTTAGCTGTTACAAAGCTATTTGTCTGATTTTTAAGTTTCTGTGAAACCGAAAATAAATCGTTCCTTTTTTGAAGAAGGAAATAGTTACCCAGTGAATTAATCTTTGAAACGGCATTTTCCAAAACTAAAAAATTCTCTTTTATAATAGTTTGAGAAAGGTTTATAACACGGATTTCAAGTTCTTCCAGTTTTTCAACAAACAGGCCTGCACCGTTTATTAAAAACTCAGCAACGGCTGTTGGTGTTTTTAACCGTGTATGGGCTACCAAATCAACAATGGTATCGTCTTTTTCGTGGCCAATACCCGTTATTACCGGCAAAGGAAACTGCGATATATTAACCGCTAAATCGTAATTGTCAAACGAATTTAAATCGGCTTGTGCCCCTCCTCCGCGGATAATAACAACGGCATCAAAAAAATCGTCGAATTGGTAAATCCGTTCGAGGGCATTAATAATCGATGGCACTGAATCAGCACCTTGCATATAAGCTTCAAACAGTTTGTGGTGAAACTTTATGCCAAAACCATTGGCTTCCAATTGTGTCACAAAATCCTGGTACCCGGCAGCGGTTGCCGACGAAATAACCGCAATGTTTTGTGGGACCAACGGCAATTGAAGGCCTTTGTTCATATCAAAAATACCTTCGGCTTTTAGCCGTTGAATTATTTCGTTCCGGTTTTTAACAAGATCGCCAATAGTATAGGCGGGATCAATATCCTTAATATTTAAACTTAATCCGTAGGCCGGATGGTATTCAACGGTGGCCTGTACCAGTACTTTTATTCCCGAAGAAAATATTTTGCCGGTTGATGTTTCAAAATAGGGTTTAAGCATTCGGAAAGTATACGACCAGATAGTAGCCCTCGACCGGGCAACTATGGTATCAGCTCCCTGTTCTTTTTCGATTAACTCAAGGTAACAATGGCCACTGCGGTTTTCTTTTAATTCGCTTACCTCTGCTACCACCCAAACAGTTGCCGGGAAAGCATCAATCAAAGCATCTTTAATTAAAAAATTTAACTCCGAAAGTGACAATTTATTCTCCATGCAACTAATCCTTCTTAACTATTTTAAAAGTCGTTACTTTATCATTTGAAATTAATCGTAAAATTAACATCCCTGATTTTAGGTTTTCGATTCCCGGGATTCTGGTTTGATTATCGTGAACCAATAATTTATTGTATACCTGCCTTCCCGAAACATCAAAAATTTCAACCATCACTTCACTGACAGTTTTATAGTTATTCTGAATGTAAATGTCAGAAGTAAAAGGATTTGGAAATACATACCATTCATCGACTGGTTGAGCAATAGAAGGAATTATTGAAGTTGCCAAACTATATGCTTCCTGAAAATCGGGAATGCCGTACCCCATTAAAGAATCCGGATTATTATATTGATGGGCACTTTTTTCAATCCACTCTTTTATTTCCAATGCAGTAGCTTCACGATTTGCCTGCCACAAACAGGCAGCCATACCGGCCAAAACCGGCGACGAAAACGATGTTCCACTGGCCTGTCCTACATTTCCACTTGAAGTAATTACGGTAGTTGAAACACCCATTGCCGCCACATTGGGTTTTATCCGTCCGTCGGACGATGGGCCAAAAGAGCTAAAATTCGCCACAGTATCATTTTTATCAACAGCACCCACCGTCAAAACATTTTCGGCATCGGCGGGAGCAAGCAAATAATGCCAGTTTTTATTGCCTTCATTCCCCGCGCTATTTACCACCAAAATTCCTTTATTGGCAGCCATCTCAGCAGCTTTTGACACCCTGGTTGTTTTACCATCCATATCGGCATAAGTATGATCCATTGCAGCATTATCAAATAGGTAATACCCCAACGATGAATTAATAATATCTACACCTACCGAATCGGCAAACTCGGCAGCAGCTACCCAGTTATCTTCTTCGATTAAAAATTCTGACGTATTATCTTCGGACCGTAATAACCAATAAGAAGCATCGGGAGCAGTACCTATAAACTGCCCCGGAAGGTTGGCCGCCATAGTCGATAAAACCATTAAACCATGTGTAGCTTTGTTATAAACATTCCCACCTGACTCAACAAAATCTTTGGTTCCCAAAATCTGGCTTTTTGCCCATAAGCTGTCAAAAGCTGCAAACTCATCTACTTTATAAAAACCATTATCGAGAACTGCAATTTGTAAACCAGCTCCTTTAAAATTTTTATCGTGCAAACCCTGCCCGTTTAATTGAGCTACCTGCGAAACCGATTGGCCATAGTAGGTAGTATCAATCTCCGAATTAATTTCAGTATAAAATTTATTGTTTGACCCTGACTTTATATTTGGTCCGGGTTTAGTTAATTGAACCTCGCTCACAAATGGAAGAGCTAAAACTTTATCAGGAAAATCGATTGAATCGGCTACAACTGTAATCCCATTTAACCATTTCGATTGGTGAATAAGTTCTGCGCCTTCATATAAAACCAAAGAAATATATTCCTGATTTACCGGAATATCCGTACTATCGATTGATATGTTTTGATCAAATCGGCGCTGAATAGCCTTTGTGGAAAGGTATTCAGATGGATTCTCAATGGAATAGGATGTCCCTGATTTGTTGGAAAAACCTACCCAGAAATTATTTTGAGCTGTGCTACTTATTGTGCCATAAATTAAGGCAAGAGCAAATATAAATGTACGTACCATACCAATTATATTAAAATCAGCAACTAAGTTACAACAGTTTTTTGCGATATTTTACCAAAAAAAACAGAATGAAATAACAACTACCTGTTCATTTTATTCTGCATCAGGTATTCCGAAGGATTATTAAGGAATTTTTCAGGATCGAGAAAATTGTTTTTATTTTTTTCATATTCAGCATTTTCAATCTTATTCAGGCTATCAAGTACCTCAGGATTTAAAAGTGCTCCAAAATTATATTCAAGGGTATATTGTTCTTCGCCTTTCTGGTTATAGAATTTCCAACTGTTGTGCCTGCTACCATTTTTATAAAATGCTTCCATCTCTTTCCTTCCATTCTCAAAATAGCTTATACAAAAACCATTGGGTTTATCCTCTACATTCATATACTCAAGGTAAGGTTTCCCATTCTTAAAAAAAGCCTGATACTTTCCCTGTTTAAGTCCTTCAATCCATTCACATGTTTCAAGTACTTCGCCTGTTTTATAGTACTTTTTTGAAAGGCCATGTTTTTTTCCGGCTTTAAATTCTTCTTCTGAAACAAGTTGTTTCCCCGAATAAAACTTCCACAGCCCTTCTTTTTTTTCATTCAAAAAAATCCCGGCTGCAATAAACTTTCCATTTGAATCAAATAATTGAGCCGAAGCTGAATCACTTTTTTCAGAATAACTAATGACAGCTTGTTTTTTTCCGTTTTTATAAAACCGGTTCCATTCACCTACGGGTTTATTGTCTTTAAACTGGCCTTCGTAGCGTAGTTTCCCGTTGGAATATGTTTTTTTCCAACTTCCTTGGCGCAAACCATTTGAATCGGTTTGGTTAATTGTTCCCTGTGAAAAAACAAAAATTGGTAATAAAATGAATAATAATAATTTGATTTTTTTCATATTAAAAGTTCATCAATATAAACATCAAAATTAATGAATTATTGCATAAAAAAGCCCTTCCAAAATTGGAAGGGCTATTTATATCAATTGAGGTTGTATTTATTTTACTTCTTCGAAATCAACATCGGTTACTTCGCCGTCACCTTCGGGTTGTCCGTTTCCTCCCTGAGCATCGGCAGTTGGCCCTGCTTGAGGGCCCTGGTCACCACCCTGCGCCTGTTGAGCATTGTACATCTCCTGAGATGCTGCCTGGAATACTTCATTTAATTCAGCCATGGCTGCATCAATGGCTTCCAAATCCTGGTTTTTATGTGCTTCTTTTAATTTTGCCAAAGCAGCCTCTATTGGTCCTTTTTTATCAGCAGGCAATTTATCACCAAACTCTTTTAGTTGTTTTTCCGTCTGGAAAATCAAACCATCAGCCTGGTTAATTTTATCTACTCTTTCTTTGGTCGCTTTATCAGCATCGGCGTTGGCAGCAGCCTCATCCTTCATTTTTTGGATTTCATCGTCTGATAAACCTGAAGAAGCTTCAATTCGAATAGATTGAGATTTGCCTGTTGCTTTATCTTTCGCCGAAACATGCAAAATACCATTGGCATCAATATCAAATGTTACTTCAATTTGAGGAACTCCTCTTGGTGCTGGAGGAAGCCCATCAAGATGAAACCTTCCTATGGTTTTATTTCCACCGGCAATTGGCCGTTCACCTTGTAGAATATGTATTTCTACCGAAGGTTGATTATCGGCGGCAGTTGTAAATGTTTCTGTTTTTTTGGTTGGGATGGTCGTATTTGCTTCGATCAAACGAGTCATTACACTTCCCATGGTTTCAATGCCCAATGAAAGAGGTGTTACATCCAATAATAAAACATCTTTTACTTCGCCTGATAAAACACCACCTTGAATAGCTGCACCAACGGCAACTACCTCATCAGGATTTACTCCTTTTGATGGAGCTTTTCCAAATAATTCCTGAACTTTATCCTGAATAGCTGGAATACGTGTTGATCCACCTACTAAAATAACTTCATCAATATCGGAAGGAGACATACCAGCATTTTTAAGTGCTTTTTTGCATGGGCCAACAACTGCATTGATTAATTTATCAGCTAATTGTTCAAATTTGGCTTTTGTAAGTGTTTTAACCAAGGTGTTTTGGAATACCATCAACCGGCATAATATATGGCAAATTAATTTCGGTTTGGCTTGAGCTTGACAACTCAATTTTAGCTTTTTCAGCAGCTTCTTTTAAGACGCTGTGAAGCCATAGGATCTTTTCGTAAGTCAATACCTTCGTCGCTTAAAAATTCATTGGCCAACCAATCAATTAATACCTGGTCAAAATCATCACCACCAAGGTGTGTATCACCATCGGTCGATTTTACTTCAAAAACGCCATCGCCTAATTCTAAAATAGAAATATCGAAAGTACCACCACCTAAATCAAAAACAGCAATTTTTTTATCCTGGTCCATTTTATCGAATCCGTATGCCAATGATGCGGCAGTAGGTTCGTTAATGATCCTGCGGACTTCCAATCCGGCAATTTCGCCAGCTTCTTTAGTTGCTTGCCTTTGAGCATCGCTAAAATAAGCAGGAACAGTAATAACAGCTTCGGTAACTTCTTGTCCTAAATAATCTTCAGCAGTTTTTTTCATTTTCTGAAGAATCATTGCTGAAATTTCCTGTGGAGAATATTTACGGTCATCGATTTGAACGCGTGGTGTATTGTTTTCGCCTTTGTTTACTTTATAAGGAATTCGTTTCACCTCTTTTAAACAGCGGTCGTAAGTTTCACCCATAAAGCGTTTAATTGACGAAATTGTTTTTTCAGGATTGGTAATTGCCTGCCTTTTTGCAGGATCACCAACTTTACGCTCGCCATTTTCAACAAAAGCAACAATTGAAGGAGTAGTCCTTTTTCCTTCGCTGTTAGGAATAACTACTGGCTCGTTACCTTCCATAACAGCCACACATGAGTTGGTAGTTCCTAAATCAATTCCAATTATTTTTCCCATTTTGTATATTTTTAAATTCTATTTTTCAGTTATCAATTTTAACGGTATTGATAGTATCAAGCATTATGCCATTACCCAATGTGCCACAATCAACGAAATTATGGCACAATCGGGAAGCCACTTATAAAATAGAATGTCATTCAAAATGACAAAAAGGCAGAAATAGTAAATCGATTTGAGTTTAATAATTCTAAAATAGATCTCTGTTTTTTAGAAAATCTGATATGTAAAACTTAGTCTGTTCGAACAAGATATCTGTTTATCGGCATTATAATGCGGATTATCTCTCCAGGCAAAATTTAAAGAAGTATTAAAAATCAACTGTATGTGAGGAGAAATATAATAACTAAATCCTCCAAATAATTCTGAGTCAAAACCAGAAAAATTTGGATCATCACTTTTATAGTTCTGTAAGGAAAATTGCCCTCTTAGACCACAATTAAAATTTGTCCTGGTATTTAAATACCATTTGTATTTCAACTGAGCCATACTTTCTACTAAAAAATAATCGTTCAATATTGAGGGATATTCGAATTGATTAAAAATATCGTGATAAAAATAATTTAATGACGATGATACAAAAATATAACGTTCCCATTTTACACCTATTGGTTTGAACTGAGTAAAACTAAAATTTGCACCTACTGAGTTATTAAAATAATTATCCTTTTGGGTAGTGGTTACCAAATCTTGTTTTTCCCAATTAAAATCATCGCTTTTTGATTTTATGAAAATATAACTTAAACCTAAATTTAAATCCAACTGTAAACGCTTGCCTGAATTACGGACTTCATCCCCATACAACCACAAATCATTCAGAGAAGTAAAATAAACCGCATCCTGATTTTTTATTAATCCCATTTCAGACATCAAGGAATCAAGGCTTTTTATTTCATATATATGACGCAAGCGTGAGTCAAAAAATCGTTTGTTTTTTAAAGTAGATATTCTTGATGCCAATTTAACAATTTCATTTTCATCGGGAAGTTTCTCCAGCCGTTGATTCTTTTGCATATCCTCTAAAATATACAATGCCTGTCTTAAATCACCAACAGGCTCAATCCTTCCATAACCAATTCCTATTTCCATTTTGGGCGAGATATTACCATTTCCATTAATATTTCTTACATCATAAATTCTTTCATTCCAAGTATGAGGAGTTTGATCGAGAGACCTAGAGTGGAGATATCCCAATCGCGGAACGACATGTAGAAACAATAATTCGTTTTCAAAATAATGCCGTTGATCTGAAACAATACTAATACTCGAATTGTTAAATTTGTTTTTATCCCAATGACCGTCATCGGTTTTGTTTTTATTAAAATCAAACCAATCTAAAAAATTGATATTTAAATTAACCTGCTTTTTTCGGGAATTTAAAAAAGATGAATAGGTTCCCGAAAATCGGGTGAATAAATCATTTTCAGTCGTAGTTTGATCATCCTTCAGGTAATCCTTTGAAAACGAATTATCCCCATCGACATAAAAAGTAAGCTGATGCCGCTTAATATCAGGCAACTTATATTTCGACAAGTCGAAATTTTCAAACTGGGCAAATGATAAAAATCCTGAGAAAAGAAATACTAACGTGGGGATAAAATGTTTCATGGTTATTGGAGTTAATAATTTAGTTTAAAACTACTAAAACTTCATCCAATTTAACAATAAAAATTTATAAGAATTCTTAATAAATATTAATGACTGATTGTATTTAAAACTCAATCCTATAACTGATTGAAGGCAATAAACCCATCTGTGTCCATTCCTCAATTTTATTTGTATATGAATCAAACCACTCACCGGCTACGTTTAACCGGTTGGTAACATTCTGAATCTCAAGTTCCCAAACACGTGTTGTTTTCCGTTTATTTTTCCGGTAACTGATTTTTAAATCGTAGCGAATAAAAGCAGGCCGTTGTTGGCTAAAAGCCTGCTCTTCAAACCTTACTGTTTCATCTTTTATTATTGATTGTTCCAAATCGATTGGAGTATACCGTGTTCCCCCCGCCCATGTTCCACGGATACTGGTACTTAAAGTACTTTCAATGCCATTGTTTTTTATTTTAAATTCTTTACCTGCCAAAACATTCATTACATAATTTCCATTATAACGGGTATCGCGCCATTTATTATCAGATGCTATATATTTTGATTCAAACACTGACAGGGTTCCCATAAAATAATAGTTTTTTGAAAAAAACTTTTCAAGTGTTGCTTCCAATCCATAATTGTACCCCTTTCCTTTATTGGATAATTCAACATTTATATATCCTTCATTGTAATTTAAAGAAGAGAAACTACTGGAGGCATCAGTTTCAATAGGCACATTGTACAAATCCTGGTAATACATTTCCAGTTTTAAAAGAAGGTTGGGGCTCAACATATTTTCGTAGCCTATAACATAATGCCTGGCTTTCGACAAATCGAGGTTTTTATTGTGTTGAACTTCAGTGCCATCATCCAATGTTTCAAAGGCAAGATAATTTGTTAACGACTCAATTTTTGAATGAACACCAAAACCCAGGCTTATTGCTTGTTTGGGTGTGAACTGCCATTTTATGCCTAACCTTGGCTCTATTGATTGATTCCCATTCAGAAACAAATAAGTATAATGCCCTCCGGCCAATACCGCAATTGTATTGGTTATTCGATATTTCCAATTCAGGTATGATTGTAAAAGAAGAGTATTCCCTTTTTTGTCAACTTCGGGTACTACCTTATCCTTATCATTGTTGAAATATTCCGAAAAAAGGCTATAATTATACCGGCTGATTGTCCCTCCTACCTGCATGGTATGTTTTACACTAAATTTCCGATTGTAAACCAGTTTCCCGGTAAGCGTACTGTATTTAAAATCTTCAGAAGCCTTTTTCTCAAATATCATATCCTCAGGTTCATCATAGGTCCAATCGTTTAATGAACCTGAAATTGCCAGGGTTGTTTTTAAATACGATTTATCATCAATTAAGATTGTATTCGAAAGCCCCAGAACTCCCATACCAGCGCCAAAATCGCTTTTATAATCCGGTTCCGATTCTATAATATGACTGATTCCTCCAATTCCAAATAATTTAAACGTCCCCATTTTTTTTGTTGGAAAAATTAAGTTTAAAGCCACATCCTGAAATTTAGGGACAGCATCACCGGCAATTTTAATACCAGTAGCATTGAGTAATGCCAATGTCGAATAACGGTAATTCACCAAATAACTACTTTTCCCATTTTTACTAAAGGGCCCTTCCAAGGAAAAATCAAGCCCAAAAATACCTGCTTTTGCCGAATATTCACGTTGCTCATTATTGCCGTTACGAAGTTTGATATCAAAAACTCCTGAATAAGCATTCCCATATTCGGCGGGGAAAGCACCACTGAAAAAATCGGAATTACCCAGCATATTATTATTTAAGATACTTATAGGCCCTCCGGTTGCCCCTTCATCAGCAAAATGGTTGGGATTGGGTATTTCAATTCCTTCGAGTTGCCACAAAAGGCCACGTGGCGAATTTCCCCTGATAATAATGTCATTGTTCCCCGAAGGATCTCCTGTTACTCCTGCAAAACCAGCTACCAGGCGCGAAGGATCATCTAAACTTCCGGCATAACGTTTAGTTTCGTCAACCGAAAATGAACGGGCACTTACAAGCGCCATTTTGTTCAGAGCTTCACCTTTGTGTTTTCGGGCCTTAACGGTTATTTCTTCAATGTTTTCAACTGATTCAATTAATTCAATCATTAAAACAACTTCCTTGCCTGCCCCAATTAATACATCACTTACAATTTTCGGCTGATAACCAATGTAATGTATTTCAACATCGTACCTTCCAACCCTTAACTTAGGAAACTGAAATTCCCCATCAACATCAGTTGCAGTGCCAACCAAGGGTTCAGAATTTACAATAACAAGATTTACTCCTGTTAATGGTGTCTTTGAATCTTTGTCAACAACCTTCCCTCTGATTCTTTGTGTAAGTGTTTGGGCATGGACTAAAAATGATACAATACATAGAAATCCCAGTACAATAAGTTTTCTCATCATTTACAATGTTTAATAGTTTTTATGGCACTTTAATGACAAGTTTGAACTTGTATGGTTGCATACTTTCGACATATTATTTAAAAAAACAGTATTTTAAAAAGAAAAAATTGCGACCAATTGTAATTCTGATTATTTTCATCGCTCTAAACTTTTACTAAACATTATTATGGCTAAAACATCGTTAAGGACAGCTCCGGCAAAACGTTTAAATTCATTAGACGCATTGCGTGGTTTTGATATGTTATGGATTACAGGAGGCGGGGCTTTGTCAATTGCTTTATCACATATAACAGGTATTGAATGGCTTGAAACGCAAATGCACCATGTAAAATGGGAAGGATTTCGTTTTGAAGACCTGATTTTCCCACTGTTTATGTTTATAGCAGGTGTAGCAATTCCATTTTCAGTAAAAGCAAAACTTGAAAAAAATGTCCCACGCAAAAAACTATTTTGGAAAGTTTTTAAACGATTGATAATTCTGATATTGTTAGGATTTTTATACAATGGCGTTTTTCGCAGAGGTTTTGAAAATGCCCGGCTAGCCAGTGTATTAGGGCAAATTGGAGTTGGGTATTTTTTCGCATCACTGATAGTTATTTATTTTAAATCGTTTAAAGCCCGGATAATTTGGCTTGTGAGTATTTTAACCGGGTTTGGGATAATCCAATTATTAATACCGGTGCCGGGTTTTGGGGCTGGAGTGTTAACTCCCGAAGGATGCATTAATGGTTATATCGACCGATTGTTTTTACCCGGTAGGCTTAACAGTGGCATTTTCGACCCCGAAGGAATTCTTTGTAGTTTATCAGCTACCGGAATTACATTAATGGGGACCATTGCTGGAAATATTCTTCGCAAAAACAAAACTTCCGACTGGCAAAAAATTGGCTATTTATCAGTAGCAGGTATTGCCTCAATAATTTTGGCACTGGCATTATCAACCTTTTACCCCATTATTAAAAGTTGCTGGACCTCTACATTTAATTTACTATCTGGTGGAATCAGCTTTTTACTAATGGCATTATTTTACCTTATAATTGACCATTGGAAATTTACCAAATGGGCTTTTTATTTTAAGGTTATTGGGATGAATTCAATATTTGTTTACCTGCTAACCCGGATGATTAATTTTGAAACTCTTTCAGAATTTTTTGTGGGTTGGCTGGCTAAACCACTGGGCGAAGCCTATGGAGAATTGGTGATAATAATTGGAGCCTTAGCTTTAGTATGGCTCATTCTTTATTTCATGTACAAGAAAAAAGTTTTCCTGAGAGTTTAATAACTGCTTTTATAAAATGCCAGAACTAATTCAGGTCCCGGGATAAAATGATGCTTATTAGATGAAATCCGATATAAGAATTTAAAGGACATCCTGTTTTTACTACTTAACTGTTTAAAATAATTCAGGTATGGAGTAACTGAATGTGCCATGGGTTCAATTTCTTCAAAATCATTTACTACCAAAGTTGGTTGGTATTTTATACCCATTGATAACTTTGAACGGAGGTTATTATAATAATCCCAGCTAAAATCAACAGTAAACGAGAACCAATCAGACTGTTTATACTTATTGTAGCTTAGGTTAGCATTGACAATTCTTGTCCACGACTGATTATAATATTTATGGCAGTAAAAATCGATGAATCCACCATATACAAAATCAGGTTCGCGGTTATAATAATTAAAGAATGGGCCTATTTCTACTCTTCTCCCCACAAACCGTGGCTCAAATTCACCGAACTGCCAGTCTTTATTAAGATCTTCCGGCGATTCAAGAAACAGTTTACTATTTAAAAACTCGCTCACTATTTCTGACTCATTAATACTATTTTGCCCGTCATTTATTCTGCGGTTGTTTTTTATCTCACCAATTTTATTTGCAATTGCCGCTATTTCATTGGGTGAAAACATCCTCCCCTGATAATATTTTTGAACCAACTTTTCAGCAATTACTTTACTATTTATGGGAGATAATTTTCCATACCCCCAGGCAGCTTTTGCGCTTATGAAAGTCCTTAGCCGTATATCTTTGATCTTTTTTTCTTCGTTTACAACCTGCCCATTTTCGTTTGTAAAATCTCCTTCAAGGTTTTTGTTTAACCACCCATATTTTGCTTTTCCTGAAACTGAAACAAGCGTAAATGTTTTAGTATCGTAATAAAACCGGTTTGAATAATTCGCCTCTGTTTTTATAAAAGCACCTTTTGCCCAGCCACTGGCAGAATAATTTTCGCCTGGAAATGTTGATTCATAATCGCCATTCGCCACTTCGGGGCCTGCCGAAAACAGCAAAGAATATTTTTCCTGAATATTTGAAGTATATCTCCAACTGCGAAAAGCCGCAAAATAATCAATATTCAGTTTTAATAATTCCTCCGAATTAAAATATTCATCGTTCCTGATTTCTTCATTTTCGTTAAATCCTCCAACATATAATCCCGATACAAATTCCTGCTTTATAAACCGGGCAGAATAAATTGAATCCAATGTATTCTTTTCAGAAGCGAAACAGCTTGTAAAACCCAATAACATTATAAAAAACAAAACAGAATAACCATTAACTATTTTCATCGAATTTGTATTAATTATACTTTGAAATTAACGATTCTTAGCGGAACTTATTGACTTCGCACGTTAATATTTTATAATCGAACAAAAGAGGTTGTTTTATTTTTTACTTTTGTACGGAAAAAAATTGGTAAAATGTCGGTACATAACGAGATAAGAAAAGTAACCACTCACCGTTTATCGGAGATGAAATTGAGGGGAGAAAAAATTGCCATGTTAACGTCGTATGACTACAGTATGGCTAAACTGGTTGACGAGGCAGGTATTGATGTGATCCTTGTTGGAGACTCAGCATCGAATGTGATGCTAGGCAATGCTACTACCTTACCCATTACATTAGACCAAATGATTTACCACGGTTTGGCTGTGGTAAAAGCAGTTCAGCGCGCATTGGTTGTAGTTGATATGCCCTTCGGAACTTATCAGGGAAATTCAACTGAAGCCTTAAGTTCAGCCATACGTATTATGAAAGAAACTGCCGCCGAAGCGGTTAAACTTGAAGGCGGCTCTGAAATCATGCAATCGGTCGATAGAATTCTATCAGCAGGTATTCCGGTAATGGGGCACTTAGGTTTAATGCCACAATCGATTAATAAATTTGGGACTTACACCGTTAGAGCCAAAGAAAAAGAAGAGGCTGAGAAACTAATTGAAGATGCCAAACTATTGGAAAGTGCAGGTTGTTTTGCCATAGTCCTGGAAAAAATCCCTGCTAAATTGGGTAAACAAGTGGCCGAATCAGTTAAAATTCCAATTATTGGTATTGGCGCAGGAAATGGCGTTGACGGCCAGGTATTGGTTATTCATGACCTTCTGGGTATAACTCAGCAATTTTCACCACGGTTTTTACGGCGGTACCACAACCTGGCGGTTGAAATTAAAGGAGCTGTTGGGAATTATATTGGAGACGTAAAATCGATGGACTTCCCCAACGAAAAAGAACAATATTAGGAAGAAGAAAAAAGGCATAAGTCATAGGTAAAAAGAATTAAGACAAAAATAAAAAGATAAAAATCTGAATGGACATATTATTTGAAGACAACCATATTATTGCTATCAATAAACAATGCGGAGAGATTGTCCAGGGGGATATTACGGGTGACGAACCTCTAACGGAACGTGTAAAGGCCTATCTTAAAATAAAATACAAAAAAGCGGGGAATGTATATCTGGGACTTCCGCACCGACTCGACCGGCCAACCAGTGGTGTAGTTATTTTGGCTAAAACAAGTAAAGTTTTGCCACGTTTAAACAAACTGTTTCAGGAAAAAGACAACATCAAAAAATTATACTGGGCTGTGGTTGATAATAAACCTGCCGCAAACGAAGCCACACTCACCCACTTCCTCGTCAGAAAACAAAAACAAAATAAATCGTTTGCCTACGACCGTGAAATTAAAGATTCAAAGACCGGTATATTGGCATACAAATACCTGGCAAGTTCCGACAGGTACCATTTGCTTGAGATTGACCTTCAAACCGGGAGGCATCATCAGATCAGGGCCCAATTATCAAAAATTGGGTGCCACATTAAAGGCGATTTAAAATATGGTTTCCCCCGTTCGAATCCAAATGCAGGCATTCACTTACATGCACGGAAAATTTCATTTATTCATCCGGTAAAAAATGAACCTGTTGAAATTACAGCACCTACTCCAAAAGATCCGGTTTGGGATGCATTTTCGAAAATAAAATAAAAATCAATCTAATGAACTTGGGCTAAAACCCAATGGCAGTAAACTGGGAATTCCTTGTAATACCAGGATTTTTGATTCACCATCCAAGATTATTTTAATAGAAGATTTGAACCTGGCTTCGGCTTCAAGTAGTGCCTGACGGCAGTCGCCACATGGTTTTACGGGTTCAGGCACCAATTTATTTTTATACTTTGCCGAAACCGCTATAGTTTTTAATGATGCTCCGGGGTAGGTTGCATTTGCATAAAACATAGCTACACGTTCGGCACACAAACCAGCTGGGTAGGCAGAATTTTCCTGATTATTTCCAACAATAATTTTCTGATTACTTAGCAAAATAGCAGCTCCTACATGAAATTTGGAATATGGGGCATAGGCTTTCTCTGTAGCTTCCCTAGCCCTAAGAACTAAATCTTTATCTTCAGAAGGCAACTCATCCAATGTTTCGAATTCGTATACCAAAATCCTTATTTCTTTCGTTTCCATACTCAGGATTTTAATTCAAATGTACAATTTTTAGCGAAAGAAGTATATATTTAACTAAAATTTTCAACCATAGGAATGACACTTAAAAATATCGGTTTATTTACTGCACTCGTACTGTTTTTACCTTCAGTTTTATTTGCTCAAAAAATATCGCGACAAGATTATGTTGACAAATATAAAGTATTAGCCATCAAAGAAATGACCCGGAGTGGTGTGCCTGCCAGTATTACAATGGCTCAAGCCTGCCTCGAATCGGGCGATGGGAATAGTGAATTGGCGCGGAAATCGAATAACCATTTTGGCATAAAATGCAAATCGACCTGGAAAGGCAAAAAAGTATATTACGACGACGATACAAAAAATGAGTGTTTCAGGAAATACAAATCGGTTGAAGAATCATTTATCGACCACACACATTTTTTATTGGATAATTACCGGTATGCGAGCTTGTTTAAACTGGCTCCTACAAATTATAAAGCCTGGGCCCGTGGCCTAAAAAAAGCCGGTTATGCCACCGATCCAAATTATGCCCACCGCTTAATCAGTATTATAGAAGAATACAACCTTCATTTACTCGATGACAAACGGATTGAGCCCGTACTTGCAAGTTTTGAACAGCGCCAAATTGGCAATGACAATACCGTAGGTTTAACAATTAATCCATTTCATACCCGAAAAGTAGAACTTCGTAACGGTTTAAAAAGTGTAGTGGTCCGCCCCGGCGATTCGTTCGAAACTATTGCTCAGGAATTTGATATGAAAAGCTGGGAGTTATACAAGTTTAATGATTACCGCTCAATATACCGGCCACAGGTTAATGAAATTATCTACATTCAGCCTAAAAAAAGCAAAACGGCTAAAAACCAACTTACCTATAAAGCCGAAGCCGGAGAAACCATGCATTACATTTCGCAAATGTTTGGCATAAAGTTAAAACCTCTGTTACGAAGAAATAAAATGAGGACTGGAGAGCAACCACAAATTGGTCAACTTATTCAATTAAGAAAAAAGAAGAACTAATCTTTTCGATTTAAGCTTAAAGAGAAGGAAAAATACCTTAATAATACTTTGTCGGCAAATAGGATAAAAACCAATATAAATAAAATACCGGCTATAAGGGTAATATTCGATAATACCAGTGCTACCCAATCAGTAATGATATCGGAATTAAATAAATAAAATATAGCAAAAGGGATAACCACAATGCCAAGTATTACTCCAAAATAAAGTAAAAACTCCTTCAGGTAGTTTTTTAGAGCCTGCTTTTTCTGAACCTTCAAAATAACCTTATTGGCAAAATTGAACGACAGAACATATTTAGGTTCAGCTTTTAAACTTTGATTTATAAGCTGTTCAACTGTTTTGTTAGTATCCTTGTTCAACATAGTCTGCAAAAATATTTGTTTTTTCTGAAAAAGAGAATTTTTCCATCTTTTCTCTTAACATTTTTCGTGCCCTCGACAAATAACTCTTAATAGTACCTTCGGGCATTCCTGTAATTTTTTCAATTTCTTTATAGGAAAACTCCTCTAAATGAAAAAGAGTAATAACTGTACGGTATTGAACCGGTAATTGTTCGATATATTCTAATAAATACAATTCAATTTCTTTTCTCTCTAGATTTTTACCCACCAATTTTTCGTCGGCTTTTGTTTCTATGAGGGCAGGCATTTCGTCAAACGAAGGTTCTTCGCCCCTTTTTAGCTTCCGAATATGGGAAATACTGGTATTATAAGCGATGGTGGCAATCCATGTTGAAAGTTTTGAGTCGCCCCTGAATTTTTTAATTTTCTGAAAAACTTTCATAAAAACATCCTGGCAAATATCCTCCACCTCCTCCTGCTGCCGTACAATCCGTCCAACCACATGCAACACAAGGCGCTGGTGTTGTAATACCAAATACTTAAATGCATTGGTATTGCCCTCCAAAATTTGTTTTACCAGTTCCTGATCATCCATATTCAATAGATAGGACTTTATTAAGTCGATAATGTTGCAATTTGGCATAAAAAATAAAAACATTCCAAAATTTGCAACATTTTTTTTGGTATTAAGTCTAAAGAGGCAAACAACAATTAAAACATAAATATCATGGAAGAATTATTTGTTACAGCAGTGGTTTTATTTGCAACCTACAACATCATAAAGTTATTATCGGACCACTTATTACGCAGAAAAATTATTAAAGCAGGGCACATTGAACAGGCCGGAATTCTGGAACGTCCGAAAGAAGCTGATGCCGGAGAAGAAATAAATAAATACCCATCACTAAAATGGGGATTAGTTGCTTTTTTTGCCGGCCTTGGGTTAATTATAATCGAAATAATCAGGATGTTCAGGCCCGAAATATTTAATTACCATCAGGCGGTATTACCAATCGGAATCGAGTTGGTTTTTATTTCTCTGGGATTTTTAATTTATTTCTATATTATGAATCTTCGAAACAAAAAATAAAATCAATTGAGTGAAACAAATCAAAGCTGGTATATTTATACCGGCTTTTTTTTATTCAGCAATATAGCTGGTCGCTGATTGAAATCCGCGGAGAAAATCACCAATCGGCAGCCTTTTTTTTCCAGCCAGTTGTAAATCCAATACTTTTATCCAACCGTCGAAACAGGCAATTTTCAGAAAAGTTTTACCATCCGATTGTATTGTTCCCGGTTTTTCAGAATGCACTATTATTTCTTTTTCGGAAGAATATATTTTTGCCGTTGTAATTTGATTTGTTTTAATCTGTTTAAGATTGACCCAAGCTGCAGGATAAGGAGATAATCCCCTTATCAAATTACGAATTGATTCAGCTTTTTTATCCCAATTGATACGGCAATCGTCTTTAAAAATTTTAGGAGCATGCTTTAAGGCTTCTCCGGCAAATAATTCTTCCTGAGGTAAAGGTTGTACTTTCCCGCCGGCCAACACATCAACGGTTTTGACCACCAGCTTTGCACCTATATTCATCAACCGGTCGTGGACATCTTCAAGTGTATCGTTATACCCAATGGGTGTTTTTTCAGAAAAAAGGATTTTGCCGGTATCAATTTTCTGATCGAGCAGGAAAGTTGTAACACCAGTTTCGGTTTCACCATTAATAATGGCCCAATTTAAAGGAGCAGCCCCACGGTATTGTGGCAATAACGAACCATGCAAATTAAATGTCCCCAAACGAGGCATATTCCAAACCACTTCAGGCAACATACGGAATGCTACCACTACCTGCAAATCAGCATTCAGTGATTTTAATTCTTCAATAAATTCAGGATTTTTGAGTTTTTCAGGCTGAAGGATTTTTAAACCTTTTTCGACAGCATATTTTTTCACAGCCGACTCAGCCAGCTTTTTGCCTCGCCCGGCTGGCCTGTCAGGGGCTGTAATAACTCCAACTACATTATAGTTTGCCTCAACCAGCGCCTTTAAACTTTCAACAGCAAATTCGGGAGTGCCCATAAAAATTATTCGAAGATCTTTTCCTAACATACCTGTTTTTTTGCAAAGATAATTTTTATCGGTATGCCAACCGAATTTAACAAGTTATAACACGAATCTGATTAACAGTTGTTATCAATAAAATATAAATGTTCGGGCAATTGCTTCTGAAATTATTATTAACACATTTTATTCTACTTTGTAGTTTAATTTAACCGCTCCTGTTGAATATGTTTTAGTATTAGTAAGCTTTAACATTGTTTCGTTTGGTAAAATTTCGAACAACTCTATTCCTTCGGTTAAAATAATTGGCATTATAAATACCTCAATGTCATCGATCAGGTTTTTATTAAGGAACAAAGTATTTAATTGCCCTCCTCCTATTAACCAAATGTTTTTCCCTTTCTCCTTTTTTAAATCTTTAATAAAATCAATGTAATTTTCAGAAATAAACTCAACATGTTTGGTGTTTTCCAATTCAATATTTCGTGTAAACACGTAGTTTTTTTTATCAGCATATGGAAAATCTATTCCCCAGCCCACTATTTGATTATAGGTGTTATTCCCCTGAATTGTTGTATCGATTGTATTATAAAATTCGGAATATCCATAATCTGTTTTTTCAGGATTAGGAATTGAATCGAGCCAACTTACACTTCCATCGGATTTAGCGATTTTCCCATTAAGGCTTATTGCAATGTATAATTTTATTTTTCTCATTTTTTCATTCCAAAATCCTGGATAACAACAAAATTAATTAGGCTACAATTAATTATTTAAGGCAAATATTAGCTTTTATTATTACTGTTTAACCACTTTAAAAGATTGATTATTAATTACAATGATATATAATCCTTTAGGTATGTAGCGCAGATCGATAAACGTTTCTGATTTTTGAAAATTAATTTCTTGCCCTTCAATACTCAGTACTTTAATGTTGGCATCAATTGGGGCTGTTGTATATAAAATCCCTGTTGTAGGATTCGGATAGACTAAAACCGGTTTGGCTGATAAATTAGTGTAAGAGACTGACGTGGTTAAATTACAATTGCCGGGCAAATTAACGTCCATATATTCTGACCTGGCCTTGAACCACCATTTTAAATAATCAATTTCTTCCTGATATGTCTGCCCAATAAAATAATTAAAGGGAACAAAATCACCAAGTATAGGCCACCGAATAAAATTCCGTGTTTGAGCTTCATTTAAATATAAAGCTGTTGAATCTATCCAATTTTCAATATTACTTTGTGCCAAAACAGTAGACCGTAAATATTGCCACCTACACTGTAATTCATCAGCAAATGTGGTATCCTGAAGTAATCGGGGCCACCATTCAGGAGGGTCAATTAGGAAATTGGAACAAACCTGGGTAAAGTTGTACTGCCATCCTTTAATATTAAAAGCCTCGCAATAATCAGCATTTCCATACGAAAAATTAAAATCCCACATTGGGCCACATGTTAACCTTCCTCCTTTGCTATCTTTATCTTTATACATAAAACTACTCGAACGGTAGCCATCTACTGTTCTTCCTAACTCCTGCATCAACATAAAGTCGATAAAAGACTCAACATTAATAAATGAACGGTATCCGGTTACCGGATCATCAAAAGCAGGGCTATACACAGCATTTTCAAAATCAGACACATAATTTTTTATATAATCTTTTTGAACCGAACTAAGTTCAGAATATTTAGGATCATGATAAAGGAATTTTAACTTTTCCTGATAGGCAGATGTCCATGTATCGCTGCTACTCCCTGTTGGTTTATCTATTTTGATGATATATCCACCAGTTAATGAATCTCCCGAATTATCATCAATATCCAACCTGGCAATATCAACTCGGTTTTTGTCTCTTTTAATTTTTTCAATTAACACATATACTCCCATATATTGTCCGTCAATTACCAGTTCACAGTAAACAAATTTTGGAGACCAGGGCTGCATTTGTCCAAATAGATCGTACGTAATTGTATTTCTCATAAATGTTTTATCAGGATATGGGGCATAAAGAATCCAATCATTTTCTTTGGGCATTCCTAACAAACTAACATTTAAATTATTTCCTAATGAGTCTCGTGTTTCTATTCCATAACTTTTTTTAGGATATTGCTGCGAGGTAGAACCTCGTATTTCAATTCCAATTTTACCGTTATAATCATTAAATGGATCGGTTAGATAATTTCTACCTCCATTCCCATTCCAGATTATCCCCATGTCGCAGTTTATTTTAGGGTCATCAACAATATTTTGATTATTTGTATTGATTACAATTATTGGCAAATTAGAATCAGTAAAATCCACCTGGCCAAATACATTGGTAACAAAAAAAAGGAAGGATAATAAACATATTAATCTTTTGATGCGAGAGATATCGGGCATTCGTCGGCATTTTTTATGTTGAATAATAAGAAACAGGCTAAATTAACATTTTTAATTTTTCGAATAATTATATCAACCTAAAAAATAAAACAAGTTAAACATTCATTTAAGTTCTATACAATACACATATTTAATAATTAATGCCTTAAAGTTAGAGGGTGCTTTTAATTTTATAACTTTTAATATTTGTAAAATTACATTTTAAGTTTTTTGCCAGATCATTCAGAAAAAACCAAGTCAAAAAGTTTTTTTATCTGTTTTGTACTAATTTCCCATTACTAAGGTCAATCTGCCTTTGTGGTATAGGGTAAGTAATATCTTCGGGCCCAACAATTGCATTTCCATACATGCTTCGGCCCCAGGGTGTCGATTTTTCATAACTAAGAGCCCTGTTTAACTCGCTTACGGTAATTCCCCAGCGGTTTAGGTCAAACCACCGATGGCCTTCCATACCCAGCTCCAGTTTCCGTTCCATTCGGAGGGCTTTTTGGGCATAGTCCTTCGATGGGAATAAGGGATACAAGGAAACCTGATAATTTGCCGCAAGGGTCATTCCATCTTCTTCCTTCACAAAACCATCGGGATTTGTTGCCCTTGCCCTTACCAAGTTTATATTGGTGAGAGCTCCAGACAGGTCGTTGGTTTCAATCTGGCATTCAGCAAGAAGCAGAAGTACATCAGCATAACGGATCATACGGTAACCATTTGCGGTCCAGCCATTAGTCCATGAGCCGACCTCGGTATACACACCTTCCTGCGATTTTTTATACACCTGTTTTTTGGGACTATATGGACCGGCAAACGATTGGTCACGTATCCAATCTGAACCGGTATGAACACCCCAGTCCCAATAAGGTATGCCCCTTCTTCCAACCGACCAATCAAGACGTGGGTCAGTAGGTTTTGAATTGTCCTCGGTCCATTTTAATTCCCAGGCTTCAGGGCTTATCAATGGATTATTGCCTCTATTGTTTGGTATAAGTGATTCATAACTTAAATCGGTAAAAGGTTGAGCAGGATTATAAGCAGTACAGGCGTTACCTACATGATAGGTTCTAGTAGAATCCCATATACTTCCTCCCTTTACTCCCTGGTCACGAAAATCAACAATTGAGGGTAGATTATAACTAAAATCCAGTAAAGGTAGCCCCTCTGATGTACGGAACGAATTGACAAACTCCTGTGTAGGCTGAAAATATCCACAACATCCTCCCGGCGATTCATCGCTTTTATACGGGAAATTTAATACTTCACCATATCCGGCATTATATCCACCCGAGCCGTCATTCACCGAATACTGCACAGTATATACCGCTTCAATACCATTCCTGTGTTCAATATCAAAAATTTCACCGTAAGTTTGTGCAAGTCCAATTGGTTCACCATTTGGTTTTGTCCCTGAGTTTTTTACATACTCCAGCAAAGGTAAAGCCCCTTCATAATCGAGGTACATTTGCATTTTTGCTTTGGCAAGAAGTGCTTTACAAACAGTTCCATTAAATCGGCCAATTTGCCCCATATTATCAGGCAAAAAAATACCCTCTTGTAAATCGGCAATAATTTTGTTTCTAATATCTTCGGTATTAGTAAATGCAAGTAAGCCTGTGTTTTCATCAATATAAGGTACCATCTGCCACATCCTCCATGCTTCAAAATGGAACCATCCACGGAGTGCCCTTGCCTGCCTATAGAAACTATCCGCTTGTTCATGAGTAATATTACCCTCTTCAATTGCCTGATTGGTTACAATAATAACCGAATTACACCTCGAAATTGATTCATATACAGACCTCCATTTTACATTCAAATAAGTCGTCGACCATATATTGTCTGCAGATTCCGAAAAATTCTGAATCCAAAAGATACCATCTGAGGCCCCTGCATCAGTTCCACTATTTCCGATTAATCCTCGTATATCTCCATAAACCCAGTTCGAAGATGCCGCCTCCCAGTTGAATGAAGCAAATACCCCATCAAGCATCGAATAGGCTCCAATCAGCAATGCATCGATCCCTTCCTCAGTTGCCAAAACAAACTTATTTAGCCCATCGGATGGCCTGACCTCAAGGAAATCTTCGCTGCATGCACTCATTATTATAGAAGCCGCAATGATTAGGATCAACACAGAAAATTTCTTTTTCATTGTATAATACTATTTACTACAAACCAATAATTCAGGTAATTTCGAGCAATTATCACAGTTATCATTTTATTTTGCTTTTATATTTTAGGCAAATTAAAAATTCTATATCCTAAAAACAGAAATCCGGGTGTGCAGTTCCATCACCACTCCGATAGCTATCGGTATCATCTGCCTATGCGTGGCCGGGTTTTTAGTGAAACTAAAATTAAGAATTTTAAATAGAAGGAGCAAACAAATTTAAACGTAAGACATTAGTAGTAAGTCAAAAGCAAAAAAAGTGTTCCAATCTCCATTTCGTTACGATTGGCAGGCAATTTTTCAGTTATCGTTATTAATGCTTACAATGTAAGGGGGTTTGAGCAAAACTCTGAGGTATTGCAGAAGAGTAGTTGCAATTGGCAATGTTACATTGTAAGGTTCATGGAGCAAAGCTTTTTGCTGCCTGTTGGGCAATCGGCATTTGTGGTATTTCAATGTTTAAATATTTGCATGTTTACCTTCAAAAATTGTTATTTAACCATCCAACAATTTCTTCCCATCGTTCAACAGGGAATTTGGCATGGGTAGTATTTTCCATAACCATAAATTCCTTTTTATCGCCGGGTATAAAATAATAGAACTCTTTGGCTTTATCGACCTCAAACAATTCATCTTTATCGCCAATACCAACTAAAACAGGAATATTTAAGTTTTCAGGAAGCTTCAGTTGTTTCACATCCAACATGGTTGCAAAACGAAGGGTATATCTAAAATTAAACAAGGGGTCTTTTGAAACAGGCGCACCATCTCTGTGCTGTTCAAGAACCTGGTAAGAAGGACGGAAAATTGAACTGGCAAGAATTTTGGTTTTTTGAAATAATGTCAGTGGTTTTGATAAACCTTCCCGACTTTCATAAGCACCTGAAAGTAATACCAATCCAGTAATTTCATCGGGAATAGCGTTTGTTGCGCACATTGCTGTAGCCACACCCAGGCTATGCCCCAATATAACCACTTTTGGATAACCAAGGCTTTTAACATATTTTACCGACTCAGCTAAATCGGCGATAAATCTTTCCACACCCGGGCTGTCTCCCCGATTTCCACCCGATAAACCATGTCCCCGGTAATCCAATCCAAAAGTTGTATAGCCGCCTTTCGATATTGGTAAGCCTGCCATATCGTAAGCGCCACTGTGTGCCGTATAACCATGAAAAATTATAACAGCAATATCCTTTTTTGCCTGCATAATAGTATCAGGATTCCATCTCCGTATAAAAAGAGTTTCACCATCGGTAGTAATAAATTGATGGTGTTTTTCTATTATATTATTTCGTAATTCGGTAGCCTTTTCAGGTGAAGTGCCAGCATGATTTACCTTTGATTTTGTTGGGATAAATGCCAATATTAATCCAAAAATAAAAATACTTACAATTAAGCCAACTACTGCGTACAGGGCTTTTTTTAATAGTTTATTCATCTCAACAATTTTTAATTTTTATGCACAATTACAATTAATGTTTTTTTATCCGGCTTCATAAAAAACCTAAGGAAACCTCTGAATACAAAATCATATTTTGCATACATACATTCCATTAATTATTGCATACAAAATAAATGAACAACAAACTTAAATGATTCACAAAGCCTAAACATTGATGTAGGTCAAAAAAACATCATTTTGATTTAAGCCGGCTTAATGTTTCTTGGGTGATGTTGAGATAGGATGCCAGTATCCTGTTTGAAAGGCGTTGAACGTATAATGGATTTTCTTTTAAAACGTTTTCATATCGTTGTTTGGCCGATAAGGTGATTAAACTTTCTATTCTTTTATTTTGGCCGAGGTAAGCCTTTTCCAATATCATTCTGTAGAATTTCCCCCATTCTGGTATATCAGAAACTAACTGGAAAAAATCTTTCTGGTTAATTGCCAATAATTCAGAATTTTCAATAGATTCTATAAATTCGAATGACGGTTGTTGCGAAATATAACTTGAAGTGGAGGTGACAATTGAACCATCAAATGCCAAATATCTTGTTTTTTCTTTTCCTTGTTTTGTGAGGTAATAAATTCTCAAACACCCTTTGCCGATAAAGTACAAATCGTTACAAATTTCTCCTTGCGAAAGTAAAATAGTATTACGCTTTACCTTTTTTAATTTAAAGTAAGTAAGTACTGTATCCAATTGACTCTTGTCAAGACTTGTATGTATTTGTAATTGATATCTTAAACTTTCAATCATATTAAATCACGTGGTAACGGAATTGTATGTTGTATTATTTTTTTCATACCGTAATTGAATAAGCCCCGATTCATATTGTTCGCAAGGTAAAGCTTTCAGGTTTATTTTAGGTATTCCTCCTTTAAAAAGTCTTTTCCCATCTCCCAGAATAATGGGAATGACAGAAATCCGGTATTCATCTATCAGATTTTTATCCATTAAAAGTTTTACAATTTGCCCTCCACCATCGCAGTAAATGTTTTTACCATTCTCATTTTTTAGTCGGATTATTAATTCTTCAATATCTCCATTGTAGAATGTTACTCCATTTTTATTTTCTCGTTCCTGCCTGGTTATCACATAACATTTATGTTGGCCCGCTGGAGGGAAAGTACCCCCGGTTAATTTAAGTACAATGTCATATGTTTTTCTTCCAACAATGTATGTATCAACAGTGCTGTTAAATTCCACATACCCATAATCTTCACCTTCTTTTTCAACTACTGAAAGCCAGGAAAGGTCATCCTCATTGGTAGCTAAAAATCCATCAAGACTCATACTTATATATAAAATCAGTTTTCTATTATTCATATTAATTCAGTTCTTCGAAGTGTATAAAAAATAATTCAAACAATCATAAAATAGATAACTTCCCTATGGGTTTTGTCAAAACAAAGTTCAATTTAATCAGTATAGTAACCGAAGGTTTATTTGTTAACCAACATTTCTAAAAATGCAGCCAAAAAACCTATTACCATAAACTGAATTAAGTAATAAATATAAGTCACTCTTCAACCTTTTTGTTAACGAGAAACCGTAAGTAGCAAAGGGTCTGCATGTAATTCTTCTGTCCGTATACAGACGAAAAATTTAACGAAAAACCGCTGCTGACATACTACCAAGCTCATAGTTATATTTACTAATTGTCCTTTATAATTCAATATTTTTTTCCACAATGCGGACATTTTATATTTTCATCTTTTTTATTACTTTTCAATCTATCCATAAATCCTGAACCTATAATTCCAGTAGGTAAAGCAACCAATCCAATGCCCATCAATGCAATTAATCCACTTAAAAATTTACCTAATCCTGTTATGGGATATACATCTCCATATCCAACTGTTGTAAGAGTTGCAACTGCCCACCAAAATGCAGCTAAAATATTGGGGAATGCATCAGGTTGTTTGTCTCCTTCAACATTGTACATTACAAAAGATGCAAAAATAAGAAGAAGAAGAGTTACAAATCCAGTTATTGCTAACTCAGACTTTTTGTCTTTCAGTACCGACCAAATCAAATTTAGTGATTTCGTGTATCTATTGATTTTTAATATTCTCAGAAATCGAATTAATCTAAGAGTCCTTAAAAATCTTAAATCAATTTTTATAATCATCGGAATATAGAATGGCAGAACTGCAAATAAATCTATTAAACCATTAATTGAAAAAATAAACTTTAAAACAGATTTGAATTTGTTTGTTGACGGATGAGTCAAATCAGAAACATAAAGTCTCATTAAATATTCAATTGAAAATATTGCTACAGAACAATTATCAAACCATTCTAAAAATAATTTAAAATCAGCTCCGATTTCTTTGATTGATTCTAAAATTATCGAAATTATGCTTATGAAAATAAGGCTCATAATAGCATAGTCAAAAATCAAATTGACTTTGTTACCATGCGAACCTTTCTCTACAAGTCTATATGTTTTTTCCTTTAAATTCATTTATATTTCATAATTTACATTTCGCTTTTTGGCTTGCTTGTAACGATTGGTAAACCCAACTTGGTTGTGATATTACACATTTATCATTTTGGACTCATAACGCTAGCTACAAGACACTTATCCATTCACCAACGCCTGTCGGGCATCAGACAGGTTTACAAACAAATAATTATCAATTCATCAGTTAAGCAATACATGTTATTTTGTTCCAGAAATCCGGGGGAGCAGTTCCTTCAACATCTAGCCTCACAGTTGTTCAGCCGGGTTTCAATGTGTTTTAAAATTACGGATTATTAATAGAAGGAACAAACTTATTTAGTCGTAAGATGTTAGTAATAAGTCGAAAGTTAAGAGCCAAAAATCTTGTAACTTAAATTTTTTAGAAAATATCAGCGAGGATTCCCCTTCAGGGGTTGGGGTCGGGATGGGCTTTAGTCAATGATTATTGCTCACCTATTCCTTGCCCAAAGGGCATATAGTATTATAGACCGCTGATTATCATTTAATTGAAGCCAATAAATTGAAAAAAGAAGTCTTAATCATTTAATGAAATGCTCGCCAAACAAAAAATGAAAGCGTGATTATTTAATGAAAGCTTCCACTGTATTGTTATAGGGCAGAATATCATATTTTCACAACTATGCATTGAACTAATTGGACCGATTTATAAAATCTCATTGGGGATTGATTGTTGGTACGAAATCAACAGAATAGAATCCATTCCATCGCGGCTCGGATGGGATAATTATTCATCACCTTTTTTTCTATCCATATTCTGTGCCTAACGGTACAATTTTGATCTTCGTATGTGTATTTCACGTTATAGTGAGGGGAAAAACAGATGATTGTTATTTTTCCCGCAAAACGGTATTCCCTTTTTGGGCTTTAGGCCAATAGGGGCAATGCCGGCAGCCGTTGGCGCAACAATAACCACGTTTGGTAAGGTATTTTTCGGTCATAACACGGTAACCTTCTGGGCTGAGGTAATAATCTTCACCTTCAACAAAATCGTCGTTAAAGTTTTTGGAAAATAGATCATCGAAATGGGCCACTATAAAATTATTATGGTTGATTTATTCGAAGAAAAACAGCTAAGTAAAATGAATTACTCGTTGTCGTATTTAAAACCCAATAAAGTATGGCCCATGCGATCGCGTTTGGTTTTCATGTATTTTTTATTGTACTTATTGGGTTCCACTTCAAGAGGGATTACCTCACTTACCTCCAAACCAAATGCTTCCATACCCACACGTTTTACCGGGTTATTTGTCAACAGGCGCATTTTACGAACACCAAGGTCGCTCAAAATCTGGGCACCCACACCATAATCGCGTTCGTCGGCATCAAATCCCAGGTGGATATTGGCATCGATGGTATCCAATCCCTGATCCTGCAATTTATAAGCAGCAATTTTATTCAACAATCCAATACCACGGCCCTCCTGCAGCATGTACACAATAACACCTTTGCCTTCTTTGTCGATCAACTTCATAGCCTGATGCAACTGGTCGCCACATTCGCAGCGGAGAGAGCCAAAAATATCGCCAGTCATACACGACGAATGCACACGTACCAATACCGGCTCATCCTCTTTCCATTCACCCTTAATTAGAGCAACGTGTTCAGCACTATTTGACAATTGCTGAAAAGGAACAATCCTGAATTCGCCATATTTGGTAGGCAAAATTACCTGTTCTCCTTTTTTAATTAAACTTTCACTTTTAAGCCTAAAAGCGATGAGGTCTTTAATGGATATTATTTTGAGGTTAAATTTTTTGGCAATTTTTATTAATTGCGGTAAACGGGCCATTGTGCCGTCGTCATTCATCACTTCAACCAATACTCCCGATGGGTATAAACCGGCTAATCGAGCCATATCAACAGCAGCTTCGGTGTGCCCACTGCGGCGTAAAACACCACGTTCTTTTGCTTTCAAAGGAAATATATGCCCCGGGCGTCCCAGGTCTTCAGGTTTAGTATCACGATCAACCAACATTTTTAAGGTTATAGCCCTGTCGCCTGCTGAAATGCCAGTAGTCACTTCGGGGTGAATAGCGTCAACCGAAACAGTAAATTGTGTTTCGTTCGATGATGTATTTTTACCCACCATCAGGTTCAAATCAAGCTCCTGGCAACGTTCTTCCGAGAGTGCAACACATATTAATCCGCGGCCTTCTTTTGCCATAAAATTAATGATTTCAGGAGTAACCAATTCCGATGCACAAATAAAATCACCTTCATTCTCCCTATCCTCATCGTCAACAACAATAATCAATTCTCCTTTTTGGATAGCCAAAACAGCTTCCGGTATAGTATTTAACCTAATATCTTCCATTAAATCTGTGGCTTTTAAATCAAATGCAAAAATACCAAAAATAATCGGATAACTTATGCCTGAATATAGCTATGAGCGTTTTGACTTCTCCCAAACAACACTTTGTTTGCCCTTCAGAAACCTGAAAATCCCTATTATCGAAGCATAATTAATAGATAAAAAATAGAAAGGAATAAAAAGCAGCTTCAGGCGTATTTTATAATTTTCGAATACCCACCCAATTGCTGCCAAAAGATAAAAAAAGAGTTGTGCCAGAAATGATAAAAAATAAAAGTCGAACTGCCCTTCGGCTATTTTTTGGGTAAAAAGAAATCCATTTACAAAAAACAATAAAAACAAACATATGGGAGCAACTGTCCACCGTAAAACTTTGTGTGATATGTATTGCCAGGTGAGTATGCCATATTTAAAAGGATTTAATAATTCTTTGAGCCTAAAAACAGTTTGAAGGCCTCCTGCTGCAATTCTGATTTTACGTTTTAATTCTTCTTTAACATTTAACGAGGCAGTTTCTTCGGCGTATGCATTAGGTGCATATGCTATTTTGTAACCCCGTTTGGCTATACGTAACGAAATAATAAAATCGTCGAGCAAGGTATCATTTTCCACTTCGTTAAACAGTTCAGTACGGATAGCAAATAATTCGCCTACACCTCCCACAGCGGAGTTTACACCGGCATCCATTTTTTTTATCCACGATTCAAATTTCCAATAAAAACCTTCGCCGGCCCCAACAGCCGAATCAGCATTTTTATTAACAATCCGTTTTTCACCAGCCACACAGCCAACCTTTTTATCCTGAAATTGTGTAACTATTTCCCTTATGGAGTTTTCACCTAAAATGGTATTTGTATCTGAAAAAATTACAATGGGCGCTTTCACAAATTTCATCCCCCGGTTCATGGCATGAATTTTTCCTTTTCGCTCGGGAAGGTGGTGAATCTCTAAATTCGGATACTTCTTTAATAACTCAGGAGTCCCATCATCTGAACCATCGGTTACCCATAAATACTGTATTTTTTCGCCGGGATAATTTAATGCATACGAATTTTTTACTTTCTGATCGATAAAATCCTTTTCGTTAAATGCTGTTACAAATAAACAAACCAAAGGATCTTCGGCGGTGTTGTTAGCAGAACTATCAGTGGTTTTGGGTTTTTTAAATTGATATACAAAAAACAGTAGGAAAGCATATCCTAAATAGGTATAAAAAATAATTATCGAACAAATCCAAAATACTATTAATAACCCCATTAAAGATGGTTTTGATAAAATTCAGCTAACTTTTTAACAATCCCCAAATTATTAAAATTTTCGGTAACAAAAGTACGTGCATTCCCCGATATTTTCTCAAAGTATGGTTTATTATTTATCAAGGCAGTTACTGCTTCAATAAATTCATTTCCCGAATCGGCTACTATAATATTCTCGCCTGTTGTGGTTGCTATTCCTTCAGTCCCAATCGAGGTAGAAACAATGGGTTTAGCCAGCGCCATTCCTTCAATTATTTTAATGCGCATTCCACTTCCCGAAAACAGGGGAACAATCATTATGGCTTTTGAATTGATAAATTGCCGGGCATCTTCCACTTCGCCCAAAACCACCACATTTGTTTGAGTTAACTTTTCCCTCAACCAAGCGGGGGTATTCCTTCCTGCAACATAAAATTTCAGTTCAGGGAAATTTGTAACCAATGTAGGCCAACAGTTTTTTAAAAACCACAACAGTCCTTCCTGGTTGGGCGCCCAGTCGAGCGACCCAATATGAAAAACCGATGGGAATTCAATATTTTGTTGATCGGGGATATAATTCTGAGCATCGATACCGGTTTGTGAAACAATCTTTGGTTTAGTATTACCTAGTTTATCCAATAAACTCGCATCGCGCGAACTGATAGGAACCAAAATGTCGTATGCATTAATAAAACTGATTTCGAATTGTTTTATACGGCTGCTTAATAGTTTCAGGTACCATTTTTTTATTCCGTGTGCCAGACTGGCAGTGCGCTCCCACACCTCATACTCAATGTTATGTGCCCTGTAGGCAATAGATGCTTTTGAGTATTTTTTTATGATTGATATGTATGGACATAAATACAAACCTTCGAGCTGAATCACGTCATATTGATTTGCCAATAATAATTCAGTGAGTTTTTTTTCGAATGCACCGTCAATAAACCGTTCAGCATTATATGGTAACTTCGAAAATAGCAGGTTCAAAACAGCACCCACAACCGAAATTTCAGCTTCGACATTGACAAAATAAAAGGTTGCTAATTTTTTAACATCTTCAGGAATTTGGCTTTCAACAACCTGATGTTTTTTAGTCGACATCGAAAGTACCGAAACCTTATGCCCCAATTCAAAAAAACCTTTAAGCATATTCATGCAGGCAATGGCACCACCGTCTTTCTCAGGATATGGGAATTTATTTGTGAGTTGAAGAATTTTCATCCTAATAAATTACAATTTAAATGCTGTTGTGCATTAAAGTAATTCTTTTTTTAGTCGTTAGTTTTTATGGTAGCTGATTTACGGAAAAATAATTTCCGCTTAACATTAAATTTTTTGAAAATATCGGAATATGTTTCCGACCTCATAATAGCTGAATCGGTAACCGCTTTATAGGTAAACCATATTCCAAGTGGTAAAAAAATTGCCGACGAAAACCACATTCCAAAGGCCATGTTCCAAACATCTTCGCGTGCCGATTTTTCGCCCGATAAGGATACAACGTAATATAAAATAAATAAAAACACCGAAACGACTACAGGCATTCCAAGCCCTCCTTTGCGAATTATTGCTCCTAAAGGCGCGCCAATAAAGAAAAAAATTAAAACAGCAATTGACAACGAAAACTTTTTATGCCGTTCAATTTCATATTTATTTATGAATTTCTTTTTATTGTACAGATTATTTAAACTATTGGACACTTGCAAATGATTCGACCGGGCAAAACTTACCGAACTTTGTATAACTTCTCCTTTTTTATATTTTTCGAGGTCTGCAAATAATTGGTCATAATTAAACAATGTATCGGGTTTTTCACGGGCAATTGAACGGATGGAATCATTCATAACAAATGCACGGTACAACCTTTTGTTAACGATAGGATTAAAATTAGCCTGTTTTATAAAATCCTGAACCCTGCGATTATAATCAATATGTAATGAATCTTCTGAACTACTTAACTGATTCAGATTTAACATCCGGTAGTTATTTTTAAAAATACTTTCATCCCTGCGCTTAAACTCAAAATTAGAAACTTTTATGTTTACAACCTGTTTCTCAAATTTTGATTCATTACGCGTATAGGTTCGGTTTTTTGACCGATTATAGGGATTTTCTTCATCGTATTTTATTCCGCTGTAAAGCGTTAAAACCATGTACTTTTTATCTTCCGTGATTCGTAAAAATCCTGAATCGGCCACTGTAACATCTTCATTTGCTTTATTATGAGTGTGGTCGTAGATAAGAATATCGTAAAGCATATTGGTTTTATCATCCTTTTTATTGACCCGTATGTTATACCCATCAATTTCGTTGGTAAAGACACCCTCCTTTAAAATAAGGTCAGGGCTTTGCTCCTTTACACTTACAATGAGTGTTACCAACCTTAAATTGGTATGCGGCAGCACATTATTAGAAAAATAAAAAGCCAGGATTGTGATTGAAATAGCAAGGACAATTAAAGGCCTCATTATACGAAGTAATGAAATGCCGGAAGATTTCATGGCAACTAGTTCGTAGTTTTCGCCCAATGAACCAAATGTCATAATAGAGGCAATTAGCATCGACAAAGGGAATGCAAACGGGAGAAGGCCAAAGGAAGCATAAAACAGGATTTCGCCTATTACTCCCCATTCTAATCCTTTACCTACCATATCATCAACGTATTTCCAAAGGAATTGCATCAGCAATACAAACACGCAGATAAAAAAGGTCATAAAAAATGGCCCAAGAAAAGATTTTATTACATACAGGTGTAAACGCTTCATACCTAATAATCCTTAAAGGAAACGGTTACAAAACTAAATTATTTTAATAAATAATAATGATAAAAAGTGTTAAGATCCAACAGTATGTTTAAGTTCTGAAATTTGAGAGTTCCATAAGCCTTCTGTTTCGTCCTTTTCATCGTCTTCGGCAAAATCAACTACAATTAATGAAACATCCCCGGTTAACTCATCCTTTGATATCCGAAATTCAAAATAACCTTCTTCTTCAACCCAGGTAAACCTGACCAATTTATTGTCTTTAAACAAGGTCATTTCGGCTGATTGCCCGGTACCTTCCCAAACGAAAGTATAAACTTTACCCTTCACGCGGACATCGTCAGCAAACCACTCAGCCAATCCTGATGCTGTACTCAATCGAATAAACAAGACTTTAGGGGAACAGTTAATAATATATTCAAGTTGTAGTTTATTTTTTTCTGGCATAGTATTCAATTTTATATTTCAGTTAAACTGAAGAGGACAACAATGTACGTCAAATATTCGCGAATTCAATATATCATTTTTTAATTAAAAAAACAGGTGAATTAAAAATTAATACTATATTTGCACCGCATTTTTAAGAAATGGCGAGGTAGCTCAGCTGGTTAGAGCGCGTGATTCATAATCACGAGGTCGGGCGTTCAAGTCGCCCTCTCGCTACAAATATTAAGGGAAGGATAAATGGCTTTCCCTTTTTTTATGTAAGAATGGAATATTTCATTTACATTCTTTACAGCGAGTCCAAGGACAGGTACTGCATTGGATTTACTTCTGATATTGAAAAAAGAATTCAAAAACATAATATGGAAGGTACTACCTCAACTAAACCAGGAAAACTATGGAAACTAATTTTTTCAGAGAAATTTGAAAATAAAAGCAATTTTAAAACATTTAACTACTTCTGGAAAAATAGGAGCAAGATGCTCCTTTTACATGTTAATCCCCAAAATAATGTTGAATTCAACAATTCAACAGATTGTGATGCCGCAAAACTAAAAAATTATTTTACCTATAATAATTAAGACAAAAAATAACACCCTCTTTGTTTATGATAAATATCAATTCACAATTAAATCGAAAAAACTCTTATCCTTGTTTTTTTTGCTCAAAAAAAACCCGTAAGACTTTCATCTGTACGGGCTTAATTACTTCTTTTCAAAATGTTCAATCTTGGGGACCTCACATGTAAAAAACATCTAAGTTTATTTGATTAAAGTAATTTCATAACTTAAAGCAACTTGTTTTATTAAAAATAATTTCGTTGCCACATTAATAATACAAACATAATTATTATGTTTCAAACAAAACAATATTTACAAACTCAGTTGATATAAACTTTATGAGAAACAGTTTAAATCCGATAAGGTTTAACTGAAAAGCGATAAGTAATAAAAGAAAAATATTAAAAAGAAAAAAAGGAGCAAGATGCTCCTTTTACATGTTAATCCCCAAATAATGTTGAATTCAACAATCCAACAGATTATGATGCCGCGAAAGTAAAAAAAATATTTAAATCTAACACATGTAAACAATCCAATATGTCCTTTTAACACATGATATATATCAACTGCAAATTCAATTAAAAAAGTTGTTGATTTTAATAAAAATACACCAATGAAATTATGAACATTAAAAAACCCGGCAAGCGAAGTCCTACACGGGTTTAATTACTTTTTTAACATATTAAATCTTGGGGACGTTACATGTAAAAACATCTAAGTTTATTTTAAAAAAGTAATAACGATTATAAATCTAATAATTATAATCTACTATTCATACTCCTTAATAAAATCAATTTACTCCTAAATGGTTCTGATTAAAAAATAGCTACAGAAGCATTTCTTTATTAAGAATTCACTTCCACCACATTCTGACACAAAATATTCAGGCAAAAATGTATTACACCTAATTTATAACATATTTATTAATGACTAAAATCTTATTATTCGGGCCAATTATTATGTAAATTTATTACCAAAATCAAATTCAACTCACCATGCCAAAAACACTAAAAGAAGATGCCCTTCATTACCATCAAAAAGGGCGGCCGGGTAAAATTGAGGTAATCCCTACCAAACCTCATTACACACAATATGATTTATCTCTTGCTTACACTCCTGGAGTTGCTCAGCCCTGCCTCGAAATTGCAAAAAATCCTGATGATGTTTATAAATACACCTCAAAGGGAAATCTGGTAGCAGTTATTTCAAATGGCACAGCAGTATTAGGTTTGGGAAATATAGGGCCCGAAGCCGGAAAACCTGTAATGGAAGGCAAAGGATTACTGTTTAAAATTTTTGCTGATGTTGATGTTTTTGATATTGAAGTAGACGAAGAAGACCCTGGCAAATTTATTGATGTGGTGAAAGCCATTGCTCCAACATTTGGAGGTATCAACCTTGAAGATATCAAAGCCCCTGAATGTTTTGAAATTGAGGAGAAACTTAAAAAAATCCTTAACATACCTGTTTTCCACGACGACCAACACGGGACAGCAATAATTTCAGCTGCAGGACTATTAAATGCTTTGGAATTAACATCCAAAAAAATTGAAGATATAAAAGTTGTTGTGAATGGAGCTGGGGCCGCAGCTGTTTCGTGCATCAGGTTATATATTTCGCTGGGAGTTAAAAAAGAAAATGTAGTAATGCTCGACAGCAAAGGTGTTTTAAATAAAAAACGTGAAGGTCTAAATTCCATAAAACAACAATTTATTTCGTCCCGGGAAATAGAAACGTTGGAACAAGCCATGATTGATGCCGATGTATTTCTTGGTTTAAGCACTGGGAATGTAGTATCAAAAGAGATGATTAAATCGATGGCAAAAAATCCTATTGTTTTTGCAATGGCCAATCCAAACCCGGAAATCTCATATGAAGATGCAACAGCCGCCAGAGATGATATTATTATGGCAACAGGGCGAAGCGATTATCCCAACCAAATCAACAACGTATTAGGTTTTCCGTTTATTTTCAGGGGAGCCCTCGATGTAAGGGCAAAAACCATCAACGAAGAGATGAAAATCGCTGCTGTAAATGCCCTTGCTTCTCTAGCAAAAGAATATGTACCTGAAATAGTCAATAATGCCTATAACCAACAAAATATTATATTTGGGAAAGATTATATCATTCCAAAACCTCTTGACCCAAGGTTAATTACAACTGTTGCTCCGGCAGTAGCAAAAGCGGCTATTGATAGTGGTGTTGCTCGCACACCCATACTTAATTGGGCAGAATATAAAAGAGAATTAAGTAACAGGCTTGGCCTCGACCATAAACTTATAATGACTATAAGAAATAAAGCCCGGCAAAATCCCAAAAAAGTAGTTTTTGCCGATGCCAATAATTTTAAAGTTTTAAAAGCAGCTCAATTCGTAAAAAAACAGGGAATTGCCAAACCAATACTATTAGGCAATCGGACCGAAATTGAAGAACTTATCTCTTCCAACCAACTTGAACTTCCAGGAGTACCTATTATTGATGTTCACCGCGATGTAACCAAGAAAAAAATGACTGAATTTGCCACCATCCTTTTCGAAAAAAGGAAACGTAAAGGTATGTCGTTTGAAGAAGCCTACGAAAAGATGTACAACCGTGATTATTTTGGGGCAATGATGGTTGAAACAGGCGAAGCCGATGCTTTTATATCTGGCTTTTCACGAAAATATGCCGATACCATTAAACCTGCTATCCAGGTTATAGGTGTGAAAGAAAAAAATAACCACATAGCTGGAATGTATATCATGCTCACTAAAAAAGGGCCATTGTTCCTCGCCGATACAACTGTAAATTCCGATCCAAGCCCACAAACCTTAGCTGATACTGCAAAACTTGTTGCCGAAGAGGTGAAAAAATTTAATATTGAGCCAATTATCGCCATGTTAAGTTATTCAAATTTTGGCGCTTTTAAAGGAAAAGGAAGCCCGGTACGGGCTCGTGAAGCTGTTAGAATCCTCCATAAAGAACATCCTGAATTACTGGTTGATGGCGAGATGCAGGCAAATTATGCCCTTAATGGTGAATTAAGACACAAAAAATTCCCTTTCTCAAAATTAAAAAACAAAAATGCCAATACACTCATTTTCCCAAATCTTAGCTCTGGAAATATTTTATATAAAGTACTTCAGGAAATTGGGACAGCAAAAGCATTGGGGCCAGTTTTATTGGGTATGAAAAAACCAATCCATATTTTACAAATGGAAAGCTCTGTACGAGAAATTGTAAACATGGTTGCTATTGCAGTGGTTGACGCTCAGGAAAATAAAGAATAAATAAAAAGCTTATAAATACATACTATTGCTTTTCATTTTTTTGACTTTTTATCTTTTTGGTATGAAGCCAATTTTATTACATTTGTGCAAAATCACAACGACTTTTATTTTTTTATTATGACCGCTACCATTAATAAAACTGCATACCAACTAGTTTCAGTCAATACAGGTAAAGTTTTTGAAGATTCAGGTTGGACACTTAATCCACCTGATGAATGCACTGCTACCTTAATCCGTGCCAAATATGAATCGAAACAAATTTTTGTTGGCAATGAGGAATTGGGCATATATAAGTTTGCCAGCTGGCTTCCTATTTCCCGGAAACTTAAAGGCTCGTCGGCACCGGTAACATATAAAAGCCAGGAATTAGCCAACGAGCTTGGATTAACAAACTTGTGGATAACATTTAACGGGTATTGGCCCGAAAAAAATGCCCACATGAAAACCTGCTCATTTAAAGAAACCGAAGCTTATTCGGTGTGTGGCAGATTAACGGAAAATAACAACAAAATATTAGTAGTGGCATCGGCTGGTAACACCGCAAGGGCTTTTGCCCAGGTTTGTTCCGATAATAATATTCCTTTATTATTATGCGTCCCTGAAGACAATCTTGACGCCCTGTGGTTTGAAAAAGAACTTAACAGTTGTGTTAAACTGGTGTGTAGCAAAACCGGCAGCGATTATTTCGATGCCATTCATTTATCAAATATTGCTGCCAAAATCAACAATTTTATTCCCGAAGGAGGGGCTAAAAATGTGGCCCGCCGCGATGGAATGGGAACCACAGTATTATCCGCAGTAACTACTATCGGAGCAATCCCTGATTATTATTTTCAAGCTGTTGGCAGTGGTACAGGAGCTATTGCTGCATGGGAAGCCAACCAGCGATTTATTGGCGATGGAAGGTTTGGCATAAATAAAATGAAACTGATGGTTTCACAAAACAAGCCATTTGTACCCATTTATGATGCATGGAAAGCAGAATCACGCGAAATGCTTCCGCTTGATAATGATTTAGCACGAAAACAAGTTGAAGAAATCGATGCTAAAGTCTTGTCGAACAGGAAACCACCGTATTCAATCAATGGTGGTCTATTCGATGCATTATCCGACACCAACGGTGATGTACTTGTTGCTGGAAATGAGGAAGCCGCAAATGCAGCAGCTCTCTTTGAAAAAACTGAAGGTGTTGACATACACCCTGCTGCTGCAATTGCAACCGCAACCTTAATCAACAGTGTTCAGCAAAACCAGGTCGAGAAAGATGCGTTAATAATGCTTAACATTACCGGTGGTGGAGAAAAAAAATTCAAACAAAATAAAAATCTGTTTTACCTGAAACCATCTTTAATTTTTGACATTAATCCCAAAAAAGATGATGTTGAAAGGAAAATCAGCCAATTGTTTTAAACAATATTTTCTCCGGTAAATAATCAATTGATTTATGGTACATTTTTCCTGCAATAATATGCAGAATAGAAAAATAGTCGCAAAACTCTGTATATTCAACAAAACCCCTTAAATTTAGTGCGGTAAAACTTTTTTTATGAATAGTGAAAAATACCCGTCGCGCTTACTTGAAAATGCTGTAAATGAATTCGCTAAACTTCCCGGTATTGGCCGTAAATCGGCATTGAGGCTGGTTTTACATATTTTAAGGCAGGCAACTTCGGAAGTTGAAGCGTTTGGAAACAGTATCATTCAATTAAAAAACGAACTTAAACAGTGTAAAGTTTGCCATAATATTTCCGATACCGATGTTTGCCATATCTGTGCCAATCCTTCACGAGACCAGTCGTTTGTATGTGTTGTTGAGAATATTAAAGACGTTATGTCCATTGAAAACACACATCAATTTAATGGGTTATACCATGTTTTAGGAGGAATTATTTCGCCCATGGATGGTATTGGCCCGGGCGAACTCGAAATAAATTCATTAATTGAAAGAGTAAATTCGGACGAAATAACTGAGGTTATTTTAGCGTTAAGTACTACCATGGAGGGCGACACTACCAATTTTTACATTTTTCGGAAATTAAAAGATAAGAACATACGGGTGACCACATTGGCAAGGGGTGTTTCAATTGGCGATGAACTTGAATATGCCGATGAAGTTACATTAGGAAGGTCGTTGGTTAACAGGGTCAGCTACGAACAAACAATCGGGAACTAAACTGCAGAAATGAAGCTTTCGGTAATTATAGTTAATTATAATGTTAAATTCTTTTTAGAACAATGCCTGCATTCGGTTCTGAAAGCTTCGAAAAATTGCCAGGTCGAAATTTTTGTTGTCGATAATAATTCGGTAGATGGTTCCAACAATTTGGTAAAAGATAAATTTCCCGGTATTCAACTTATCGAAAATAAAACAAACAACGGATTTTCATGTGCCAACAACCAAGCTATAAAAAAAACTTCGGGCGATTATATTCTACTTCTTAATCCAGATACTGTTGTAGAGGAAGATACCTTTACCAAAGTCATCGAATTTATGGACAAAACCCCTAATGCAGGCGGCTTAGGTGTGAAAATGATTGATGGAAAAGGAAATTTTTTACCTGAATCAAAAAGAGGATTGCCCACTCCATGGGTAGCATTCTATAAAATATTTGGTATTTCCCGAATTTTTCCAAAATCCAAAAAATTTGGCAAGTACCACCTTTCATTTTTAGACAAAAATAAAACGCATTCCATCGAAATTTTAGCCGGTGCATTTATGCTTTTACGAAAAAATGTCCTGGACAAAATTGGCTTGCTCGACGAAACCTTTTTTATGTATGGCGAAGACATTGACCTTTCATACCGTATTTTAAAAGCCGGGTATAAAAATTACTATTTCCCCGAAACAACCATTATTCATTACAAAGGTGAAAGCACCAAAAAAGGGTCGCTGAATTATGTGAAAGTATTTTATAATGCCATGATTATTTTTGCAAAAAAACATTTTTCGCATGGCAAAGCACAATGGTTCTCTTTACTCATTAAAATTGCCATTTATTTCAGGGCCATCATAGCTATATGTAATCGTGTATTTGGGCAAATAAAAAGCCCTTCTCTCGATGCTGCATTAATTTATTTAGGTTTTATATTAATCGTTCCCCTTTGGGAAAATTTAAAATACCAGCCAAACTACTACCCCAATGAGTTCATGCACATTGTTGTTCCGGTTTATATTTTATTTTGGTTATTAGGCATAAAATTTTCGGGAGGTTACAAACGGCCTATCAATAACTGGCTGGTTATCCGCGGGCTTTTTTGGGGAACAATAGCCATTTTATTAGCTTATTCATTAATCGATGAAAGATTCCGCTTTTCGAGGGCATTAATATTACTGGGAACAGGATGGTCAATTTTAATATTACCTTCTATCCGAATTATTCTGAATAAATTACGGTTAAATAATTTCCAGTTGGCATCGACAAAAACAAAACGGATTGCCATTGTTGGGGAATATAACGAAGCAAACCGGGTGAAGGATATTTTAAAACAAACCAGTATTCAATCTGAAATACTGGGATTTATTTCGGCCATTGCCGGACAAAATAAACACCACTATATTGGTTCCATCCAACAATTAAACGAAATTATTAAAATAAACAGGATCAATGAATTAATTTTTTGTTCAGGGACTATTAGTTCCAGGCAAATAATAAAAACCATGCTCGATTTATCAAAAATAGATATCGATTTTAAAATTGCACCGCCCGAGAGCATCGGAATAATTGGCAGCAATTCAATTCATACTGCCGGCGAATTGTATCTTATAAATGTTAATTCAATTTCAAAAGCAAAAAATATTTCGGCAAAACGATTTTTGGATATTCTGCTGTCGTTATTATTTATAATACTGTACCCTATTGTTTGTTGGTTTTATAAAAATAAAATTCAACTGCTAAAAAACCTGCTTACTGTTTTTACAGGAAAATACTCATTGGTAGGTTTTATACCTGGCGCCGACACCCACACTGACCTTCCCGACCTAAAACCAGGAATTGTTAACCCGGGTTGTTTATTCCCTGAAATTGAACTTGATAGTTTAAAACAAACGCAAATAAATCTGATGTATGCCAAAGACTACAGCCTGTTAAACGATTTGGAAATTATATCTAAAAACCTAAACAAACTAGCCTCAAAAATTTATGACTGATTTTTTAACATATGGCAACATCCAGTTACGCCCTTTGGAGCCGGAGGACATAAAAATTCTTTACGAATGGGAAAACAACACCTTAGTTTGGGAGGTGAGTAATACCAAAACACCATTTTCAAAATATATTTTGACTCAATACCTCAAAGAATCGCACCGCGATATTTACGAGGCAAAACAATTAAGGCTTATCATTCAAACCTTAAAAGGAGAGGCTGTAGGAGCCGTTGATTTATTCGATTTTGACCCATTCCACCAACGTGCTGGCGTTGGAATTTTGATTCATAAAACCGAAGAACGCCAAAAAGGGTTTGCTTCTGATGCGCTGGAAGCACTTTGTAACTACTCAAAAAATGTATTGGGAATTCACCTGTTATACGCAAACATTACGGCCGACAACAAAACCAGCATTCATTTATTTCAGAAACTCAACTTTAAAATTTCGGGGACAAAAACTGAGTGGATTAAATCTCCTTCTGGTTGGAAGGATGAACTTTTTTTACAGAAAACTCTTTAATCAGCTAAATCCTACTCCTGAATTTGAACAATTATCTTTATAATCAGGAATTTCTTTTAAAAACTCATAGCTGTTTTTTGAATAATCAATAAAACAAATAAAATGTTGAAGGCCATTTGACACAATAATAAAATCGACTTTTAAAGCCATATTATAACGCACCACCTGATCAAAAGCAGCCTGTGAAACTTTAACCGAAGGTGCTTTAAATTCAACAATTAAATAAGGTTTCCCGGTTCGGTTATACACGAGCAAATCAAACCGTTGCTGCTGCCCATTTAAATCGACCACTTTTTCGATGGCAAAAAATGAAGCAGGGTATTTTTTTTCAAGAATAAGGTATTTCATAAAATTTTGCCTCACCCACTCCTCTGGGGTTAAAACAAGAAACTTTTTACGAATTTCATCAAAAATAAATGTTTTCTCATTTACCACTTTTGTACGAAAATCATAGGTTGGTAAATTAAGTTTTTGCATATTTATCAGTTCTATCCTTAATTACTATTGATAATGGAAAGTGAAAAATGTATTTTTGTCAGAAACAATTCGAAGGCAATATATTATTTTCAAATCAAAAAGAGAAATTCTTAAATGAAAACTAAAAAAGAAATTGTTCAAAACTGGTTGCCGAGATACACCGGTAAAAAACTCGAAGAGTTTGGGAATTATATTTTGCTAACCAACTTTCAACATTACGTTGAATTATTTGCCGAACGATTTGAAGTCCCTATAATTGGCGGAAACAAAAACATGCCCAATGCAACTGCCGACGATATTACCATTATTAATTTTGGAATGGGTAGCCCAAATGCTGCCACAGTTATGGACCTGTTGAGTGCCATACATCCTAAAGCAGTTTTATTTTTAGGGAAATGTGGTGGTTTAAAACTTAAAAACAAACTTGGCGATTTGATATTGCCAATTGCCGCAATCCGCAGCGATGGTACTTCAAACGATTATTTACCGCCTGAAATCCCGGCTCTACCTGCATTTAATTTACAACGGGCAGTTTCACACGTTATCCGCGAAGCAGGAAACGACTACTGGACCGGTGTTGTTTTTACGACCAACAAACGGGTTTGGGAATACGACGAACGATTCAAAAAATACCTGGAAAAAACAAGGGCTATGGCCATCGATATGGAAACAGCAACTATTTTTACAGTAGGTTTCGCCAACCAGATCCCAACAGGAGCTTTGCTGTTGGTCTCGGATCAACCAATGATTTCAACTGGAGTAAAAACAGATAAAAGCGATGAAGTTGTAACTAAAAATTATGTAAACATTCACATGGATATGGGAATTGAAGGATTGCTTGAAATAAAAAACAATGGGCAATCAGTTAAACACCTTAAGTTTTAATATGGACTACAAACAAATTTTAAGCGACCTGGAGAAAAAGATATATCACCCAATCTATTTCCTTCATGGCGATGAACCTTATTATATCGATATAATTTCGGATTATATTGCAAAAAATGCTTTATCGGATGCAGAAAAAGGATTTAACCAAACCATCTTTTACGGGAAAGATACCGAAACACAAACAATTACTGAATCGGCAAGGCGGTTTCCAATGATGTCCTCGCATCAGGTAATAATCGTAAAAGAAGCACAAGGATTAAAAAAGATTGACGATTTAAAACATTATATCGAGAATCCGTTAAAATCAACCATTCTTGTTATCAATTACAAATACAAAAAACTTGATAAAAGAACTTCGTTTGCCAAAACCTTGTCAAAAAAATGTGTTGTTCTTGAATCAAAAAAGATATATGAAAATCAGGTGCCAGGATGGATTGAAAATTACCTCAAAGACCTTGAATATACCATCACTCCACAAGGATCAATTATGCTTGCCGAATACCTGGGCGCCGATTTAAGTAAAATTGCCAATGAATTAAAAAAGTTAATAATTAATTTACCAAAAAACTCAAAAATTACGCCTGACCATATTGAAAAAAATATTGGAATAAGTAAAGAATACAACATTTATGAATTACAAAATGCGTTGGGAGAGAAGAATGTTTTAAAAGCCAATAAAATCATCAACTATTTTGGAGCCAATCCATCAAGCAGCCCTATACAACGGACAACTGTTTCGTTGCACATGTTTTTTTCAAAGCTGTTTATGTACCATTTCCTCCCAAACAAATCGGATAATATGGTAGCCTCTTCGTTGGGGCTTCATCCATTTATAGCAAAATCGTATATTACAGCAGCCAAACGCTACCATCCCAAAAAATTGTTCGAAATCATGGGTGTTCTTCGCGAATACGACATGAAAAGCAAGGGATTTAATAATGTTTCGATCTCGGCAGCTGACCTTCAAAAAGAAATGATTTACAAAATCTTACATTAGCACTTATGATTACTTATATTATTATAGGAGTAACGGCCTTGGTCTCGTACCTGGCTTTTAGCAATTCCACATTAATGGAAAAGATGCAATTTAATGCAGCTCAAATAACCATTCGAAAAGAATACTACAGACTGGTTAGTCATGCATTTGTACATGCCAATTGGACCCATTTATTTGTTAATATGCTGGTCTTGTTTTTTTTCGGCCGAAATATTGAAGCCTACTTTTCCTATTTTTTTGGAGATCGGGCCATTGCCTATTTTTTAATCCTTTATTTTGGAGGAATTATATTTGCCAATGGCTGGGCATTAATCAAACAACGTAATAATTACTATTACAATGCAGTTGGGGCATCGGGGGCAGTTTCGGCTGTTTTATTTACTTTTATTTTTATTGAACCCTGGGAAAAGCTTTATTTTTTTGGAATACTGCCCATCCCTGGAATTATTTTTGCCATTGGCTACCTCTTGTATTCATATCAGATGGGCAAAAAGAAGAATGACAATGTTGCCCACGATGCACATTTTCTGGGAGCCATTTTTGGATTTATATTCCCAATCATTCTAAATCCTGCTTTATTTGGCCGGTTTATTGATAAACTATTTATGCTAATTTAAATGGTTGCGCGATATGTAATCCATAACGGAAAAATTGCTGATTATGAAGATGAAAATCACTTTGCTCAACTATTCCTAAACAAGCACTTTTTACTTTCTGAAGAAATATGGTTTTGCAAAGGTGCCATCCCACTTTTTAACAACCATATGGAATTAATTCACAAAAAAATTACAGCTATTGGTGAAAACATTCCTGAGTTTTTTAACAACCCTAAAGAGATTCTTCGTCTTAGTTTAAGGCTAATAAATAAGAACAAAGCATTTAACAGTGGCAGGATTATACTTAAATTAATCTGGCAGGAAAAATCAATCCATTATTTACTTATCTGCTTTCCTGAAAAAGAAAAAACATTCCCCCTTTCAAAACAGTCGCTGTTATTAACTTATTCCAAACAAAAAAAACAATCGCAAACGCTTTTTTCACACTATGATTTTGGCAATCAACTTTTTTGGAAACACCTTGATTTTTTAGTCAAAGAATCAAAAAAAGATGGACTGATTGTTTTAAATGAAACAAACAACATTACAGAATTAAGGGGAGCCAATATCTATTTTATTAAAGAAAACACACTACTTACACCTTCGGCAGATACCGGTTGTTATATTGACCCAATTCGAAATGCATTGATTAAAACTGCCCTGAATTTTGGTTTTGAAATTGTGGAATCGTCAAAAATTACCAAACAATTGGTTTTAACAATGGATGAAGCATTTGCTGTTTCGGAGTTAAGTGGATTTCAAAAAATTATCGGGATTGACGAAAAACGTTTTTTACATATTAAAACTGTTGCCTTATACGAAGAACTTGTCAAACAGTTAATTGCCTGACAATCTTAGTTTAAATTAGGGTCTTCAGGAAAATTTTCCCAAATTGAATATTCTTCACCCACTGTTTTTACAAACTCAAGCCATGAATCCTGATCAAGGTCTCTCATTATGTTATTTTCTTCAACATCGTTAACCAACCACGAATTTCCTTTTATTTCCTCTTCCAATTGTCCTGAGTCCCAACCGGAATAGCCCAGAAAAAAACGTATCTGATTTGGGCTAACCAATCCCAACTTTACACTCCTTTTTAATTCATCAAAATCGCCACCCCAATACACATTTTCGGTTACCTGGATGCTTCCTTTAATTTTATCGCCCATTGTATGGAGGTAATATATCGAATCGGTAGCAACAGGGCCTCCTACATTTACACTGCCATCAAATTCAGGAAAATCAGTTATTATTTCGTGGATAAGAAAATCAACCTTTTTATTTAAAATAAATCCCACAGCACCTTTATCGCCATGTGCTACCAGAAACACCACCGATCGGTTAAAATAGCTTCCCGCCAGAAAAGGCTCAGATATTAAAATCCTCCCTTTTTGAGGAGCCAGATTATTGCTCTGAATCTTAAATATGTTAAGATTTGGATTCATAAAAAAAAGTTTCACATTACAAGATATAAAAACTTAACTACTAATCAAACAGTTACATCTAATCAATTATAATAACCGAAAAATAGCAATTAAGTTTATAACTATTCAAAAAAGGGATTTAAAAAAGCGGAAAAATCGTTAAAGGTTATTAAAACCGTTACTCTTTATCAACAACAATAAAAACGTCTTCGTTGGGTTTTGACATGTAATATTGTTCGCGGGCATATTTTTCAAGTTCCACCACTCCAGCCTTAAGTTCTTTAAGCTTTTGCTGGTCCGATTCTATTTTTTCCTTGTAATACAATTGTTGTTTTTGAAGATTGGAAAGCCTCGACCTGCTTTGGGCATGGGCAATAAAGCTGTGTTCGTCGAAGAAAAAAATCCAAACCAAAAATATGGCTGACGCAATAACATATTTATTTCGTAACAGCCCGAATATATTTTTTTTTGGTGTATCCATACCTTATATTATCAATCCTCAAATTTAGAATTAATTAAAGGCAAAAAAAAGGGAGATGACTAATTTCACCTCCCAAATTATTAACACTCTTAAGTTTATTCACTATCCGGCAAAAAACTTGGGTAAGTATATTCTTTTGCCGAAACAAATGTTTCTTTAATTGTTCTGATGGAGGTCCACCTCAACATATTAAACAACGAACCAGCCTTGTCGTCGGTACCTGAACCACGTGAGCCGCCAAATGGCTGCTGCCCAACAACTGCACCTGTTGGTTTATCATTGATATAAAAATTGCCTGCAGCATTGTTTAACCGTTTGGTAATTTTTTCAATATTATAGCGGTTTTGTGAAAAAACAGCACCCGTTAAAGCATAAATCGAAGTTTTATCAAGGATTGCAAGGGTTTCATCCAATTTATCATCTTCGTATACATAAATTGTTAAAACAGGGCCAAATAATTCCTCAACCATTGTAATATAATCCGGTTTTTTAGCCAGTATTACAGTTGGTTCGATAAAATAACCAACCGATTTATCACAATTTCCACCAAAAATTACTTCGGCATCAACATCAGTTTTTGCTTGCTCAATTGAACCTTGTAATTTATCAAACGATGGTTCATCGATCACAGCATTTACAAAGTTTGTAAAATCTTCGGGAGGCCCCATTTTTACAGTTGCCAACTCAATACCAAGTTTTTACGGGTCTCTTCCCAAATACTTTCAGGTATATACACCCTTGAAGCAGCTGAGCACTTTTGCCCCTGGTATTCAAATGCCCCACGAACCATGGCGATTGCCAACGCCTGCGTATTAGCTGTATTATCGGCAAAAATAAAATCCTTACCACCTGTTTCACCAACAATACGTGGGTACGATTTATACTTATAAATATTCTCTCCAATAGTTTTCCAGATATTTTGAAATACACCTGTAGAACCGGTAAAATGAATTCCCGTAAATTCGGGATGTGTTAAAACAACATCGGCAGCAATCGGCCCCGACACATAAACCAGGTTAATAACTCCATCGGGTAATCCGGCTTCTTTAAACAAATCCATAATTACGCCAGCCGAATAAACCGCTGTTTTTGAAGGTTTCCATACCACTACATTCCCCATAAGTGCCGGAGCCGCTGGTAAATTACCAGCAATTGATGTAAAGTTAAACGGAGTTAACGCAAACACAAAACCTTCTAAAGGCCTGAATTCGTTGTAATTCCAAATTCCCTTCGACGATTCGGGTTGCATCTTATAGATTTCGGTCATTACTTTAACGCCAAACCTGAAAAAATCAGCCAATTCACAGGCAGCATCAATTTCGGCCTGCAGTGCATTTTTTGATTGCCCCAACATAGTTGCTGCATTCATCCTGTCACGATAAGGCCCAGCCAATAAATCAGCAGCTTTCAGGAATATGGAAGCACGGTGCTGCCACGCTAAATTCGCCCATGCATCTTTAGCAGCCAAAGCCGAATCAATAGCCATTTCAACATGACTGGCATCGCCCTGATTATAATATCCTAAAGTGTGTTTTATATCATGAGGAGGAAACATCCTTATTTTACGATCGGTCCAAACATCCTTCCCTCCGATAACCATGGGCAATTCAATTTCCTGAGAACGTAATTCTTTAACCTTTGCTTGTAATTGCTTCCGCTCAGACGATCCGGGAGCATAGGTTAAAATAGGCTCATTTTGAGCAATGGGAACATTAAAAAATCCTTTTGACATAGTATTGTAGTTTTAATTTGATTATACGTTTCCTTACTTACAAAACTATACAAAAGAGAAAGCCAAAAGAATAACAAATATCAGCAACATATATCAGTTATTTTTAAAATAAAAAGTTCAATAGGCTTAAAACCAGGACATAGTAAAAGTGGAATTAAATTAACGTTCAGAAAAAAACATATACATAAAATAGAGCTGCAAACGACTTTATTACTGTAAAATTGACTCTGTTTATAGCTTTTGTATAAATTAATAATGGGTACCTATATTTTTTATGTTATATTTAGGTATGTTTAGTACCGGAAACTTTTTGATGAGATTACGTGAAACAATTTATTTGGATTAAGAACATTGCCAAATTACCTGATAATGAAAAGCAAAGAGCAATAGAGCTCACATGGGTTTATTTGGCAAGTGTATGTGTCGCTATTTTCCTTTTGTTATATAAAATGTTGTTTAGGCCGGAAATTTTATGCCTGCCTTGCGACATTAGTAACGTTATTATCTGCGGTGTAGGATTATTTTGCCTGTATAAAGGGAAATTAAACTGTGCTTTAAATTTACCTTTTATAATTCCCCTCCTGATATATGGTTATTACTTATCCGAATTCCAAAATATACTGCCCGAAAATGAAACTGTATATTTCACTTTATGTTGGTTAATTGTTGGAATGATTTTTTTTATGGCTTTCGGCTCTAAAATAAGTAAGTTTTACTTTTTCTTTGTAATTGCACTTGTAACAATGTATTTTCATATTATAAGGGCTGGATTGCTTGATGAATTTTTAAAATTTGATCAGACATACATTGTTAATCCATTTTTGATTTTGGCCTTGGTTTTTATCTCATTGAGAGCGATTAATTTTTTCTTTGAAAAACGGTTAACGACCTCAAAAAATGAACTACAAGAAACAACCCGGCAAATTTCAGGTATTATTAAGGAATGGAACCAACCCATAGTGCTTATTGAGGCGATTATTGAAGATGAACACGTTGTCGATTTAATAATTAAAAGAATTAACGGGGCATTTGAACAACATTTTAAAATTTCAAGCCAGGAGGTTATCAACCAACAGGCAAATTTTGTTTTTAACCTGATTTTTCGAAATGCAGTTAATACCAACGACCTACTACTCATTAACCGAAAACCTCAGATCGAAATTTATATTGAGCACCTGGCAAAGTGGTACAATATAAATACCATTCATCCATCGAAAACTGAATTTATCTGTATTTTCCATGAAACAACCGCTCAGAATAACCTAATACAAAACCTAAAAGACAGCCGTCACCGTTACAGAGTTTTGCTTGAAGCTATTCCCGATATTTTCTTTATAATTGATAAAGATGGTGTATACGAAGACTTTGTTATCAAGGACAGTGACAAACTTAAAATAAATAATGCCGACATTATTGGAAACTCCGTTTATGAAGTTGGTTTCTCAGATAAAATGGCAACAAAAATTTACCAGTGTATTCAGGATACAATCTTGAACGATTCAATTGAAAGTATTGAATATGCACTTGATACTCCCAATGGTACTTTTATGTTCGAAATGCGCCTGGCTAAACTCAATAGCAATTCGGTTATTTCAATTGCGCGTGATATTACCAAACGCAAAACAGCCGAATTTAACCTCGAAGAAGCCAAACAGGAAGCCATTGATGCCAATAAACTAAAATCAGTATTCCTGGCAAACTTATCGCACGAAATAAGGACGCCAATGAATGCCATTATGGGATCGTCAGAAATATTGGCTGAAGTTGAGTTGCCACCCGAAGACCGGAAAGAATATGCCGATGCTTTGATAACTAACGGCCATGAGCTGATGAAAATGATTGATGATACAATCAATCTATCAAAAATCGAAACCCATACTGTCGATGTTAATCTTACTTTCTGCCAAATAAATGCTCTTCTGCGCGAATTGTTTAACATGTATGAGCCTATTGCCGATACTAAAAGAAGTGTTGAACTTGAATTGTCAATTGGAGTTGCTACCAAACAATTTGGATTTGATACCGACAGGTACCTGCTATTTGAATCGTTAAGCAAACTGATTGACAATGCCATTAAATTTACAAATACAGGCACTGTAACTTTTGGTTTCGAAATGTATTCAACCACCATGGTCGAATTTTTTGTTGAGGATTCCGGGAAAGGTATTCCACTAAACGAGATAGATCGGATTTTCGAAAGGTACTATAAAATTGAAAAAATTAATACGGTCGATAACCGCGGATCGGGTTTAGGATTATCAATTGCCAAAGAATTTGTTACAATTATTGGAGGAAGGCTTTCTGTAGATTCTGAACTTGATAAAGGATCGCGGTTTAGTTTTAAATTACCTTTTAAAAGTGGCGAAGGATATATGAAAGTGGTGCATTAATTATTTTATTATTAACAAAACAGGTCTCTCAATAAAAAATTTAATGCCAAAATTTAATAAAATTATTTTTCTAAAATTTATTTCAAACCCATTTTTCATTGCACTTTTTTTAACTATTTGTATTGCGTCATTTATAAACTATTTCCCCAAATATTCAGCAAAATTACTGGAGTCAGGATCAAAAAGTGCAGCTGTAGATTTTATTTACAATGATTTAAATAATAACGGTGAAAGCAACAGAATAGAAATTTTTAAAGATTTTGTAGGTAATCCTGCAGTAATTGTATATGAAGGTAAAAAAACAATTGATCAGTGGAATTTCACAGGTGAATTTGTAGGAATTGAATATACAGAATTCGGCGATTACGACATGAATGGCTTTAAAGAGATCCCTTTTTTCACCAGCGAAAATGATTCCCTTTTTCTTTGGTATTTTGAACCTCATACAAAAAGAGAAATTATTTCCCGAAAATTTATATCTCAACACTACAGCTTAGAATCAGGAATAGACATCAATATTTATTATACCCAATTACTTGGAAAAGAAAGCCCTAAAAAACTATGTATCTCTACGTCCTGCTCCTTTTCATATCGTCCACGACAACTATTCCTTTATGATTTTGAAAAAGATAAAGTTACTTCTTCACCTCAAAGTGCCAGTAATTACACTGAACCAATATTTACCGATATTGACAAAGACGGTAAGGTAGAAATTACAGGTTTTATTCCGGCTTTTGGAAATAGTCCGGCAACTTTTCCATATTCCGATCAATTCTGCTGGTTGATGGTACACAACGAGGACCTGTCTTTTAAATTCCAACCTGTAAAAGTTGGAAAATACCCGGGAACAGTGTCAATTAAACCAATGAAATTAGAAGATGGGGACGTTAAACTGGTTGTTCTATACCTTCATGCCGGACTTGTAGATCAATCAAAGCTTTCAATTTATTCTACAGATGGAGAACTTGAAAAACAAATAATAATAGATCCTGGTGAACTTAATTGTATGCTTGAAATAGTTGATACTAAAAAACGGAATTATATAGATATCTATCATAAAGTAGAAGGTATTGTTTATAGGTATAATCCTGAATTAAAATTGATATCTCAAAAAAAAACAATAAAACTCAAATTGGGGACAAGTTTAATAAAACTTGATATTGATAATGATGGACAAAATGAATTTATAAGCATTTCAAAAGAGACAGAGCAATTTGTGATTATGCAGAAAAAATTAAAATATCCTGTATTCATAGATACTAAAAATGGTATTGAGGGAAATACCTGGTTTAGTATAAAAAATCATAATAACTCAAATAGTCTTTTTATATCCAGGGACGATCATTATTTTTCATTTGGGTATAAAAAAAACAACCTCTTTCTATTTAATTTTATTTTGCCTTTTGGAATTTATTTCCTGTTTTACCTTTTTGTAGTTGGATTAAGCCGATTACAAAAAATTCGCCTGGAACAGAAATACAAAGACGAAAAACAAATGGCACAATTACAAATAACTGCCATTGAAAACCAACTTACACCACACTTTAATTTGAATGTATTAAATTCAATTGGTGCTCTTTACGAATCGTCTGAAAAAGAAAAAGCGCAGTATTATTTGGGGAAATATGGCAAACTTATGCGCAATTTGTTATTGTATTCAGGGAACATTTCGGTGAGGGTGGAAGAAGAACTGGAATTTACCCGTAACTACCTTGAACTGGAAAAACTGCGCATGAATCATTCTTTTGAATATACCATTTCGGGAGAAACGGACTATTTAGATTTAGAGATCCCAAAAATGCTCATTCATACATTCTGCGAAAATTCTTTAAAACATGGATTGCGCCATTTACCCAAAAATGGGAAACTCGATATTCTGTTTTCGAGAGAAAAAAAACAACTAACAATTTTCATTTCCGACAATGGAATTGGAAGGGAAAAAGCAAGGCAATACTCATTGATGAGTACTGGAAAAGGATTAAAAATTATTAATCAGACCCTGGAATTGTATTTTCAACTAAATCAGGTGAGGATTAAATATAATATTTCTGATATTTACGATGATCAAAAAAATGAGACTGGAACACAGATTGAAATAACAATACCTATCTGAATCAAAAAGAGAAGCGTTCTCTCTTTTCATTAAACAGTAAAGAACGGATCTTTGTTACGGTTCTTTATAAAAACCAAAAGGGATTCCATCCCTATTTTAGTTAAAATAAAGATGGAATCCTTACAAAAAACCTTTATGGAAAAACTAACTGCAATACTTGTCGACGATGAAAAACTAGCTTTAAACCGATTGACGGATTTAATAAAATTATTTGATCATGTTGAAGTATTGAGCAAAGAATTTAATCCTGTTTCTGCCATCGAAAGTATTGTAAAACTAAAACCCGACATTGTTTTCCTCGATGTTGAAATGCCTGGCATGACTGGATTTGGATTAATCGAAAAAGTACGTAGCCGTTTTGTATTCCCCAAATTTATTATGGTAACTGCCTTCAACCAATACGCCATAAAGGCCATAAAAAAAGAGGCATTCGACTTCCTTCTAAAACCTGTTGACATTGACGACCTCCGCGATTGCCTCGAACGTTATAACCAAAAACAAAACCACTTCCCACACATCGAAAACTCCAGTCTCAGCGAACGCGAAAAAGAAATTGCCAAACAGCTTTGCAAAGGAAAAACGTCTCAACAAATTGCTGAATTATTGTTTATTAGCAAACATACTGTTGATACGCACCGCCGTAAAATCTTAAATAAATTGAATATCGAATCAACCACTGAGTTGATCGGATATAATTCTTGATGCTATTGTAATTTACATCTGAAAAATAATCCCTAATTATTTCAGGAATATCTTCCTCTCGGTAAAGACTCATTTTTATTGTTCTGGGCAAAGCTTATACTCATTGATGGGGACTGCTTTATTATTGTTAATACCCATCTTGCAATTTAGGCAAATTAAAAATATTCAATCAAAAAATGATGAATCATTTTAATAGACACAAAATCAATCATTATGAACAAAACAATTACAATACTAATTTTGGCATTATTCTTATGTTTCGAACTTTATAGTCAAACTCCTATTAAATGTACACCTGGTGCATATGATATAGGAAATATATTCCATTACCCTCCAAATAATGATTATGACTTAAACTATGGTGATATCGGTGTAGGTGTTACATCAACATTTTTAGGACATTACAGGGGATGGGCATATTTCAATATCGCGTACATTCCAGATGGAGCAAATATAACTTCTCTTGAATTGTATTATTACGTAGAAGATAATTCAAGGAGCTCAAATCATAAAATGCGAATTGTAAAATTTAACGCTGTAGTAAGTTCGCTAAATGTTCAAGGTATGTATTCTAATATTGGCGAAGGCAGTAATGCTTTAATATCCAGCTACACTACAAATGGACAAAATTCTGGATTGCAACATGAAACTCTGAATAGCGCCACCCTTTCTCGTTTACAATATAATTTAGAACAAAATTATTCGGACATTGGTTTCGGTTTTTATGAGGACGGAGATAATAACAATAGATGCATAATAGACGCAAGTACTACAAATCAGCCATACTTACTAGTAAATTACACATGCGGGAAAGCACCGTCTGGTTTTTCAGTAACAAATTTAAATTCAACGAGTACTAAAATTAAATGGAATTCCGTTGCTGGTAATAATGGATATGAAATTTGGTACACAAAATCAAGTAGTTCAAGTTGGCTTTATCAAAAAACAACTTCCATTAATGAAATTACGTTATCTAATTTAAATTGTGGCGAAAAATACGCATATAAAGTTAGAACAATTTGTGGAGACAACTATTATAGTGAGTGGGATGGAGCAGGAGTCGAATTTACTGCAGGTGAATGCACTCCTCCGCCGGACCAACCAAAAAATGGAGATCCTCAAGGGATATACCCTCGATATAAAAAAGAGAATAATGCAACTTTTCGCTGGGATGGCTCATCAAGTGAATATAAATTCTATTTGAAGTTAGGTAGCACATGGATTAGTAACAGTAATGGGAATTCTGTCAATGATGAAAAAATTACTTTTTATAATTTAGCTTATGGTACCTATTACTGGAGGGTAGAGGCAATTGGTGATGATACGCAGATTGCAGAAAGTAATGTTTGGGAGTTTAAGTTTGAGCACAGTAATGCTCGTCCAGATGTTCCAAAGAATCTTAAGCCAGTTAATAATACAACTATTTTTGGGACGTCTAGCACTAGAGTAAATTTTTCATGGGAATGTTCGGACGATAATCTTTCAGACGGAGATGAACTAACTTTTCTGGTTGTTTCTGGCAATAGTAGTTCATCTGTTAATAATGCAGAGCCATCATCTACAAAAGATTTTACTTATTCTATTAATGATATTTCTCCTGGAGTATATTATTGGAAAGTTGTGGCTGAAGATAAGGATGGTTTAAAGTCAGAGAGTACACCAATAAAGATTAATGTTGTAGACAACACTTCAAGGTTAATTTTAACCAAGTCTTCACTTCCCCTCGGTTCTTCCTCTGGTTCCTTTGGTACATTTGATGTCGAGTCCAATATTAGTTGGTCAATTTCTGGTAAGCCATCATGGTTATCTCTTTCACATCCTTCCGGTAATGGAGATCAGAGGGTGACAGTTTCTACTAATTCAGAGACACCTTCAACATCTGATCGTTGGGCTGATTTGGTTGTAAGTGGTAGCGGCATAAGTTGGACAATTCAAATAACACAAGCAGGGAAGCAAAATACCAACAAGCCTCCCAACCCGCCAAATTTATCTTCTCCTGACCCTAATGCAACAATTACGTTGCCTTATACATTAACCTGGACATGTACCGATGACGACGATGCAAGCAGTAGTTTAACATACAAAGTATACGGTGGCACAAGTAAAACAAATATGGCAGAGTGGGGTTCTCCTTCTGTTAACTCTTTGCCGGTACCATCACTATCTGCCGGTACTTACTATTGGAAGGTTGCAGCATTTGATGGCAAAGACTGGAGCCTCGATTCTGATGTTCACAGTTTTACTATTACCTCTTCACCAACCAATCATGCTCCAAATCAACCAACTTTACTTACTCCATCAGATAATGAAAGGATTTTATCAAGTTTTTCATTCTCGTGGGAATGCACTGACGATGATGGGGATGACCTGACATACAGGCTTTTTATTGGTATGTCGTCCGGCGAATACGAATCTGAGGATTTTGATGAACCAAATTACTTTATCGATTTGTCGAATGAAACCATTGAAGAAGATATTACTTTTTATTGGGCTGTACAGGCTTACGATGGCAAAACCTGGAGCCCCATTTCCGAAGAAAGGACTGTTATTATAGCCAAAAACACAAATGAACCAACCCTTTATGTTTCTGAATCGTCAATTCCACTTGGCTCACCTAAAAACAGTTCGAATACTTTTACAATTACATCCAATACCGATTGGACAATTAGTAGTGATCAGTCATGGATTACAATTTCTCGCTTATCTGGTTCAAATAATGCCACAATTTCCGTATCTGCGGATTCTGAGAATACGTCAGCATCTTCAAGAAGTGGAACAATAACAATTTCGGGAACAGGTATTTCAGATATTTCTATTCCTGTTACTCAAGCTGGGAAAAGTGTTGCCAAATCATTAACCGTTTCTAAATCGTCAATTCCTCTTGGTTCGGCTAAAAACAGTTCAAATACTTTTACTATTTCTTCAAATACCAGTTGGTCTGTAGTTAGCAATCAGTCATGGATTACTTTTTCTCCCCCAAATGGGTCGAATAATGGTACAGTATCTGTATTTGCAGGTTCTGAGAATACCTCCACTTCTTCGAGAAGCGGAAGTATTACTGTTTCAGGTTCAGGAGTGACAAGTAAAACCGTATCTGTTACTCAGTCAGGCTATACGGCAGTTAACACACCACCTAATCAACCAATTATAACATCCCCCGCTAATGGTTCAACGATTTCTGCACCTTTTACATTAAGCTGGACTTGTACCGATGATGAAAATGATGACATGTCTTTCAGGATTTATCGCGGGACAAGTGCCAATAATTTGACAGAGTGGGACAATAGTATGTCAATGTCTTATACTGTTTCATCATTATCCGAAGGAACATATTATTGGGCAGTCCGTGCATTTGATGGAAAAGACTGGAGCCCATATTCTGAAACTGGTAATTTTACGGTTGGTACAGTTATCGAAAATCATCCTCCTGACAAACCAGTTTTAACATCGCCTGCCAACAATGAGAGCGTTTCAACTCCTTTAACATTGTCGTGGACCTGCAATGATGATGATGGAGATAATCTATCATATAATATATACCGTGGTACCGACCCCAGCCGTTTTTCGTTGTGGGCATCTTCGGATTCAAATACTTATTCTGTGTCCACTTTACCCCTTGGTGCTTATTATTGGTATGTTAAAGCTTACGACGGGGAAAAGTGGAGTGTTTATTCAAGTACCAATAAATTTACAGTTTCGTATAATAATAGCCCTCCGGAGAAGCCAATAATTACCTATCCAAGTCCAGGGCAGATTTTGTCAGTTCCTTTTTTAGTGCGATGGACCTGCTCTGACTCTGACAGTGAAGATGTTCTCAATTACGCGGTTAGTATCTCCAGAACCCAATCAGACCTTGCAGGGGCAACAAAACACGAGACAACTGAAAATGTAAAAAGCCTATATTTTAATGACCCCAACTTTGACTATAAAGGAGATTGGTTCTGTCAGGTTACTGCAAGCGATGGAAAACAAAGTACAGCAAGTGATATTTTGAAAATAAAATTGGATTGGCCGGTTTTTGCAACTGATATTAAATTATTGGAACAAATTGACATATTCCCAAATCCAACGAACGATATTATAAATGTCAAATTTAATTTTTATACCGAGGACTTAAAAATTAGAATAATAAGTGCGAGTGGTGTATTAATTAAAAACATGGTGCTTGCTGTACAATTAAAAAACAGTACCCTAAAAATAGATTTTAGTGATTATTCTCAAGGCATATATTTTCTCCAAATAATCTCTGGCGAAAAAAGTACCACACGAAAGATTATTAAAAACTAACAAAATATTACGGATACTTTAAAAATTGATTTGGGATTTAAATCAAAGATTATTTATTCTTTAAAATATAATTCCGGCTCGATTAAAATGAAAAAAAGAATTGTGGATTGTTACTTTTAAGAATCCTACCCCAAGTATTTAGATAGTAAGCAGGTGAATAATCACCGGCTTACTGTTTTTTTTAATTATTCCTGCTATTTAACTGCTTATACCCTATCAACCTTTCGTAACGGCTCGAAATATCTTTATAATACACAAAAATCTGGTAATCGTTTTCGGTTTCCCAAAAGCTGCCCTCAATGTTTTTATTATTGGCTTCGGCCGATGCTTCTTCAACATATACATACTGAAAATTGTAGTAGCCTTGTTTTAATAATAAGGTTAATTCATACACACTTTCATTAAAATTCCAGGTCATTTCGTTGTTTTTGTTGGCATTCCAGTTGGTTAAGCCACCAAACACATTTACAGTCCCTCCCAGCAATATCGATTCCAGTTCGAGTCTAAAATGGACAAAATAATAGTCGCACTCCAAATCATAATCAGTTGCCATGTCCTGGCTTTCAACCGAATAATTTCCATTCATTTCCTGGTAACTAAAATACCGCTTGTTAGCCCGTGGTTTATCGGGGAACAAAGTAAAATGGTAAAATGGCCGGTGAAACGATGATTCATAAACACCTTCGCCATTAATTCTTTGGGTGCGGATATCGAAATACCGAAATTCATTCCCTGCTGAAAAAACATTCTCACGGTCGTAATCATAAACCAACACACCATCACGAATAAACAATGGTTTTAAATCACGTTTGGCATTGTCCCAACGGTTGTTTTGCATTACTACGACTCTGACATCCTGCGCTGGATTATCAATTGTAAAACTGGGATGGTAAATCGAAAAATCAACTTCGTGGTTTTCACCTTTAAAAGCATCAAGTGAGGCCCTACGGACAGTCCCTTCGATATTCACTCTTGATTCAACAACATAAAAACGTTTGGTTAATACCAGTTGTTCTTTATCATTGTCTTCATACACCATTAATATATAATTCCCCGAAAGTTTTATCTGAACATCTTCATTCGGAATAACCAATTGATAATTAACGTATGAGTAGGTTGTATTGATTGATAATGCATAATCATCTACCGGATTCTCCGCAAAACCTTCCAGATAGTCATTTTGAAATATAAAACTTTCGTTCCATTGAGCATCGCAATGAATAATGGTATAATAATAATCCTTTATTTCGCCCGATAAATCATCAAATTGCAGTACTAATTTCCCTTCCTCGCCCAGGTTTAAAATCGGATTTGACAATTCGTAACCTTCACGAAAAAGCCTGGCTGTTTTAATCTCTTCTTTATATACGGCATTCTCATAATAAAATTCCCTATCCTGAGAATTGCCTGATAAAAAAGAAACCAAAAAAAATATTCCTGTCAGTAATCGTACCATGCGTATATAATTTATTTTATTGTTTCAAAATCAAGTGACTAGACTCACCCTCTTCTCACTCTCTATGGGTAACCATAGACGTTATCAGGGTGAGTAATCCAGATTAATTATTATAACAATGCAAGTTTACTTTAATATTCATTCCCTTATGTACCGATTCTAATAAAATTATTTGTCTCCAATCCTGTCGGTTTCATTTTATATAATCCCAAAGTGATACCAACCATTGATATATATCAATTATCGAGCCCAATATAATATTGTCTTAAACTCCCAATAAGTTAACTATTGGGTTTTATATACCAATCAATAATAAATAACTTTTATTTAAACCCGATGTTCAAAACCTCGCTCTCGTTAATAGATACTATGCTTTCAGAAATTCCTGCACAATTAAAATTAAACACGTCCGAGATATTTCCACCATTATAACGCTTTAGAAATACCTTTCGTATCAAAGTATTATGAAAAACATATCTACTTATCAGCATATTTGGAACCCTGCAAGTTTGTTAACTAAAGATTGTGAAAAGATATTAATTTATTTACTTTTGCCAACCTATTTTAAAAATTATTCAGAACTAAAATGTCAGAAGTAATTAAAATAAAAAAAGGGCTTGATATCAAGTTAAAAGGGAAAGCGGAGAAGCAAATTCAAACTGCTCCAATCTCTGATACAATTGCCTTAAAACCAACTGATTTTTTAGGATTAACGCCAAAACTAAGTGTAAAGGCCGGAGCGGAAGTCAAAGCCGGCGATGCCTTGTTTTATGACAAATACAATCCTGAAATTGTTTTTACAGCTCCTCTTAGTGGCAAAGTTTTATCAATCAACCGTGGAGAAAGGCGCCGGATCCTGGAAATTGTTATCCAGCCCGATGGGCTTTCTGAATCGATTGACCTTGGGAAAGCCGATCCATTAAGCCTTTCGACCGAAGAAATAAAAACGAAGATTTTAAAAAGTGGAATATGGCCGTTAATTATTAAACGCCCATATGGAGTTATCCCCTCACCTAACGAGGCCCCAAAATCAATATTTATTTCGACTTTCGACACAGCACCCTTAGCACCCGATTACGATTTTATTCTGAAAGGACAGGAAAGTGTTTTCCAAACTGGTATTAATGCACTTTCAAAATTAATTGACGGGAATATCCAACTTGGATTAAGTACTTCAAGCGACGAAGGAATTTACGGGCAACTTAAAAATGTAGACATTACAAAATACGCCGGACCTCATCCAATAGGAAATGTAGGAATCCAAATCCATAAAAAATCACCTATTAATAAAGGAGATATTATTTGGACCATCAATCCACAAGATGTTTTGTTTATTGGAAGGTTGTTTGAAACAGGTAAAATCGATTTTTCCAAAGTTGTTGCATTGACCGGTTCCGAAGTTGAAAAACCAATTTATTACAAAACAGTAATTGGTGCAAATATTTCAACTATTATTGAAGGGAATTATAAAACAGATAAAAATTCACGAATAATTAGTGGCAATGTTTTAACCGGAACAAAAATTGAAAATAAGGGGTATTTAAGTTTTTACGATTCATCGGTTACTATTATTCCTGAAGGCGATGACTACGAACTATTGGGTTGGGCTACGTTGGGTGCTAAAAAATTCAGCGCTTCAAAAACTTTCATTACCAGTTTATTCCCTAAAAAAGAGTACGAAATGAATGCCAACCTTCATGGTGGCGACCGTGCTTTTGTTGTTTCAGGGCAATACGAAAAATTAGTTCCGATGGATATTTTACCAGTGCATTTGTTAAAAGCCATTCTGGTAAACGACATCGACAAAATGGAACAACTTGGAATTTATGAAGTTGTGGAAGAAGATTTGGCCCTTTGCGAATATGCTTGTACTTCGAAAATTAAAGTACAAGATATATTGCGTACCGGTATCAATACAATGATAAAAGAACTTGGATAATTTAATTAGTCTGTTTTAAGATGAAATTCATAAAAAACTTTTTTGAAAGGACTGAACCACTGGTTCAGAAAGGAGCAAAATATAGTTGGCTCGGATCTGTTCACGAAGGATTCTTTACCTTTTTATATGTGTCAAAAGATACTTCAAAGTCGGGGACTCACATTCACGATTATACAGATTTGAAGCGAACGATGTCGGTTGTTGTTCTCGCACTTGTTCCTGCCATTTTATTTGGCATGTACAACACTGGCTTGCAACATTTTCTTGCAATCGGAGAAGCGGCAACAACCGGATTCTTCGAAATGTTTTTATATGGTTTAATTAAAGTACTACCGGTAATTGCCGTTTCGTACATCGTTGGTTTAGGAATTGAATTTGTGTTTGCCCAACAACGCGGCCACGGAATTCACGAAGGATTTCTGGTATCGGGAATTTTAATTCCGATGGTTATGCCAATTGAAACTCCACTTTGGATGGTTGCAGTTGCAACAGCTTTTGCAGTTATTTTAGGTAAAGAGGTTTTTGGCGGAACAGGCATGAATATCTGGAATCCGGCATTAATTGCCAGGGCTTTCCTGTTTTTTGCTTATCCGGCTCAAATGTCGGGCGAATCGGTTTGGGTAGCCTTAAAAGATGGCGACAAATTGGTTGACGGATTTTCGGGAGCAACTCCAATGGCACAGGCTGCCGCTGGAAACATCGATAGCTTTAGTATTGCCGATGCCTTTTTTGGATTTATTCCGGGTTCTATTGGCGAAACTTCAACATTGGCGATTTTATTGGGGGCAATTATTTTAATTGTAACCGGAATTGGAAGCTGGAAGATTATGGTTTCAGTAATTGCAGGTGGGTCGGTTATGGGCCTTATACTGAATGCAGTTTCGGGTAGCGCAGGCCTTTCGCCTGAAGTAGCAACTTATTTCTCATTACCATTCTGGCAACATCTAATTCTGGGAGGATTTATGTTCGGGGCTATTTTTATGGCAACCGATCCAGTTTCAGCCTCACAAACCGACAAAGGAAAATGGATATACGGATTTTTGATTGGTATTTTAGCCATTCTTATACGTGTGTTAAATCCGGCTTTCCCCGAGGGAATGATGTTAGCCATTTTATTGATGAACACTTTTGCTCCGCTGGTTGACCACTACGTTGTTCAAGGCAACATCAAAAAAAGACTAAAAAGAGCTAAAATTTCTGCGTAACTGATAAAAAACAGAAAATGAACAGAAACGGTAATACATACACATTTTTATATGCAGCAATCATGGTAATCCTGGTTGCAGCAGTTCTGGCCTCTGTTTCAATGGCACTAAAACCCAGGCAGAAACGGAACTTCGAAATAGAGAAAAAGAAAAATATTTTGGCCTCAGTGAATATCGTAAGCGATGCTACCACAGCCGAAGATTTATATTCTGAAAAAATTCTTAACGAATATGTTGTTAATGTAAATGGCGATCAAATTGATGGCGATGCTTTTACCACCGACCTAAAAAAGGAACGTGCCAAAGATGCCAGCGATATGGCTCTTCCCATTTTTGAATTTCAAACCGAGGAAGGATTAAAATATGTACTTCCTCTGAGAGGCTCAGGGCTATGGGGGCCTGTTTGGGGCTATGTAGCCTTAAACGACGATATGAATACCATTTATGGTGCCAATTTCGACCACGAAGGAGAAACTCCCGGACTTGGTGCTGAAATTTCAACAACAGCTTTTGAATCGGCTTTTGTTGGGAAAAAGTTATTTGACAACTCGGGTAAACTTGTTTCAATATTGGTAGCCAAAATTGGTCAAGTAGCACCCGAAGAACATAAAGTTGATGGTATTTCCGGTGGGACTATTACAAGTAAAGGTTTGGAGAAAATGCTTCTCGACGATTTTACCAGTTATCAGGAATTCTTAAAAAAGAAAAAACAATAAGTAATGAGCGAACCATTATTTTCTAAAAAAAATATGAAACTGCTGTCGGACCCGATGAATAACAGTAATCCGATTACTGTTCAGGTATTGGGAATTTGTTCGGCATTAGCAGTTACAGCGCAACTGAAACCATCAATAGTGATGGCACTATCAGTTACAGCTGTATTGGCTTTGGCAAACGTAATAGTTTCATTATTACGAAATACAATTCCTAACCGAATTCGAATAATTGTTCAGCTTGTAATTATTGCTGCATTGGTTATTCTGGTTGACGAGGTATTAAAAGCTTTCGTTTTTGATGTGAGCAGGCAACTTTCGGTATTTGTAGGATTAATAATTACCAATTGTATTATTATGGGCCGTTTAGAAGCTTTTGCTTTGGGTAACCGCCCCTGGCAATCATTCCTCGATGGTATTGGGAATGCTGCCGGTTATGGTGCAATCTTAATTATTGTTGGGGTGTTCCGCGAATTATTTGGTTCAGGTTCTTTACTTGGATTCAGAATAATTCCTGAGAGTTTCTATATCGCCAATGGCGGATTCTACGAAAACAACGGTTTGATGGTACTTTCTCCAATGGCATTAATTGTTGTGGGAATAATTATCTGGGTTCAACGTAGCCGTAACCGTAAGTTAATCGAAAATTAATTTCTAACGCTGAAACAGAATTGAAATGGAAAATCTGATTAATATATTTGTTAAGTCAATATTTATCGAAAACATGGTTTTTGCATATTTCTTCGGAATGTGCTCGTATTTAGCCGTGTCGAAAAAAGTAAGTACTGCTGCAGGATTAGGGATTGCTGTAATATTTGTATTGGCAATAACAGTTCCGGTTAACTACATGTTAGAAAAATTTGTTTTAAACGAAGGTGCTTTGGTATGGTTAAGTGAAGACTTCGCCTCAGTCGATTTAAGTTTCCTGCGTTTTATCATGTTCATTGCAATTATTGCCTCAATGGTGCAATTGGTTGAAATGATTGTTGAGAAATTTGCTCCCGTTTTATATAACCAGCTGGGAATATTCCTTCCTTTAATTGCAGTAAATTGTGCCATTCTGGGTGGTTCATTATTCCTTCAACAAAAAGCTTTTAACCATGTTGGCGAAGCTACAGTTTATGGTATAGGTTCCGGAATTGGTTGGTTACTTGCCATTGTTGGTATTGCAGCTATCCGTGAAAAAATCGAATATTCAAATGTGCCCGGGCCATTACGCGGACTTGGAATTACATTTATTGTTACCGGCTTGATGGGATTGGCCTTTATGGGTTTTATGGGAATTAAATTATAAAATACAAAAATCAATTATCGATGATATTGTTATCAACACAAACTACCATTATAATTGCCAGTGTAGTGGTCTTTTTAGGAGTTACTCTTTTATTGGTTGGCATTTTACTTTATGCTAAGAAAAAACTAATGCCTTCGGGAATAGTGAAAGTTAGCATAAACGATGGCGACGTAGAGATGGAAACCGAACCAGGCGATACGCTTCTTACTACTTTAGGAAATAATAAAGTTTTACTTCCTTCGGCTTGTGGAGGTGGTGGTACATGTGCTATGTGCCGCTGTCAGGTTGACGGCGGTGGTGGATCAATTCTTCCAACCGAAACTGGCTTTTTTACCCGAAAAGAACAAAACGACAATTGGCGTTTAGCATGTCAGGTGAAGGTAAAAGAAGACATGCAGATCAGGGTCCACCAAGAGATTTTAGGTGTTAAAAAGTGGGAGTGCGAAGTGATTTCGAACGAAAACCAGGCAACTTTTATTAAAGAGTTTGTGGTAAAACTTCCCGAAGGTGAAACATTGGATTTTAAATCGGGTGGATACATTCAAATTGATGTACCTAAAATTGAAGTCGATTTTAAAGACATGGACATCGAAGAGGAATACCGCAAAGAGTGGGAAAACTTTGGTATGTTCGATTTAAAAATGAAAAACCCCGAACCAACATTCAGGGCTTATTCAATGGCGAACCATCCTGCCGAGGGGAATATTGTAATGCTGAACATTCGTATTGCAACTCCCCCATGGGACCGTGCCAACAATGGTTTTAAGAAAGTTAATCCAGGAATTTGTTCCTCCTATATATTTAACCTGAAACCAGGCGACAAAGTAACCGTCTCAGGGCCATATGGTGAGTTCTTCTTAAAAGATAACGACAACGAAATGATGTTTGTTGGTGGTGGTGCCGGAATGGCTCCAATGCGCTCACATCTTTTCCACTTATTCCATACATTAAAAGAAACTAAAAAGAAAATCACATTCTGGTACGGAGCACGTTCATGGAAAGAAGTTTTTTATTATGAGCAATTCCGTGAAATAGAAAAGGAGTTCCCGAATTTTAAATTTGTTTTAGCTCTTTCAGAACCTCAGCCCGAAGACAAATGGGAAGGGCCTGTGGGTTTTATTCATCAGGTTATATACGACGATTACTTAAGTAAACATGAAGAACCTGAAGAAATTGATTTTTACATGTGTGGGCCACCAATGATGAACGATGCCGTTCAGAAAATGCTTTACAATTTGGGAGTACCCGATGAGAATGTATTATTTGATGACTTTGGCAGCTAATAAAAAATTTAAATTACCATATAAAAAGCTATTCGTAAATCGGATAGCTTTTTTTTATCCATTAAAATTAAATCCTCACAACCATATTCAATCTTATGTTCAATTCATTGAGTTTCTATCATTTAATCCACCAAACCTTGTTTATAACTAAATAAAAACAAGTTGTTCGTAGCCTTCAATAATACTATTTTCACATCATTGTCGAAAACCGGTTGCGTACTATCAAAAGATTATTGGGTGAGGAGCTGCACCCCGGATTTCAAATAATCGAATAATAAATAAATTTATAAGGCGATAAATATCTTATGCGAATAATATTATTTTGTTTGTTTGTGCTGTTTCTGATAATTAATTCGGGGAATTGTCAGGAAATGAAGCCACTTCTTTTGGAAAGCTCCATTAAAAACTATCAAAAATACCTACTTGATAATCCAAGAACACCTCATCTTAAAGAAATTACAGATTCACTCCGGTTAATGTGGGATAGGCAAAACATTAAAAACTTTCACACTTTTTGTAATAGCAATTGCCTCGAAGTTTTTATGAATTCAAAAGACAAAATTCTATTCGAAGAGAAAGAAATTGATAAATCGGAACTCAAGGAACTTATTTATTATTCCATAAAAAATCCAAACAACCGCCAGGATTTGCCTGAAAAAAGAATTGTAAAGACTGACTTATTTGGCGATTTTTATTGTTCCACAGGGGTTGTTGATATAATTACGAATGACGCTAACCCTGAATTATATTCGGATATAATTGTATTGGTTAAAGATGCATTTATGGAGATTCGGAAAGAATGGGCCAGGTACATGTACAGCCAGGATTATTTAACTTTAAGTGAGAGAATCAAAAAAGACATTGACATTATAATTCCCATCAAAATCAGGTTTGAACGTTATATGCCTTGGAATTTAAGGTTGCCTCCCCTACCAACACCCAATAATCTCAAAAAGAAAGATTTGAGTATGAATACGCTTACAAATTAAATTGTATTGCCCAATAATTAACCTATTAATCAGAGTTCTGTAAAAAACCTATTATAAAATAGCTTTTAAGCAACCGTCAACTTGCTGGCTCTGAACAACAATCGGGCTTTGCCCCACGCCCCACTTCATTTCTTTTTCCAGATATAAAAACGAATTAAATAAAAATCCTGTCAAAATTAAGCTTTTATACGTTTCAAATATATGGGTTAGCCCGATTCACGCAATTTTGACGCGCCCGCTTTGGGGTAACATTTTAAACGAAGCCTATCTAATTAATAACTTACATAGAACTTACATTATTAAGTATATAATTATAAATTACAAAATAAAATTGGTTGCAAAATTTAATACAAAATTGGAAATACTTTAGGTTCGGCTTTTAAAACACCTCTCGATTTTATTTGCAAAATAGCTGCATTTATTTGTTCCAAGGTACAAGGTTGTGTTTCAATTGAAAACAGTGCGCCATCTTTTATGTGCCGGTTATGGGTAACCGTATTAATATTTACATCTTGTTTCCCTATTTCTGTGGCAACCAATCCTGTAATACCAGGTTTATCTTCCGTTTCGAACGTAATAACATAAGGAAATGTTAAATTACTCAGGTCTTTAAATTTTAATGTGTTCTGCAGGAATTTACCATTCATTCTGTCCTTATACCTGGCAATAAAAACAATGTCGGCAACAATTGAGCTGGCAGTTTCAGTTGATCCGGCTCCTGCCCCCACTAAAATATGTTTCCCCGAATATTTATTAGTCGTCCGGACTGCATTAGTTGCACCACTAACCTGTGATAAATAGTTCTGATTTTTAACCATCATTGGGCAAACTGCTGCAAATAAATTATCTCCATCAACTTTGGCATAACAAATTAATTTTAATTTGGAATCAATTTCGGCAGCATAATCCATATCGCTTTTATTGATATTTTGAATGCCCTGAAAATTCAATTCGTCCATACTCACATCAATCCCAAATACCAGTTTTATAAGAATAATAATTTTATGGGCAGCATCTCCCCCATTCACATCGAGCGTAGGATCTGCTTCGGCATAGCCGGCCTTCTGAGCAAGTTTTAAGGCTTTATCGTAGCCTAATCCTTCGTCTGTCATTTGCGATAGTATATAATTGCTGGTACCGTTAAAAATACCCGATACCGAAACTATTTCATCGCCAGTAAAACTCTCTTTTATTGTTTTAATAATTGGTATTGCCCCACAAACGGCAGCCTCAAATCCAACTGCTACATGGTTTTTTTCGGCCATCTCAAAAATGGCTTTTCCTCTTTCAGCAAGTAAGGCTTTATTAGCCGAAACAAGGTGTTTTCCTGATTGGCAGGTATCAACGCATAAATTGTGAGCAAAATCGCTTGTACCACCAACGGTTTCAACTACCAGATCGACATCAGGATCCTGCATGATTTCCTTAATATAACCACTTGCTTCGTCGCTGGTTATTGTTTTACCTCCCCCACAAAAAATTGATTTCTGAAGCCCAAAACGTTCGATGGCAACCGGTGCATTTAACTCAACAACCTTTGTTAAACGAATGGTTGTTCCTGCCCGTAAGGCAAGACTATCGTTAATTTCATGAATAATCTGCGCTTACGCCGCCACCTACTGTTCCACAACCTATAATTGCCTATATTAAAAGATTTCATACAAAGGAATTAATTAAGATAAATGCTTTGAGTTACATCCATCTTTTTTGTTTAGAATACCAAAATAAAGAAAAATGAGAGGAAGAAGATAATTCAGGCAAAAAAAATCCGATTTATTAATAATTAAGACTCTTTAAAATGATACTACTCATTGAACACATTCTAAACAGATTCCGAATTGAATTATTAACTATTAGAACCATATGATTTCGTAGAATAAAACCTTACAACTTGTAAATGTTTGACATAAGTGGTAATTTTAGTAGTAATACTAAAAATGCAACATTCCATTCATTTTGTTTACGTGTGCCATACATTAAATCAAATAAAAGCATGACACTATTTGTTCAGCCTAAATACCCCCGTTATAAAACAAATAAAAACCCCATTGCAAAAGGCGCTACTATTTGTAAGCCGTTCCGAATAATGTTAATCTTAATGTTCACAATCTATGGTATAAATATGAGCTGCCGGGCTCAAACAAATACCGATAGCCTTTGGACAGTATGGCAGGATTCGTCTCAGCATGATACATTAAGATTAGATGCCATTTATAACTATGCCTGGGATGGATACCTGTTTGCAAATCCCGATAGTGCGTTTTATTTCGCTCAATTACAATACAATTATGCCGAAAACAAAGGCCATAAAAAATGGATGGCAAATGCGTTATATACGCAAGGAGTAGCCCATTATTTGAATGGTAAATACACCGAAGCTCTGGAATGCTACAATCAGAGTTTAACAATTAGGGAGGAGATTACTGATTTAAAAGGAATAGCTGTTACCCTCAACGGGCTTGGGCTTATTAAAGAGGAACGAGGTTATCATGCCGAGGCAATTGCTCATTATATGCGCAGTTTAAAAATTCTTGAAGAATTGGGCGACAAAAGCCGAATGGCTGGAATTATGAACAACATAGGCATTATTTATCTCACTCAGGGAGACGACCAACAAGCCCTTGTATTCTATAATAGAAGTTTGAAGATACATGAAGAGCTAAACGATAAAGAAAGCACAGCAAATGCGCTGAATAATATTGGGATTATCCATAAAAATAACGAAGATTATGAATTAGCCTTAGAGTATTACAACCGAAGCCTACAATTAGGAGAAGAAAGTGGCGACCAACGTGGATTATCAAATTCGCTCATTAATATTGGTAATGTGTATGTACTTCAAGGCGATTTTTCACAAGCCCTCGACTACTTTAACCGAAGTTTAAAAATTAAGGAAGAGGTGGGCGATAAAAAAGGCATGGCTATGTCGCTCATCGGTTTAGCTGAAGTATATAATGAACAAAAAAATTATACCAAAGCAATCGCTACTGCACAAAAAGCGCTTTCTATTTCTCAGGAACTGGGATTAGCAGAAGTTCTCAGGGAGGCAGCAAACACCTTATACCAAAGTTATAAAGCAAACGGGAACAACCGTTTATCGCTCGAAATGTATGAATTATACATTGCCACACGCGATAGTCTGGTAAGCGAAGAAAACCAGCGCGAGGTTATCAGGTACCAATATAAATCCGATTACGAAAAACAATATTTAACCGATAGCCTCAACTTCGCCCGCAACGAAGCAATTAAAAATCTGGAATTAAAAAAATCGGAAAACTTAAAAGGTTTTTTTATTGTTGCATCGGTACTGACTTTCCTGCTGGCATTATTTGCCTATTACGGATACCGGCAAAAACAAAAAGCCAATATTATGCTCGAAGAACGAAACAAGTTCGAAATCGAAAATAAAAAAGAGCCATCAGTTTATTTGGGCAACAGGTTTCCAAAGAGGTAGCTTTAGAGCTGTTATCTGATTCCTATAAATCGGGAAGCAAAAAACTGTATGCCTGCATCATGTTCCTCGACATCAGAGATTTTACACCCTTTACTGAAAATAAAGAACCCTCGGAAATTATTTTATACCAAAACAATGTATTTGGTTTTATGATCGACATTATTAGCAAACACCACGGCATCATTAACCAATTTTTGGGCGATGGATTTATGGCCACATTTGGAGCCCCCGCCTCATCGGGAAACGATTCGCAAAATGCTGTAAACGCTTCCATGGAGATTGTGGCCTTATTAAAAAAGAAATGCGAAACAGGCGAAATACCTTTGACTAAAGTTGGTATTGGGCTTCATTCAGGTCAAATAGTTAGTGGAAACGTGGGGACTTCGGAACGCAAACAGTATTGTATTACCGGCAACACAGTTATTCTGGCTTCGCGCATTGAGCAACTCAATAAAAAGTTTAAATCCGAAATTTTAATATCTGGAGAGGTTCAGCAAAACATCGATCAGACTAATTTAAACATGGAAAATTTGGGAGCATACAATGTTAGAGGCAGAGCTACTCCTTTAGAAATTGTTCGATTAATTTAACAAACTTTATTTTTAAATTATATGGCAAGTTACCCCTATCCTTATGTTTCATATAGCACACCTCTTTATTATACCCACTCTTTTATTGCAACTTATGTTTATTATCCATAACTTTATATAACATAAAACCCAGCAGCGCACAGGCAAATGATTTAAGGCGAATGAACTGCACACCCGTATTTTTTAAGATAATAAACCAGAGATAATTTATCCAATTGACGAAATTATAAATGGCAACTAAAAAAAGTGCTATTTATATCCATATTTGGATATAAATGGCACAAAAGTATCAATATAAATTAAATAGTAAATGCGGGTTTCAGCGGTTATTTGGGCTGCAGCTCGTTGTTGCAACACCGCCAATTCGTCTTTGACGATTGACGGAAAATTTGAAATACTGAATAAACGAATTGGCTCCGTGCGTATTTGAAAGTTTCGTGCTTCGAAATCGCCTACTTTTTATATACTAACCGTTAGCTTTAATAAAAACAAGACATTACATATTTGTTTCAGTGACAGAAATTACATAAATTGCGTCAACAAAATGACGGTATTATGGAATATTTAACAAGAGCACTTTCAAAAAATATTATAAAAAAACTCCAACCTAATAAAGTTGTGATTGTATTTGGAGCAAGGAGAGTTGGAAAAACAGTACTCGTAAAAGAGATTTTATCACAAATTAATGAGCCAGTACTTGCATTAAATGGAGAAGATATAAATGTTCATGATAAACTTGCTATCAGAACCGTTGAAAATTATAAGCAAATAATCGGTTCATATAAACTACTTTATATTGATGAAGCACAGAAAATTCCTGAGATTGGTTTAAAGCTCAAGCTCATGGTTGACGAGATTGAAGACTTAAAAATTATTATTTCAGGATCTTCATCATTTGATATTAATAAAGATGCAGGTGAACCCTTAACTGGTCGAAAATATACATTTAATCTTTTTGCATTATCTGAAAATGAATACAATCAAGTCGAGAACAACATATCTAAAATTGACAAGATTCGAGAACGCCTTATTTTTGGAAATTATCCAGAATTACTTCATTTGCCCGACAAGACAGATAAAAGCGATTACTTAAATGAAATGGTTAGTTCGTATTTGTTGAAAGATATTCTTGTTTATGAAAATATTAAAAACTCTCAAAAAATATTTAATCTTTTACGTTTGATTGCCTTTCAAATTGGTGGAGAAGTTTCTCTTCAGGAATTAGGCAAACAACTTGGAATTAGCAAAAACACAGTGGAGAAATACCTTGATTTATTGAGTAAAGTTTACATACTCCATAAAGTTGAGGGATTTAGTCGAAATCTTAGAAAAGAAATTACAAAAAATTCAAGATGGTATTTTTTAGATAATGGAATAAGAAATGCAGTAATCGCAAATTTCAATTCTATCGAGTCAAGAAATGATATTGGACAATTGTGGGAAAATTATATGATTAGTGAAAGATTAAAATATCAAGAATATAATAGAATTTCATCGAATAATTACTTCTGGAGAACCTATGAACAACAAGAAATTGATTGGGTGGAAGAACGAAATGGTTCGTTGTTCGGTTATGAATTCAAGTGGAAAGAAAGCAAAGTTAAGATACCGTCTCAATGGAAAAATGCTTATCCAGAATCTTCTTTTGAAGTAATAAATATGACAAATTTTGAGAAATGGTTGAAATAATTACTAAAGCTAACAATATGTAAATTTTATAGCGGTAGCAGTGGTTTTCAAAGCGCACATTCTCGCATCGATCGTCGTCCTTTCGGACAGACAATCACTCCGAAAATCCGCTACAAAAACTTTCACCAACCGGTTGGGCTTAATTTTAAAAAATGAAAAAACTGATTACTATATTTAATACTTTCCTAATTGTTAACACCATTCTTGCGTCTGGTATAAAGACCGATAATATTCGAGGAAAGTGGTATTTGAAGTCAATTGTAATTGATGGTGTATTTAAAAGTCCTACCGACAATATTTCCCCATATATCTATTTTGGATACGACTCGACCAATAAATTTTATCATATTGGCTCCTTTCAAATTATTAACGGAAATGGAACTTTCACACAATCTTATCCGTTTCAAAACTTTTATCAATTAAAAGGTGATTCCGTAAGACTTGTTGGACCAAGACTAAAAGGACATCTTGGAATTAAAGGAGCTACTTTTGATTTACGTAACGAATTGCATGGAGCATTTAAGTATAGTATCTCAAATAATAAATTACTACTGGAAAACGAGAAAATATCTCTTGCTTACGAAAAGGATTCTGTAATTAATCATGGACTTGAAAAAGTAGCAAATTCTCCAGATTTTGGTTTTGATAAGAAGTTAATCGGTCGCTGGCGTTTGGTAAAAATGAATGTTCCAGACTATTTGGTGGAAGAGGTCAACAACAGCATTGAAGAAGCATACAAGTTAAAACGCAACCAAGGATATCCTCAAAAAAAACGACCTAAAAAATTGATTGAAATGGGTAAACAAGAAGTTACGGAATTCTTACAACATGGAGGGTGGTTTGTTAATATTGGCAATTTTGTTGAAAAAGCTGGTTCTTATGATACTTTGAGTTATGGCAATTTTATAGGTTTCAGCGATGGATGTAATGGCTGTGGAGGATACATCAAGATTTCTGGCGACACTTTAAAAACATACGGAATAATATGTACCTCAATGGGTTGTTTCCCAAATTCTACAGAAACTTTTAAAAATCAAAGAGCATTTGACAACGCTATATATCATTTTAAATCGGATACTTTAGTAATTGAAGCTGAAGACAGAACCAGTTATTTTGTACCATCAGAACCGACACAATCTGCGAGGAAATATGACCATCTGGATTTAGATAAATTTTATCAGCTTGTAGATTTGGATATTGAGAATAAGGACTTGGAGGAGGTTATTCTACAACTGTTACCTGACAATGAAATATATTTTCACTTATATAGCGGCAGTGGAGTTAACCCGAAAGATTTCGATTGTCGAGGGAAGTACATGAGAATATATCTTTTTAACAAAGAAAATTATTACATGAATGAGTTAATGAGCGTGATTTATGAAAATGTCGAAGAGTCTCAGGATAGGCTTAACTATAATTGCACGTTTGTCAGAAAAGAACATCCAATAAATGAATACTTGGATTTCGAAAAACTATTAGGGAAACAGTACATTTTAAAAATTGAAGAAAACAATCTCACTTTTTGCTCACCAGACAACCGTAACTTCTTGTACCTTAAATCCAACTACTAAAAAAAAGAAAAAAATAATATGTCCGTAAATGAATAAAAAACTAAGCCCAACAAAGTGCAAATCTAAAGGTAATGCGGGCGGGCGTGGTGTTCAAGCGTTTTTGCCCTGTTCAACCACCGCCAATCCATCTTTGACGGATGACGGTTTTAAAAATCATGTTTAACAAAAAGCCGTATTGGCTCCGTGCTGGTTTGAAAGGGAACCATTTCAAAATCCCGCACTCCACTTGCACCAACCGTTAGCAAAAATATTAAAGCAACTAAATTGCTATAAAATGCGTCTTTAAGAAAAAAAATCAACTATGGAAACTTATAAATCTTTCATCTTCTTAGTAATAATTTCTTTTCTTATTTCATGCAATAAAGAAAACCTTCTTGACCAAATTGCAAACTTCAGTGATATGCCAGGAAAGCATATTAATGAAATGGAATTAGATAACAACAATGTTTTTTATTACGTAACAAGTGAAAGGGATACTTCAGTGGAAGTTCCTCCTTATTCAAGTTCTTTCCCATCAAAATCATATTTATCAAAAAGAGAAACTGAAACCAGTGATTTTGAAATTTTAGATGACGATTTCATTTTTGTTGACGAAATTCTTTTTGATAAAAATAATAACTTGTGGGCAAGAAATGCTAAAACAATTTATTTAAAGGAGGGTGACATTTACAGAAAAATTGTGGATTTACCTGATGATTCTGGATTATTCCGATTTATGACAATTGACAATGAAAACAATATTTGGGCAGGAGGATTTACCGCACTATACAAAATTGATAGTAATTTAAATGTTGAGACATTTACTGATGAAAATTCTCCTCTCAACAGTCCAGTGACCAACATCCACGTGGACAAGGACAATAATATCTGGCTTGCTTTATGGAATAATCAAGGCGTTTTGAAAATTGAAAAAGATGAATGGATAAACTATAATTCGGAAAATTCGAATATTACTTCTCAAAACATTTGGTGTCTTGTATCAGACAAAGACAATAATTTATGGATTGGTACAGGACACGACAACCAACAAATTTCACTAATGAGATTTGATGGTAAAAAATGGGAAACTATAAATCCCCAAGACAATAACAATGAAATTATTACAGGAACTGTCCGCAAACTTTTTGCTGATGAAAATAAAATTTATGTGGTTTCTGAGAAAGTTGAAAATATGGCTTTTTCAAGTAATGTATTGTTGACTTTCGATGGGACAAACTGGAGTAAGATTAATGAGGTGCCAGAAGATGATGGAATTGCAGACCTGAATATTGACAACTTAAGACAAAAGGTATGGATAAGAACTTTAAACAAAGGAATTTTTGAGCTACCGAAATAAAAATACTTTTGCTAACACAGTACTTACTACAGGGCTGGGTTTGGTTGTACGCCAACTGCGGATTCTCGATTCGCAGTTCTGTGTCCTACCGGACAGGAACGAGCTCCGAAATCCGCAACGACAACTTACAAGTAACTGTTAGGTGCAAGTGCGACGCAAACAAAAAAAAGAAAATCATCTATATTGGAAAAAAGCTATGAAAAAAAATATTCTACTTTTTATCGGAATTGCATTTTTAATATCCTGTGACAAGGAAGATTTAGAAATCTCAACGACAGATGATGCAATATTGGAGCTTGCTTATGATAAAATTTATCAATACCCTGTCGGCTTTTATCACGAGACAGATTTAATAGGTAATGAGTATTATGAAAATACTGTCAGTGTCAAGCCTCTCAATGAAAGGGAACACATTTGGATAGAGCTTAATACGAATGATAAAGAAGAAGCTAGAACATGGTCTAACCTTTCAAATGAGTATTCCTCTGTAAATAGAGAAATAGTTCAAGAAAATGAAACAGACAAATATTTCGAATTCTTAAGAGTAAATATTGAAAATGAAAAGGATAAACTACTTTCTAGAGTTCATCGTTCAGATTACTTTATTTCGAACCATGACAAATTTAAGAACATTGACGAAGTTGGTATTTTTAATGGCGATTTATCTTTGAGTAACACTAAAGAGTTAATTGAATATTTGTGGTGCTGTGGTACATTGGGTTTACATGATAAGGTCATAGAATCAAAAATTAATGAAAAGGGAAATAGGTTTGAGTATCATGTCCAATCATTAAGAATTGTATATGGCGATTTTGGATTACATGATGTAATTTACGTTTATGATAATTATTTCTATCTGGACAAAACAACCAAAATTTTAACAGCAAATAGAGAACAAATTAAAGAAATCAAAGGGAATTACAATGAAGGATGGTAAAACACCAGCACCTAACAAAAGCTATATGTATGCGGGTTTCAGCGGGTAATCCAACCGCAGTTCTTCGTTGCAACACCGCCAATTCGTCGTTGACGATTTGGCTATAAAAATTAAAATATGAATAAACGAATTGGCTCAGTGGCAGCCTGACAGGGACGTTTTTCGAAGTCCCGCACTCCACATAGCCAAACCGTTACAAACAAGGCTAAAAAAACGATTTGCGGCGAATAGCACTTTTATTTGTCGCAAATTGTGCGACGAATAGATTGAAATGCGGAGAATAAGATGTATATTTATCGCAAATATTGCGGAGAATGAAAATCTACATTTATCAAAAAGAAGGTTGGGCGAACTTTAAATGGGACAATGAAAAACTATTTGCATTGTTGGGAAAAGTTAGAAACTTACAAGGAAAACTTGTAGGAAAAATGGAATCACTTGGATTCGACCTTCGAAACGAAGCAACCCTAGAAACATTAACGCTCGACGTTTTAAAGTCAACGGAAATTGAGGGGGAAATATTAAATCCAGAACAAGTACGTTCATCATTAGCTCGTCGACTTGGAATGGAAATTTCAGGGTTAATTCCATCTGACAGAGATGTTGAAGGAGTTGTTGAAATGATGCTTGACGCTACTCAAAATTTCAATAAATCACTAACAAAAGATAGACTATTTGATTGGCATGCTGCCCTTTTCCCTACAGGACGAAGTGGAATGTATAAAATAATTGTTGGAAACTGGAGAGACAACTCAACCGGACCAATGCAAGTTGTTTCTGGCGCATTAGGAAAAGAAAAAGTTCATTATCAGGCTCCGGATGCTTCAATAGTTGAAAATGAAATGAGCCAATTTTTAGATTGGTTTAATAAAAACGAAACTCAAGACCCTGTAATAAAAGCAGGAATTGCACATTTATGGTTTGTAACAATTCACCCGTTTGAGGATGGAAATGGTAGAATTGCAAGAGCAATAACAGATATGCTTTTAGCAAAATCGGATGGAATTTCACAACGATTTTATAGTATGTCCGCGCAAATTAGCAGAGAAAGAAAACAATATTACGATGTTCTTGAAAAGGCGCAAAAAGGAACAGTAGAAATTACAAATTGGTTGGAATGGTTTTTAAAGTGCTTATTTGATGCACTCAATTCATCAAATCAGGTTTTAGCAAAAGTAATTTACAAACATAAATTTTGGAATTTGAATGCAACAAAACTTCAAAATAACAGACAAAAATTACTTTTAAATAAACTGTTAGATGGATTTGATGGTAATTTGACCTCATCAAAATGGGCAAAAATTGCCAAATGCTCAACTGATACAGCATTAAGAGATATTCAAGATTTAATAAATAAAAATATACTGAGAAAGACAGAAGGTGGTGGAAGAAGTACAAGTTATGAATTAGTGGAAATTGATGAAAAAGAATAAAGCCCAGTTTGTAACAAAATGTAAATGCGGGTTTCAGCGGGTAATTCAACCGCAGTTCTCCGTTGCAACACCGCCAATTCGTCTTTGACGATTGACGGAAAAAATGAAATACTGAATAAACGAATTGGCTCCGTGCGAGTTTGAAAGTGAACAGCTCCGAAATCCCGCACTCCACTTGCACCAACGGTAGGGCGTAAGTTAACAAACACATGAAAATCAATCGAAAGATGACAAAAGAAATAATAACTTGGAATGATTTTACAAAAGTTGAAATGAGAATAGGAACTATCATCTTAGCAGAAGATTTTATTAAAGCAAGAAATCCCGCATACAAATTGATAGTTGATTTTGGGAAATATGGAAAAAGAAAAACATCAGCTCAAATCACGGCTCTTTATAAACCAGAAGAATTAATTGGAAAACAAGTCGTTGCTGTAATTAATTTCCCTCCAAAACAAATAGCAAACATAATGAGTGAATGTTTGGTTTTAGGTGGTATTGGAGAGAACAAAAAAGTGATTTTAATTGAACCTGAGAGAAAAGTTGAAAATGGAATGAAAATTGGATAAAAGGCACATTTTTTAATGAGATTAAATAATTCTAACCAAATATGGTCGCTTATATTATTGTAAAAGCTGAAATAACAGATAAAGTAAAATATCAAGAATATCTAAAAGCCGTACCTGGAATAATTAAAAAGTATGGAGGTAAAGCTATTGTTCGAGGGGGGAAAACCGAAACATTAGAAGGGGGCTCCAACAATAAAAGAATTGTCGTTTTAGAATTTCCGACCATGGAAAAGGCTAAGGAATTTTATTATTCAGCTGAATATCAGGAAGCAAAAAAACTACGCAAAGATGCAGCAATAGGTGAACTTGTATTAGTTGAAGGCGCAAACTTGTAATTGGAAAAATTATGTCTATTAATATTCTTCTTAAAAGTATTGATAATCAAATAAAATCGAATCAAGACAAGAACTTGTTTCATAAAAATAATGAGTTATTTAGATTTTCTAATGAAACAATTAAAAATATATCTTCTTTTAATGAATTAAACTGCCATTCCGAACAGCTTTTAATTGATTATACAACAGATAAAGCAATTGAAGAGTTTTGCCGAGTAAATCAGTATTATTCATTTAATTCAAAAACGAAAGAAGAATTAAAAGCTATTTATTCTGACTTATTAAAAAACATTCAAAACAAGATTTTCACTGTTGAAGAGATAACAAGGATTCATTTTGAGAAACTAAAAAATTGGCTTCAAGAAAGCAATTCTTTTGCAGAAAAAATTTATACCGATAAAGAAGATACAATTGAGCCTGTAGCTTGTTTTGAATATAGTCCTGAATTGCAAGTAAGTATTCTTAAAATTGATATTAAACAATTAATGCACCCAGTATTAGATATCGGCTGCGGACGTCAAGGAAGTTTTGTTAACTATATAAAAAGTAATAAGATTGTTGCCTATGGAATAGATAGATTTAAATTTACATCTCCAGATTTAGATACAGCTGATTGGTTAGAATATGATTACGGAGAGGATAAATGGGGAACAGTCATTAGTAATTTAGGATTTTCAAATCATTTCAAACATCATAATTTGAGAAAAGATGGAAACTACATAGAATATGCAAAAAAATATATGGACATTCTACGTTCACTAAAGGTCAGAGGTAGTTTTCATTATGCTCCTGATTTGCCCTTTATAGAGAAGTTTCTTGATAAAAATCAATTTTCAATAAAAATATATAAAATTGACAAATTTGATTTCAAAACAACAGTAATAACAAAGTTGACAAAATGAGATTAAATAAAAAATGACAAAAGTCGAGTAGGTAAAGGGGAATCTCACCCCTAAACCTCTCACAGAACCGTACGTGACAGTCTCCCGTCATACGGCTCTTCGAAGTAGGACTCTACGGGTGAAAACCATAAGTCCAATGCACAAACAGGTTAGGAAAACATCGGTAGATGTTCGTTAACCAGTTCCATGCAAGTTTCCGTGGTTTACGCCTGTACCGACGATACTTGTTTGATACCCATTTGATGAGCCTCCGATTCAAAAGGCGCATAGCCCGCTTTAATCCAGTTACATTAAAATGACCAAAGTAGTTTATCCAACCCTGTAAATACGGTGCCAGCATTACGGCAATTTTCCGGATATTAAACTGAACCATACGGTGAATCTTCAACTCCCTTAAACGTTCCCCCACCCGCTTGATGGCTTTCTTGCTCATGCTGGGCGTAAAAACCAACTGAAGATGCCCCCATTTCCCTCGTGCCCGCCGGGTTTTAAAGGTAAACCCTAAAAAATCAAACGTGCGGTACTTCACTTCAAAGGGTGGGTGCTTCTTCTGGTTGCGCTTGCAGTAAACAATCTTCGTTTTCTCTTTGTGGGCTTCCAGCTTGCATTGTTTCAACCTCTCTTTCAGTGCTTCGAGTAAACGAAGTGCCTCTTTGAAGTTCTGACAATGTATCACCACATCATCGGCATAGCGTTCGAATGGGTTTTCTGGATAATACCTATCCATCCACTTATCGAAAACAATATCCATGAAAATATTTGCCAACAACGGGCTGATTACCCCGCCCTGTGGTGTGCCATTCTGTGTATTCTTCTGAATACTGCCATCGGGCAACTGCACATCCGCTTTCAGAAAACGTTCAACATACAGCAGAATATGTTTCGCTGTTGTGTGATGTTTTACTGCTTTCATTAGCAGACCATGGTCAATATTATCGAAGAATCCCTTGATGTCCAAATCGATAACCCAGTCGTACTGCATGCAATTTTCTTTGCATTGCTGAACAGCCTGGCGTGCGCTACGTTTCGGACGATAGCCAAAGCTATTCTTGTGAAACGTAGGCCCGACAATCGCTTCAAGTTCTTCGCGTATTACCATTTGGGCTACCCGGTCGCATACCGTGGGTATCCCCAACAAGCGTTCTGTGCCGTCTAATTTGGGAATGGGTACTTGTTTTACGGGGTGCGGATAATAGCTGCCCGAAGAAAGACGGTTCCACACAGGGTAAAGATACTTACGAGCATTGACTTCGACCATCTCAATGGTCACCCCATCAACCCCGGCACTACCCCCGTTGGATTTCACTTTCTTAAACGCAGACCAAACCGCTTCTTTCTCGATCGGTTGAGTCCTTGATTGTAATAAACTAATCATCCTCTTGCAAGTTGTAAGATTCATTCAATCTAACTCCGTCACCCCCTTCGCTAAAGTCGGGCTTTCCCCAACCGTTCCTGAATGCATAGTCGCTACTACGAGGTGATCCGCCACTGACTTAAAACATCGGTACTCTTTAGCTTGCCAAAATAGGTTTATCGCTATTCTCCCTTTGCAGTTTAAAGTCAGCTTCTCCTGTTCCGTAGATTAGCCCGGGTTTGAGTCATGCCCCCTTTATCCCGTGTGCCGTTCAACCAGAAGCTAGGTGTCCGTTGAACTTTGTCTCTCGGGGCGGCTGTCCCCTCGATTTTGACACAGCATACGTTATTATCGAGACCTCAATAGGGGTTCATTTGCATTCATCTCTGCAAACCCATACCTGATACGGTTTTGAATAAAATCTTCACCGTAACGTTTCCCAATCGCTCAGTACCGTCCCGTGAAAGAAAAGCACCATTGGGTGGTTTGACCAATCCGCCTAATCGGCTTAGCCGAAGCCCATAGTATGTAAAACATAATATTTCTTCATCTAATCTACAGTTATGTTACTCTATTATTTATAAATTGCATCCTTGAGTAACGCAGGACACACAACCTACGCCCAACAAGCGGTAAAAAACATTGCGCAGATAGTGCTATATTTGAACAACATAACATTTAATAAACGGCTTGGCAGGCCGATAAGTTTGTGCTTCGAAATGCGCAACGATTTCTTATCGCCGACCGTTATGTTAAAGTTTTTAATAATCAAATAGGGAAATATTTAGAATGAATGATAAAGAGATAATTAAAGAAATTTTACTTAATAATTATCATAAAGGACATGAAACTTCTAATGGTGAATTATACAGACCTATATTTCACAAAGAGTGGAGAATCTTTTGGATTAATGAGGATTCTGACAAAATTGAATTCACTGATAAAGAAACGTATATTTCATGGTATAAATCAGAAAATATTGTTCCTGAATTAAAATGGGTAACTAATATCCTCAACATTGATATTGAAGGAAATTTGGCGACAGCAAAAATAAAAATTGCAAATCAAGAATTTGGTTATATGGACTACTTCCAACTCATGAGAATTAAAAACAAATGGATAATTATTAACAAGATATCTGAAAGAATTAAAGTTGAATAAAACCAACACACAATAACGGCTCATAAAATATGGCAGACCGCACTCGGTAGAAATGTGGGCTTTTCGTTCCCACTTATTTGTCGGGCGACAAAAAAGCACACCCAAAAACAAATAAAGCACACATACTTTTTTAGAAAGCAGTACCATAAATATGTTGAGCATACATATTTTTTCAAAAAGCTGTGCCACAAATATGTTGAGCATGCATATAATTTTTAATAGCAGCCCCATAAATATGTTAAGCATACATATTCCTTCGGGAATTAATGGTTAAAATAGGTTAAGAACACCTGTTTTTTCACGAATTAATGGCTAAAATAGGTAAAGCACACCTGCTTTTTATTGCAGCAGTGCCTAAATCCTTCAAAGCAAAAAACAATTACAGAACACAAGCTAGTTGGCTGAATGAATAGGTGTTATGAAATTTTATTTTGTAATTTATTTCGAAAATACTTGACTTAAATTCCTATTTTTTATATCTTTTTTTTCAAAATATAGGAATCAGTTAATACGAAGCCCTCATTCTTTCTCAAAGCTTCAATACAACACAAATTCCAAACAAAAAAAAATAATACATGTAGTTAACTCAATTCTCTTTCATTAAAAAAAACGGATATGGGAAAAAGTAAATCTATCAACGAACGAATGGAGAGGTTCCATATCAGAATATGGAATGCCTCCAGCGATGAAATCATCAGCGCCCGCCTCGAACCTTTTGGCTACACCACCGAAAAAATGGAAGCCCTAAAAACCCTCTACAACGAAACCCAGGAACTCATTAAACACCAAAAAGATGAAAAACAGGGGTATAAGTTTGCCGGCGATACCTTTAGCGACACCCTTGAAAAATCAAAAAAAGATTTTTATGAACTCCGTGACAGGCTCAGGTTTTTTTATACCAGCGACAAACCTATGGCACAAACCCTTGGGCTTTACCTCGACAACTTTGGCAGGTATGCCGATTATGTTGCAGGCGCCAAGTTATTTTACACAAGGTTGCTGGCTTCATCCGAAGCTCTCGAAAAACTAGTACCCTTTGGTTACACTACCGAATCGGTTACAGCCTTATCGGATCAGGTAAATGAGTTAGACCATTTGAAAGAAACCCGTGAAAAAGAGAGTGGCGATGCACAATATGCTACCAAAGAGCGCAATGCCAAACTCGACGAATTGGAAGAAGCCTGTAATGAATTAACCCGTTTGGCCAAGCTCCTCTTCCGCGGCGATGAAGCACAATACCTCGAAAAACTGGGGATCGTTGTACGGTCATAAACTCCGGTATAAATACCGGGGTTCATCCAATAGCATTCATCAACAAGACAGAATCACTTTCTCCGGCATAACGATGGTAACAACCTTTCCCCACATCGCTATACTACCTCCTGCATTTATGCCGAAGAGTTTTAACCCAAGCCCTACCCCCTACTGCTCATTCGCCCCGGGGCAAATCCAATACACATAACTTGTTTTTGATTCAAATTCAGGATCGCGGATATCGCTTGTTTCAGCGATGTGTTTTTTAGTGTGTTCCAGCTCCATGTGAGCATTGTGGTCGCCTTTAGTTGCCCAGCTTTCAGTAAGGCAAAAGAATGTGCTGTCGCTGTACGACTGGTACAATGAATAGTCCAAACATCCGGGCTCCTGAGCATATACCTTAGCTTGGCATTCATCGAACGATTGTTTTAAAAAGGCAACTTTTTCGGGTACTACCTTAATTTCGAAACGCATTACAATCACCATCGAGTCTTTATCACAACTGCAATCGTTGGTTGATGTACTATTTTTGGGGCCACTTGTTCCGCACCCAAATGCTATCAGGGCAATTATACAAAATAGAAGATTTTTCATACACGTTGATTTAAATGGTTAGGTTATATTTATATAAATACAAATATATTCTATTTTACTATAAAAAAATACAAGCAATGAAAAATTTAAGAATGCATTTATACCATTTATGGCCAGGAAAGAAAAAGATTTTGCATAAAAAAAGGATGGCAGCTTCCACCTAACAGAAGCTAACCATCCACCTAAACAACTAACCTATTTTATTAATAACTGTTCCATCTCCTCCAGGGTTTTCCCCTTGGTTTCGGGAACCATTTTCCAAACAAAAAAGAATGACAACAAACTCATTGCCCCATAAAAGCAGTAAGTTAAACCACCACTAAATTCCATCATAGCCGGGTAAGTCGATGAAATAAAATAGTTGGCCGCCCATTGTGCTGCCACAGCAATAGCAATGGCCCTGCCTCTGATTTTATTGGGGAATATCTCCGAAATAAGTACCCAACAAATTGGGCCCCACGACATCATAAACGATGCGGTATAAATAATAATAAATACAAGCGTGCTAATACCAATGATTTTCATAAAGGCCAAAGCCCCTATTGCAAACATACCAATAGCCATACCAATTGACCCCACCATTAACAATGGTTTACGGCCCCATTTATCAACAGTCATTATAGCCACAACAGTAAAAATCACATTCACCAATCCCATTACCACTGTCTGCATCATCGATGCATCCTTTTCGGCTCCCATACTTTCGAATATGCGGGGAGCATAATACAAGGCTACATTAATACCCACAAACTGCTGGAATACCGAAAGCAGAATACCAATGATGATCACTATTTTACCATAAGCAAACAGTTTAGCCGATGATTTCTCGACGGTAATTTTTATTTCCTTAAGGATTTGTTTTGCTACTTCAGCACCATTTATTTTTGTTAATATTCCAAGCGCCTTTTCATCTTTGCCGGTCATTGCCAAATAACGCGGTGTTTCAGGCACAAAAAACAGAAGAATACCAAAAAGGCCAGCCGGAATTGCTTCAGAAGTAAACATTTTCCTCCAGCCAATAGTATTTATCCATTCAAGTGATTGCCCATTGGCAATTCCCCAATTCACAAAATAAACCACAAGCATCCCAAAAATAATGGTAAACTGGTTAATCGAAACCAATCGCCCTCGAATATCGGCAGGAGCAATTTCACCAATATACATAGGGCAAACAGCCGAAGCAAGTCCAACTCCAATACCCCCAATTATACGGTAAAAATTGAATACATATAATAAACCCATGGTAGGCTCACCTTTGGTAAAAAAGAGGAATTCGGGATTACCTGACCCCAGGGCAGATAAAAAAAACAGCACTGCTGCTAAAAACAGTGCCTTCCGACGCCCAAGTTTTAAAGCAATCAAACCCGACAAACTACCTCCAATAATACACCCAATAAGTGCACTTGAGATGGTAGCTCCATGAGCCAATGAACCAAGCCCCAATCCATTTATCAAATACGCCTGAATGATTTATCAGCTCCTGAAATAACAGCTGTGTCGTAACCAAACAAAAGTCCACCTAAGGTAGCAACCAGTGTAATACCTAATATATATAACGAATTCCTGCCTTTCATGATTTTATATGTACCAATTAATTAATTGCTCCAACATTTCTTGTTTGCCACTAATTTGAGCAGGTTCTCCCACAGCCTTGGCAGTAGCATATAAATCTTCAAGAGTCATTTTACCAGCTTCAAATTCAGCACCTTTGCCGGCATCAAATGAGGCATAACGGTTTTTCCTGATTTTTAGGTAATCCGATTCATTTAATATTTTATCAGCAACAACTAAAGCCCTTGCAAAAACATCCATACCCGACACATGCGAAATAAAGATGTCTTCCAGATCGGTTGAATTACGGCGGGTTTTAGCATCAAAATTGATACCTCCGTTGGTAAATCCACCAGCCTGAATAATTTCCAACATGGCTTCGGTTACTTCGTAAATATTGGTAGGGAATTCATCTGTATCCCAACCATTCTGGTAATCGCCTTTATTGGCATCAATGGAACCTAAAAAACCTGCATCGCCTGCTACTCTTAACTCATGAGCAAAAGTATGCCCGGCTAATGTGGCATGGTTTACTTCAATATTGATTTTAAAATCTTTGTCTAAACCAAACTCTTTTAAGAAACCAATCACTGTCGATGAGTCAAAATCGTACTGGTGTTTGGTTGGCTCCATAGGTTTTGGTTCGATGAGGAACGTACCTTTAAACCCTTGTTTGCGTGCATAGTCGCGTGCCACAGTTAAAAACTGGCCAAGGTGTTCCAGTTCCCGTTTCATTTCGGTATTGTGAAGGCTCATATAGCCCTCGCGGCCTCCCCAGAACACATAATTTGTGCCACCCAAAGCAATTGTAGCATCCATGGCATTTTTAATCTGTACCGAAGCATTTGCCAGCACATTAAAATCGGGATTGGTAGCAGCGCCGTTCATATACCGCGGGTCGGAAAATACATTGGCTGTTCCCCACAACAATTTAACACCCGAAGCAGCCTGACGTTCTTTTGCCCAATCGACAGCTTTTACCAAACGCTTTTCAATCTCAAACACAGAACCATCGCCTACCACATCGGTATCGTGAAAACAATAATATGGGATACCCATCTTGGTAATAAACTCAAAAGCAGCATCCATTTTTTCTTTGGCTGAATCCATTGGGTCCGAAGCACCGTCCCAAGGGAAGTTTTTTGTGCCCGGCCCAAATGGATCGCCACCAGCTCCGCAGAAGGTATGCCAATAAGCGACAGCAAAACGCAAATACTCTTTCATTGTTTTGCCACCTACTATTTTATTTTCGTCGTACCACTTAAATGCTAACGGATTTCGTGACTCCGGGCCTTCATATTTAATTTGGCCTATGCCTGGAAAATATTCCTTGCTTCCCTTTAATACATTCATATTTAATAATTTTAGTTTTCCTGTTTATTTATTTCCAAAGTTTCTCACCATAAGCCCACCCTTTTCGTACAGGCTCCTTTATATAAACATCCAAATCAGGACGATTTGTTACTTTCATATTTTTTGCATCATAATCAAGGTGCCCGCCAAATCGTTGCCCCAGGACTCCCACCATTGCCATCTCGGTTAAACTGGCTGAATAATCAAAATTAGACCCTGGCAATGTATCTGCTTTTATGGCATCAATCCATTCCTGTACTGGTTGCTCTTCACCTACCCGCGGTATTGTTTTCTCAGGGGCATTTTTCAGGAAATCCTGCCAATCGGGTTCACTCATTAATAAACGAGGGTCATTGGGCCTGCCTCCTGTATATAACGACATTTTATCGCCGACCATAATCATTCCCGTTGAAGGTAATTTTTTAAGTTTCCATTCAGGCCTCAATTCTGGTGTTTTAATTCCCTCGTACCATTTCATTGTCACTGGTGCTTTATTTCCACGGGCACCAAATTGCCAGGTAACTTCCGATTCTTCAGCAACAAAACTGTGGTCGGGTACCGGATTTGGTACATTTACATCAACGGTTTTTGGCATTCCTAAATCCAAAGCCCAGAAAGGGGCATCAAGTGTATGGCATGCCCAGTCGCCTAATTTCCCATTTCCAAAATCAAAAAAACCTCTCCATGTTGTTGGAGCATATATTGAATTATAATCGTGTTCAACAGCAGGGCCTGTCCATAAATCCCAATCAATGTTTGCCGGCACTTCCTGTTTTTGTGGTGGAAAAGAAGTTGGTTTTTCAAAATAATAATCTCTTTCAAAATCAATTTTCCCTTGCCAGGCAATTACTTCTTTTACCTCACCTAAAATTCCTGCTTCGTACCATTCTTTAACAAGCCTGATTCCGTTAGTTGTATGCCCCTGATTACCCATTTGCGATACAACTTTGTAATATTTTGCTGCCTTCTGTAATGTGCGCAATTGCCAGATATTGTGAGCAAGTGGTTTTTCAACCAACACATGTTTGCCCAGTTCCATAGCACACATAGCTGCCGGGAAGTGAGTATGATCGGGAGTAGCGATTATAACTGCATCAATTTCATTGGCCATTTCATCAAACATTATTCTAAAGTCAGAATACTTTTTAGCTTTTGGGCGTTCAGTAAAAGCTTTAGCCGCAGCTATTGTATCAACATCGCACATGGCAACTAAACTTTCTTCAGGAACTTTGTCCCAACTTGCTTTTCCCCGTCCACCTGCTCCTATTACAGCGAACCTCAATTTTGAACTTGGCGCATTGCTAATATATCCGGGAATAAATAATGTTCCTAAACCCATCGCAGACGATGAGCGCAGAAATGAACGGCGTGATAAATTTTTCATTATTAAAATGGTTTATATGGTTTAATATGGTTTCTCAACAAAAATTATAAAAGTGTTTTATCCAGTTCATTCTTCCAACGGCTGTAAGCCTCCTTATATTCAGATTTTTTTGATTCATCAGGCACTACCACTTGCAGTTTTTTAAGGGTGTTAAATGCTTCACCTGCATTGGTATAAAAGTGTGAACCTATTCCTGCTCCCCTTGCAGCACCTACTGAGCCATCAGTGTCAAAAAGTTCGATTGTTGCACCGGTTATTCCAGCCAAAGTTTCCCTGAAAACAGGACTTAAGAACATGTTGGCTTTTCCAGCTCTGATAACTTTTGCTTCAATACCAATTGTTTTCATAATATCCATTCCATATTTAAATGAAAACACAATACCTTCCTGCGCAGCCCTAAAAACATGGGTTTTATCATGTCTGTTAAAACTTAAACCAGCCATTAAAGCTCCGGGATTCTGATTATTAAGTACACGCTCAGCACCATTCCCAAAAGGCAAAATACTTAATCCATCAGATCCAATAGGAATTTTAGCCGCAGCATCATTCATTTGTTCATAGGTAAGATTATTGCCCATGTTTTTATTCAACCATGAGTTTAAAATCCCGGTACCATTAATACACAACAAAACACCCAATCGGGTTTGTTTTTCTGAATGATTTACATGCGCAAACGTATTTACCCGTGAAAAAGGATCGTATTTTACTTCTTCGCTGACACCATATACGACACCGGAAGTACCGGCAGTTGTTGCAATCTCTCCCGGATTTAAAACGTTAAGAGAAAGGGCATTGTTAGGTTGATCACCAGCCCTGTATGTAATTTTTATTCCCTCTTTTAATCCTAATTCATTCGCGGCTTTTGCCGAAACCTGGCCCTGATTCCCAAATGTTGGAACAATGTCCGGAATCAATGATTTTTCGAAACCATAATACCCTAACAGCTCTTCCGAAACAGTATTTTTTTGAAAGTCCCATAAAATACCTTCTGAGAGACCACTTGCTGTAGTAGTAATTTCGCCTGTCATTTTCATGGCAATAAAGTCGCCCGGCAGCATTACTTTATAAATCTTCTCAAAAAGTGCAGGTTCATTGTTTTTGACCCATTTTAATTTGGAAGCTGTAAAATTACCCGGAGAGTTTAATAAATTTGAAAGGCAACTTTCACTCCCCATATCTTCAAAAGCTTTATTCCCTATTTCAGTTGCCCGGCTGTCGCACCATATAATGGATGGCCTTAACACTTCCTGATTTTTATCGACGGCTACCAGCCCATGCATTTGATAAGAGATTCCAATTGAATCAATTGTAGCCACGTCAATTTTTGCCTGTGTCAACACATCGTTAAGAGCCAATTTCAGATTTTCCCACCATAACTCAGGTTCCTGTTCTGCCCATCCAGGTTGAATGGCATTAATCGCCATTTCTTGTTTTGGGTAAAATGAACTTGCAAGGCAAATCCCACTTTCCCCATTTATCAACGAAACTTTTACTGATGAGCTTCCAATATCAAATCCTAATAAGTGCATGAATATTACTGTTATATTATTGTAATTGGCGTAAGCCGTTCTGTTCTGTTGCGTTTGCAAAAATAGAGTTAATAATGAACCCGTCAAAACAGATAAAAGTGTTTTAAAACATGTTAAAATGACGATCTCAATTTAATGGTAGTCGGGACAGTCAATTTTACCGGATTACCTGTATTTACAAAATCAGCAGCATTTTGCCCCATTTTCTCAAAATCGGTTGAAATAACAGTAATCCCATTCTTAACATACTTTTTCATGGGAGTATCGTTGTATGAAATAACACCTACATCTTTTCCGGGTTCCAATCCTTTTTCGTGGCATTGATCAAGAAACCTTGCTAAAGTACGGTCACTGACCAAAAAATAAAGGTCGCCCTTTTCGATATTAAACTGTTTCAGATCATAGATTACTTTGTGTGCAATAGAATTTGTTTTGCAAAATTCTTCAAAATAATCGATAGCTACTTTAGGATGGTATGTAAATGATGGATAAAAAAAGATAAATTTTTTATACTTTTTAACCTTTTCCAGATTTTGTTGCAGGCATTCATAAACGGGTTCACCAAAATCCTGCGATACGTATGAATGAGTTGGAGAAGAATGAATCCGCCAATCGATAATCAATAATTTATCGACAGGTATTTTGTCAATAATTTTCGGAACTTTTGCATGGTCAAAGTTCATGATAATGTATTTGCTGTACTTGCCAATACTATCGTTAATTATTCGCTTAAATACTCTGATATTGTAATGGTGAAAATTTAAATCGACATTAATATTATTTTTTAATTGATCCTTAAACGATCCATAAACAACTTCTTTGTATGCTTTAAATGTATCTAAAAAAAGAAAAACTTTTGAGATCTTATTAGCAATAAAATACCCACGGTTGGGAACAGATTCAACAATACCTCTTTGTTTTAATTCGGCATAGGCTTTAAAAACAGTATCGCGCGATAAATTACATTCTTTCATTAACTGATTGACCGAAGGGAGCATTTCACCAACTTTCAACTGGTTTGTATTTATTGAATCGATTATTGATTCGACCAATTGCTGGAATTTTAGCACATTCGAACCTGCATCAATATTTATTTTAAATCTTTTCATATAAAAAATTGCTATTCTGTTCTGTTTTTCAAAATTAACACTTTTGTTGGCATAAATTTATACTTCTTCATATTTATGGTATTTTAGGAGATGTTACCCTGCATTAAACTAAATAAACCATAAGTTTTTATACTTTATTGAAATAAAAATCTTCAGAATTATTTTTGAAGCGTATCTTTAAAACATCAAAATTCAAAAACCAAAAAAATGATACGCGATTTAATAATCAAAAACAGGAGCTACCGCCGTTTCGTCCAGAATCATAAAATCCCAACCGAAGTTATAAAAGAATGGATTGAACTGGCACGTTTTTCAGCGTCAGGACGGAATAGCCAGCCATTAAAATACGTCATCAGTAATACTGAAGAAACAAATGCAAAAATATTTACAACCCTGGGTTGGGCAGGTTATTTAACCAGTTGGCATGGCCCCGAAGAAGGAGAAAGGCCAGCAGCGTATATTATTATTGGCCACGATAAATCCATATCGCCCAATTATTTTTGCGATGATGGAATTGCAGCCCAAAGCATATTATTAGGAGCCGTTGAAAGTGGTTTTGGCGGTTGTATGATTGCATCATTCAATAAAGCCAAAGTGGCTAAAATTATCGAATCGCCTGAAAATATTGAAGTCCTGATGCTAATCGCCTTAGGAAAACCAGCCGAAAAAGTTGTTATTGAAGAAATAAAAGACAATGATATTAAATATTGGCGCGACGGCAACAATATACATCATGTACCCAAAAGGCCGCTTGATGAGTTGATATTAAAAACACTTTAAAACAAAAAGGGATGATTTATACTAACCATCCCTTAACTTAATTATTAACTTCCTATCCCCTAATAAAAAGTGCCTTAATAATAACCATTGCCATCATTGGATTTTCTTTTAAGCGCCGCGTTGAATAACCAAACCATTCCTTACCAAAAGGTACATAAATTCGCATTGTATGGTTTTTTTCGACAATTGATTTTCGCAATTCAGGAGTTACTCCAAATAGCATCTGAAATTCGTATAGATTTTTGGATATTTTGTACTTTTCAAGAAGATTAAATGCCCCTTCAACTAATACCTTATCGTGCGTTGCAATTGATGCGTATAATTTGTTTTGCAAAATAAATTCAAGACATTTTAAAAAATGAACTTGAACCTCTTTAAATTTTTTAAATGCTATTTTCTCAGGTTCGATATAAATGCCTTTGCACAGCCGTACATTTATTGGATTACCAGTTGTATTAATTTTACTCAGATAGATGAGGTCATCAAGCGTCCGTCGCATATAAGCCTGGAGAACTATTCCCACATTTGCTGGAAATTCTTCACGCAACCTAGTAAAAATATCCAGGGTTAAATCCACACATTGTGAATCCTCCATATCTATTTGAACAAAACAATTTTTGCCGCTGGCAAATTTTACAATATCCCTGATATAACTATAACAAACCTCATTATCTATTAATAATCCAAACATAGTTGGCTTAAGCGAAAAACTCCCTTTAATATTTTTTGCAGAAAATTTTGTGACAATGTCTAAATATTGGTTTCGATTGTCTTCAGCTTCCGAAATTGTTTTAATAAATTCACCCAACAAATCAACCGTCACCAAAATTCCTTCTTCGTTAAACTTTTCTGATACTTTTAATCCATCTTCGATGGTTTCGCCAGCAATATATCTTTTCGAAAAAATCCACACCATTTTTTTAGGCATAAAAGGAAGCAAAATAGTTATCAGTTTATTAAACATTGTGTATTCCTGCTAATAGTTAATTTTTCATTTATTATTTGAAGTCATTGCTGTCCACTTAAAATAAGCTGAGTGACAGCTGGTTATAATTAAGTTCTTTGACATCATTGTAATCTATATTTGTAAATAGCTCTTTTACAGGTGTTTTGTCCAGTAGAGATATTCCTAAAATTTGTAATATTTCGTAGGTTGAACGTCCTATTTTTAGGTCGTGACCAACTATTGCTACTAGGCAATATGTTATGATAGCAGTATAAATTTGTATACGAACAGCATTTTCAGAGTTACCCCAAAAGGTTTTGACTTTAAGATGTTGTTTTATCCATTTAAAAAACAACTCTACTTGCCAACGATTTTTGTAAAGCAATGCAATTTCTTGAGCAGTAAGCGTCATATTATTGGTTAAGAAAACGAATGTTCGGTTCATTTCACTATCGTAGTATTTGACCTTGCGCAGTTTCTCCGGGTAGTCTTTTGATACGTAAAATCCGGTTAATCTTCCTGTCTGGTCAGTTTGTACTCCTGTGGATTTATCAACTTTTCGTGAATATATTCGGCTAAATTTAAGATTCGATTTCGCCCTGACCACAAAATATGCAGATAAAAGCGTAATCTTATACAATCGTGCATAGTCAACATATCCACGGTCAAAGATGTAATATGCATCGCTTTCATAAGGAATATAATCCATTGCATTAATATCGTTAACTGTGGCTGCCGTAATATGAATAAATGCCGGTATTTGTGTCGTTATATCATAAAGTGTATGAAGTTTTATTCCTCCTTTGGCTTTACGAAATTTAGCCCACCAGAATACATTTAGGCATAAATCAATAGTAGAGGAATCAAAGGCATAAACTTTACCTTTAATTTCAAAATTCTCATTCTTTAGTTTATTCTGGGCAATGTCAATCAAGTAATACGCAAACTCCTCAAATATTTTACTATTGCGGTTTTCATTTGCTTTTGAGAGATTACTACGGGTAACATTTTTACCAAGACCTAAATGATAAATCTTTTTATTATGTGCCGTAATTGCAACAATTAAATCCCGAAGACTCTCACGATTGGTTAGTTGACCGAAAATCATACATAACATTTGATTCCAGCAACTAAAAAAACGTACATGTTTATCACCAGAATATCGAGCTACGATACAATCAAAAACTCTCTTAGGAAGAAATTCTGTCAACTGTGCAAAAACATATTTACCTTGATTCATGAATAACATTTTCACGAATTAAGTATTTCAAATCGACACGTAACAAAAAACTCCTGAAATATAGATTCTACAACGATTTCAAAGAACGTATTTTAATTTATAGTAGACACTAATGATTTGAAGTATAAAAATAGTCACACAACCTTGCCATATAAATGATGTTTATCAGTGCACAAATATGATTTTTCTACAGGTTTTATTAGAAAGTACCTGATTGCCAGAACGGTTAAAAAAAAACCAAATAACTTATTAGCATTAAACCTAAAAAATTATCTTTGTCTGAAAATTAATTCAAACTTGATATGAAACAAACATCTTTAATAGTCTCTGTAGTTCTGTTTATTGCAGTTGCAGTTCTTTATGTGCTTCATTTTACCGGAGTAAAAACCACTGATTCTGTGAATAACACTCAATCATCTTCGGAAGTTAAGACAGGATTAAAAATTGCTTATGTTAAAACTGATTCATTAATTGTGAATTACGAGATGGCACAAGACCTTCACGATGATTTTAGTAAAAAACAAGAAGCTTATACCAGCGAATATGCATCAAAACGTACTGCATTTGAAAAAGAAGCAGCTTCATTTCAAGAAAAATTAAAAAGAGGTGGATTTTTAACTGAACAACGTGCCATCCAGGAGCGTGACAGGTTGGTAGGCAAAGAACAAGAGATTGTTCAACTGGACCAGGAGCTTTCACAAAAATTAGGAGAAATACAGGCAACCAACAACAAACTTTTACTTGATGCTGTTATCAACTATCTGAAAGAGTATAACAAATCATATAATTACGATTACATTTTTAATGCCGGAGAAATCCTCATTGGCGATGAAACAACAAACATTACTGCTGATGTGTTAAAAGCACTCAACGATAAGTATGCAGTTGAAAAAACAAAATAAAAAACATTCGTATATAATTTAAAAAGAATCCGGTTGATGCCGGATTTTTTATTTTTAAGAATTCGAAAATGTTTTCTGAAAACTATTTAAAAAAGAATCAATGCCCTGTTCTGATTCCTGATAATCCCGATTCGGATTTAGGAATCAGTATTGTTATTCCATGCTTCAATGAACCGGAGATTTTAAAAACTCTTGATTCTATTTACCAATGTACTCTTCCCGAATGTTCTGTTGAAATCATTGTCATAATCAACCATCCTGAAAATTCAGATAAAAACACCATCCAGTACAGCACAAATACAAAAACATGTATCAATAATTGGAATCAGGATAATCAGCAAAAAACCATAAAAACATACTCCCCTGGACCATTTGAATTACCAAAAAAATGGGCAGGCCCGGGCCTTGCCCGAAAAAAAGGGATGGACGAAGCATTAAGGAGGTTTTCGGTACTTGATAAATCAAAAGGTATTATTGTTTCGTTAGATGCTGATACGCTTGTCGCTAAAAATTATTTACTTGAAATTGAAAAATACTTTTCGAAACACGGTAATCATATTGGAGCAACTATTCAGTTTGAACATCAAAAAGAAAACATAGAACCAAAACTTCGTGAAGGCATTTACTTATATGAAAAATACCTGACCTATTACAAAAATTGCCTAACATTTATCGGTTACCCCTATCCTTTATATACTGTAGGTTCGGCTTTTGCCGTAACCGCACTAGGGTATGTAAAAAGAGGCGGAATGACCAGAAAAAAATCGGGCGAGGATTTTTATTTTTTGCAAACTCTGGCCCAAACTGGAATCGTTGGTGAACTTAATTCAACAACGGTTTATCCTTCATCGCGTGTATCAAACAGGGTTGTTTTTGGTACTGGCCCAACTCTTGGCAAATGGATGGAAGGTAAAGAAGACCTTACAAAAACGTACAACTTTCAGGCTTTTATCGACTTAAGAGTTTTGTTTGACATAAAAGAAGACTTATTCAAAATTAATCAGGAAGCCTTTAATACTATCTTAAAAAAGCTACCTGCTCCCGTTTCGAACTTTATGATTGAAGATGATTTTTTCGGACAAATAGACGATTTAAATCAAAACTGTTCAAACCTGAAAATTTTCAACAAACGTTTTTTTCAGGTTTTTAATGCATTTAAAATTCTAAAATTCCTTAATTTCTCTCATACTGGTTTTTACGAAAAAGACAACATGGAACGTCAAATTATAAGGCTGCAATCCTTTACATAAAACCAATAATTAATCTGTTACATTTTTGCAGCTTCGCCTTTTAATAATTCCCATGCATTTTTAACATGCTTTTTTTCGGTATGTGTTTGCCCTATCGACATTCGGAGGACAACCTGATTATTTAGCTTAGTATGTGTCAAAAACAGTTTGCCCGAATCATTAACTTTATCCATCAACTTCATGTTAAAATCGTCGCCGGCTGTGTGCCTGAAACACACCAAATTAAAAGCTGGTTCGGTTGCTACCTCAAATTCATTCGAATCAGAAATCCATGAAGCCAACTCATTAGCCATCTGAACATGTTTTCGGATATGAAACTGCAATCCTTCAATACCATAATGCCTAACAACAAACCACAGCTTTAAAGCCCTGAAACGCCTTCCTAACTGAATGTGCCAATCGCGGTAATCAAATACACTACCCGATTCGGTAGCTTTATTTTTCAAGTATTCCGGCAAAATCGAAAAGGTATTAATTAAATTTGTTTTATCGGCCACCCAAAAACAATCGCAGTCAAAATTGGTAAACATCCATTTGTGCGGGTTAAAACTATAACTATCAGCCAATTCAACACCTTTCATAAAATGCCTAAATTCGGGGCATACCATTGCTGTTCCAGCCATTGCAGCATCAATATGAAACCAGCAATTTTCGGCTTTACAAATTTCACCTATTTTTTTTATTGGATCAACGGCAGTTGATGAAGTTGTACCAACTGTACCACAAACAAAAAAGGGTAACAAACCATCGGCTCTATCCTTTTTAATCTGAACCTCCAGTTTTTCAGGAATTAGAGCATAGTTTTCATCAACGTCGATTAACCGTAAATTTTCTTTCCCAATTCCAGCAATTTTCACCGCCTTTTCAACTGAAGAATGGGTTTGGGTTGATACATATGCTGCCAGTTTTTGAGTAATTCCTATTTTATTTGTTTCAAATTTTGTTGCTTTTTCACGTGCTGCAACAATCGCCGTAAGTATGGCTGTTGAAGCTGTATCCTGGATGACACCGCCACCTGTTGATGTGGATTTAAACTTTTGTGGCAATCCTTTCATATCAACCAACCAATCGAGCACACGGGTTTCCAACTCGGTACAAGCCGGGCTTGTTGCCCAAATCATTCCCTGAACACCAAGGCCTGATGAAAGTAAATCGCCAAGAATTGCCGGGAAAGAAGCATTTGCTGGAAAATATGCAAAAAAATTGGGCGATTGCCAGTGGGTTATCCCAGGCATTATGATTTCATTTATATCCTTAACCATAGCGTCCATTTTTTCTCCCTTTTGAGGTGGACTATCAGGAAGCTGCGAAATTATTTCACCAGGTTCTACTTTCGACAAAACAGGGTATTGTTCAATGTTTTCGTAATAATCGGCAATCCAGTCAATTAATTTTTTCCCCTCTTCCCTAAATTCAGAAGGTGTTAAATGGTATGATTTATCAGACATTATTTGATTATTAAAATAAAAGAAGCTAAAAATAATAATATCTAAGCAAACTACGAGGAATAGTCATTAGAAATATGGCATTAAATCAAACCAAATGATATTGCCAAAAAGCTTGGCCCATTTATAGCTGCGTGAATAATAATTCCTAACCATGTATTTTTTCGTTTCTGAACAATATAAGGCAGAATTAACAAAATTGGAATTAGAGTTAATAACAGTTGCCATCCAAAAGCAATATGAAATATAGCCCAAAATAAACCATTCAACAACCATGCGTATTTCCCAATAGCCTTTTCCATTTGAGGCAAAAGCACACCTCTCCAAAGAATTTCTTCTCCAAAAATATTTAAAAGCCAATAAGGAAGCCAAAACAATAAAATATAATACCTACCAGAAGAAAGAGGTTCAAAAGACATAAAATGAGGTTGATTATTGGTGGGCCCAAAAAAGTATTTTATCCCCTCCATAATTAGCCAGCTAAACAAACCAATAACAAAAATACCTCCTATTCCCCATATCAAATCGACAACAGATAATTTTTGAAACCGAAGCCGGTTTTTCCACCATCCTGAAGTTAACCAAACTCCTTCTTTTATCAATAATAACCAGGCAATCACAATCAAGGGTAAAAAAACAAAAATACCAGCGACAATAAACCACCAAATTATAGTTTCCCAACCCGTAATCCCCGACATAACAGGAATAATAAACTGGGTTCCCATCAACATCAGAAAGCTGGCAAAAACAAAAATCAGAAAAGACTTGACAATTATATTTTTAGCCATTAAAATAATTAATATCTGATTTCGAAACCTTTATAATTATTAGTTCTTTCAAATCGATTAACAATAACCTTATCAACTCTTCCAAGCGAAGGCCCAATTTTAAGCCAGTCAATAAACACCTCTATTTTAGCCGTTTCGCCTTCGGCAATAACTTCAACACCTCCCGAACGTGAATTTTTCACCCAGCCGGCAATACCAATTTCAATGGCTTTTTTACGTACAAAATAACGGAATCCAACACCTTGTACCCGTCCCGAGATAGTAATTTCACACTGTACCATAAATCTGAATAAACTTCTGTTTTTTTATTCTGAAATTGGTTTTGCTGCTTTAAAAACAGCTACTGTTTCTTCCTGAACCAGTGCCCAAATTGAATAAACTCCAATGGCCGTTCCAAATGGAAAATTAATCAAATCAATAACTGATAAAATTAAAGTTAATATCCGCGCCCATTCTTTGTGTTTTAAAAGGCCAATCCCGGCAATTATTCCAGGCACACTTAAAACAATAAAGAATCCCAAAGCAATATTGGCAATCAGAGACAAAACAAAATCGGCATCTCGATCGCCTGAGATATCACCAATAAGTTGTAATACTATAAAACCCAAAACTCCGACAATAATTCCTAAAATGCCGAATCCAATTCTTAATGCGGCAACTACATTGATATGCTTTTCCATGATTATTATTTTTTAATGACAACTAAATTTACAAAAAACACCCGGATTTAATAGCTGAGAATAATACTATTAGGCCAACCACAACATTTTTACGGCAAATGAGTTATTTCTTTAGAGAAAAATTTTTCAGAATAAAAAATTCAGGTACTTTTGCCACAAATTAAGGGGAAAGAAAAAATAATATGGGACTATTAAAAATTGTTTTAATATCAATTGCATTGGTATCATTGGCTATGTTTGGTTTGGCTACACGAATTTTATTTAAAAAAGGTGGGCAATTTCCAAATACGCATATAGGTGGTAATAAGTATTTAAAAAGCGAAGGTATTTCTTGTGCTCAAACCTACGATAAAATTGAGCAGCATAAAGTCCGGAAAACGATAAATTTTAAAACTCTTAAATTATCTTCAAAAAAATAAACCAAAAGTTGCTGGCTTATTTGATCAAATTCTCAAAATTTTCTGAAAAATATATCTCATTTTCACTGCCATTTTCCGAATAAATAAAATACACTTCAATTCCTGGGATTTGCTGCGAAAGTAGAATGCTCTGTTCCAAACCCATGACCATAAATGCTGTGGCATAGGCATCGGCAGTTTGACAATCATCAGCTAAAACAGTAGCACTTAATAAACTGTGTTGAACCGGATAACCCGATTTAGGATCGATAGTATGGGCATATTTTTTCCCGTTTTCGACATAAAAATTACGGTAATTCCCTGATGTTGCCATTGCCTTGTTTTGAAGGCCAATTATAGCCTGAAGCTGCTGATTGGCAAAAAAAGCATTGTCATCAGGTTTACTAATTCCAATTGTCCACGATTTCCCTTTTTTATTGACTCCCTTTGCTACAACTTCGCCGCCAATTTCAACTAAAAAATTTTTACATCCTTTCTGAGCTAACAAATTACCAATTAAATCGCATGTATAACCTTTTGCAATAGCACTCATGTCGAGCATCATCTCCGGGAATTCTTTTATAATTGTATTGTTCTCAAGTTTTACTTTTTCGAAACCGGTAATCAACAATAAACTATCAATTAACTTACTTGTTATTAACTCTTTGTGTTTAAACCCAAATCCCCATGCATTCACCAAAGGAGCAACTGATATATCGAATGCACCATTGGTGGTTTGCGAGACTTCCTGCGCCTTTTCAAAACAGTTAATAAAGTAATGATCAAGTAAAACTTCTTCATTTGTATTTACTTTTGAAATAACTGATTCTTTTTCAAAAGTAGAGAATGACATCGTCAAATTATGTAATTCGGCTTCAATTTCTATCTGAAGATTTTTCCCATAGGGCGATTCATACTGAATATTATAAAAAGTGCCATAAATTTTACCCGTGTTTTTAATATAGGCCGATTCTGTAGTGCATGAATTTGAAATAAGTAATGCACCTATAAATAATAGAAATTGTTTCATAGAAAAGATAAACTCTTAAATGTGTAATAAAACCTGAACAAAAATAAGCCAAAAAAATAACTATTGACATATTTATTATGGTTCATAAAAAGAGTATTGGTCACTCAAATAAATAATTTGGATGACCAATATTAAAAATCCTTGAATGTTTTTAATTTGTACTTACGGTTACGCCGAATAACGTTCACTTATTACTTTCCAATCAAGTATTTTCCAGAAATCTTCGATGTATTTAGGGCGCATATTCTGTTTATCGAGGTAATATGCATGTTCCCAAACATCGCACGTTAATATTGGTTTTTTCCCAATACGAATTGGGTTTCCGGCATTACTACTCTGCACAATTTCGAGTTCGCCATTCTCATCAATCACCAACCAAGCCCATCCTGAACCAAATAATGTAGCTGCCGATTTTGAAAACTGCTCCTTAAATTCCTCAACCGATCCAAATTTTTCGATAATAGCCGATTTTAACCCATCCTTTGGATCTTTACATCCATCAGCCGAAAACTGTTCGAAATAGAAGGTATGGTTGTACACCTGAGCACCATTATTAAAAATTCCGCCATCGGCTTTATTAATAATTTCTTCGAGACTGGCATTTTCAAACTCAGTCCCGACGATTAGGTTATTTAAGTTATTAACATATGCCTGGTGGTGTTTCCAATGATGGAATTCCAGGGTTTGAGCACTAACAAAAGGTTCAAGGGCATTGTTTGCAAACGGAAGTTGTGGCAATGTATGTTTCATGGTTTTTGGGATTTAAATTATTAAAACTTAATTTTTAAAAGACACCAATAATGTCGAATTTATTCTATTTTCTTACAAATAAAATGTATAATTTTTACTAACTTGCTAACTCACTAACTATTAACAATGTATTATTTTACTTCAAAAGAATTTATATTATTTACTAATCTAAATCAAGTTAGTAAATTTATAATTAATTTTATTATTCCCTTTGTTAATTTATCAAACATTCTGATAAGAATAGGTTTGATAGAGGTCCCTCATCAAAAATCTCTCATTCACATTACTTTATCAACATTTCACCTGCATGAATTGAGAAAAAACAATAAACAATATCTAAATCATTTTTAACTAAAAATCTCTTTAAAATGCAAACATAAATCTAAAAACTCATCCCTGAAGAATCATGTTAAATAATAAAAAAATCATAGTTGTAATGCCCGCATATAATGCTGCATCCACATTAGAACAAACATATAATGAAATCCCATTTGAGCTAGTTGATGATGTTATTCTAGTCGATGACAATAGTAAGGATAATACTGCCAAAAAAGCAAAAGAACTTGGTATTTCTCATGTAATTAAACATGATCAAAATAAAGGATATGGAGGAAACCAAAAGACTTGTTACAAAAAGGCACTTCAGTTACATGCTGACATTGTGATAATGCTACATCCTGACTACCAGTATACTCCAAAATTAATTCATTCAATAGCTGGCATAATCGCATTTGATGTCTTCCCTGTTGTTCTTGCTTCCAGAATCTTAGGGAAAGGAGCACTTAAAGGAGGAATGCCATATTATAAATATATTGCAAACAGGTTTTTAACTTTATCACAAAATCTACTTATTGGTTACAAATTAAGTGAATATCATAGCGGATACAGGGCATTTTCAAAAGAAGTGCTTGAAAAAATAAATTTCAATATTAATTCTGATGATTTTGTGTTTGATAATCAGATGTTATCACAAATTATATTTGCCGGATTTGATATTGGTGAAGTAACCTGCCCTACAAAATATTTTGAAGAGGCATCATCCATTAACTTTAAAAGAAGCCTTAAATATGGGTTAGGTGTTTTAAAAACTTCTTTTAACCATTTTCTTCAGAAAAGAAAATTTGTAAATTTGAAAATGTATCATTCCATATAACTCTGTTTCAATTAAGAACCTCATTTTTTTTGTAAAATGAAAAACCTGAAAGCAATTAGAAAAAATACCGAAGTACTATTTTACTTTTTGTTAGGGCTACTTTTAGTTACTATGTTATATATGAGTTTTGATGTCGGAATTTCAGCCGATGAAAGTAGGCATTACCAACAAGCTGAAAAAGTATATAATTATTTTGCCAGTAAAGGGAAAGACAAATCAGCTATTGAAAATACTGGAAGAGATCCAATGCAATTTAATGGTCAATCTTTCGACAATCTGATGTTTGTTATTGAAAAGGTGTTTAAAGTTGAAAAAGTAATGGAAATGAGGCATTTTTTTAATGCTTTAATAGGTTGGCTTATCATTTTAATAACTGGATTAATAGCAAAAAGATTTTGGGGTGTTAAAGGAGCTATAATTGCTGTATTATTATTATTTATTTCTCCCCGGTTTCTTGGGCACGCATTAAATAATAACAAAGATATCCCATTTGCCCTCGGATTTATTATAAGTTTCTATGGAATCATTCGTTTTCTAGACGAATTGCCAAAACCTAAATTTAAAACCATAATTATTTTAATTCTTGGAATAGCTATAGCAATTAGCATTCGAATGGCAGGGATTGTATCAATTGCGTTTTTGGGATTATTTAGTGGTATTTATTACTTGGTTAAAAAACCAATATTAGCACCCTTTTCTTCTGAAAAGATAAAAATCCTTACCAAACTTCTAATTTACATTCCAATAATTGCCTTAGTTGGATTGGGATTGGGAATTCTTTTTTGGCCTTTTATGCTTGAAGACCCTATTACTAACTTTAAAGTAGTGCTTGATGCAATGAGCACTCATCCAATTGCCTTAAATCAGTTATTCAATGGAACTACTTATTTATCAAACAACTTGCCTAAAACATATACATTTATATATATTCTGTATACATATCCTTTGGCCGTTCTTTTGGGTATATTTTCATCCATAGTTCTTTCATTTATATATATTAAGAAAGCTAATGGTTTTATAATTTTTACATTAGTTTTTTCGTTTGTATTTGTTATCCTCTGGATGAGCCTGCAAAACTCCAATATATATGGAGGTATACGCCATTTATTATTTATATACCCAATAGGAATTTTATTGGCTGTTTATTCGATAATAAAGTTTAGCAATATATCCAAACGTTTTAAAAATAAACTCATAAATTATAGTCCAATTATAATTATTGTTTTATTAAGTATAAAACCTGCTATTCATATAGTAAAAAACTATCCATATAGTTATGTTTACTTTAATGAATTAACCGGAGGAGTAAAAAATGCTTTTGGAAATTATGAAACGGATTATTTCCAACATAGTTTAAAACATGCCACTGAGTGGCTAATTGAAAACAAACTAAAAACAATTCCTCCTGAAGATTCTACATCGATAAAAATAATAGCAAATGATGGATTTAATGTAAATTACTATTTAAAGCCTTTGGGAAACAAAATTGAATTCAGTTATTCACGTTATTATGAAAAATATAGTAATGACTGGGATTATGCCATATTTTATTGCGGATACATATCTCCTCATCAATTAAAAAATAACCGTTGGCCGCCAAAAGGCACGATACATACAGAAAACGTAGATGGTATTCCTATTGCTGCCGTTGTCAAAAGAATTTCTTATGAAGACTATGAAGGTTTTAAAGCTCTTAAAAGTAAAAAACTACCTGAAGCAAAACAACATTTTGAAGAATATTTAAAAATATTTCCTGAAAATGAGGAGGTATTAAATAGTATGTCCCGTTTATTTTTAATGCAAAGAAATTATGAAAAAGCCATAATTTATGCTGATAGTTCTTTAATGTACTATCCTGAATATATGGCCGGATTATTTTCAAAAACAATTGCTTTAAACGCATTAAAAAAGTTCGATAAAGCACTGGTAACCTGCAACAAAATTATTGACACACAGGAATCAATGCCAGAAGCGCATTTCCAAAAAGGGCTGGCACTTAAAGGATTAAACAAACCCAATGAAGCCCTGAAAGAGTTTCAAATAGCAACACTGCAAAAAAAAGAGTATTATGAGGCTTTTATCCAGATTGGAGAAATACTGATTAACTACAAACAATACCAAAATGCCATCGACAGAGTGTATCAACCGGTCCTTCAATTTAGAAAAAATGACCTGTTTACCACTGCAAGAGTAGCCCTGTGTTATCATTTATTAAAAGAAAACGATAAGGCTAAACTATTATTAAATGAAATTGCAAAGATAAACCGCTTGTATTTTGAATCTATAAAAGTACGTTGTAGGATTAAAATTGAGGAAAACAAATTAAATGAAGCTCAAAGAGATTTACAAATGATGCGAAACATTCATAATAACTCAGAATTATTTGTAATAAGAGCTTTATTTGCTTTAAAAACCAACAATAATGATTTGGCTAAATCGAATTTAAAAAAAGCCATTGAAATTGATGCAAACAATTTTGAAGCCAAAACTCTTTTAAAACCTTTAACAGAAACACCAAATAAAATTGTTCAGCCTGTTAAAAAGCCTCAACAATCGGTTTTATTTCAGAAAGAAAAAGAAAAACCTAAAAATATTCTAAATCCATAATATCAACAGGATTTCAATAAAAACCCCGCAACCACTGTTGCGGGGAAAAAACCAAAAATCAACTAACCTTTAAAACGCTTGGCAACTACATCCCAGTTAATTAACTTCCAAAATGCATCAACATAATCCGGCCTCCGGTTCTGATAATTCAGGTAGTAGGCATGTTCCCATACATCGATACCTAGTATCGGTTTTCCCTGAACATCATTAACATCCATCAGCGGATTATCCTGGTTAGGCGTAGATGTTACTACCAAGCTATTATCCGTTTTGACTAACCATGCCCAACCAGACCCAAAACGTGTAAGGGCCGATTTTACGAAAGCATCTTTAAAATTTTCTATATTCTGAAACGATTCATTTAATGCATCAGCCAATTCACCTTCGGGTGCAGGTGCTCCCCCCGGAGTTAATACCTCCCAATAAAGGTTATGGTTAAAAAAACCTCCTCCGTTGTTCCTGATAGCAGCAGATTGAGTTGAAACTGATGAAAGAATATCTTCAATTGATTTCCCTTCCAGTCCTGATCCTTTTATGGCTGCATTTAAATTATTGGTGTAACCTGCATGGTGTTTTGAATGGTGAATTTCCATTGTCCTGGCGTCAATTAATGGCTCCAGTGAATCGTATCTGTAATCTAATGTTTTTAATTCAAATGACATAAATAAATAATTTAAGATTAACTTGTCTTTTATTCAAATATATACTCTATTTGTATTTAATCCAAATAAAAGAAAGCTAAATCCAAATTGAAATAATTGATAGCTCATAGTAATTTTCGATTAATGCCGCATCGTTTATAAACGAATTGCCCTATTTTTGCATAAACTTATTCTTGATGCATAAAGAAATTCTCCGCCTTTCAATTCCAAATATTATAAGCAACATAACTATCCCGTTACTTGGGATTGTTGACTTGGCATTAATGGGCCATTTAGGATCTGAAATCTACATTGGAGCGATTGCCGTTGGAGGTGTTATATTTAACATTATTTACTGGGGATTCAGCTTTTTACGTATGAGCACTTCGGGTTTTACAGCCCAGGCATTCGGGAAACAAAACTACAATGAAACTTCCATAATTTTAATCAGGTCGGTAGTAGTTGCACTTGTTATCGGGTTTCTGCTTTTGTTATTACAAAAACCTATTGAATGGTTGTGTTTTTTAATGATAAACGGTAGCCCCGAAGTTGAATTATATGCCCGTGAATACTTTCGAATTCGTGTATGGGCTGCTCCAGCTTCCCTAGCGTTGTTTTCAACTAGTGGATGGTTCCTGGGCATGCAAAATGCCCGCTATCCAATGATTATAGCTATAGCCGTAAATATTATTAATATATTACTCAGTGTATTTTTTGTTTATTTTCTTAACATGGAATCAGATGGAGTTGCTCTTGGTACGGTGATCGCCCAGTACGGAGGACTAATTATTGCTGTATTTCTTTTCCAGAAAAAATATAAATTTTTGACTCTTGCTAAAATTAAAATTCTCCAAATTATAGAATTAAAATCATTGGCCGATTTTTTTAAAGTAAATGCCAATATTTTTATTCGCACACTATGTATTGTGGCTGTTTTTACATTTTTCACATCAAAATCAGCCAGTCTCAACGACACTACACTTGCTGTAAATTCATTATTATTACAATTACTATTGCTGTTCTCATTTTTTATCGATGGATTTGCTTTTGCAGGAGAAGCTTTGGTTGGTAAATACATTGGTTCAAACAAACCAATTGAGCTCCGCAAAGTAGTGAAGCTGTTATTATACTGGGGTGCCGGTTTAGCATTCCTTTTTACTTTGGCTTATTCTTCCGGAATAGAGCTCTTTTTAAAACTTCTTACCAATAGTATAAATGTGATTGAAGCTGCTAATCCTTATACTATCTGGATAGTATTTATTCCGCTGGCTAGCTTTTTATCATTCATCTGGGATGGCATTTATATTGGAGCCACTGCATCAAAAGCAATGCGTAATAGTTTGTTAATTTCAACAATAGGAATTTTTGCCCCCGTTTATTTTTTCACAAGTCCTTATCTACACAACCACGCACTTTGGCTGGCTATGGTCCTTTTTATGGCTTTTCGTGGAATTATCCTGACATTCCTTTACAAATCAGCTGTTCTATCAAAAATCAGCACTTAAAAGAAAAACTAATACACAAAACTACTTCCTCCCAAAAACTCCCTCAGCAAAGATGTTGGAGGAATTTCATCGTCCTCGATGGGTTTAAAATAAGAAAGGAAACGCAAAAGCCTGTTTGCTTCGTTGTATTCTTCCCGATTTTCGGGAACAGCCTCTAATAATGGAGCAGCATATTTTTTTAATACTGCCAATTCATAAATTGTTGCCGAATTAAACATAACGTCAGCATTTTCCTGAAAAGGGAAAATATTTTTTTCTTCCCCTTTGCGTACCGATGGCCACCGTTTTATGGTTTCCATGGCAGGATAACCACGGTAAGAATTGTCTCTGATCATCCTTCGGAGTAATCGGTTATCGGCAGATGATATATGATTTTGTTCATCGAACGAAATTTGGGTTAATGCCGAAAGGAAAATCTTAAACGTATTTTTTGGATCTATATCGGTTAATAATCCAGGATTCATTCCATGAATTCCTTCAATAATTAATATATCGCCTTGCTGAAGTTTTAATGTTTTACCTTTAAATACTTTATGTCCAAGGGTGAAATCAAAACTTGGAAGCTGAACTTCGTTGCCTGCAAACAGATCAACCAACTGATGGTTAAAAAAATCAATGTCAATGGCTTTTAATGCCTCAAAATCATATTCTCCATTCTCATCTTTTGGCGTTTTTTCCCGGTCAACAAAATAGTCATCCATCGAAATCTGGAAAGGACGTAAACCATTAACAGCCAATTGAACACCCAGGCGTTTACTAAAAGTTGTTTTCCCCGAGGCTGAAGGCCCTGCCACCAAAACCACTTTAATATCCTCTTTTCGGTTACTAATTAAATTGGCAATCTCGGCAATTTTTTTTTCGTGAAGTGCTTCTGATATTTTAATAATATCGCCGCTTTTGCCATTCATTGTAAATCCATTTAAGCTGCCAATAGTTTCAACATTTAATATTTCGGCCCAGTCTTTATGTTCCTGATAAATTCCGAATAGTTTATTCTGTTGTATTTGCCGATACAACTTATCTGGTTTTTTTCTCTTAGGAATCTTTAGTAGGAAACCATCAAAATAAGGAGTGACCTCAAACAAATTGACATATCCTGTTGAAGGAAGTAAATGGCCATAGTAATAATTGGCATACCCGTTCAGGAAATAAATAAAGGTAAAAATATGCCCCATTTGCTCCACCAATTTTGCTTTGGCCGGCAAGCCTTGTTGAGTATAAATATCAATTACTTCGCTTGTTAGTAAACCTTTTTTCACAAAGGGTATATCCCTGGCAATTATTCCGAGCATTTCGGTGTTAATTAATTTAATATCTGCTTCTTCAACAGCCCTTCCTAATCCTTCAAGCTCACAATAATAACCATTTGAAATACCATGTTGAATTTTTAATGATACATCAGGCAAAATCTCTTTAACGGCAGCAAACAAAATAAACATCAACGATCTTACATACATTCGGTGGCCATCGGGATGCGAAAAATCGATAAACTTTATTTTTTTCGGTTTTACAATTTGAAATGACAATTCTTTGATGTTGTTATTTACAATTGCTCCACATACCATAAAATCAAGTTGAATTTTTAAATCCTCTGAAATTTCAAGCAATGATGTTCCAAGTGGGTATTTGTGTTTTGAATCAGTATTAACACAATATATTTCAATTTCTTTCATGCCTGAAAATTTTATGATTTTAATTCTTCGCGTAAAAATTTAGCGGTATATGAAGATTTGTTTTTGATCACTTCTTCAGGAGTTCCTGAGCATAAAACATAACCTCCATCTTTTCCGCCCTCGGGGCCAAGGTCAATGATGTAATCAGCTACTTTTATTACATCCATATTGTGCTCAATTACAACAACGGTATTGCCTTTTTCAACCAATCGATATAGAACTTCGAGTAATACCCTGATGTCTTCAAAATGAAGGCCGGTGGTTGGTTCATCAAGGATATATAACGTATTTCCGGTATCGCGTTTCCCTAATTCAGCGGCCAGTTTAACACGTTGTGATTCGCCACCCGACAAAGTTGTTGATGGCTGCCCAAGTGTTACGTAGCCCAATCCTACTTCCTGAACCATTTTGAGTTTATGGGATATAGAAGGAATATTCTCAAAAAACTCCACTCCCTGGTTGATAGTCATTTCCAACACATCGCTTATTGATTTTCCTTTGTAACGTACTTCCTGTGTTTCACGATTATATCGTTTCCCGTTACACTTATCACAATGGACATAAACATCGGGAAGGAAATTCATTTCAATCACTTTTAATCCACCTCCCTGGCATTCTTCACACCTTCCGGCTTTTACATTAAACGAAAAACGGCCAGGTTTATAACCTCTGATTTTTGATTCAGGTAGCATAGCGAATAAATTCCTTATATCAGAAAAAATACCTGTATAAGTAACCGGGTTTGACCGTGGTGTGCGCCCCAAAGGCGATTGATCGACTTGTACTACTTTATCAATATTTTCTAATCCGTTAACTTTTGAATAGGGTAATGGATCTTTTATCGATTTATAAAAATATTGACTTAAAATAGGCTGCAAAGTTTCGTTTATAAGAGTTGATTTCCCACTCCCAGAAACTCCTGTAATACAAACTAATTGGACTAAAGGAATTTTAATCTCTACATTTTTCAAATTATTCCCTTTACAACCCGATAAGGTTAGGAATTTTCCACTTCCTTTTCGTCGTTTTTCAGGGACCTGTATTCGCCTGATATTATTTAGATAATCGGCAGTTAATGTGCCCGAAACTAAAATTTGTTGTGGAGTTCCGGCAGCAACTACTTCACCCCCATGACGGCCAGCATGTGGCCCCATATCAACCACATAATCGGCATGTAGCATCATATCCTTATCGTGTTCAACTACAATAACCGAGTTGCCACTGTCACGAAGCTGCTCAAGGGCTTTTATTAGTTTTAAGTTGTCGCGGTGATGCAGGCCGATGCTGGGTTCATCGAGGATATAAAGGACATTTACCAATTGTGAACCAATTTGGGTTGCAAGGCGTATGCGTTGTGATTCACCACCCGAAAGTGATTTAGCCGGCCTGTCGAGGGATAAATAATTTAAACCAACTCCCAATAAAAAACCTAACCTATCACGAATTTCTTTTATAACTTCAGTTCCTATTTTGCGTTGTTTTTCAGTAACCCTATTTTCCAAACCATCAAACCATTTCCCTAACTCATCAAGGTCTTTACGAGCTACTTCCGAAATATTAATTCCATCGATTTTAAAAAACAGCGATTCCTTTTTTAACCGTAAACCCTGGCATTCAGGGCATGTTGCAGTACGAATAAATTGATTGGCCCATTTTTGCGCCTTCTTTGAAGGATTATCATCTTTTTGGCTATCGATATATTTTACAACTCCTTCGTAGGTCATCATATAGTTTAAGCTGGTTCCGAGTGGCGTATTTTTAAGTTGAATACGTTCACTTGTTCCAAATAAAACTGCATTTAATCCTTCTTCATCAATGTTTTTAATTGATGTTTTTAATGAAAAACCATATTTTTCGCCCAGAGCCTCGATTTGCCAGAATATAAGCGAATTGCGGTAACTTCCTAACGGGGCGATTCCTCCTTTGCCAATACTTTTTGAAGTATCAGGAATTATCTTCTCTAGATCAATCTCAGACACGTAACCTAGTCCATTACATTTAGGACAAGCTCCTTGAGGTGAGTTAAATGAAAAATTATGTGGTGCCGGTTCGGCATATGAAATGCCCGTAGTGGGGCACATCAATAAGCGGCTGTAATATTTAACTTCCGAAGTATCGTAATCCATCACCATCATAACACCATGGCCTTGTTTCATGGCAGTTTCAACTGATTCTTTAAGGCGTTTTTTACCCGCTTCCTCCACTACCAATTTATCAATAACTATTTCGACAAAGTGGTTTTTATATCTATCGACTCTAAATCCATGTGTTAATTCCTTAATTTCCCCATCAATCCGGGCATTCAGGAAACCTTTTCGGCGTATTTGCTCAAACAATTCACGGTAATGGCCTTTTCGCCCTTTTACAACGGGCGATAAAATATGAATCCGTTTGTCTGAAAAATCAGTTTGTATAAGATTGATAATTTTCTCGTCGGTGTATTTTACCATCTTTTCGCCGGTATTGTAAGAAAAAGCTTCGCCAGCACGGGCAAACAATAAACGCAGGAAATCATAAATCTCAGTTACAGTTCCAACAGTTGAACGAGGATTTCGGCTTGTAACTTTCTGTTCAATTGAAATAACAGGACTTAATCCGGTAATTTTATCGACATCGGGCCGCTCCATATTTCCCAGAAACGACCTCGCATAAGCCGAAAACGTTTCGATATAGCGCCGTTGCCCTTCTGCATAAATAGTATCGAAAGCCAACGATGATTTTCCTGAACCACTTAACCCTGTTATTACGGTTAACTTGTTCCTCGGAATATCAACATTTACATTTTGTAGGTTATGTACCCTGGCACCATGAACACTAATTATTTCTTCGCTAGATTCTATCTCCTCAGCCAATTGTGTATCTATTATTTCTATATCCTGCATTAACTATCTATCTCAGTATTATTTTTAATTTTTACGTGCTCCTTCAATTGGAACTTTAACAATGTATTTTTTACCATTCTTATTTGAAATAAATGAATCGCGCAACCATGGATTAAACTGTTTTAATAATTTATAATTGGTCCCATTCTGAAGGGCAAAATCAGCAAAGTTTTCAATTTTCCCTGAAAATTCTATTTCTTTAACCGGAATAATTGGGTATTTTTCATCTTTGGTAATTTTGAAATTATAATCTTCAGGGTTTTCCATAACACATTTTAAAGCCAGTATCCGAAACAAATAACGTTCTGTTTCTTCACCTAATAATAAATCAAAATAAATAGTTGATTTCTGCCTGATTGTTTGTTTTTGAATAAAGTTACGCCCCGAATTATAGGTTGCTGCTGCCAATGTCCAACTTCCAAATTTTTCGTATGATTCCTTCAGAAAATCACAGGCTGCAACGGTTGATTTTTCGATATGGTACCGCTCATCAACTTCTTTATTCACTTCTAAACCGTAATCGGTGGCAGTGCCTTTTAAAAATTGCCACATTCCCACAGCTTTAGCCGGAGAAACTGATTTAGGATTTAATCCACTTTCGGCAACAGCCAGATACTTAAAATCATCGGGCACACCATTTGCTTTTAATATGGGTTCAATAATCGAAAAATACCGTGGAGCCAATTTTATCAATCGGATTGTTTGCGAATGGAAATATGAATTGACCAATAATTCCCTGTCAAGGCTTTCGTTTACATCAAACAGATGTAAAGGAATTGTTTCTCCTGCAAAAGTCAACGAATCGGGAATTTTTACTGTTGAAAACTCAGAATTATTTGTAGCATTTAAAGCAGGTTCTTTAAAACCAACATTTAAAAAACTAAAACCCAAAATTGAACCAACCAACACTATTCCTGAAATAATTATCCGCCACACACTTTTTTTCTTCATCATCATAAAAAAATTATCTTACAAAAATAGTTGTTTATCCTAAATATAACACAAAAGGGCCTGGCAAGTTTTGCCAGACCCTAACTTCATGAATAAAGCCATTATTCATTAACAGAGCATTAATCTTCGTCCACCACAGGAATAAAACTTAACAATGTTATGTCCTGAAGATTTGAATAGTCGTATTGATAAAAACCATCGTCGCCAATCATAAACAAATTTCCATCAACTGGAATAACGTCAAATGTGTTAATTGTTGAGAAAGTAGCAATTATGTTATCATCGATATTCAATTTATCAGAAGCATTGTACACTTTTAAACCTGCATCACCATCACAAACAAATAAAATTTCATCATCGATACCTAAACCATATGGCCCAGACATTGGGTAGGAAGCTAGAAGTTGCGTCGCGCTATAATTATCGCTTAATTTTAAAACATCAAGCCGGTTTACATTACTGCCACAAGCAGTACCTCCCCGAAGGGTTACGTAAGCATACCCATCGCTAATTACTACCGGATCGCAGCTGGTCACATGTATGAATTGCCCTATATATGCAGGGACAGTTGGTACTTCCAACGAAAAAATACGCATGCCGTTTTGAGTACCTAAAAACATGTGGTTGTCGTACATAAACATGGTTTCAATACTCCACCCAACATTTTGGGTTCCAATATCTTTTGGATTACCGGGCGATTTAACATCAAACATATACAATTGAAAATCATCAACAATGTAGAGGTAATCGTTATACAACCCGAACCTTGCCATTGAACCTCCTATGCCAAATGAAGAAGAACCATTTGCTTTGGCACCGCCTGAAGTTAACCTTGAAAAACCATCCATGGCCGAAAAACTTTCATAATAATAAATGGGATGGTGATTATTTTCTATTTCTTCTCTTACTGTTTTTACTTCCCACTCAATTACAACACCTTTTTCTTCATCGACTGCAGCCATACGGTAATTATCATCGGCAGCAGCTGGCACAGTATAAGGAAAAACTTTTTCCACTCGGTTAACCTCGTGAATATTGCCTAAATCAGTTATATCAATAGCCACCATATCGATATAACTATCGGCATAAAGTATATTTTCTTTAATTGCAATATCAACATTCCCCGGAATTTCAATAAACTTAATATTTTGAGGATTTGAAGGATTTGTATTATCAATAACATGCACTCCTTTTAACTTTTCATTGATAAAAATATATCCATCTTTAAAATAAATTTTACCGGGATTGACCAAATCCAGTGGTGAATTTTCTTTTACAGCATCGCGCAATTCATCGTAACTCATATATACTGGTGAATATGCTGTAAACTCTTCGGTATACTTATCCATACACGATGAAAAAATAACAAGCGAAAAAATGAGCGTAAAATATATTCGATTTTTCATAATAGTTAATTTGACAGTTAATTAAAAATGATACCTAATTTTAGCGAGAGCCTGTTATGGTCGAGGTCAATGGAATAATCATTTTCGCCATTATAATTCAATCGGGTAAACCTGTAACCAAATGAAAAACTCCATCCAAAATCTGAAGAAACCATTTTAGTAATACCAAGCCCTGAATTTACAAAACAACCTCCTTTACTATCCAGCTTGTCGCCCGAAGGCCAATACCAACTTGATGAGTACATATAATATGGAATATCATTCTGGCTGAATGTACGGGAATCATCAATTGAAAAATCGTAACCACCCTGAAGGAATACAAATGGGCTAAATCCTGTTTTGCGGAATTTATATTCAAAATTTGCAAAAACAGGCAGGTATGTTTCTTTGATAAATTCGACTCCGGTACCAACTCCAACCTTTAATTGAGGTGAAACTTTGTAATTTACTGAAGTTTGAAAAATTAGTGGCGCAGACTGACTATTATCAGAATTGCCAATCAATACACCAATTTCGGTGTGCAAATTAAATTTAGTAGTTGATGGCTCAATGGGTTGATTAGTTTTATTTGACTTTGAAGCACTTATACTTTCAATTTCATCTTTATCAAAAACCCACAAATTACCAGAAGAATAAATCCTGACTTTATCTTCTTCTTCCGATTCATATACTTTCCCTTTAATTTCCGTCCCGTTTTTTAAATTGACATATTTTTTTTGTTGGCTAAAGGAGGTAACCACAAAAAGGAGTGCAACAACAAATAAACATAGTTTTTTCATCTCATTATAAGTATTAATTTCTAAAGGTATTTGACGGAACGCTTATAATGCATCTTCTGTTTAAAAATCCATTTGCGTGCTCGTTTCATCTAAACATTATTTTAGCATTGTTAAGACTTTTGTCAAAACCAACATCACTTTTGGTTAGCCTGCCATTTTTTAATAAAAACTTAAGTAACATTTTTTGCAGGCTAGTTTCATCGTTCTGGTTTTATACCAAGATGAAAACTAAAACCCAGAGGTTGCGTCGAAAGGAATATTTTACAGATTCATATTAAATCCGGCTGATTCAATAACTTTTAAAGCACTACCGAAATCATACTCATTGGAAATAGTAATATTTTTTTTTCGCAGAAGCTTACGAATTTCTTTTTTATCGTTATTTGAATAATTAGACAATAAAGCACCCCGCCTCATTTTTGTAGCTACAAAACCTTTCTCAGGAAGGTAAATGTAAAAACGGAATGAACGCGAAAATTCCTGGTTTTTTTCAGATCCTGAAATAGACTTATAAATCGGACATGTAAGTAATGTTGTTTTTCGGTAACATAAAACGTCAACAAACCCATCGTAAATTACTTCGAAATACCGAATGCCTTTTGGGAAATTTGGAAAGAATATTTTTTTATACGTGTAATTTTTCGATTTATAATCGAAAGTAAAACCAGTTATGGTATTTTTGTCGATTAAAATCTCAACAGAAACTATGGGATTAAAGTATATAAGCTGATCCAAAAATGAATTATAACGAATATCCAATCCACTTACTTTTTCTCCATTTTCAAACAAAAGAGTTCCTTTTGTCCAATCATTAATAATGTATTGAGAACCCCGGAAAAAATTATCGTTTGAAAATCGTTTGCCAACTATTTTTTCAGCATACCAGCTCTGATCGTGGTTATCTTGGGCAATTACAGTATTAAAAACAAAAATTGCTGCAACTAATAGTATAATATGGATAGTAATATTTTTCATACGATTATAATTGTTTGTTTTTTAAGCAATCCTAAATATTCAGGATAACTCATTTTTAATGTTTTCACTAAACAAAAAACTCGTTTTAATTATTTTACTTCAAAAACCATTTCTGAAAATACAATATCGCCTTCATATGTTTTAGCACGCACGCAACATTTAAACTTCCCTTTTATATGGGATGTTTTAAAACTGACCTGGTGATTGATTGCAGGATTGATATTTGTTTTCCAAACTAAAACCTGCCTTAAGTCAGGTATGTTATTATTTTGTGGTTCAAAATCGATTAAATCGGTTGGTGGTTGAACAGCATCAAAATTTATTTTTAGTAATTTGTCTGATTCAATTATCCTGGAATTGTCTTTACCTTCAGTATAGATTGCAACCACTCCTGGAAAATTTAAACCACCAAAAAACCTATCTTCAAGACTTATATCAATCCTTTCAATTTCTGTTGATTTAAAGTCTTTGATTATTTCAAGGTCACGAACCGGGACTCCATCAATCATCAAAAATGGGGGATCCCAATAATACTCATTCCACTCAAGGTTTATAACATTTAGGGACAATTCTCCCTGTCGTTCTCTGAATTTTACACCTGGCAATATTTCTTTCGAAATTTCACTAAAATCATCTAAATCAACATACAAGCCGGGTATAACGCTATGCGATGGTTCGCCATAAAACGGATACTTCCAAGGAGTATCAACCTCTATTGTTCGAGCTTCAGTAAATTGTTGATTAAATACCTTTTTAAAAGTGACTGCTTGTACCTGTTGGTTCAGATATTCCTTAAAATCATCATCCATTTTTACTGAATCAATTCCATCTAACGGAGTTTGAATTTTATAGGTGTTAAACACTTCAAGTTTAAGATTATCATCCATTCCCTCCTTATAACATTGGATTACCATTGGAGTTAATCCATAATATTCTTTTAATTTGAAATAAAATAATCCATCGTAATTGGTGATAAAATAATTAAAATCGGGTATTGAATCAGGGACGCTTAAAAAAACAGTAGAATTTGCTACCGGCTGATTGTTTTTTGGATTAAAAACCTTACCTGTTATTACAATTCCTCTGTCTTCAATAATCCCCTTACCAGGACTCGTAGAACCTACATCAAACATATAATTTCGTGAAGAATAATTTTCACATACTTTCGAAATTAAAACACTTATTTTTCCTGATATTTTATCTTTTAATTCGTTTGACAATACAATCTCAAACGCACCCGTTTTATTCTGTCCAATAACATTTGGTAATCCTGTAATTATTAACTCATCAGAGTTCAGCCCTGGCTGAATTTGCTTTGTCTTAGAACTAAAATACGAACCATTCTGAAAAGTTTCTTCAAACCTATTTGCAACAAACACTTCTTTTGCAAATACCTGCCCAGTTTCACTTTGATTTAAAAACGCCCTTAACAAATAGGTCCCTGTTTTTAAGGAGTCAGGGATTACTAAAACTCCTTTTGCAAAAGAATCATCGACTTTAAGTGTTATACCTGTAATATGATTCCCTGAATAATTAGCTAAATCAACATATACAATCTTTGATTTTTCAACTTGAGGCAAATATACTTCAGCAAACACCTCTTCACTGCTCACATACACATCACGGTCGGTAAACAAAACAATATGTTCCGAAACCTGCGATTCCCCAATTAAAACCCATGTAAAACAAACTAAAAACGCTATCGATTTAATAATCTTCATTTCATTATTATTAATTTTCCCAGAAATAAGGATAATACCCTGAAGTAATCAGTCCCTTATTCGGTATCTGGTGATGTGTAAATATTTTATGGTATTGAACAACATCCGAATATAAACTATTGTATAGATAGTATCGGAAATGTAGGTGTGAACTTACTTCAAAATATCCCAGAACTTTCTTGCCAGGGTGCGATACACATTTGATATTACTATCTATTTGAGTATTTATAGGATCAAATAATTTCCCCTCGGCCTTAAGTTGTTTATTAATATTTTGGTAGAAATTATATGTGTCTTCGGACAAACCGTATTGGTCAAACATAACAATCCAGCCACTTCCATATGCATCTTGTTCAATTTCATCCTCAGTTAAAAAAGCTTTGTAGTCCGACTGGCGAAATAAAAGCGGTTGGCGTTTAATGATAATATCAGAACTATACCTCGATAAAGAGGCCAAAAAAAACTCGCCGCCACTACCCATTGTTTTCCACCCCCATGTTGGAGGGGCTAACATTACTCCCGGTATAACATATAAAAACACTGAAGACCAATTAAACCTGTAATGATTCAGTTTTTCAGTGATAGGTAAATCGGCATATATTTGAGCCCCTGCCACCTCTTTTTTAAATGGCACCCCATCGTAAGCAATCAAGTCCTGAACCAGTGTTTCTGCTTCAATAAACAGTGAGTCATACGATGGTAATTCAGGCAATTCCTGAAATTGTGATTCATATACTTCTTCCGAAATTTTAACTATTAATTTATATTTTTCACCAACCTGAGGTAATTTATTTAACAAATATGTCCCAAAAGAAGAATGTGAAGCAACTGTAATGATCCCCTTTTCGGATATCAATTCAACTTCAGCATTAAGAACCGGGTTGTATTCATAATCAACATTAAAATTGTTTGTTTTTGATATTTTAATATAATTTTTTTCCGGCGAGTTTGTAATCAAGGCTTCAATAACCAACAAGCTATCTACATCCTGAAGGTCGGGATAATAAACCTCCTCGCATGATGCCAGCAAAAACAATAAAAATAGGCTATATAGAAGCTTTTTAACCATCTGTTTTATTTCACTTATCTTTCCCTTTCCCAAAACTCGGGGTGTAAATTGGTAGTAATTTCACCATTATTAGGTATTTTATAATGATCCAATATTTTATGATAATGCACTTTGTCGGAGTTCAAACTTTGATATATGTAGTACCGGAAATGGACATAAGAGGCAACTTCAAAAAATCCAAGCACATTTAATTCCGGATGCGTTTCGCATTTTATATTGCTAACAATCTGCGTATTAATAGGGTCAAACAATTTTCCTTCAGCATTTAACTGTTTTTTAAGTTCTTCATAAAAAGCATAGGTTTCATCTGATATACCATAAAAATCAAACATCACTATCCAGCCATTTCCGTAAGCAAACGCTTCTAACTGTTCTTTTGATAAAAAGCTTCTGTAATCAGAAATCCTGAATAACAAAGGAAATGCTGTAATTTGATTGGCAGAACTGTACCGAGACAAAGAAGTTAAAATAATTTCACCATTGCTTCCCATGGTTTTCCAACCCCATGTTGGAGGAGGAGGTGGCATTGCTGATGGAGCTGGAATAACATATAAAAAAACCGATGACCAGTTAAAGCGGTAATGATTCAGTTTTTCATTGACTGGCAAATCGATATAAACCTGGGCTCCAACCTCTTTCTTTTTAAATGGAACTCCATCATATCCAAAAAGGTCTTGAATTTTTGTTTCAGACTCAACGTATACCGAATCGGATTGAGGCAGAATGGGCATTTTTTGAAACTCAGAACTATACACTGTATCAGAAATACTAACCCTTAATTTATATTTCTGCTCAAATGTTGGTAAAAAATTAAATGAATAATTCCCTGGTGATGATAAAAAACCATTATAAACATTGCCTTCTTCTGAGATTAATTCTACCTGGGCATTATTCACAAGTGTATTCACATAACCTGCGTTAAAATTTGTAGTTTTTGAAATTTTAACATAACCTTTATCGGGCGAATTTGTAACAAGTGCTTCAACAACCAGCAAACTATCTGCCTCGTCTAAATCAGGATAATAAACCTCCTCACATGAAGTAATTATAAGTAAAAGAATTATGCTATATATAAATTGTTTAGTCATCAGAATTTAAAGTTATAAGTAAGAGATGGAACAGGAATGCCAATAATTGACAATTTATATAACGAATAGTACCTTTGGTCGTAACCAAATCCTTTTGTTGCTTTCCTGTAAAAAATAGAATATGGATTTTTCCTTCCATAAACATTGTATACCGAAAGGGTCCAACTGCCTTTCCACATACGTTTTTTTCTTAAATTTTCATCGATTGTAATACTTACATCTAGCCTGTGGTATGGTGGCATACGGTATTTATTACGGTCGGAATAATATACAATCTTCTGGTTACTAAACCTAAAATTCTGTTCGGGTAAAGTTACCGGACGCCCCGATGAAATTACAAAATTACTTGATAATCTCCACCTTCGGCTTATTTGGTAATTGGCAACCACCGATAAGTCATGTGGTTTATCGTAAACCGATGGAAAGTATTTTCCATTGTTAATTATCTCTTGTTCAAACTCATTATCAGTCCTCCGTAATGTCCGTGAATAAGCATAACTAATCCATCCGTTTAATCGGCCACTGTTTTTCTTTGCAAATAATTCGATGCCATATGAATACCCATTAGCCTGAATAATATCGGTTTCGAGGTGGTTGTTCATTACAATTTGAGCGCCATTTTTATATTCCAATAAATTCTGGAGATTTTTATAATAAACTTCTACCGACGTTTCAAATTTTGTGTTTTCAAGGTTCTTAAAAAATCCCAATGCTATTTGGTCACTAATAAGTGGTTTAGTATAATAATCGCTCGATTTCCAAAAATCGGCAGGTGAAACAACCGAAGTGTTCGACACCTGATTTACATATTGATTAATACGCTGGTAACTTGCCCTTATGGAACTACCTGAATTTAAAGTGTACTTAAACGATACCCTGGGCTCCAATCCCATATAAGATTTAACAACTTCGTTTGACCCAAAAAAGAGGGTGTCGGTAATTGTATTTTCACTTTTAGTATAATTTTCATCGTACTGCAGCACTGTTGATGGCCCAAAATTTATCATTCCCGAATAACGTAACCCAATATTCATGGACAGATTATCTGACAGGTCAAAATCATCTTCCAGATATGCTCCAAATTCAACAGAATTCTCATCTTCCATTTTTTTAGGTACAACATTACTCAGTTCATTAAACGGGCTTATCTCACCCTGCCTGATTTTATAACCCATCGCCTGAAATCCCAGGTTTATTCGGTGTTTAACATTTGGGAGAAATGATAACTGGTATTTAATACTTCCATAATCAAGCCCCGTTTTTAAAACATAATTTTCATTCTCCAACTCGGTATCTTCTTCATCTAAATGAAAATCGTACTTACTATAAGCTATATTTAAATTGGAAATAAACTTTTCTGAGATATGAAATCTCCAATTCATTGATCCAATTAAATTTCCATAATTATACAACGAATTTGAATTTAAATTAAATGCATCGGAACTATAATAACCCATCAATTTTACCTGATTTTTACTGCCTAAAATAAAATTAGCACTCCCGTTAAGGTCATAAAAATGAGCTATACTATTTCGAAATTCGGGATTGCGTGTTTGCCTAAGCAGCCAATCTGAATAGGTCGACCGGGCACCCAATAAAAAGGTGCTTTTTTTATTTTTCACAAAAGGCCCTTCCAAAGTAATCCTGCTATTAATTAATCCAACACCACCATAAAACTTAAGCTTTTCCTGATTTCCATCTTTTAACTGAACATCCATAATTGAAGCCACTCTTTCGCCATAGCTGGCAGGAATTCCACCTTTAAACAGGACTACATCTTTAACCGCATCGGAATTTATCATTGAAAAAAAACCAAACAAGTGAGATGTATTAAATACAGGAGCACCATCCATCATCACCAAATTCTGATCGGTATTTCCTCCTCGAACATTAAAACCCGAAGCCATTTCTCCAACACTTTGAATACCCGGCATTAAAACAACGCTTTTAATAACATCAGCTTCACCCATCAAAACAGGCAATTCCTTTATCATTTTGGCATTTACACGGATCATACTCATTTGTGCTTTTGAAGCCTTTGATTCATCCCCAACAACAACAACTTCCTCCAAATTATGAGTTTCTTCAAACAAATCGAAAACAATATCGCCTGTTTCAATCAATTTGATGCGTTGATAACCAATCTCGTACCCTATAAATGACAATTGAAGAGTATGCTCGCCAGTTGGTAATTCCAGTTCAAAAAAACCATCGGCATTAGTAGTGGCCCCCTTTTCAATTTTTGAATTATAAACTACAGCTCCAACCAATGGTTCACTGTTTTTCCCATCGAGGACCCGACCATGAATTATAGCTGTATTATAACGGCCTTCGTTTAAAGGATCGCCAATAGTATTTATAATATCTTCATCGATTTGAGCGGACTTACTTTTAGTATAACTTTTAGGAAATATAACAACACTGTTGTTCTGAAAAAACTGAAAAGAAAGTGGTTTATTATCCAATACTTTGTTAAAAACCTGAACGGCTGGAGTATTTTTAAATTCTACGTTTACCTCAAACGAATCAATCCAGTTTTTTTCATAAAAAAAATTTATATCGTACTGTTTTTCTACAATTTGAAAAAAATCATGTAATGATATATCCTTAAAATTTCCGGTAATTATTCTGTCTTGGATGCTTTGAGCATTTGTAAAAATGCCACAGAAAATAAAAATTACTATCAAAAAGATCTTTGAAGTCTGGTAAGGCATTGGTTTAATATGGTTTAGGCTTAGGTTAAAAATGCAAATTCGTCTTATAATATAACTTTATAATTCTAAAAAAGATAATTTATATATGAATAGTCTTTAGTAATTGTCAAAATTACAATAATTTCATCGATTAATACAATAAACGTTTGACTCATAAAACATCAAAAAGATTAATCAAAGAAATATTTATTATCTTAAATCCATATCATTTTCTACCTCCCAATTACAAAATCTTCAATTTTCAGATATTTTATAAGATCAGACTCTTTTAAAATTCATAATTAATTCCGGTATAAACACCTATGCGGTAAGGCTTATACGTCACCTCAACATCCTTGTTAATTGAATTGAGGTAATAATTAAACCGTGGTTCAACCGACAATGAAAATCGTTTATTTAAAGCATACTGGACACCAATCCCAACAGTACCTGAATAATTTAATTTTGATATATTCGACGTTTTACCCACTTTCTGTTCGTTCATATAAACATTGTTACCCACTACAAAATTGGCACTTACACCTCCAATTAGCTCTAAACCTATTTTAGAATCGACAATATTATACCTTAAAAAAAGTGGTATTTCAATAAAATCGAAGGTTTGAGAAAATTCGCCCTGAGTAGAAAGGGTATTGGTAAAACCACTCATGTTATTAATATCAGTTGTTATAACAGAATTTTCGGGTGTTTTGTTAAATGCAATAATTCCGGCAATACTGTTCATTGAAAGTTGCCCGTTGCTAACTTCAACAGGGGTATTAAAATATTCGCGCGAGTCGGCTGTAGCATAAACATTTTCATTTTTTGCAGAAAAAATTCCTCCCGTAGAATTTTCAGAACTTTGCCCGTTTTGAGAATAATATACCCCACTTTCAAAACTCCACTTCGATTTGGTTTTTAATTCGATAGAAATCCCGGTACTCACATTTGTATTTCCCGACGATCCTGAATATGTCATATTTTGAGCATATGTTTTTGAATGATTTGAATTTTGTGAAGAATAACCTGGGGCTAATTGAAATCCAATTTCAACTCCTTTTTCGCGGTAATCTGGTTTATCCTTAATTTCAGAATTTGCAGCTATCAACTTATAATCAGCTTCAGACAATAAAGATTCTTGGTTTATTGGAGTAACTCTTCTCACTAACTGATCAATCATTTTATCAATAGGAATAAAAGCTTTACGTAGGCTCAAAAACTCATATCTGTTTTCTGAGGAACTTTCGTGAATTACTTCTTCGGAAATAGGAAGATTCTGTGGTATAATATTATCAGCTTTGGGAATATCTGAAGTAACAGCTAAAAGTACTGGATTGCGTGTATTTTTTGGATATACATCAGGTTTACTTTCTGATGATTTTAACGCCTGATTATCGGAAACAATTTTTTGATCCGGAGTTTTGGAAAGAATTGTAGTGGGAGATGTTTCTTTCGTTTCAGATTGTGTTTTCGATACCGCTATTTCGGGATTTTGTATGGTTTTTTGATTAGAAAAATACCATCCTCCCATAATAGCAATAAGCAATACTGCAGCCACTGATACAACTTTCCATAATACTGCTTTATTTTTGGATTTACTCGCCCCCAAGCCAGCTCCAATATTACTCCATACTCCTGGTGGAGGAATAACTTCTAAGCCTTCAAGCTTATCACGGAATAATTTATCCAACTGTTGTTCGTTCATATTATACCGAATAATTATTATTTACTTCCACTTCTTTATAAAGTTCTTCCACTTTATGTTTTAAAATTTCTCTGGCTCGTGCCAAATTCGATTTTGATGTTCCTACTGTTATCCCCATCTCCTCAGCAATTTCTTTGTGGTTATAACCTTCCATAACATACAGGTTAAAAACCATTTTATAGCGTGGCGATAATTGTTGTATTAATCCAAGTAGTTCCTCTGCCGATATTTTATCAAGCACATCATCGGCCACCTTTTGCGATTCATAAATGTTAATGTCTTCAACCGGGTACATTATTTGCTGTTTCCGAAATTTTTCAAGCGAAACATTTACCATTATGCGTCGAATCCAACCTTCAAAAGAACCTTCATTCCTGAATTTTTTAATGTGGGTAAAAACCTTTATAAAACCCTCCTGTAAATTATCTTCTGCTTCAACATTATTTTTTGCATACCTTAAGCATACTCCAAACATTTTTGGAGAAAACCTGGTATACAATTGTTCTTGTGCTTTTGTATTCCCAGAAGCACATTTTTCGATAATTTCTATAAGGTCTTCCAAATCAAGCTCTGCAATTAATCTCCCAAAATTAAGGATTTATTTAACCTATTAAGGCTAATTTACTTCCCTTAACAATAATGGCTTTGCACAAATCATTTTTAACACTTTTCAGTAAAGATGGAGGAGTATTCAAAAAGGTTGCGTGAAAATATTTTTTCACATACGCAACCCAATAAAATACTATTCCGTCTATGAATATAAACACAGTCATGAAACAACCATAACAGCATTTAAAAATACAAATAAAAGAATGATTTAAACTGGCTTTGGCCAATCATGAATTCATAGGGATTCACATATTATACCGTTTAAAATAAATAATTTTGATAAAATGAAAAAAATAATTTTGATATCAATTCTATTACTATCCATTACTTTTTCAGGATGTAATTTGTTTGATACAGGTGATTCTCCGGCCAATAATATTGATGATAAAGCGGCTCAATTAATAAAAGGGGACAGTGAATTTGGGTTTGAACTTTTCCAAAAAGTAATAGCTGCTGAAACTGAAGCTGAAAATATAATGATTTCACCCTTAAGTGTTTCTTTGGCTTTGGCGATGACTTACAACGGAGCCAACGGCGAAACAAAAACGGCTATGGAAGAAACCTTAAAACTTCATGGTTTATCACCCAACGATATTAACCAATCGTACAAAAGCCTTGTAGAATCATTAAAATCGTTGGATGAAAAAGTATTGCTTGAAATTGCCAACGCTATTTATTACAGGGATGATTTTACAGTTTCTCCTTCATTTATCTCGACAAATGAAAATTATTATGATGCCGAAGTTAGCGAGCTTGATTTTTATTCGCCCGATGCTGTTGATGTTATTAATAACTGGGTAGCGAATAAAACACATGACAAAATAAAAACAATCCTGAATGAAATTTCAACCGACCAGGTAATGTTTTTATTAAATGCCATTTATTTTAAAGGAACCTGGGCTAAAGAGTTTAATCCTGAAAGCACGTCCACTCAGCCATTCTATCTCGACAACGGAGAAACTACCAATGTTGAGATGATGGCGCGAATGGATACACTTGATTATTTTTCAAATGAATTATTTAGTTCAATTAAACTGGAATATGGTAGCGGAAACTATAATATGTTTGTTTTATTACCCAATAGCGGTAAAACCCTTCAAAATGTTATTTCCCAACTAAATAAAAATAATTGGGATACATGGCTCGAAGGATTCACAAAAACAAATTCGGTTAAAATACAATTGCCAAAATTTAAGTTTAAATACGAAATTGAACTCAACAATGTCCTTTCCGATATGGGAATGGGAATTGCCTTCAGTGATGCAGCCGATTTCTCTGGGATAAATGGAACAGGGGGATTAAAAATTGGGTACGTTAAACATAAAACCTTTGTTGATGTGAACGAAGAAGGAACTGAAGCCGCAGCTGTAACAATTGTAGCTATTGAATTAACTTCAGCCGGCCCACACAATACTCCATTTAATGTTAATAAACCATTTTTATTTGTTATTACCGAAAAAGATACGGGAGCCATTTTATTTATAGGAAATGTAAATCATCCAGAATATTCTGAATAATTTTCCGTTATACTTTCGAGAATCAAAAAATTACCGAAAATCAATGCCATGAAAACAAGTAAATTTTTGTTCGTTTCGCTCATCCTGGCTGTATGTATATCCTGCCAGGATGATGTTGAAAATCTGGAATTCAGTCAAACCGGTACTGTAATCGATTATGCGGGAGCCAACAGTTGTGGAATTATTATTGAACTTGATGAGGGTGAAAATATCCTCCCGATAAGTTACCCTGATGATTTCGTGTTTGCCCATGGGCAAAGGGTTCTGGTAAACTACACCCTTATTCCAAATGCTATTCCTGTTTGTGATAAAGGTACTGCATGTAGTGTAACTAATATTGAAGAATTACAATGTGCACCATATGTTGACCTGTATTTTTCGAATTACGACAGCCTTGGCCGTGATCCGGTTTACCTGCATGAAGTTCTCCTCGATGGAGAATGCCTGTACTTAAAACTATCGTATAGCGGGGGTTGCCGTGAACATACTATCGATTTGGCACGAATGCATCCCTGGTGTGGAACGCCGCCATTACCTCCGCCAACTTTCGAAATCAGGCACAATGCCAACGGGGATTTATGCGAAGCCTACCTCACTCAGGAATTTAGGTTTGATCTTTCTCCTTTAAAGGAAGAAGGAGCTACAAAATTTGTATTAACATCATTACTAGCCAATGGCGAAGTTTATAATGAAACATTTAATCTGGAATAAAATTATTTATTAGTCTGCTACTAAAAAAGTGGTAAATGAGTTATTGAAAATGAAAAAGCTGCCCTTAAAAGAGCAGCTTTTTTTATTTTGTTTAATGGGAAATTCTTAAAAAATACTATACGAAATACCGAAAGCAAAATCAGTGGTTGTTTTTGCAAATGTTTCTTTATATGAACCTACATCAGGATCATCAAAAGTGTGTGTTTTGTCTTCATAAAAAGTGTTCAAAAAACCAGCATCCAGAGTCAGGTTTTCAGAAATTTTCCACTGAATACCAAAAGCACCAGTTACAGAAGGATTACTGTAACTAAAATCACTTTGATAACTATCGGCAATACCTGCAGCAGACCTTAAACCACCAACACTTATAGCAAATGTTTCGCTTAAATTAAATTGTAATCCTAAACCAATTTCATAGTAATTATTATCTATTTCCCTGGTCCGTACTTTTGTGGCATCGACAGATTTCCAAATGGCTCCATCTCTTACATTCGTCCCCCAATTAACTCCTTTGTCAAAATATAAATTATATGATAATTGAGTTTCTAACCATTCAACAGGGTTATAACCAACACCTACGGTTAAAATTGCCGGTAAATCACTGTCTGATTTGCCTCCGTCGGGAAACAATCCCAAATCATCAACCTTTGTTTTATTTTCGAGAGCAAGTTTGGTTTCAAACTCATATTTAACACCAATATTAAATTTCTCAGAAGGAGAATAATTAAATCCAATAATTGGGGTAAATCCGGCTCCGGTTTGTTCTGTGTCAACTTCTTTATCGCCAAGCCCGCTTGCTGTTTGACTTAATGAAGCTGAAGTTCCATTTAAAAGTGCTGATTGCCCCTGATAAGTAGCAGCAGCCGAATTAAAGCTTTGTTGAGCAGTACCAATGTCAATTCCAGCAATTTGATCAGCACTCATGCCAATAGCTGCCAAACCACCTTCTAATTGTGCCCTGGTTGCTGCATCAATAAAACCTGCACCTTCAACCTGTGCAATGGTATAACTGCTTGCTCCTCCATCAATTAATCCCTGCATGCTTGCTGCAGTACCACTTAATTGTGTAGCAGCTGCACCTGCTTGAGCTGCTAAACCACTTAATGCTGTAGATGTTTGCCCTAAAAAAGTTTGTGCATTCTGAAGTTGTCCACCTACATTTAACTCAATGTCGTGAATATAACCTGTATAAGTATTTTTTGAAGGCAAATAACGTAAGCCACCATATACTGAAAACATTTCACTCAATTTATAAGAAGCCCCCAACTGTAAACCCCAAAAAACTGAACTTCCTTCAAAGTTTAAATCAGCTTCGTATCCTGTAACATTATATCCCAAAGCAGAAAGGCCAGCCATACCAGGAACTAATTTAGTTAATGGAATTTCGAATGAAGGTAATCCACGGTCGAACGAAGCAGAACCTCCTCCTCCATTAGGGCCAAGGCCAAATGATAAAGCGAGTTTATCTTTTTTATATACAGCAAAGACACTAGGGAATACAGGCGCTTTTACTTTTCCTTCATAGACTCCATTATTTAACAAAGGAAATTTACTGTCAACAGTTTTATCCTGAAAAATAGATTGATTATGTACCGCAAAATGCCAACCATCTTCCATTTTTATCAATCCTGCCGGATTAAAATACACTGCATCGATCTGAGTTGATGCGTTTCTTGATAGCATTCGAACATATTGCGCACTTTGATTAGCATTTGTTAAAAGTCCACCTGCATTCACAAATTGGCCAATCAATAAAAAAATAATAAATAATGAAGTAAATTTTCTCATAATGCTAGATTTGGTTCTTAGTATGAACAAAAATATCAATTAATTGTTAACACCAAAATTTTATTGCTGATTTTCAGCCATTTGAAGACTTTTAAAACAAATTCGTTCTGTGTTCCAAAAAAGAATAAAAAAAACCAGGACTAAATACTAGCCTGGTTTTTAATCAATAAAGATATATTTTCGTTTAAACCTAAATGTGTATTACCTCATCGTATGCCGCAGCAGCAGCCTCCATTATCGCTTCACTCATTGTTGGGTGAGGATGGATTGTTTTTAACAATTCATGCCCAGTTATTTCCAGTTTTTTAGCAACTACCATTTCAGCAATCATTTCTGTAACATTGCCACCAATCATATGTGCTCCTAACAATTCGCCATATTTAGCATCAAAAATTAATTTTACAAAACCATCTTTTTGTCCTGCCGCACTGGCTTTTCCGCTGGCCGAATAGGGAAACTTACCTACTTTCAGTTCATAACCAGCTTCTTTGGCTTTTGCTTCAGTTAATCCAACCGATGATACTTCAGGATTGGTATATGTACAGCCCGGTATATTACTATAATCAATAGGTTCAGGGCTAAGTTGAGCAATTTTTTCGACACAAATTATTCCTTCGGCTGATGCAACATGTGCCAAAGCAGGTGTATTAATTATATCGCCAATGGCATAAACTCCTTCAACATTAGTTTTGTAGAACTCATCAACTTTTACACGCCCATTTTCAGTAGAAACACCCATTTCTTCCAAGCCAATGTTTTCAGTATTAGGCGAAATTCCAACTGCCGACAAAACAACTTCGGCTTCAACCTGTACTTCCCCCTTTTTGGTTTTTATGGCCACTTTACACAAATCGCCCGATGTATCTACTTTTTCAACAGAAGAGCCGGTTAATACTTTCATCTTCATTTTTTTGAAAGAACGTTCCAGTTGTTTCGAAACATCTACATCTTCGTTGGGTACAACATTAGGTAAAAATTCAACCAAGGTTACTTGTGTCCCAATTGACTGATAAAAATAAGCGAACTCACTTCCAATTGCCCCCGAACCGACAACAACCATTGATTTAGGAAGTTTTTCGAGCGACAAAGCTTTTCGGTAGCCAATAATTTTTTTACCATCCTGAGGAAGGCTAGGTAACTCACGTGACCTGGCACCTGTGGCAAGTATAACATGCTTAGCCGTATAATTCGTTTTTTCACCTTTTTCATCGGTTACCTCAACAGTATTTTTACCGGCAAGTTTTCCAATTCCAAAAATTGATTCTACTTTATTTTTTTTGAATAAATACTGTATTCCTTTACTCATTCCATCAGCAACACCCCGGCTACGCTTAACCATAGCTTCAAAGTCGGGTTTTACTTCGCCCGAAATTGAGACACCATAATCAGCAGCATGAATGGCATACTCATATGCCTGTGCGCTTTTTAAGAGCGATTTTGTAGGAATACATCCCCAGTTAAGGCAAATACCTCCCAGGTTCTCTTTTTCAACAACAGCTACTTTAAGCCCTAATTGTGTTGCCCTAATGGCAGTAACGTAACCTCCCGGCCCGCTCCCAATTACTATTACATCATAATTCATTTTATTCTGAAAATTAAAGGTTATTGACTTAACGTAATTTATAACATTTGTTTAAGTGAAAGGTTTGAACAAATGTAGATCAAAATATATTAGCCTGTATCCTTTACAGTCTGGTTATTTAAACAAAAACACAACCATTCAACTTCAATAAACACTGGCTATCTGAATTTTACACAATTATTCTTTGATATCAATATCACCACAAAACAACCAACTACCTAAAATCATTATAAATTGCCATTGTCTTCTTTTAATCGGTAAATATCCAACAACTCCCTGGCTGCCACAAATGAACTTAATTCTTCGTTTAATACTTTATTTTCAAAATCAGATATTAAACTTTTGATAGTTGAATTATTATAAAATTCAGATTGAAGCTGTTCGTTTATCGCCTCATACATCCAATAAGCTGCCTGTTCTTTCCGCCTTATACCAAAATAACCATTTTTTTTGGTTGTTTTCCGAAACTGGTTAATTACTTCCCACACATCAGAAATACCTTTTCCTGTGGTAGCTGAACAAGTTAAAACTTTTGGGGCCCAGTCGGAATCTTTAACAGGGAATAAATGTAGGGCATTTTGATATTGCATTTTGGCAATACCCGCTTTATCTTCATTATTACCATCGGCTTTATTAATGGCAATAGCATCGGCCATTTCCATAATTCCACGCTTAATCCCCTGCAATTCATCACCGGCACCAGCCAGCATTAACAATAAGAAAAAATCGGTCATGGAATGCACAGCGGTTTCGCTTTGCCCAACACCCACCGTCTCAATAAAAATAGTATCAAAACCGGCTGCTTCGCATAAAATAATCGTCTCCCGCGTTTTCCGGGCTACACCTCCTAACGATCCTGCTGAAGGGCTGGGCCTGATATATGCATTTTTATGGCCTGCCAATTCTTCCATCCGGGTTTTATCACCCAAAATACTTCCTTTGGTACGTTCGCTACTTGGATCGATTGCAAGGACTGCTAATTTTTTGCCACCATCGGTTATTTTTTTCCCAAGAGTTTCAATAAATGTACTTTTGCCTACACCTGGAACTCCTGTAATTCCTATGCGAATTGAATTTCCACTATAAGGCAAACATTTCAAAATAATTTTCTGGGCAATTTTTTGGTGTTTAGGTTTTGAACTTTCAACCAAAGTAACCGCTTTGCTTAATAAAGTTATGTTCCCTTCTAAAATACCAGCAACATATTCGTCAGGAAGTAATAATTTTCTGTTCTTTTTTAAAAAACCTTTTACAGAATCCTGGCTTACGACAGGTGGCTGAGGTATCCCTTTATTAACAGATAAACCCTTATACTTATTATTATTTTCGATATGATCAGAATGTTTTTCAGTCATGCATAAAAATTTATGCAAAAATACGATTAAATGCTACAAAAGAAAAAGCCAGAAGGAAAACCCTCTGGCCTTTATATAAAATCTAATTTTTACTTTTATTCCTTAACATTAATGGTACTTGATATTCGTAAACTTGAAGTAGGCGTTTTTGGATCATTTGTAATAATCGTAATTGATTTACTTTGTTTTCCTTTCCTTCCACGTGAATTAAACTCAACATTAATTGGAGCTGTTTCGCCAGCAGCGATAACTTTTTTAGCAGGCGCAGCAGCTGTACATCCACATGATGAACGTACATTCCTAATTACGAGGTCATCTTTCCCATCATTTCTTAACGTAAAAGAATATTTGACAACATCGCCTTGATTTATTTCACCAAAATCGTGAGTAGTTGTCTCAAAAACGGCGACTGGCGCATTAGCCAATTGTTCGGCAGTTAAAGCCGAAAAATCTTCTTCAATGGTAGCATTTACACCAATTGAATTTTTGTAGTCGTTGCTACCTCCTATAGTTAGATATATTCTATCATTTACAAAACCATAAGCATTTTTTGCTTTTGCATCATATGTCACCTTTACAATCGATTTCCCTTTAGCAGGAACAGTTGCAGGTTCAATAGTGGCTTTAATATAACCAGGCGATTTTTTGATGGCTACAGATACAGGCTCATCCGTATCATTTACTAATTCCAAAGTTTCGGTTTTCACCTCGGTTTGTTTAATTTTTGCAAAAGAAATCTGGTTGCGCTTAACCCTTAATTGCCCCAATTGGCGTGGATATAATTCAGCAATGGTTTTTTCTTTTTGTTCAACTCTCCCAGTAATATGAAGCACAACAGTTGCATTTTCAGCATTTGACTGGACAGTAATAGTTTTATTAAAACCACCAGGCCTGTTTTTAGGGTTATAACTCACACTTATTTTCCCCTTTTGTCCAGGAGCAACAGGTTCTCGGGTCCATGAGGGGGTAGTACAACCACACGATGCGCGAACACTATTTATCACCAAAGGAACTTCTCCTTCGTTGGTAAAAATAAAATCAGATGATTGAACGCCTGCACTCTCCTTAAATGTTCCAAAATCGTGATTCAATTTTTCAAATGCCAACTTTGATTTCCCTTGGGAAAATGAAAACATTGTGCTTAAAACAAACGCTATTACAAATGAAAATCTTAAAACGTATTTCATAATTATTACTTTTTATTTAAATTCTTTAAACACTTATACTATTACTTAAATACAAAACGCACTTAAAAATGTTCGTCAGTATGGTATGGTGCCTAATATTATTTTTGCTCGGGTGCTACTTTTTCAGGCATTTTAGTTCTTCCGGTAATGTGCAGAACCACTGAAGGGTTTTCAGCATTTGACTGAACAGTAATGGTTTTATTAAAACCACCCGGCCTATTGCGTGGATTATAACTTACACTTATACTTCCTTTTTCGCCTGGAGCAACAGGTTCACGTGTCCATTTAGGGGTTGTACATCCACATGAAGCTCTAACTCCGTTTAACACCAACGGGACTGTTCCTTCGTTAGTAAAATGGAATTCAGTTGCCTGAGGGCCTCCATTCTCTAAAATTTCCCCAAAATCATGATTTAACTCTTCAAAAGCAATTTTAGCTTTTTCTTCTTGCGAAAAAACTAATACTGAACTTAAAATGAAAATAGTAATGAACGAAAACTTAACCAGATATTTCATAATTTTGAATTTTTAGCTTTAAATAATTAATTATACAAATTTAAATATGTCATCCAAATATTTTGTTAATCGGACAGGCTATTTTGTTAATAATTTGTTAATGAACGTGTAAAAGTAAAAAAAATCTTAGTTTAGCTTACAAATCAGCAACTTCAATGATTCAGAATACTTTAAAATACATCATTATCTTGGGAGTTATTTCTGTAGCAGGAATTTTTATTGCCCAATTTTTCTTTTTAAAGAATTCGTATGATTTTACCGAAAATCAATTTCAGGAGAATACAACAACTGCACTTAAAGATGTAGCCCATAAAATTATTGATTACAATAATAAAGTTCATGGATTGTCGACAAAACTTAATACGCCTAATCCGGTCGACCAAATAAAAAACAACTATTATATTGTTAATGTAAATGACAATATCGATGGCGAGATATTAAAATTCCACCTTACCGAAGAACTTAAAAAAAAAGGCATAAACACTGATTTTGAATTTGGCATTTACGATTGTGACAATGATAAAATGGTTTATGGAGCATATGTTTGTGCAAATGCAGATTCCTGTGAACATACAAAAACATTAAACTTACCCAAAAGCAGTAAATACACTTATTATTTTGGTGTCAATTTTCCTGACCGTTCGCCATATTTTTATTCGCACTTAAAAGGTTGGTACCTGTTTACTCTTTTATTACTTGTAGTAATTTTATTTTTTGGTTATACCTTATCTGTTATTATCAAACAAAGGCAACTATCCGAAATCCAGAAAAACTTTATCAACAATTTAACACATGAGTTAAAAACTCCTATTTCATCCATTTCTCTTTCAGCTAAAGTAATTAACGAAAAAAACATTGTTAATACACCTAAGCGCCTTTTTGAATATGCGCGAATTATTAAAGAACAAAACGATAGGCTTTCAAAAAACGTGGAAAAGGTTTTACATCTGGCTTCATTAGAAAAAAATAAAATAGTCCTAAAAACAGAGGAGTTTATACTGGCAAATCAGCTTCAGGAAATATTGAACGAATTTAATAATAGCATTCAGATAAGATCAACGGTCAACATTATAAAACTTGAGGATTCAATCAAAATCAAAGCCGATAAATTTCATTTTTCGCACGTGGTTTTAAACATCCTTGAAAATGCTGCCAAGTATTGCACGACAGATCCAGTTATTGAAATTTCAGTAAAATCGAAAAAAAAATTGATCGCAATTTCCATTTCAGATAACGGGATAGGTATCCCAAAAGAAGTCAGAAAAAAAATATTTCAGAAATTCTACCGGGTACCCACGGGCAATGTCCACGATGTCAAAGGATTTGGTTTAGGCCTTGACTATGTGAAAAAAATAGTAAAAGCACATGGCTGGCAAATATCAGTTGACTCAAACCTTCCAAACGGAAGTATTTTTACATTATTAATTCCTTCTTTATGAACCCTACCGGAATAAAACTTTTATTGGTTGAAGACGACGAAGCATTAAGATTTATTATCAAAGATAATCTTGAACAAAAAAACTATACTGTCGATGTTGCTGAAGATGGTATGCAAGCATTAAATTCTTTTAATAAAGAAAAATACACACTGATTATTTTAGATATTATGCTTCCAAAAAAAGATGGTTTTGAGGTGGCCAAAGAAATCAGGAAAAAGGATGAAGATATTCCTATCATATTTTTAACGGCCCGGTCGATGACTGAAGATAAAATAACAGGATTAACTCTTGGTGGCGACGACTATATTACAAAACCTTTCAGTATGGAGGAATTATTCCTGAAAATCAAAATTTTTATCAAACGCAGTAATGTCGACAAACAAAATTTGATTAACGAACCTTTAGAAAATATAGAGATTGGGAGCTACAATTTTTTCCCCGATGAATTGTTGCTAAAACAAAACGAAAAAAGTCGTAAATTAACTTTAAAAGAAGCCGAATTAATTCGTTTATTTGCTTTTAATAAAAACAAAGTACTTAACCGCGATCGGATTCTCACCGAAATATGGGGATCAAACGATTATTTCCTGGGGCGCAGCCTCGATGTTTTTATTTCACGGCTTCGGAAGTATTTTAGTGAGGATCCAAATATTAAAATACTTAATATTCATGGTATTGGATTCCGATTTTCGGTAAATAGTACTCATTAATACTATAATTATGACAATTTCTCAGTTAGTTATATTAATAATCATCGGGTTACTGTCGGGCATGCTGGCAGGAGTTTTGGGCGTAGGCGGAGCAATAATTGTAATTCCCGCATTGGTATTTGTGCTGGGTCTTTCGCAACACGAAGCCCAAGGTACGAGCCTTGCCTTTATGATCCCTCCCATAGGACTACTGGCGGCATGGAATTACTGGAAAGAAGGTTATGTAAATTGGAAATTTGCCCTGATACTTTCCCTGACATTTTTTGTTGGAGCTTATTTTGGATCAAAACTATCACTCAACTTCTCGGAGAAAACATTACAACGAATATTTGGAGTATTACTTTTGATTGCAGCCACCAAAATGATCTTCTCAAAATAAGATATTTTCAGCTTAATAAACAGTATTTTTGCATTAACAGTAAAAAAGAGGTATTAGTTTTTGGAAGAATAAAAAAAACCACTATTTTTGCAATCCGAAAATTTGACGGGTAAAACAATAGATAAAAATAAAATAGGATGAAAAGAACATTTCAACCATCGAACAGGAAGAGAAAAAATAAGCACGGATTCCGCGAGAGAATGTCGACTGTTAATGGACAAAAAGTCATTAAAGCACGTCGTGCCAAAGGAAGAAAAAAGCTTACCGTTTCTGACGAACCAAAACATAAAAGATAATCATATACCCAAAAGTGGTATTCTATCGGGAAGGTAAAGAATAAAGTTCTTTACCTTTTCGTGTTTATAAAAGTATCTTCTTAAAGGTTATCCAATACTGGCTAAGTGTGAGCGTAATTTTTAGTCTTCAAAACACTACTTGGTTTTAACCCCAGGATATTCTCAGAATTGCTATCTACTCGATTATATTCTTCAATTATTACATTTTCATACTTTTTTTCAATTATTTTTGTTTATTAGAATATGTGAATATAAAATATGAGTTTAAAGAAGTTTTTGATCAGCCGGTTGTTTTTAACAAACCTTTTAATTGCAATTATTATTCTGGTAATTTTAATATCCATAACTATGTGGGCATTAAAATCATACACCCACCATGGTGAAGCATATGCACTCCCCGACCTCCATGGGCTTACCGAACAAGAGGTTAAGGAGAAAATTGAACTAAATAAACTCAGGTATAAAATTATTGATTCGGCATATATTGAAAGTGCCATTGCAGGAAGTGTTATTGACCAGATCCCAAAACCCGGGTTTAAAGTCAAAAAAAACAGGACCGTATTTTTAACTATTAATGCAACCTCCCCTGAGCAGGTAATTTTGCCTAAACTCCGCGATATTTCATTCCGGCAGGCACAGGTAATGATCGAAAACTGTGGCCTCACAATCGGAGAAATTAGTTTTGAGCCTTCAGAATTCAGTAATTTGGTATTAAATGTTTTAATTGATTCGACAGAGGTAACAGAAGGTGAAAAATGCATTAAAGGAACGCGTATAAACTTAGTGGTTGGTAGAGGATATGGCAATGAAACAACTGCTTTACCGAACTTAATCGGTTATACTGCCAACGAAGCAAAAGCCTTATTAAGTGAGGCACTACTAAACATGGGTGTTATAATTTATGACCAATCGTTTTTTACTGAAGAAGATTCATTAAATGCAACCATATGGAGGCAACGCCCTAATCCAAAAACAATAACAAATATTGATGTTGGAGCCTCAATTGACATATGGGTTACAACCAATAAACTAAAAATAAACGAAGCACTGGAGTTAGAACAATAAATATATGAAGCAAAACAACGAAGAGGAAATTGGCGACTTAGAAGAAAGTGGTTTGTACGAGCATTACAGCATCGAAGTTGATCCAGGTCAAACTTCATTGCGAATTGACAAATTCCTAGTCAATAGGATTGACAATGCTTCAAGAAGTCGGTTAAGTGCAGCTGCCGATGCCGGTAATATTCTGGTAAATAATATCCGCGTAAAACCCAATTATAAAGTAAAACCAAACGATAAAATCGTAATTGTGATGGATTATCCGCGCAGGGAATTAAAAATTATTCCTCAGGATATTCCATTAAACATTGTGTACGAGGATGATGACTTAATTATAATAAACAAACACCCTGGTTTAGTTGTCCACCCGGGACATGGGAATTATTCGGGAACTCTGGTTAATGCCTTGGCTCATCATTTTAAAGACCTTCCACTATTTAATTCGGAAGACCCAAGGCCCGGGCTGGTGCACCGAATTGACAAAAACACATCGGGTATAATGGTAGTTGCAAAAACTGAACTTGCCAAAAACAAACTGGCAATGCAGTTTTATAACAAAACTACAAAACGAAAATACCAAGCTCTGGTTTGGGGTGTGCCTAAAGAAAAATCAGGGACAATTACCGGAAATATTGGAAGGAGTTTAAAAAACAGGCAGGTATTTAATGTATTCCCTGACGGTGATTTTGGGAAACATGCTGTTACTCATTATAAAGTCCTTGAAGAATTGGGGTATGTTTCCCTGGTTGAATGCCAACTCGAAACAGGACGTACACACCAAATCAGGGTACATATGAAACACATTGGGCACCCTGTTTTTAACGATTACACCTATGGTGGTGATAAAATATTAAAAGGAACAACATTTACTAAATACAAACAGTTTGTACAAAATACATTCAAAGTATTGCCCCGCCATGGATTACACGCTAAAATATTGGGATTTATTCACCCCACCACCGGCAAGGAGATGATTTTTGAATCAGAATTACCCGAAGATATGGCATCAGCCATTATCAAATGGCGCAACTATATTTCAAACAGATAATAATTATTTTATGAATCCAAACATTGCAATAATCGCCGGAGGAAACTCTTCTGAAATTGTCATTTCGGTACAGAGTGGGCAAAATATATTTAATGCCATCAACCAATCAAAATTTAAACCCTGGTTTGTGCACATGCAGGAAAATAATTGGGAAGTTTTTGAAAACGGTATTTCTATTGCACAAATTGATAAATCAAATTTTAGTTTTACTTATAAAGGGAAAACAATCAAGTTCGATTTTGCCTATATCTCCATCCATGGAACACCGGGTGAAGATGGTATTCTTCAAGGTTATTTCGACTTGTTAAAGATTCCTTATTCTACTGGTGGAGTTCAGTCGTCGGCATTAACATTTAATAAATGGTTTTGCAGTAATTACCTCCGAAACTTCAACATACCAATAGCCAAATCGCTACGGTTAAAAAAAGGCAATTCTATTTCGGTTTCTGAAATAATTACTCAACTTGCACTACCGGTATTTGTTAAACCCAATGCCGGAGGATCGAGTTTTGGAATTACAAAAGTTAAAAAAGAAGAGGAGCTGGTACCAGCCATCGAAAAAGCCTGGGAAGAAAGTGATGAAGCGTTGGTTGAAGAATTTATCGAAGGCACTGAATATACATGTGGTTTAGTAAAATTTGAATCGGGCGAAGAGGTATTCCCTGTTACGGAGATACTTCCCAAAAATGAATTTTTCGATTTTGAGGCAAAATACACAGCTGGCGCGGCCGAAGAAGTAACTCCTGCCAGGTTACCTGAAGCTCAATTTAAAGAATGCCAGGCCTTAAGTTCAAAAATATATGATTTATGTAATTGTTCAGGAATTGTCAGAGTCGATTTTATTTTAAAAAATGACACCTTTTATTTTCTTGAAATAAATACCACTCCGGGAATGACATCAACCAGTTTTATTCCACAACAAATTGAGGCTCATGGATTAAAATTAAAAGATATTTTATCACAAGTTATCAACGAAAAATTTGTTAAAAACTTGCTTTAATTTTCACGAATCAAAACGCCTCTTTTTTTGTACTTTTATTTTCACGGCTCAAAAAATCGATTAATTAATTACACATGGCAGGGGACAGGAAAAACACATCTTCAAAATTAACCGTTGATCAAATAAATGCCCAATACGGGAAATTACCACCACAAGCTATTGAAGTTGAAGAAGCTGTTATAGGTGCATTAATGCTTGAACGCGATGCATATGTCACAATTGCCGATGTTGTTGACACCCATAGTTTTTATAAAGACGAACACCGAAAGATTTTTGATGCCATTAAATATTTATCGACACACGAAAAACCTGTCGACCTGTTAATGGTTACTCAGGAATTAAAGGATAAAAATGTATTGGACGAAATTGGAGGTGCAGGTTATTTAACTCAGCTAACCCGCCGTGTTGCATCAGCTGCCCACCTCGAATTCCACGCACGAATTATTGCCCAAAAATACATTCAACGAGAATTGATAAAGGTTTCTTCCGAAATTCAGGTAAAAGCCTACGATGATACAATGGATGTGGACGACCTGATTGATTTTTCGGAAACATCGTTATTTAAAGTTGCTGAAGGAAATATTAAAAAAGAAACTGTCCCTATTCGCCCTGTTATTAAGTTGGCGATTGAACAAATGGAGCTGGCCAGGCACCGTGAAGATGGTTTAAACGGAGTGCCTTCAGGTTTTACAGCCCTCGACCGGATTACATCGGGATGGCAAAAAACAGACCTCATAATTATTGCCGCCCGCCCTTCGATGGGAAAAACAGCCTTTGTGCTTTCAATGGCCCGAAACATGGCTGTTGACCACAATAAAGGAGTTGCCTTTTTTTCACTGGAGATGTCTTCCTTACAATTGGTAAACAGGATGATTTCCTCTGAAACTGAATTGGGTTCTCAAAAAATTAGAAACGGCAGGCTCGAAGATTGGGAATGGGAACATCTTCACCATAAAATCGGGCGCCTCGAAAATGCCCCACTTTTTATTGATGATACTCCGGCACTTTCAATTTTTGAATTTCGTGCCAAATGCAGGCGTTTAAAAATGCAATACGACATTCAGGTTATTATTGTAGATTATTTGCAACTTATGACTGCCGGAACTGATTCAAGGGGAAGCCGCGAACAGGAAGTAAGTATGATTTCGCGTTCGTTAAAAGCCATAGCCAAAGAACTGGATGTCCCAATTATAGCCCTATCGCAGTTAAACCGTTCGGTTGAATCGCGTGAAGGGAAACGACCACAACTTTCCGACCTTCGCGAATCGGGTGCTATTGAGCAGGATGCTGATATTGTAACGTTTATTCACCGCCCCGAATATTTCGGAATTACCGAAGACGAATCGGGAAATTCTCTGATTGGGGTTGCCGAATTAATTATCTCAAAACACAGGAACGGTGCTATTGGTGATGTCCACTTGTCATTTAGAAAAGAGCTGGCTAAATTTTCAGACTTGGAATCAGAAATCGACAATCATGCCATGCTCGGCGAACAAACATTTAGTTCAAAAATGAATGATGACGAACCTTTTGCTGAAGCGCCAATGAATGTTAACAGCGGTTTTGACACCCCGGTTGCTGATCCGTCGAATCCTCCTTATTAATAATTAACGTGAGTTCGATTTAAAAATGCTACTAATAAGCTTTACAGCAAATGAGTAAAGACGCTGGTTGTTAAACAACATGGGGCTTTGCCCCACACCCCATTTCATTTAGCTCCGCTGATTTCCGTTTCACTCCAATTCTTTTCCTGGATGAAAAGAAACGAACCAAAGAAAAATCATGTCAAAATTAAGCTTTTCGGTATTTCAAATAAGCGGGTTAGCCCGATTCATACAATTTTGACGCGCCCGCACCTAGTTAAATGCTTTTAGATTAATACACTAATCCTGTTTCTTAGATCGAACTCACGTTAATTAAGTTGTACGCGTATTTCCAATGAACATTTTCGCTTTCCACAATTTTAACCATCAGCCTTTCAGAAGTAATTATATACTTTAAATCGTTATCTTCATAAAATAACTAATGAGTGCAATCGCAAAAAACAATTGTAAATACTATTTTTTGTATACTTATACCCTAATTTTGTTTGAACCGTTGTAATACTATAAAATTCTTTTTTTCAGAATAATCTAAAAATATGAAAATTAAATCGATACTATTATTAATACTTGTTGTACTCCATTTTCCATCATTTGCTTTTCAATTACTCATCCCTATGGATGAAACTCAAAAAGACCACTTAAAGTCTTATGGAATTGCATATTTGGCTTTGGAAAAAAACAAGGAAGTAAAATGGCTGTTAAATTACCGTGGCGGTAGTTTTTTACTGCAAAACGATGCAAACATTGCCAACGAATGTGTAATTCGTGGAGTAAGCCATAAAATGATATCAGATGCTGAGGCTATTGCAATATTGTCTGAAATTGCAAGGCCGGAGGTAAATCAGGATGCTGTGACAATGTCGAAAGCACCAAAAATTGCAGTTTATTCACCTCCCAACAAACAGCCCTGGGACGATGCTGTTACCATGGTTTTGGAATATGCCGAAATAAAATACGATATTATTTACGATGAAGAGATCATCAATAATAAACTCGTTGATTATGACTGGCTACACCTCCACCATGAGGACTTTACAGGGCAGTATGGCAAGTTTTGGCGTACCTACCAGCATTTACCCTGGTACCAGGAAGAAGTACGCACAAATCAAAACCTTGCCAATAAACTGGGATTCTTAAAAGTTTCGGAAATGAAACTAGTTGTTACCCGTGAAATAAAAAAATACATTAACAATGGCGGTTTTTTGTTTGCCATGTGTGCAGCCACCGACACATATGACATTGCCCTTTCGGCCGATGGTGTAGATATTTGCGAATCGATGTTTGATGGAGACCCGGCCGAAAAAGATGCAAACGACCGGCTTAATTTTGATTATACATTAGCCTTCCGGAATTTTACTTTAATTCAAAATCCCAATGAATACGAATTTTCAAACATTGACATGACAAATAATCGAAATGTAATACGCGAAAATGATTATTTTACTTTGTTTGACTTTTCGGCAAAATGGGATCCTATCCCAACAATGTTATGTCAAAACCAGACCTCTGTCATTAAAGGATTTATGGGGCAAACAACTTCGTACAATAAAGACCTGCTAAAACCAAATGTTTTAATTTTGGGTGAAAATAAAGCAGCCAACGAAGCCCGTTACATTCATGGTGAAATTGGAAAAGGATTTTGGACATTCTACGGCGGTCATGATCCTGAAGATTACCGTCATTTGGTAGGTGACCCTCCTACCGATCTGAGCATTCACCCCAATTCTCCGGGTTACCGGCTTATTCTTAATAACATTCTTTTCCCGGCGGCTAAAAAGAAGAAACGAAAAACCTGATACTAATAATAAAGAAACATTTATATTTCCCCTTTTCTAAGCACCCCTTTTGATATAACCTTTAAAATGGTTAATAAAAGTTATAATTCCCCATAATTTAATCGGCTATGCTATTACCCTTCAGGCTTTAATTCCCGTCTAAACAAACTCCTATAAAGGTCTTAATACATCTGTACAAGGCTGACTATTATCAGCCACTTTATTTAACAAATTATATATGTGTGCCACACTTTCAGTCATTATAAAACATAAAAAAACCAGCGAAGAGGCCTCCGCTGGTTCTAATAAAATTATTTAAGTACCGGTAAAAATAACCGGTTTAAAATCCGCCAAAATCCTATTTTACAACTGGTACTTTTTTAGTAACAAAGTTAACTACCCGAGCAGCTTTAGTATCGTCGATTGCGATATTAGCTGTTAAATAAGGAATATCATTCAAATATGCTGCATAATCTTCAGCTAAACCTACGTCTTCGCCAGCATAATACACATCATAATTAATTAATAATGATGGAGTACTTCCACAATTATCCCATGTTCCAGAACCCTCAATTTCGTAATCATATGGATCACCTTCATATTCAGTAGTGTAAAGGAATTGCCTAGGGACATCAACAGTACCATCAATATTAATAGTTGCAAGAATTGTTCCTCCTGCAATAACACCTTCACCCCAGAAACCGTTAATAAATCCTTCACTAATTCCTGTAAGCGCTAAAGATGTTCCGCTAACTTCACTGGTAATTATACTTTCAAATGTATAATCATCTCCTTGTCCGTCGGTTCCGGCCCAAGCACCAACCATGTCAGCAACTCCGTTTGTAAGAGGACAATACTTCATTACAGTTACATCCATTGATACAGGCTCAGAAGTTTTACCTCCTGCTGTTGTTTCAGTAACAGTTACAGTAGCAGTACCATCATTAGTAAATTCAATGGTAGCAATTCTGGAATCATCACTTACCGATGAAACAGTAGCTCCTTCGGCGCTCCAATTCCATGTAGATCCACCACGGTAATATGTAATAGTAAAATCAGAAGTAAAAGTCTGAATCGCAACACTGGCACCAGACATGCCTAAAACCTTTGGTATTATGGCATTGTAATCGTAAGCATCCTGAGCTTCTTCAATCGGTGTTTTAGTACACGACGAAATCATGAGCATCAATGAAACGACAATAAATGATAATTTTATGATTGTTTTTTTCATGATTTATTTGTTTTATTATTTCCAACCTCCATTGCTATAATCAACACCTGCAGTTCCTAAACCAGGACCAAATGTGTAATAATCCATTTGCATCACTTCCAACTGAGAACCAGGAATTGGGAAATGTAATATAGTACCGGCCTGCAATTTATCTTCTTTACGCATTTGGAAAAACTGAATTCCCATACCTGAAAGCATCAGCTCCACCATTCTTTCGTAATGGATAGCTTCATTAATTAGTGCTGCATCAGCTGGTAAAGGAGCAAGGTTTCCACGGGTTACACGTGCTGAAGCATTCATCACATCAGCAGCTTCCTGAAGTTTACCAGTTTTAGCAGCAGCTTCAGCAATAAAATAATCGTTCTCTGCTTTTCTGAAAACTGGCATTGGTTCAGTCCAAGTGGAAATATAATCATCTAACCTTGAATACCGGTATGATGAGAAAAAGTAATAACCTCTTTCAGCACGGAAAGGACATGAAGATAAATATTCAAAATCAGATTCCAAACGTGCATCATCAGATGAAGCTAACCCACTATTGGGCAAGTCAGTAAATAAACCAGATCCAGGAAATACTGCCGGCATATCAGGGTCCATTAGATTAATAATATACATATCAATTTGTCCCCATCCTGGATAAATGCTATACGTTTGGTACAATGAATACCAAGTAATATCATCAGCTAAAGGAGCAAAATCTTTTTGAATACCATTTTTGGCATAAGCATATACTTTAGCCCAATCAGTAGCAGCATCTTCTGCCTTATTACGTGCACCATATACTAAAAACCTTGCGGCATATGAGCTGGCCAATTGCGCTAATTCAGTATTTGACCATGTATCTCCAGGAATCCAATCAGGAGGAATTGTAAAAGAACCTGCATTACATGAAGCAATACATTTATCAATACTTACTAATGCAGCTGCAAGAACATCCTGATAAGGCGAAGTTGTTAATTCACCAGCAAGATCAGTTTCATGCGTAATAATAAATGCCTGATCGTATAACAATCCTAAATAACCAAGGCTTAATGCCTGATGTAAGTATGCGAAAGCATTAACCATATCAGTCGAACCATCGTCCATCACAACACCATTGTTAATGGTTTGTGCTAATACATCGTTTGATTGAGCTAAAATAGAATACAATGTATTGTAATAATTTTCATTAATCAAAGCATTAGAATAAGACGGTTTATTGTCAAATTCTTTACGTGGTTCATTACCAAAATCGCGCATTCCAAAGTTACCCCATGAACAGCTACCGGCATCAGCAGCAACCCATAAAGCATGACCAGGACCATCTTCTATCTGATCATTCAGAAAAAAGCTGTTTTGCAATCCTCCTGTAACCCCTTTAATGTCGCCAGGATTCGAAAAAGCTGTATCAAAATCCGGATCATTTAGGTTTTCGACAGATAAATCCTCACATGCTGTCATTGAAAAAACAACCAACAGCGTTACGAAAATATATTTTAAATTTTTCATATTCATTTCATTTTAATGTTTAAAACTTCAATTCAAGAGAAGCTGAGAATGATTTAAAATTAGGATAACCCATAAAATCATACGCATATATCTGAGTACCATCAGTAGTTCCAACTTCAGGATCAAAACCAGAATAATTGGTAAATGTCAGCAGATTACGTCCAATTACCGAAAGTTTAGCTTCCTTAATAAATGGCAGACCAATTTTGGTTAAATCGCTGTTAGTAGCACTATATGAAAGAGAAAGTTCTCGTAATTTTACGTAAGTTCCATCTTCAATCCAAAAATCGTTAATGTCATTAATATCATAAAAAGCTTTATAATAGTCAATTGTTTTTTTCGCATTTTCAGCTTTCCCTGCCTGGTCCATCATACCATGACGGTCGTCGCGTGTTAACCACTGGGCTGTTTTATTATAAACATCGCCACCTTGTTTCCAGTCAAATAAGAAATAAAGTGTTACTTTTTTATAGGTTAAATTTGACGAAATACCAACTTTAAAATCAGGGTTTGAATCACCAATTTTAGTAAAATCCATTTTCCCTTCACTGTCCAATTGTTTAATTGGAGCCTCATCGGTAGTACCTTCAGTGCCAGCAGCAATTACAAAACCATCGCTGTTTAAAGTATAATCAGCAGCTGTTCCAGTCATAAACTCTACTTGTTGAGCCAATTCATCCATCGAAGTTAAAAAATGTGCGCCATACATTACACCAAAGGTTTCGCCTTCACGGATATAAAAAGCTTTGTTTGCTTCTTGTCCTTCAGGACCAGTTTGGTAAGCAGGAATATTTAATTCAGTAATTGTATTCCGGCTGCGGTCACCAACAATGTTCATGTTCCATGAAAAATCTTTGGTTTTAACCAATTGAGCATTTAAAGCTACTTCAAAAGTATTGGTTTCTAAAGTACCTGCATTTACCCATTGCCTGTTCCATCCATTGGCATACGATGCCTGAGGTGCTTCAAGGAATTGATCGGTTGTAACACCTTTTGCATAAACAGCACTAAAACTAAACTTTTTAAGGAAATCAATATCTAAACCAACTTCAACTTCACTTGTGTGTGATGGTTTTAAATCTTTATTACCTTTAAATTCTTTAGTTGCTACACCATTATCAACTTCCATAACTTCGTATTGAGCCGAGAACGGTGGACGTTGCCCGGCAGTACCGTAAGCAGCACGTAATTTCATCTCCTGAATGCCATCAATCTTAAAGTCTTCGGTTATCCTCCAGGCACCTGAAACACGGTAATATGATTGCCATCTTTCATTTTCACCAAACAGCGAAGAACCATCGTAACGGTACATTCCATCAAAAATATATTTGTCTTTGTAGTCTAAATATAAGATTCCAAATACGTTGTTGGCTACAATCTGTGATTGATATGAAGTAGCAGTGGTATTTCCTTTTATAGCATCAAAACTAGGTACTTTTTTTACCCCAAAATCATATCCTGTTGTAGAAAAACTTTGATATTCTTCATTTTCATACAAATAACTGGCTTTGGCCCTAACATTTATATCACCTATTCGTTTTGAATAAAACAAGTTTGCCTGAGCTCGTTCTGAGAATGATTTAGAATTATATTTATAATATAATCCTTCAGAATATAAAAATCCATAAGGTCCGCTACCACGTGTATATGTATCGAATGGTTGAAACTCTGTATTTACACGGGTTGAATTCTCAAATGAATATTCCGCTTTAAATTTTAAAGCATCTGTAATATCATAGTTTACTGAATAACTACCTAAAAACATATCTCTTTCAAGATTATCAGATTTTTTCCACAAATTGTAAAGTGGATTTTCAGTTGTTGCCTGCCATGGATCAGGAATAAATGCATAAGGCTGTCCATCAGGGTTTGGAGACAGTAAATTAACATCAGGAGATGTTAATAATAAATTAAAAAATACTCCACCATTGAATTTGTTATCACCTCCTGGGTAGTTTTGTTTTGCCCTTACAAAAAGGTTACTAGCCGAAACTGATAATTTATCAGAAATCCGGTGGTCAATGTTCATCCTGTAACTGTTCCTTGAATAACCATCGGTGTCGAATACAATACCACCACTTTTATAATTTTCGAAAGAAGCCAAAAAGTTTGTATTTCCAGAGTTATTCTGAATACTTATATAATTAGTATAAAAATCGCTTCCGGTATACAATTCTTTCTGATGGTCGCGGTACAAGCCATATGGATTATCCATGTAATGGTCACCCTTAAGAGTTGGATTTCCATCGAGGTCTCCATATCCTCCGGTATACCCAGATGGGTAAGTTACACCAGCAAATTTAGTGAACGTTTTAGTACTTTGCCAATCATCGGCCAAAACAAACGCATGAGAATCAGCAAGGTCGTAACTATTGGAAACACGATTAACACCGTATTCATTACGGATAGTTACCAAAGTTTCGTCACTACCAAGGTTTTTACCACGTTTGGTAGTTACAACAACTACACCATTGCCAGCTTGTGACCCGTATAATGCCGATGCAGAAGCTCCTTTTACAACTTCAATAGACTCAATATCGTCAACGTTTATGTCAGCAAGAGTTCCTTGCATTTGCACTCCATCAACAATAATTAAAGGATTTTGACTACCTGAAATTTGAGTAGCACCACGAACAAGTATAGTCGAACTAGAACCAGGTTCACCTGTGGAAGCTGTTACAGTTACACCAGCCATTTTACCCTGAAGAGCTCCTGCTGCAGATGATGCAGGCACCTCTTTCAAATCCTCTTCACTTACCCTCCCAACAGAGACAGAGAGTTTTTTCCTTGGCGTATCAGAAGACACACCCGAAACTACAACTTCATCCAAGCCAAAAATATCTGATTCAAGCGATACTTCAAAAGAAGTTTTTGAATCAATGGCCACTTCTGTGGTTTTAAGCCCAACAAAAGATACAACAAGTGTTTTAGCATCTTCCGGAATTTTGAGATTAAATTCACCGTCAATATTGGTAACGGTACCCAAGGTTGTCCCTGCAAGGAATACAGAAGCACCCGGAACTGTAGTTCCATCCTCGGCGTTTTTTACAACACCCGAGATGTCTCTAGTTTGCGCGTAAAGCAACTGTCCCCCAATAAAAAAGACAACTGCAATTAACAGCATGATTTTTTTCATAGAAATAGTTTTAAATTAGCAATTAAACAGCATCAAATATTAATAATAATAATTTCCCTTTTTTATAGAAGATTCCCCCAAATCTTCTTGAAGCGTATTAATAATTATAAGATAACCTCCCTCACTCGTTACAATTCGTAAACAAGATTATACAAATGTTAAAATAATTAACACTTACAAAAATAAAAAAAGATCTTTATTACAAAAGTATATTCTATTATTTTATTCATCGTCGACCATTAATTTTAATACCAGTATGCCTTGAACAACAAACAATTACACCCCCCTGTATTTGCCACCAATCATTTCAAATCCAACTCTTTACAATTTAGAATATTTGTTGTAATTGGTCCAATTTTTCAATATAAAATGTATTTGTTTTAAATTGTGTATTAATTCTAATTTCCTCTGTTTCATGATTTTTATCATGTTTGGGAGAGTAAAAAACCTGATCTATTCCATAATTTAAAGCACCTACAACATCAACATCCCATGAATCACCTATCATAATACTCTCTTTTTTCCTCGCATTCGATGAACTTAACGCATATTGAAATATTTCTTTGGCAGGTTTTGGAGCTTTAATTACTTCTGAAATATAAATATTTTCGAAAAAATGAAGTATTCCTGAATTGGTTAATTTTTTCATTTGTACTTCTTTAAATCCATTTGTTATTATGCTCAATCGGTAATTTTTAGAATGCAAATAATCCAATATATCTAAGGCACCTTTTTCTAATTCATTGTGCAGTGGCATTTCTTCAAGATAAGCTTCGTTAAATTTTGCTGAATCCTGATTTTTTATTAAAAAATGGTCAAAAGTATCATCAAACCTTTTAGAAGTCAGCTCTTTTTTTGAAAGGGTTTTATTACGATATGCTTCCCATAATACATCATTAACTTTAATATATTTTTCAAAAAAACTGTCAAACTTGATGGAGGTTAAATCGAGGCCAAATTTATTAAACGTTATTTTAAGAGCATGATATGAATTTATTTTGAAATTCCACAATGTGTTATCTAAATCAAAAAAAATAAATTTGTATCTCTTCATAAGCACGCGGAAATAAATTAATGCTTTTAAATTTACATAAAAAAATCAGGCATTAATCGAATTGACTTAAATAAAACTAATAACCTATTGAATAAACATTCCCTTTGTAAGTATTAATATCAGGTAAAGGAATATTAGCCTTGAAATTTGAGTTAATAGCTGTAATATAGGCAGCTGCAGCAAAAGCATTTCCCCGGGCATTAAACCGTAGCCCATCGAGCGAAAAAATACTGTTAGCACCTATTGCTCCTTCAATCGGTACTCCATTTGCATAAATAATTTCATCTGACACAAATTCTCCATGGGCATCAACTTTAGCTGTTTCTGCAATTTTATGAATTTCAGATTGCATATCAACCACAACTAGCCTTCCTGAATATTGATTAGCTTTTTGATTGATTATTCGATTATAATCAGCTATTCGTGATTCAATTGCCTCGATTTGAGGCAATGACAAATAATAATTTTCAGTCAACGGAATTATTGAACCATAACCTTCGTTTATTTTTGCCTCTGTGACATTTAAAAAAACATATTCACCCTTACTCAGTTGCCTGAATTTTTCCAACGGTTCACCATTGGGATATGCAGCATCGGCCAAATTTTCATCAATAACTACTAATGGCTGAGGATGTGGGTTTGAGCCATTGTCAAAAAAATCGATAAACGGCCGCTGATGTTCAGTGTCAGTATTGCGGTTATGTTCGGCTACTGCCATGTTAAAGTTCCGGTAACGATTTCGGGCTTGACTAATAGTTTGTGTTAGAAACATAAAATCGTATGTGTGAACGAAAAAAAATGGCAAATCGTTTACTGATAGAATATTTGCAATAGCCCCTTTACGTTCAGGATCTTGCATTAAAATATCAAGTGCCGAATTTAACTTTTCACTAAAAATATCAGCTGAAGTAAGACCATCGGTTTTTAATGAAGAAGTTACTTCTTCTGAATTGGAATTACCAGTTGCACCATTGATAGCAAAATCAAGAATATCATTCATTCCAATCCACATTGCAAAAAATGTAGGATTTCGGTTAATAGCATCATCTAACAAATTTGAGTTCCCCGGGGAGGAAGCCATCCGTCCATAAAATGGATTATTCGACAATTCAGGGTCCTGAACCAAACCAATTCGTAACGATGGAATAGAAAAATTACTCAACTCCTGGATGTTCCCGTTATAATCCGATATTGGTTCTCCTTCGCTTAACATCAATATTGGTTTTTCCGATGTTTGTGTTTGATAACTTAGTTCCCATTTCCCAAATATTTTATTAACATCCGACTCGAAAATGTTAAATCCTTTATCGGATAAAATATCAGGCTGATTAAAGCTTATTTCATTCACTTTATTCAATTGATGGGATATAATATTTGGGATAGATGCTTCCTGCCCTTCGGTATATAAAGCACCATCCATAACACCGGCAAGATAATCATCGCCCAAAGCAACAAATACTTCGGCATTAATACCTCCCAAAGAATAGTTGTTTAGTTCGTCAGCATCAGGAAAATTATATTCGCATGAAATGGCGGACAATACAATTATTATATAGAAATATATTTTTTTACTCATTTTGCCCATTTTAAATATTAAAGATATTATCGATTGTGTACGACATATAGTAGAGTATCCCTACATTAGAACCACCAAAAGAATAAGCATATGAATTATTAAAAAAGTTTGATGCCCCAACTTTTAAAATAGCTTTTGGGTTTTTCAGGTTTAACGAAAACTGGACATCCATTGTACCAACCGGCCTAACATAGCCATTACCAAAAGTGCTTTCCCAATAATACCTGGATTGAAGCCTCCATGTTATTTTAAAACCCAGGTTCCTAAATCCCGGATTATTTTCCATCCGGTCCATATGACGGTTCGAAAGTGATAAATTAGACTTAAATCCGGGCGTATTAAATCCGGGCGAAACAGGGTCATTAACTGATGTTTTTACTCCAGACAGAGTAAAGTTCCCTGAAATGATTGATCCCATTGGCATTAGCCATTTGTACCCCATCGAAAATCCATGAATCCCAACTAACTCTTGAGCATTTACATTAACAAAAAACAATTCGTTTTGACTTGATTTATTTATTTGAGAAGCAGCTGCAATCATATTTACTGCAGGGCTCGTACGTGTTTTAACTACTTTTGAAATCCCGATAAAATCTTTATAAACAGAATTATAATATACTGCATCTAAAAACAGGACATCAGCTATTTTAGTTTTAAAACCAATTTCAAAGGATAGCACTTGCTCGGGTTTTAAATGGTTTATTTCATTTTCGCCTACAATACCTGCCTCAAGAATATCTAAATTTTTATACAGTGCCTGATCTGGCCCATATGGATTTGACACATCATTTACATCAACATCGACAGCTGCATTAAATTCATTTACCTTATCGAGGTATATACTATTTAATGGCAATTTATAATTCTCCAAAATTTGATGTAATCCACCTAAATAACGGGCTGTACCCAGGTCTTTATTTATGAATTGTTCCTTCACCCCAGGATTCCTAAAGCCTGTTAGAATTGATGCCCTAAAAATATTGTCTTCATTTATCTCATACATCACAGATACCCTTGGCGATAAATGAGCCTCAAAATTTTCACTTTTATCGTATCGTAAGGAAGCTTTAATGGAAAGATGATTATTCAAAAATTTCCTCTGTGCTTCAACAAAAGCACCATATTCATAATAGGTGATATCGTTACCCAGTGTATCCGGGAAAATTGTCCCTCCCGATTCTAAATCATAGAAACGGTAATTCCCACCAAACTTTACTTTCGTATTACCGGTATATTTATCCAAATCGAACAGAGCATCAACATTGTGAAGTGAAGAATTATTTTTAATACCCGCACCATACCGAAAATCGGGATTATTTATAATAATTTGTTTTTGTTCTTCAAATTCTGGAGAGCCTGGAATTAAACGGGACCTGTCGGCATACTCCCTTGCAATTGCAGGATTTCTTGACAAAACTCCAAATTTCCTGTATCCTCCGCTAAATGCCTGATAAAATTCATGGAACCATTTTTCATCGCTTTTAGCATATTCATTTAAATGCACAGCCAAAAATTTAGCATCGTATGATTTACCTGAGTTTTGCATTGATGAATAAGCTCTGAATTGAAAATGTGAACCCTGAAGTTCAAATTTCCCCTGGTATATTTTAAAACCAACCAGCGATGTACGGTTATCGCCTGTATATGCAGTAGTTACATTACCATAATTACCATGAAGAGTTGCAATTGTATTTTTTCCGATTTTATAATGAACTGACCCACTCAATTTTAAATTTTCGATGCGGTTATCCATTAAATCTTTATCTTTGTAACCCGACCTTGACACAATCACTTTTTGCCCACGAGGGCCAATCCCCAAATCAGAAGTTACCTCATCTCCATATTTATTTATTGCGTCGTGCCCCGGATCGGGTTCCCATTTTATATTACCCGGACGGATATTAGTTGTGTCATCGGCATACCAATCGCGGCCATGCACATAGGAAGCATTTAATTTAAATGCAAAACGTTCACCAATTTGTTCCGCTATTCGAATACCACCCTCAAAAATTGATTTCCCTGAAAATTGGAAAGGATAATCGCTCCCGGGTTTTACATCACTTATTCCTGGCTTAAAATAAATACTGGTTCCCTGATGCCTAAAGGGATCTTTACTCTTCATTAATAAAATGCCATTTAAGGCATTACCTCCGTATTGAACCTCGGCTGGCCCCGGTAAAAATTCAATAGATTCAACATCCAGTTCACTTAACCCGGCAATATTTCCTATGGGAAAACTCATTCCTGGTGCCTGGTTATCCATCCCATCAACAACCTGCACAAACCGCGTATTTTCTGTTGAATTAAATCCTCGGGCATTTACAGTCATAAATTGCATACTTTGCATCACCACATCAACACCTTTTAAATGGCTAATTGCTTCGTAGAAATTTGACGCTGGAGTTTCGCGGATACTCAGCATATCAAGCATCTCAACCGAAACCAATTGTTTCATTGTTTTTTCTTCGACTTCAATTTCTTTGGCTCGCACTACCACCTCACCACTCATAATAGTTAGCTCCGACAAACCAATTTCCAGATTCGTATTTGTACGTTTTGTAATTTGAAATTCATGTGTTTTGTATCCAATCATCGATAATTGCACCTTGCATGGAATATTTACATTGGCGCGTAGCCAAAACCTTCCTTTCCTGTCAGAGGCAGTGCCATATGAAGTCCCCTTAATTACTACATTCACACCAACAAGGGGTTCTTTATTTAATTCATCTAAAACTTTTCCGGAAATTTCAACTTGCGCAAACAGTTCACTAAATACCAAAGTAAATAGCAATGAAAAAACAGCAAAAACAAATGTTTTTTTAATCATTTGAAAAAATTAATAAATGAAAAGACGCAAATTACACACCATCAATTTATTTAACTCACTAAACATTTATTGTGTAATTTATTCGTATTTTCAATTTTCAGGTGCAAATAAATACAAAGAAAACAATTATTCAAACGATAATACTCATATTTATTCAGGTTATTACAATTTCAATAAAGACCGCTAATTTGAACAAACCATAATTTTAAGTCGAAACTATTATTATCATTTGTTCAAAACAGAATCCTATGATGATTTGGGTTCTTTTTTATTTTTCCCTTCAACCACAATAACTATTTCACCTTTTATGGTACCTTTTTCAAAATGAGTAATTGCTTCGCTTAAAGTTCCCAAATACACTTCTTCATAGAGCTTTGACAACTCGCGGCAAACACAGCAATTCCGGTCTTCTTCCCAAAACTCAAATAATTGAGTTAATGTTTTAATAAGCCTGTAGGGCGATTCATAAAAAACAATGGTTCGCGGTTCCTCCTTTAATGCAGTAATTTGTTTCTGCCTCCCTTTTTTCTGTGGTAAAAAACCTTCGAATACAAACTTTTCAGATGGAAGGCCTGAAACTGCCAGTGCCGGGATTAGGGCTGTAGCACCTGGTAAGCATTCAACTTTAATGTTTTGGTTATGGCATTCTCTTACCAATAAAAATCCCGGGTCAGAAATCCCGGGTGTTCCGGCATCGGAAATCAGAGCCAGGTTTTCGCCGACAACTAATTTATCAATTATGTTTTTTAATATTTTGTGTTCGTTAAATTTATGGAATGAAACCAACCGGTTTCCAATTTCAAAATGAGATAACAATTTTGAAGAGGTACGGGTATCTTCTGCTAATATTAAATCAACTTCCTTTAGGATTCGTATTCCTCTCAAAGTCATGTCTTCAAGGTTCCCGATAGGTGTTGGCACCAAATATAATATTCCGGATTTATTCATTTGCAAAACGCCTTTTAACCAGGTTCACAAATTTTAAGCTCGTGTCGTTTTTTTTCCACTTAAAATTTTGTTTTAAATATAAAACCGCCTGTTTTATCGAGTCCATTTTATCGAGTTCCTGAATACTATTGTTGTACATATCGGCATTTCCTTCAAACAATTCTCTGATGTATAAAAACTTATCATTTATTCCAATTGACGATTTTATACTTTTAACTGGCCTCATTGAGAGTTTGTGTTCCAAATTATCACTTTCTATGAGTAAATCATTTACTGATTTTTCTTTGTGAAATTTATCTCCTAAAATCTGCCTTTCCTCCGATACTTCATCTTCGTCCAATTCAACTTCATCTTGCCGGATATCTTCAGGCTCAATTTCAGGTTCATCTTTTATAATATTAGTTGCCTTTATTTCAGGCTCAACTAATTTATTGTTACCTAAAGGTTCAGGTGTTTTACCCATTTCAGCTTCAATAACTTGCTCTTCAATTACCTGCGTAGCTGGTTGAGCAACAACTACCTCTTCCTCTTGGGGAATTTCCTGTTCATCTAAACTCGCAATTTCTTCACTATTTGAATCCACCTTTTTAATTTCATCCTCAACTTTCGTTTCTATGTCCGATGGTGTAGTTTTAATAGCTATTGTTTCATCAATAGATTTTTCAATTGATTGACTGGTCTCATTATTTGTTTCATCAATCACATTTTTATGCAAAAGTTCAAGCAATTGTTTGATTCCAGTAGCCCGGGTATGCAAAAAATCTATTTCTAAAGATTGATACTTTTTAGTATTTTTAATTTCAGAAACCAGATCTTCCAATTCTCTTGCATCTTTTAAAAGAATGTTGATTAGTTTTATATTTTCCATGACTTTGTCAGGGTTATGTTTACACGGTTATTTTTACTTTTGTAAAAGTAATAATTTATTACTCATTATCTTTCAAGAATGTTTATAGAACAGAACGTAAATACTGGTAAAAAAATTGGAGCGATTGAAGTAATTGCCGGTTCCATGTTTTCGGGAAAAACAGAAGAATTGATTAGAAGGCTTAAAAGAGCAGTGATTGCTAAACAAAAAGTGGAGATATTTAAACCAATTACCGATACACGGTACTCAAAACTTGATGTGGTTTCGCACGATGCCAACAGCATACGTTCCACTCCTGTGGAAAATTCAGCCAACATTTTATTATATTCAAACGATGTGGATGTTATTGGGATAGACGAAGCCCAATTTTTTGACAACGGATTGTCGGAAGTAATGGTAAAACTTGCAAACATGGGTATCAGGGTAATAATTGCCGGCCTCGACCTCGACTTTAAGGGAAAACCATTTGGCCCCATGCCTGCGGCTATGGCCGTTGCCGATTATGTCACAAAAGTTCATGCTATTTGTGTGAGATGCGGATGTATTGCTCAATTTTCGCACCGTCTAGGACAGGACGAAAAGGTAGTACTGCTTGGCGAAAAAGATATTTATGAACCGCTATGCCGGTCATGTTATACAAAGGCTACTTAAATGAAACGGTATTCGACAGCTGAAATTGCAAAAATTATTAATGGCCAACTTTTTCAAACCGAACAGCCTGAATATAATACAATCGACAAAATTACCATTGATAGCCGTACTATTTCAGAATTTCACAACAGCATGTTTTTTGCCCTAATCAGCGACCGAAATGACGGGCATCATTATTTAAAAAATGCCTGGAATAAAGGCATCAGAGTATTTGTTATTTCACAACTTCCAGCTGATTTTATTTCATTCAAAAATTCAATTTTTATAAAAGTTGCCAATACATTAACTGCCCTTCAAAAATTAGCTGCTTTTAAACGATCAGGTTTTTCGAAAGAAATAATTGCCATTACAGGAAGCAATGGAAAAACAATTATTAAAGAATGGTTGTATGATTTATTGCGCGGTCATTTTCTTATAATCCGAAGCCCTAAAAGTTACAATTCGCAGGTTGGTGTACCTCTGTCGGTATGGCTGCTCGAAGAAAAACACACGCTTGGTATTTTTGAATCAGGTATTTCACTTCCAGGTGAAATGGAAAAACTAGCCCAAATTATTCAACCTGAAATAGGTATTTTTACAAATATAGGACCCTCGCACCAAGAAAATTTCGACACAGTAGAACAAAAAATACGCGAAAAAATAAAATTATTCAGGAATACTAAAAAATTGGTTTTCTGTTCCGATCAGGCCAAAACGTTTAACATAATTCATCCATTTTGCCAGCAAAATAATATCGACGAGTTTAAGTGGTCGCTAACCAATAAAAATTCACCTATTTATATTGTTCCTTTTAAAGGTGAATCAACAACAGCTTTCGAAGCAAATTATAAAGGGCACAGTTATAAGTTTACAATACCTTTTACCGATGATTCATCCATTGAAAATGCCTGCCAGTGTTTTGCTGCTATTTTAGCGCTAAATCTAAACCCTCAACAGTTTCTGACAAAGTTCAAAACGCTTTCATCGGTAGCTATGCGCCTCGAGATAAAACAAGGAATTAATAATTCGTTACTCATAAATGATTATTACAACTCGGATATTAATTCGTTATCAATTGCCCTTTCCGTTATGGAAAACCAGGCAAAAAAAAAGCCACCTGCAAAAAGTTGTTATCCTTTCAGATATCAGGCAATCGGGTGAAACACCAATTGAACTTTATTCACAAGTAAATCAACTCCTGAAAAAATCAGGGATTAATAAATTAATAGGAATTGGTGCTGATATATTCAGCAATTCTGAGATTTTCGAATTCGACAAATTAATGTTCCGCACGACCGATGATTTTTTAAAATCGATTGACAAAAGCAATTTTTCAAATTCAGCTGTTTTAATTAAAGGAGCGCGCGCGTTTAATTTCGAAGCAATTTCATCAGCCCTTCAGGAAAAAGCACATCAAACGGTGTTGGAAATAAATTTAAATGCCCTGGTTTCGAACCTGAACACATTTAAATCGTTGCTAAAACCCACAACAAAAATAATGGCGATGGTAAAAGCTTTTTCGTATGGAAGCGGGACAGCCGAAATTGCTAATATCCTTCAATTTCACCAGATAGATTACCTTGCCGTTGCTGTTGCCGACGAAGGTATTGAACTGCGAAAAGCAGGAATCACAACCCCTATAGTTGTTATGAATCCTGAGTTTTACAGTTTTCAGAATATTATAGATTACAATTTACAACCAAATATTTACAGCTTTTCGTTATTCGAAAGTTTTAATAAAACCTTAAAACAGAATGCCATTCTTAATTTCCCCATTCACATTAAAATTGAAACAGGAATGAACAGGCTTGGTTTTAAGGGTGATGAAGAAATTAATTTATTAATCAAACAGATTAAAAAAGATAATACAATCAAAATAAAATCGGTTTTTTCGCATCTTGCCGGAGCCGATGATGCTGAATTTGACAATTTTACATTATCACAAATAAAAACCTTCGAAAAAATTAGCCAATTTATCCTGGCTGAATTTGAGTATAAAATCGACCGTCATATTCTTAATTCTGCCGGAATAGAACGATTCCCTAATTTTCAATTTGAAATGGTTCGTTTAGGAATTGGGCTTTACGGAGTTTCGTCTTCCGATCAGAATTTACAGGCCATCGGGACTCTTCAAACAACCATTTCGCAAATAAAAATTGTTGCCGAAAAGGAAACCATTGGTTACAGTAGGAAAGGGAAAATCAATAAACCAACTCAAATAGCCATTATCCCTATTGGCTACGCCGATGGGCTTAACCGTGGCCTTGGCAATTTAAAAGGAAGAGTTTTTATTAACGGAAATTATGCCCCAATAATCGGAAATATTTGTATGGATATGTGTATGCTTGATGTTTCAGGTATCGCAGCAAAAGTTGGAGATAAAGTTGAAATTTTTGGCGAACATGTTCCAATTTCAGAGATTGCACAAAAATTAAATACAATTCCTTATGAAATACTTACCAGCATTTCGCAAAGGGTAAAAAGAATCTACTTACAGGAATAAAACAAAAAATCACTTATCCAAGTTTGCTAATCCGCCCCAAACGTTGTTCGTCGAGTATTCGAATTTTACGTCCATCAATTGCTATCACTTTTTCGCTGGCAAAAGTTGATAGTGTACGAATCGCATTAGAAGTTGTCATATTTGATAGATTGGCAATGTCTTCGCGCGAAAGGAATGCTTTTAAAGTAGTCCCATCATTTTCGTAACCATATTTTTCCTTCAACAAAATTAACGATTCAGCAAGGCGCCCCCTTATATGTTTTTGAGTAAGTGTAACTGTCCGCGAATTTGAGAAACCCAATTCTTTAGCAAGTTTGGAAATCATTTTTTGGGCAAAAGCATTGTTTTTAATAGCCCTGGTTAAAATAAATTCGGGTGTAATGGTACAAATTAACGATTCTTCAAGTGTAACAGCAGTAGCAATGTGGTCTTCATCAGCAAACAAAGCCCTAAAACCTATTATTCCCAGGGGTTTTGCCATACGAATAATTTGTTCCCGGCCTCCTACTCCTTCTTTGAAAATTTTAACTTTTCCGTGGATAAGAACCAAAAATCCGGAAGGATTATCGCCTTCTTTAAAAACAAATTCATTCTTTTTAAAATTTGAAAGAGAAAGATGATTTAATAATTCAGCCTTTTCATCTGAATTTAAATGGTAGAATATCGATTTTTGATTCTCCAGGATATCCTTAATTCCCAAGTCCGTATTCAACATGTACCCAGCGCTTTATATGTTCTACAGCATCAAAGTTAATTAATTTTTGTAATTAGATTATTAAAACCCTAAAATTTATTGAAAAATAAACACTAATAAAATATTGCACGTATGAAATAATAAAACTCTGACTTTAGCCTAAATTAAATAATTGGCAACCAGCGGCATTTTACGTCCAAATCCAAAAGCTTTTGAACTTACTCTCAAAATGGGGGCACCCTGGAAACGCTTGTATTCATTCATATTCACCATTTGAATAACCTTGTTTACAACCTTTTTGTCATATCCTTGTGCAATAATTTCACCGGGCGATAAATTTAATTCGATGTAATTAAATAGAATATGGTCTAACACGGCGTAATCTGGTAATGAATCGGTATCCTTCTGATCAGGTTTTAATTCGGCCGATGGTGGTTTTGTAATGGAGTTTTCAGGAATTATTTCACTTTCTTTATTCATAAACCAGGCCATTTTAAACACATCGGTTTTATACACATCGCCCAGTACAGCCAATCCGCCGTTCATGTCGCCATACAATGTTCCATAACCAACAGCGCATTCGCTTTTATTGGTTGTATTAAGCAAAATACTTCCAAACTTGTTTGAGATAGCCATTACATAAATTCCACGGACCCTTGCCTGAATATTTTCTTCAGTAACATCATTTTTAAGGCCTTCGAAAATAGGCGACAATCCATCTTCGAATTTATCCACTGCTTTCTGAATATTAACAATATGGTATTTTACACGCAAATTCTCAGCCAACTGGCGGGCGTCATCAACACTGTGATCAGATGAAAATTTTGAAGGCATCAACAAAACCCTCACATTTTCAGGGCCAATTGCCCTGGCTGCCAATACAAGCGTAACAGCCGAATCAATTCCACCCGAAAGGCCCAAGGTGGCTTTTGTAAAACCCATCTTAACAAAATAATCCCGAATTCCGAGCACCAGTGCATCGTGTATTTTCTGAATATAATTGTTGGCGGGCTGCAATTGTTTTTCCCCAACATTTTCAGTATCAATAATCTGGTAATCTTCGCTAAAATAGTTAAGCTCTTTAATAATTTCTCCTTTGGCATCGATATAAACCGATCCTCCATCGAACACTAATTCAGTTTGAGCTCCAACCTGATTGATGTAAAAAATTGGCAAATTATATTTTAACGCTTTTTTCTTCAGAATATCTTTCCGCCATCCTTCCTGGTTATATGAAAAAGGCGATGCTGAAATATTGACAACAAAATCAGGATTTTGTTTGCTTAATTCCTCTAATGGCGAGGTCTGATACAATTTATCTTTCCCAAACTCATTGTTGGTTGGTTGCTCATCCCATAAATCTTCGCAAATAGTAATGGCTATTTTTTTCCCGTGGTATTCAACAACTTCAAACTTATTATTCGGTTCAAAATGCCGGTATTCATCAAAAATATCGTAGGTAGGCAACAACGATTTATGGTGGATACTTTGAATCCTACCATTATTTAAAAAATAAGCCGAATTAAAAAGTTTTTTTCCATTTTCACTGTGATTTATACTTGGAGCCCCAACAATTGCTGCAATTCCTATACATGCTTGTGCAATTTTCTCAACAGTTTTTTCAGCTTCAAAAATAAATTCTTTTCGTTCAAGCAAATCATGAGGGTAATAACCGGTAACTGACAATTCTGAAAATATTACTAATTCAGCATTTTCTGATTTTGCCTTTTTTATAAACTCAATGATTTTAAAGGAGTTTTCCTTAAAATTTCCAATATGATAATTTAACTGAACCAATGCAATTTTCATGTCTGTTACAATTTTATTCCTTAGTAATGTGCACCATTTAATAAGCGGGCACTTTCAACTTTTCGTAAAAATTTATCGGGTAACAACAAAGTTTGGTGCAAATCTCCAATTTTTAATGCAAATTAGCAATAAATTTTACTACTGTTCGTATTGATTTTTAAAAACCAATAATTTGAAATAGCCTTTTGTTGAAACATTAATAAAAAAATATTTCACATTGGTTAATTTTAAATTATTCATAATGACAGAATAATATAATTATCGAAGAATGAAAAAAAACTGGTTTTTCATAGTATCAATTTTTATGCTTTTTTCATTTTGGAATTGCAAAAACAATAAGCTAAAAATAAATGTTTCAGACATACCTCTTAGATTAAATATAAGCCATTTAGAAGAAGACTTGTTTAAACTTGACACAGTAAAATTCAACTCTGAAATTATCGGCATTAAAGACATGTACGGTGAATTTTTTGATATTTTCACCTATCAAATGATAAAAATAGGTGGCATTGGCAATGAAAATTTTGCCAGTGATTTAAAATCATTTCTTGCCGACACAATGATTTTAAATGTAAAAAAATTAGTTGCTGAAGAATTTTCTAATTTTTCGAAACCTAAAAAAGAATTAACAAAAGCCTTTAAACATTACAAATATTATTTCCCCAACCGGATTGTGCCACACATTTACACATGCATTTCGGGGTTTAACCAATCAATTGTTATTTCAGATACAATCATTGGGATTAGCCTCGATAAATACCTTGGAAGTGACTGTTTTTATTACAATCAACTGGCAATTCCCGCATACAAACAGCAAAAAATGTATCAAAAAAGAATGGTTCCTGAAGTATTGCATGGCTGGGCTACCATCGAGTTTACTAAAAAAAGTGAAGAAACACACATGTTAAGCCACATGATTTACGAGGGGAAATTGATGTATTTTTTAGATGCTATGTTTCCAACCATGCACGACACATTAAAAATTGGTTATTCGAAAAATCAACTTGAATGGTGTAATAACAATGAAACACAAATGTGGGAAAACCTGGTTGAAACAGAAAAACTTTATGTTTCGGGACGAATGGATTTAAAACGTTTTTTAAGCGATGCCCCTTACACAAATGGATTTCCAATAGAATCCCCCGGCAGGACAGGCGTATGGATAGGCTGGCAAATTGTAAGGCAATACATGGAAAAACATCCTGAAACTACGTTGCCTCAGTTAATGGAACTGGATAATCCTCAAAAAATATTAAATGGTGCAGGCTATTTCCCTGAATAATAAAACCCCTGCATCTTCAGCACCGGCTTCGCCCATTCCTGAACCTTTAAAGTGAAGAGTTCCATCAACTACTTGCCAACCAGTTAGGTATTCAGTTTTGTTTGTCTAATGCCATTCAGTTGTTTATAATTGTTAGATTTTTTTTATTTTAATCCATACAATTCGTGAGAACTTACTTAATAATCACCTATCTGTGTACAAAACTTTGCATTACACGCTTCACCTTTTCATACATTTTCTTTTCTTTACACTTCCCTATGTAATTCGCTTGAAATAAACTTTCAGGATAAGAAATAGTACTAATATCCATTTCCACTCTTTAACTGATAATTATTTAAAAAGAAAGAATAATATCACATAAATAAAAAACAATATCAAAAATACATTTGTTGTTATAGTTAAGTTTTAGGTTGAGAATACACATACAAGTCAAAATAGTATCCAATTACACTTTTCTTTTTTGTAGTTTTAAATAAGAAATAATTTTTCTGTTCGGAAATCAAAAACAGATACAATGAGTCCAAGTAAAATAAAAAAAATAGGTATCCTGACAGCAGGAGGAGATTGCCCGGGCCTTAATGCGGCAATCAGGGGAGTAGGAAAAACAGCAATAGTTGAGTATGGAATGGAAGTTATTGGTTTTAGTGCCGGGTTCTTAGGATTAATCAATAATGATTATATCGAATTAAAAGAATCTCAACTTTCAGGAATACTTACAGTTGGTGGAACCATCCTGGGGACCTCACGTGAAAAACCCTATAAAATTGCTGGTAACGATCAAAACGGAGTCGATAAACCAGAGCAAATAAAGAAAAATTACCACGACTTAGGACTGGATGCAATAGTTTGCATCGGGGGTAATGGCACCATGAAAACTGCCAGTATGCTGGCACAAGAAGGATTAAATGTAATAGGTATTCCCAAAACCATCGATAACGATGTTTGGGGTACAGACATAACATTTGGTTTTGATTCGGCAGTTCAAATTGCGACCGATGCTATGGACCGGTTACATACAACAGCTAACTCACACCAACGTGTAATGATTATTGAAGTTATGGGACACAATGCCGGATGGTTGGCTCTTTACTCAGGTATGGCCGGTGGAGGCGATATTATTCTGCTTCCCGAAATCCCATACAACATTAGGTCGGTTTGTAAAAAAATTGAAGCACGGTACGAAGAAAACAAACCCTATTCAATAGTTGTCGTTGCTGAAGGAATTGAACATCCTAAAAAAGTCTCAGCTGCATCGCATATTGCAGAAGCCATTGAAACCTACACTGGTATTGAAACCAGGGAAACTGTTTTGGGCTACACACAACGAGGCGGAAGCCCAACACCCAGCGACAGGATTTTGGCTACACGCTATGGTGCTTTTGCAGCACAGTGTATTGCCGAAGAATGTTTTGGAACCATGGTTGCGATGAAAAGAAGTGAACTTACTACAATTCCTCTGGAAGAAGTTGGTGGTAAATTACGTATTGTGGAGCCTGATTTTCCACTTATCCTTAAGGCCCGGAAAATGGGAGTTTCATTCGGCGATGAATTTTAAAATCCGTTAATTAAAATATAATTATCCAGGGAGGTAAATAAGCTTTTTAGTTTCGAAAAAAGGTTCGTTAAAATAATCGCTAAGATTTTGAATTGAAATTTTATTCCTAAAAGGCTTAATTTCCTCCTCAATGTCGCCTCCTTTTAAATACAAAATGCCATTGGGCATGGCGTTTATTTGTTTGGTAGAAATACTTTTCCTTGTCCAATCAACAAATTTTGGCAATGCTGTAACAGCCCTGCTAACAATAAAATCAAACTTTTGATTTAACTCTTCGGCCCTGATTTGTTGCGCTGTTAAATTCGTCAATCCTATTGTTTGTGAAATTTCAGTAACAACCTTTATTTTTTTTCCAATTGAATCGACTAAAAAAAACTGAACCTCGGGAAAAAGAATAGCCAATGGAATACCCGGAAATCCGCCCCCTGTACCAACATCCAATATAGATGAGCCGGTTTTAAACGAAATCAATTTGGCAATTGCCAACGAATGAAGCACATGCCTTTCGTATAATTCAGAAATATCTTTCCGCGAAATAACATTTATTTTTTCGTTCCATTCGGCATATAAACCACCAAGTTGTTCAAATTTCCCTATCTGCTCTGTTGATAAATCGGGGAAATATTTCAATATAATTTCCATACACTATTTAATCCTGGTCACTCATTTCAGTTGATTCTATCATTTTAAACAACATTTCACGGGCCCTAAAAAGTTGTGCTTTTACAGTTCCCAGGGGCAAACTTAACTCTTTTGCTATTTCTTCATATGAAAATTCTTTAAAATATCTCAAATCAACTAAAATCTGGTAGCGCGGTTTTAGCCGCCTCACAACCCTTCGTAATAGAATCGCTTTTTGAATACGAATGAGTTTTTCTTCAGGATTAAGTTCAGTTGATTTTAATCTGATTGGCTGGTCGGTATCATTTGTCTCTTGATTATTCTCAATTGAAACATAAATACCACGTTTTTTTCTCAAAAAATCGATGCAATTATTTGAGGCAATTTTAAACAGCCATGTACTAAAAGCATAGCTGGGTGAATATTGGTGCAAATTTTTAAAAGCTTTCCCAAATGCTTCAAGAGTTAGGTCCTCAGCATCGCTTTTATTATTTACCATTTTTAAGAGCATAAAATAAATGGCATCCTTGTAACGGCTCAAAAGTTTGGCAAAAGAATTCTCATTCCCTTCTAAAGCCGATTTAACAAGATTATAATCCTGTGCTGCTTTCTCTGATAATTGATGTTTCAGGTTCTCCATTTCCGTTTTTGCGATGACCTATAAAATACCCATTTTAAAACTACTTTATAATATGGGGCTAATAGCTCATATAATAACGAAGATAATAATATTTTTTGTTGATTCAAACGATTTAACACAATGAAAATGACAAGGATATATAAAATCAACTTAAATCCTGCCAATGCAGCAACTAACCATAATGTTTTTGGAACAAACAAAAGGCATAAAACTAAAATGGGCAGATAAATTAAATTTATTGCCTCATAAATAAACAACAAAGTACGTTTCCACAAAGGCAAATTATGTTCAATCCGATATAGTTTTTTTACCAACTCCTTGTATTTATTAAATGTAATATGCCTCTTTTTTTGAATACTTGATTGTGGATTTATATTTAGTGTAGTATTTTTCTTATTTACAAACCGGTTTAGTACTAATTCCAAGTTGGCATATTCTTCATTCAATACTCCTACAAAACCACCAAGGTCAAAATACTTCTGTTTTTTAAATGCTATATTTTCTTCATTCACAATAAAACCTGCACCCAGTTTGATAAACAAATAACTTTTTAATTGTTGTTGGAAAAGCTCTATCCTGTAAAGAAGATTAAAAAAACCTTTTTCCCGTTCAATATTACTGTAATTTATTACCACACTTGTGTTACCGACAATTGATTCATTTACAGAAATCAACCAATTATACTGAATATCTGAAGCAGATACCGGGCACAAAATAACCCATTCATTTGTTGCTGCTTTAAGGGCTATATTAGTGGCCATTTTTGAGGAGTGCCTGGTCTCCTGATTTAAACAACTAATTTTTAAACTCGGGTACTTTTCCTGCAATAAACCCAAAATTGTATACGATTGGTCTTGTGAGAAATCATCGACAACTACAACATTAAATTTCGGATAATCAGATGTAAGTATCTTAGGAAGGTTATTTTTTAAATTTTCTTCTTCATTTCGAATGGCCATAAAAATTGAAAATGGCAAAACAGATGTGTTTGATTCTTTTCTCACAGGAAATAAAACTTTAAAAAGGAGAATTAAATCACTGTAAACTTTAACAGTAAACAAAATAAAAAACAGAAGCAATAAATAATATTGCCAGGAACTGAGTACTGGTAAAAAAGTTAAAATATGAATTTTTTCGGCAAGCATGGTTCGCAAATTTAGAAGTATATTTTAAAGTACAAGGCCATTTTTAATTTTAATTAACAGACTGAATAACTAATTTTTTAAAGGATTTCAACAATATAATTATCTTTGAACACTCAAAATTCTAATATGAAATTTGAAATAAATTCAACAACCTCAGAATCAAGAGCCAGAGCTGGAAAATTAGAAACTGCCCATGGCGATATATTAACCCCAATTTTTATGCCTGTCGGAACTGCCGGCTCGGTAAAAGGAATACATTTTGATGACTTGAAGAAGGATGTTAAAGCCCAAATAATTTTGGGTAATACCTATCATCTGTATTTACGCCCCGGCATTGAAGTAATTGAAGAAGCTGGTGGCCTCCACAAATTTAACAGCTGGGATGGGCCAATATTAACAGATAGCGGAGGATTTCAGGTTTTTTCGCTGGGCGACATACGTAAACTTTCCGAAGAAGGGGCGCGGTTTCAATCGCACATCGATGGGTCATACCATATGTTCACACCTGAAAATGTTATGGATATTCAACGGTCAATTGGTGCTGATATCATTATGGCATTTGATGAATGTACACCCGGTGATGCTGATTTTAACTATGCCAAAAAATCGCTTGAATTAACTCAACGCTGGCTCGACCGTTGTTTTGAAAGATTTATTTCAACATCGCCAAAATATGGTTTTAAACAATCCCTATTCCCTATTATCCAGGGAAGTGGTTTTCCCGAACTCAGGAAACTGGCCACAGAACACGTAAAAACCTATGATGCTGACGGTTATGCCATAGGAGGATTATCAGTTGGTGAACCTGAAGATGTTATGTATAATATGATTGACGTGGTTACAGCCGGTTTGCCTCTCAACAAACCGCGGTATTTAATGGGTGTCGGAACTCCTGTGAATATTCTTGAAGCCATTGACAGGGGTATTGATATGTTTGACTGTGTAATGCCTACCCGGAATGGACGCAATGGGATGCTTTTTACAAGCGAAGGAATTATTAATATTCGGAATAAAAAGTGGCAAAAAGATTTTTCTCCTATTGATAAAAATGGAGTATCGAACCTCGACATTCGCCATACAAAAGCTTATCTTAGGCATTTAATAATTTCGAACGAAATGTTGGGGGCTCAAATAGCAAGCCAGCATAATCTGGCATTTTACTTATGGTTGGTAACCGAAGCCAGGAACCGAATTATTGAAGGCGATTTTAAACAGTGGAAAAACGAAATGGTAAAAAAACTGATTCAACGTTTATAGTACATGTTTTTAAAAACAATTGACAAATACATTATTAAAAAATTCTTAGGGACTTTTTTCTATGCAATTATCCTCATAATTAGCATAGTATTGGTTTTCGACCTAGCCGAAAACCTCGATGAATTCCTTTCAAAAGATATTCCAACCAATAAAATCATTTTTGACTACTACCTCAATTTTATACCCTATTTCACAAACCTGTTTAGTGGCCTTTTTACATTTATTGCTGTTATCTATTTTACTTCAAAAATGGCATATAATACTGAAATAATTGCCATTCTTAGCAGTGGCGTATCATTCAGGAGGTTATTGCGCCCCTTTTTAATATCGGCCTTTATTATCGGAGCTTTATCATTCATATTAGGGAACTATTTAATTCCCCCGGCAAATAAACAACGGGTTGAATTCAGGAATACTTACATCAACCAAATACGAACAACAACTGAGCGGCATATACATCGGCAAATCGAACCGGGGGTATTTATTTATATGCAAAGTTTTAACTCGAGTAATCTTGGTTACCGGTTTACTTTGGAAAAATTTGAAGGAAAAGTCCTCGTTGAAAAATTATATGCTGACAATATCCGATGGGATACAGAAAAAAAGAAATGGATACTAAACCAATACTGGAAAAGAATCATCAGCAAGGACCATGAAGAAATAATTAAGGGCTACCGGTTAGATACAACATTAAATATGGAACCCACCGAGTTCCGAAAAATCAAGAATGAAACTGAAACTATGACCACGCCAGCTTTAAACAAACAAATCAGCAACATGCGGATGAGGGGAGTTAATTCCATTGAATTTGTTATCGAAAAACACAAAAGGACTAGTGGCCCTTTTTCAGCTTTTATATTAACATTAATCGGGGCAGGTTTAGCTTCACGAAAAATTAAGGGTGGATTAGGATTGCATCTTGGATTGGGTTTATTATTTAGTTTTACCTACATTTTATTTGCTCAAATTTCAACCGTTTTTGCTGTGAGTGGAAGTATGCCTCCTATCATTGCTGTATGGCTGCCAAATATAGTCTATGGAGTAATCGCATTTTTTATATACAGGTGGGCTGCCAGGTAATTCAATTTTCTAACATTTTGTGGAATTATTCGAAAGTTATTGATAAGAATTCACTTCCATTTCTTCAAAAAGGAGATTAATGACCCATTGCGTATAAAAAAATTATAATTTAGCCAAAAATTATCCAAATTCATTTAAAAGCTAGAAATAAAAAAAAATTATATGTCACTGAAAAGCAACATTCTAGACCTTCGTAAACGAAAAAAGGAAGTACAAAAAGGTGGTGGAGATAAAGCCATTGAAAAACAAGCTAAAATGGGCAAACTAACTGCCCGTGAGCGGATTCTGGCCATTCTCGACGACAAATCATTTCACGAATATGACCTTTTTGTTGCCCATGCCGCAAAAGATTTTGGCATGGAAGAAAAAGTCCTTCATGGTGATGGAGTTATCATTGGAACAGGAACAATATTTAATAAGCCAGTTTGTATTTTTGCTCAGGATTTTACTGTTGCAGGAGGCTCGCTTGGATTAGCCCATGCGCGTAAAATTACTAAAATCATGGATCATGCACTCAAAATGAGGGTTCCACTGATTGGGATCAATGATTCGGGTGGTGCCCGTATTCAGGAAGGTGTTAATTCACTTGCTGGTTATGGCGAAATATTTTTCCGTAATACATTAGCGTCAGGTGTTATTCCACAGCTTTCTGTCATTCTTGGCCCTTGTGCAGGTGGAGCTGTTTATTCACCAGCTTTAACTGATTTTGTTTTTGTTGTCGAAAGCATCTCAAAAATGTTTATTACCGGGCCAAGTGTTATTAAATCAGTGTTGGGAGAAGAAATTACCATGGAAGAGCTCGGTGGAGCTAAAGTACATGCCGAAATTACAGGAAATGCACATTTTTATGCTGCCAACGAACAAGAATGTTTTGAGCAAATAAAAACGTTGATTTCATTTATTCCAAGGAATAATAATGTAAAAGCGATGGCACTCCCACCAAAGCCACCAAAAAAAGGTATTAAAATTGAAGAAATAGTTCCGGCTAATCCGCGCCTTCCTTATGATATTCGCGATATTATCAAATCAATCACTGATAGCTCTGAGTTTTTCGAAAGCATGGAGATGTTCGCACCAAATATTGTTATTGGATTTGGGCGTTTGGATGGCAACACCATCGGTTTTGTAGCCAATCAACCTAAAGTTCTTGCAGGAGTCCTTGATACCGACAGCTCAGATAAAGCTGCGCGATTTATAAGGTATTGTAATGCTTTTAATATTCCAATTGTGACTCTTGAAGATATGCCTGGGTATCTACCAGGAGTTGATCAGGAACATGCCGGAGTAATTCGTCACGGGGCAAAAATTTTATATGCCTACAGCGAAGCAACAGTCCCAAAAATTACTGTTATTCTTCGGAAAGCTTATGGTGGTGGATACATTGCAATGAATTCACGTCATTTGCGTGCCGATTTTGTTTTTGCATGGCCTACTGCTGAAATTGCAGTTATGGGCCCTGAAGGTGCAGCAAATATTGTCTTCAGAAAAGAAATTGCAGAAGCAGAAGACCCTGAAGCAATGAGGCAACAAAAAATTGAAGAATACAAACAAAAATTTGCCAATCCATATGTTGCAGCTCAACAAGGTTACATCGATGAAATCATTGAACCGAAGGATACAAGAATGATGATTTTACATGCTCTTAAAGTATCTGAAAACAAACAAATTTCGGGACCAAGGAAAAAGCACGGAATTCCACCATTTTAACAATTAATATTTTTATAAATGTCAGACGAAAACGACTACAAAATACTAATAATAGAGGGAGCAAAGTACAAAACTTTATTTACAAAAAAGTTTGAAAACAGGGCTGTTTGGGAAGCTCCAAATACGAACCATATTTATTCTTTTATTCCTGGGACTATTATTGATATTTATGTAAAAACAGGACAAAAAGTTAAAGAAGGCGAAGTAATTCTTATACTTGAGGCAATGAAAATGCATAATAATGTAACAATGCCCTTTGATGGAGTTATAAAAAAGATAAACATCAAAAGAGACCAGATAATTCCAAAGAAAACATTAATGATAGAAATAAAACCCACATAACCAGGTCTTTATTAAAAAGCTGCTTGAAATCAAGCAGCTTTTTTTTCTTTTTTTTATTTGATAAAATCTATACTTACAATAAAAACCATCAATTAATATTAACCGATTCGCACACAAAGTTTGGGATTATTCCAGAGCTCCTGATCTTAACTTTAGCCATTTCAGGCAATGTATTCCCCGATAAAACCAAGGCAGTATCTAATCCAAACTTATTACCACCAATAATATCAGTAAAAAGGGTGTCTCCCACCATCAATATTTCATGCCGATTAATTGGTTTAACTTTTTGTGCCTCTTCATAGGCGTATAAAAACATTTGGGCATCAGGTTTCCCAAAACGAATAAACCGCTTGCCTACAATTTTCTCAACCATATCAGCTATTCCACCTATGGCAACTGCAATTTCATTATTATTTACAGGATAATTAATATCGGTGTTTGCTACTACTACCGACATATTTTTTTTCCGTAACAGATTAATAACCTTATTAATACTTAGCTGCCAATCAAATCCTTCATCATCCAAAAAAACAAGGCACTTTATTAACTCCGAATCTTCCAAATCGAGGTCATTCAAACTTACTACTTCCAATCCTGCTGATTCGACATAATGAGCCGAATTTTCAGTTCCGAGGTAAGTAACTTTCCCTGATTTAATTTTATACCTGAGAAAATCCATTGCCAACATTCCTGAAGAAATAATTTTATCACTCGTAATACAATCAATCCCATTTGCCTGGTAAAATTGGGCAAGTTCCTCAGGATTACGTGAGGCATCGTTTGTTAATATAAAAAAATCGATGTTATGGTCTTCTAAAAACTTGAACGTGTTGATTACCCCAGGAATAATTCCTTTATGATTTTTTAAAACTCCAAAGGCATCAAAAAACACAGTTTTATATTTTGTTACAATACTTTTAAATTCTTTTATTTTCATAAATTACATTTTTAATGCTTTTAAAATTTTCTCCACATTGTAATTAGAATCAAGCGCTGCGAAATATGTATTAAAGGCTTCTTTCTGTAATTTTCTGGCATAGGTTTGCCTAAAAAAATAGGGGCCATCTTTTATTACATAATTCAAAATAAAAAAACGGTAAGCTTCTTTAATAAAAAGTATTTCGTCCTTTGAAAGCGGATAAATCCGGTGATATTCTTTCAGAAAAATTATAAACCGATCTTCCATAAGGGTATCCGGCATGTAACTAAACACAGTGCGGTCGCCAACACTGGAAACAACCCGGCTAAAAAAATAAAAATCCATTACCCTGGTCGAATCACGGAACCAATCATAATCCCAACGCGAATACATTTTACCGTCTCCAGTCACCGAAAAATTTCCTATGTTCCAATCAACAAACACAGGAATTGTTTCAAATTCAGTAGAATAATTTACTTTTTCAGCATTTTTCAGAAAACATTCACTCTGTTTACGAATTATATCAATATGTTCAGACCTTTGACATAAAGTACCCTTGTCCAATTTTTTTATTAAGTGCCTGATATCGGTAATAACACTTTTCGAAGATTTTGGCAATTGGTTACTTACATTTATGCAAGCCTTGTGAAACCTGGCTAACTCACGGCCCAGTTTTTTAATGTGTTTTTCTTCCAACCTACGGGGCATTTTTTTCCTGATTTGAATAGGATTATAAAAAATGACCCATGCTGAGTGTTTGTTTTCGTGGTACCGGTATATAAATAGTTCATTTTTTTTAACAAGTGCACAAGCCAAAAAATTGTGGTAAGGCGCTTCTAAATTATTTGCCAGATTATTTATTATAATATGGTCTTCCCTAAAATCTTCAAACTTCCCATATTCCGAAAGCTTAGCAAATATTGGTTCACGGTCATAAAACGAAATTTTATAAACATGATTGGTTGATACGTGCATACTTACATCGTATATCCCTTTAATTTCATTTCTATCGTCAAATTCTTCCCAGGCAAGCCTGATTATTTGAAAATAATCGAGTTTCTGCATTGTATTAGTTTTGTCTGTAGGGCCTAAATTTAATCAGAAAAGTGGTTCTTATATAATTTCAAAATACCTTTTTAACTCCCAATCGGTAACTTCTTGCATAAATTTATTCCATTCCCACTCCCGTGTATTTATAAAATGCTTTACAAAAGCCTCTCCAAATAACTCATTCGCGATATTTGAATTTTTCATTTTTTGTGTTGCATCCATCAAATTCGACGATAATTTCCCATTTTGAGTATCGGTATAACCATTTCCTTTTGTTGGCTTAATTTGGAGTTTTAAATTATTTTTGATGCCATAAAGCCCCGAAGCCAGTGCAGCAGCCATTGCCAGATATGGATTACAATCGGAACCCGGGACACGCATTTCAACCCGCATTGAATTATTATTTCCGGGAATAACACGAATCGCTGTAGTCCGGTTGTCCATTCCCCAGGTAATAGTTGTTGGCGCCCAAGCGCCTTCGCTTAACCGTTTATAACTATTAATTGTTGGAGCATACATTGGTAAAATATCAGGCAAACAATATAACTGCCCGGCAATAAAGCTTTGCAAAATATCCGACATTCCATCGGCACTATAGAATAAGTTGTTTTTATTTTCAGAATCCCATAAACTTTGATGGATATGCCCGCCGCAACCTGGAAGTGCGGAATTCCATTTTGCCATAAAACTGGCAATTAACTCATGCCTGCTGGCAATTTCTTTTACACTTGTTTTAAAAAGTGTAGCTTTATCAGCAGCAGCGATTATATTATCATGATAAATTGCTGCTTCGTATACACCCGGGCCCGTTTCAGTGTGCATGCCTTCAAGAGGAATATCAAACTCAGCCAGTTGGTCGAAAATGGCATTAAAATAATCGCTTTTCTGTGAAGTTCTCAATACTGAATAACCAAACATTCCCGAAGTCATTGGTTCCGGAACTGCAAAATTATTTTCAGATAAATGATCGTCATTAGATTTAAAATTAAACCATTCAAATTCCTGTGCATAAATAGCTTGAAAACCCAGACTTTCACACTGCCTGTTTATTTTTCGGAGGAGATTCCGAGGACAAACCGCCAAATCATTGCTGCCAGAACCACTAAAATCAGCTAAAAAAAACGGCATGGAATTATCCCATGGAATTTGCCTGATCGTAGCATAATCAATTTGAGCTTTCGCATCGGGGTACCCCGAATGCCAACCGGTAAACTCCACATTATCATAACATACATCGCCTGAATCCCAGCCAAAAACTACATCACAAAATCCAAGCTTACTGTTTAAGGCACTAATAAACTTATCTTTATGAATAATTTTCCCCCTTAATACACCATCAATATCAGTAATAGCAACCTTAATTTTTAAGTGCCCGCTTTTTTCAACTCTTTTTATAACCTCTTCTTTCTGCATATCAAAAATCTTATACTCCCATAATCGGCCAGATGTTTCTTCATGAATTAACTCACCCATATATCAATTAGCGTAATATCGTTGAAAAGTTTCGAAAAACAAAGATGTATCCAGTTTTTATGATGGCAAATTAACTGTAAATTCAAAAAATCAATTAAAAATCAAAATTTCAGGGGAAAATGAACCAAATTGACACAAAAACATATTTTTATTACGCCTGCCCCCTGTTTTTTATCTCTATTTGTAAAAAATTTATAAACTTTTAGTTTTTATCCTCGCTATTTAATGCCTCATTGTCATTTTTTTGTATTTTTGACATACAGATAATAATACAGACATAAAAATTATACACAATGGCACAATTCAGATTTAAAGCATTAGAAGAAGTACTTTCAAGAATACCAGTGGAAGTCACAAGGGAAGATAATCTAATATCCGATTATTTCGGATCGATGGTTTTCGACCAAACAAAAATGAAAAAATATTTATCGCGCGAAGCTTATAAAGCGGTAACCGATGCGATAGAAAAAGGAACAACTATTGACCGGAAAATGGCTGATCAGGTGGCTCAGGGAATGAAAGCCTGGGCTTTAGAAAATGGGGCAACGCATTACACTCACTGGTTTCATCCTCTAACCGATGGAACAGCTGAAAAACATGATGCTTTTATTACACTTAATTCTGAAGGAGCTGTGATTGAATCGCTGTCTGGCAGTTTACTGTCACAGCAAGAGCCTGATGCTTCATCTTTCCCGAGTGGAGGTATCCGTCAAACATTTGAAGCCAGGGGATATACTGCATGGGACCCATCGTCTCCGGCGTTTATCAGCGAAACAACCTTAACCATTCCAACCATATTTATTTCATATACCGGAGAAGCACTCGATTATAAAACCCCACTTTTGCGTGCAATTCACGCTGTTGATAAGGCAGCTACCGATGTGTGCCAATATTTTGATAAAAACGTCTCAAGCGTCCAAACAAACTTAGGATGGGAACAAGAATATTTTTTAATTGACGAAGCTTTATATATGGCTCGCCCCGACCTGGTATTAACCGGGCGCACATTAATGGGCCATTCATCGTCAAAAGACCAGCAATTAGACGATCATTATTTTAGCTCCATTCCAACACGGGTGAACCGATTTATGATGGACGTTGAAAACGAAGCATACAAATTAGGAATACCAGTAAAAACACGTCATAACGAGGTAGCTCCTAACCAATTTGAATTAGCTCCGATTTATGAAGAGGCCAACCTGGCCAATGACCATAATCAACTGATAATGGACTTGTTGCAAAAATTTGCACGTCGCCATAAATTCCGTATCCTACTTCATGAAAAACCATTTTCAGGCATAAATGGTTCAGGGAAACACAATAACTGGTCGCTTACAACAAATACTGGTGTAAATGTTTACAAACCAGGGAAAAATCCAAAATCGAACCTGCAATTTTTAACTTTTGTTATTAATACACTTAAAGCGGTTTATGACAATCAGGATATTTTAAGGGCTAGTATATACAATGCAGGGAACCAACACAGGCTGGGGGCAAACGAAGCACCACCTTCAATTCTTTCGGTTTTCCTTGGAACCGAAATTTCGAAAATGCTTGATTTAATGGAAGAAGCTGTTGTTGACCGCAAAATGACTCCAGACGAAAAAACTGCTTTAAAATTAAACATTGGCCGTATTCCTGAAATTATTCTTGACAGTACCGATCGAAACAGGACATCGCCATTTGCATTTACAGGAAACCGTTTTGAATTCAGAGCAGTTGGTTCATCTGCCAACTGTGCTTCATCAATTATTGTGCTTAATGCTGCAATGGCAGCGCAGTTACAAGTGTTTAAAAAAGATGTCGATAAAATAATTGAGACAGGCACTAAAAAAGATGAAGCCATTTTTCAGGTACTCAAAAAAATAATCATCCAATCAAAAGCAATCCGCTTTAATGGCGATGGGTATAGTCAGGAGTGGGTTAAAGAAGCTGCCAAACGTGGATTAACAAATATTAATAACGTTCCTGAAGCATTAAGCGCGTACATGCGTGAAGAAAGCAAAGCGTTATTCCTTTCACAAAATGTTTTTAGCGAATCAGAATTAAAAGGGCGTGTAGAAGTTGAGTACGAAAAATTTGTCATGAAAGTGCAAATTGAAGCACGTATCCTGGGCGACCTGGCAATCAACCATATTGTTCCTACTGCCGTTAAATACCAAACAATGCTTCTCGAAAATGTTAAAAACTTAAAAGAAGTTTTTTCAGCCGAAGAGTATGAGACCTTAGCAAGTGCCCGTAAAGAGCTTATCAAAGAAATTGGGTTACACATTTCGGACGTTAAAATTAAAGTTAAAGAAATGGTTGAGGCCCGGAAAAAAGCAAATGTTATTGGCGATCCTATTGAAAAAGCAAAAGCCTATGATACTACTGTACGCCAATACCTTGACTTAGTAAGAAATCCAATCGACAAATTAGAATTAATAGTTGACAATGAACTTTGGCCATTGCCAAAATACAGGGAATTATTATTTGTTCGATAATCAGGCATCATTTAATTTATTTAAGAAAAAGGGCTTTAATAATAAAGCCCTTTTTTATAGCTAAATCTATACTAATACTACCACTTCTTCGTTATTTTTGTAATCTGAAAATTAAGTTTACTTTTACTTTTCGTAAGTTTTGAAGGGATTATGAATAAGATAAATATTGGTGTACTTTTAATTGTTTTAGCCATCTTAAGTTCTTGTAATGCAACCCGCATGGGGCAAATTGCCCGGGGTTCGCAACAAATTGGAGAATATTACAAAGCAATTGAAAAATACCGTAAAGCCAACAAAAAAGAAAAAAGCAGGGATAAACGCGCTGAATATAATTTCCAAATAGCTGAATGCTACCGAAATATTGGTGACTACGAACGTGCAACGTTATATTACAGAACCTCCTTACGAAGAAACTACCCTAATCCAAAAGTCCCCCTTTATTATGCTGAAATGCTAAGGGCAACTCAAAAATATGAGGAATCGTTAGAAAACTACCATATTTACCTTGACTCATTTCCCGGTGACGAACAGGCTTTAAAAGGAATTGAATCGATCAGTAAAACTCAGGAATGGACAGCTAATCCAACCCGGCATATTATTAATGCCATTAAAGAACTTAATTCGCGCGAAAGTGACTATTGCCCTGTTTTTGTTGGAGGGCGCGACAATGAAATTATTTTTACTTCGACACGAAAAGGTGCTACCGGAAAAAAATCGAGTATGATTACCGGTCAAAATTATGCCGACTTATTTAGGGCATATTTTGGTGTTCAACGTCAAAAATGGCAAGAACCAATTTTAATCGATCAAAATTTAGTAATTAATACAGGCGATGAAGAGGGAGCCGCTTCATTATCATCAGGTGGCGAAGAGATGCTTTTTACGCGTTGCCGCTACGATAAAAGCCAAAATCTGGGCTCTGAAATATATTCAACTTCTCAATCAAGAGGAGCATTTGCCCAACCCATTAAAGTTCAACTAATGGGCGACAGTATTATCGTTGCACATCCTGCCCTTTCACCTGATGGTTCGGTATTGTATTTTGTGTCGGATAAACCTGGTGGATTTGGAGGAAAAGATATTTGGATGGCTGAAAAAAACGGGGCTGCCTACGACAAACCCATTAACATGGGGCCGACCATAAATACCAAAGGCGACGAAATGTTCCCATACGTAAGAGACAATGGGGAATTGTATTTTTCATCAAATTACCATGTAGGTATGGGTGGTTTCGATATTTTTATGGCCACCAAAAACGAAGATAATATATGGGAAGTTGAAAATATGGGATCGCCAGTAAATTCGCCGGCCGATGACTTTAGTATTTCGTTTGTTGCCGGAAAAAATCAGGGAATGTTTGCTTCAAACCGAAAAGGGTCAAGAGGCGATGATATTTATTCGTTTGTTATCCCTCCAAAAATCTTTCAGGTTTCGGGCGAAATTTATGACAAACAAACAGGAAATGTTGTTCAGGGCGCAACTGTACGAATTATTGGTACCGATGGTACTAATTTAAAACTCCGCGCTTCGAATGGTAAATTCCAGCTAAAACTGAAGCCCGAAACAGAATATATTTTTGCAGGTTTTAAAGAAGGTTATTTAAATGATAAAGCAAGAGGTAATACTTTAGGGCTCGAAAACAGTAAAGATTTTAGAGTTGATTTGTACCTCACACCTACCGATGCACCTATAAAAGTTGACAATATTATTTATGAGTTTGGCAAATGGGATTTGTTGGCTGAATCAAAAATTGCGTTGGATACGCTGGTTGACATGCTCAATTTAAATCCAACTATTACCATCGAATTGATGTCGCATACCGACCATGTTGGCAGCGATCCGTTTAACTTCGACCTGTCGCAAAAAAGAGCCCAAAGTGTGGTTGATTATTTAATTGATAAAGGAATTAATTCGCAAAGACTGGTTGCAAAAGGTTATGGCGAAACATGGCCTAAAAAGATTACACGCCAAATTGCCAGAGAGCACAGTTTCCTGAAACGCAATGATGAACTTACCGAAGATTTTATTAACGCCCTCGAAACTGAATATCAACAAGAAATAGCCAAACAAATGAACCGCCGTACGGAATTCAGGGTATTATCAACCGATTTTCACGAACAGTTTAAGGAGTAACTATAGTGTTTTGAAAAGTAAAACTTTTAGTAAGTGATTTATAATTTTCATTCAGGCTTACTTCTTTACTTGTTAAAAATCCTTCAAGAACTAAATCTACCAATTCATTATTACCGTTGTATTCCGAAAAGTCATAAAGTGAAACCGAAACTGTTTTTAATTCAGAAAAATCGGGTTCACCAATAATTGCTGCCAACTCTTCGGGGAATTCAGGAATATACAAATCTTTACTATCAGTCCCATAAAAACTCCAACGGCAATCTGGAATGGATAAACCCACACTTACATAATCAAATTCACCAGAAGTTGAGAAATTTAATTGCCTGTTTATTACCAAACCATTTACTTCAGCATTTATAAACGAAGTTGAAGTAATTACATTTTCATCGAGGTAATAATTATTATAATGATTGGAATTTTCTGAATACCCAAAACTTGTGCTATATTCTACGATATCTAGACCTTCGCCCGGAACAAAAAGGTCGACCTTACCAGAGGAAAAAATTGGTATTTCTGAAGGTTGCAGATAAAATATCCGAATAAATCCATAATTAGCATCTAAAACTCTAATAGACATGTACGTTAAATCGGCATTCCCCACTTTTTTTGGTAACTCATAATGAACCATGTTATAATTTAAACTATCAAATGAAATGACATTAGGGTCCGTATCTGTAATTTCCTGAAGAATAAATCCGGCATCTTCACCCTTTTGAAAGCAAGCATAAAACATTTCACCTACAGGAAAAGTCTGCCACTCTTCAGTTGGCTCACAACGTACATCCTCTAATGAACCAACCGTATGTGAATGTCTTTGAAATTGCGCAGTTCGGGAAACAACGTCAAAATCAGGAATATCTATAAATTTATAATGGACAGAAGAGCTTGAAACTTGAGGTGATGGACCATATACCACTCCGAGAACTAAATGTTTCCCTACCGGAATTGAACTATAACTTTCAATAGAGAAAGTGCTTTCACCTTCATACACTTGTAAATCTATAACATGGATATTAAACACATCACTTTTTATAGAATCATTTCGAAAAAATTCATAATCCGACGAATTGCTTAACTCCTTAAAAACAGGAATTGAATTTGAATTTTCAATTAATACAAAACACCGCTGAACATCCTGAAAGGCAACATTATCATTCGTATGAATTGTTAAAATACTTTCATTAACATATTCTTCCTCCTTTTTTTCACAAGCCGAAAAAATAAAATACATAAAAACAACACATACCAGAATAATACGACGATTAAAAAATTCGATAAAAAATACAATTGGATTTTTCATAGAAAAAGATTAACAGCGAAACTTATAACTTAAAAATAGCGGTTATTAACGTATGATCAAAATAGGAAGAAAAATCACACTTCAACTTCGGTTTCCATTTTTTCCCTCAAAACACTTATTTGTTCGGGGCTGCCAATAACAAAAAGCTGGTCGTTGCGCGAAAGCACCATCTTCGGGTCGGGATTAAAAACATACCGGGCGCCGCTCAATTTTAAGCCGATAATATTAGCGCCAGAGATATCCCGGACTTTTAATTCTGAAATAGATTTACCCACAAAACAATTGGCCATATTCTTGCACGACACTTCTTCGATACTCACATCTTTACTTTTTTGAAGAAGAATGTATTCAAGGAATTCAACAACATCGGGCTGAGTAACTAACTTAGCCATCCGTTGCCCACCAATACGTTCAGGCATAATTACATTTGATGCACCAGCCCGTTTAAGTTTCATTTCCGACTCCATTTCGGAAGCACGACTCACAATTATTAATCCCGGATTCATACTTCGGGCAGTAAGGACCACAAACACATTATCGGCATCGTTTGGGGTTGTAATGATCATAGCCTTGGCTTTATATACCCCAGCCTGCTCCAATAAATCCTCATGGGTTGCATCGCCTCTGATATAAAGCAATTCGGGATTTTCACGTAGCCTTGAGATAACATTATCGCGTTTATCAACAATCACAAATTCAACTCCATTTTCAACCAATTCCATAGCAGCCTGTTCTCCATTCCGGCCATAACCAACTATGATTACATGATCTTTAAGTTTTGCAATTTTTTTATCCACCCTGTAAGTTTTAATATAGTTAATTAATTCTCCGTCAAATATAAATCGAGCCAAAGTTGAACCAACATATGCCAAACTACCAAGACTACTTATAATCAAAATAATTGTAAAAATCATTCCACCATCCGAAAGTGGTTTTACTTCTTTAAAACCAACAGTAGCGATAGTTATTACCGTCATGTACAATGACTCAAGTAAAGTCCAGCCTTCAATAAAATGATACCCAAATGAACCGGTAGCTGTAATAAATACAATCAGGGTAATGGCAATTTTTAATGTGCGGCTCGATATTTCCTGAAATTTATTTACCTGCTGACTCATCCAAAAAGGTTTTTTTTATCAACTTATTTCCTACCTGACAAAATAAGCATTTTTTCATTCTACAATATACATTTTTTAATTGAAGTAAGGCTTGCGTTTCAAACGCTGAACGTGGTTTTACTCCTAAAATTTCCCATTTTGTAATGATAGAATTATGCTCAGCAGGGAGCATCTCAAGAAATTTAAATGCCCGGTCCTTAAATTCATATTTTGAATGGTAATCGCCATAAACAAATAAAAATGGAACCACCACATTTATTATCAATAAATTAATGGAAGCATCGCCCAATTCCTTCACTTTTTTAGGCGAACTTTTATTAAACCGGTAATGTGTATCCCAATAATCTGAGGCCTTCACATTTAGAAGCTGTTTGAGTTTTTCAATACTTTCTATCTCCAGAATTTTTGAAAACAGGCTTTCAGATTGATGGATTAATGCAGCAAACTGTGCTATGCGTACCGATGGAAAATTACCCGGACGCAAACGCATAAATTTCCACAAAAACATTTCAATAGGTTTTAACTTATATTTTCTGAATAAAAATGAATATTCATCGCGAAGCTTCAGAAAATATGAATCGCCCAATAACTGCTCATTTAATAATCCGGCGTTGCCATATAAAAGTGCCTCAATCTGAAATAATTTATTTTTATGTTTCGCTATTACCGGTAAAGGCAACGATTTGGCGAGCAACTCAAATGGCAATGCATTGGTTTTAAAACCAAACATTTTTGCCAGGAATTGATAAAATGTTTCATTCCAATTATTTTTATTTTCCTCTAAACGCGTTATTATTTCAGAGGTTTTTGCCTCAAGCCTTTCAACCATTAAACGGTGAAACGCCATTTTCAGAACAAACAAATCAACCGTAAAAAACTGTTCCTGGCAGGGAATCCATGATTTTGAATCGAGCAATTGCTGGTAATTTATCTGAAGCTTTTTTGGATATTTTAAAATTAATGCAGGAATCTCTCCCCCTAATGAATTTTTAACCGGTTTATCATATTCTTCAACCACATGAAGAATTACATTGTCGAAAGCTTTATCATTATGGTGGTTGTGAACATACCAATCTGATGACTTTTTGTGAATCTCTATATTCCCTGCCCATATTGTATTTTCAATTTTTATTTTAGCATTAAAAAAATCAGGGCCTGCATCAGTATTTTTATTGCCGGGTTGAAGTATCTCAATTTTTTCATTCGAAACAGAATTCAAACTGTTTTTGTACTGAAGCTGCTGTTCCCATATAAACTGGAGGAATTCTTCGGGCATGATTTACAGGGTTATTTAATTAGTCTCAAATTACTAAAAAAAACAATCCCTGTCAAGGCGCCCACGATTATAATTCAAACATTTAGTTTGCGAAATTTATAATTTATTGGAAAGCAATACTTTTATAAGATGTTGTAATTCAGCAAGTTTTTTTATTTGAAGACAATTTTCAAAAATAACTACCTGGCATAAATGAAAGTGGGCAAAACGAACAAACTCAGCAGCTAAAACGGGCAATAATTGATCAAAATCGATAGGTTTTTCTTCGAATTGCAGATTATTGATAATTAATAATTTGTTTTTCCGGTCAGCTTTTGGGTCAAACCGGGCAATTATTTGATGCCCCCATAAAATTGAAAATACAAAATACCCGAATTTTCGTTTTGGGGCAGGAGTATAACATTCAAGTGAATATTCAAAATCAAACAATTGTTTAGCCCGTTCACGCTGAATTATCAAATTATCGAACGGAGATAAAAATCGTACATTTTTTTTGGCTTCTGAATTATTTATTTGGCCTTCGATCTCTGGTAAACCATAATAATCTGTACCAATTTGATCTATTTTAACAGGAATAATCTGATTACTCTCAACTAATTTTTTTAATGTATTCGAAATAGCTTTTTTGCAGGCTAACAGCATATCCGAATCGCGGGTAGCTCCAGGCTGAAGGAATTTATAGATCTCCTTTTCGCCAACTACTCCTAAAGCTTTTGTTGCCCTTAAAACAATATATTCGGCAGTTTCTTTTTCCGTTGGGAACGATGTATCAATGTCAGAAGGCAAAACCCGTTCGGTTAAATCATAAACCTTCTGGAAGTTGTGCCGTTCAGAAATCATAAGTTTTCCTTGCCAATAAAGAATTTCGAGGGCAATTTTAGCAGGTTTCCAATCCCACCAGGTACCGCCCTTTTTGCCAGCTTCTTTCTCAAAATCCTTTGAACTTAACGGGCCTTCATCTTTAACACGTTTAAAAACATCGTTAATAATCGGTTTGCATATTTCTATTCTGTTTGTAATCCAATGCGACTTTGGATTTTTAAATTTCCGCATGCGTGGCAAACAATACCTAAAATCGGCCATTGGTAAATAAGACATCGCATGGCTCCAATATTCAAATATTTTGCGGTCGGTTTTCTGAAGTTCAAACAATAATTCTTCGGAATAATTTGGAGTTCGTGCCCAAAAGGTTTGGTGATGCGCCCGATTAACTACTGAGATGGTATCAATTTGCACATAACCCAATTTATCAAGGACAGTCATTAGTCCTTCTTTTCCTGAAGGAATTTGATTTTGCCCGTTTAAGAATTGAGCATTAACGATAATTTTTTGTGCTATTTCGGGTGTGATTTTCAGGAAACTCATAAATAAACTATTAATCCTTCAATTTATTAAAAATGTCCCAAAGTACGATGCCTGCACATACCGAAATATTAAATGAATGTTTGGTGCCATACTGCGGAATTTCAATGCAGCCATGGCACAAATCTACCACCAATTGCTGCACTCCTTTTACTTCATTGCCGAAAACAACAGCTATTTTTTCGTGTTTAGCCGGATAATAATCAGGCAAACTAATACTATTCTCGGCCTGTTCGATGGCAAAAACCCGGTAGCCGTTTTGTTTTAAATTTTCAACTGCATCCTGAGTTTTCTCACAATATTTCCAGGGCACAGACCTTTCAGCATCAAGTGCAGTTTTTCGAATTTCATTATTTGGCGGTGTAGCAGTAATTCCACACAAAATAATTTGTTCGATTAATAATGCATCGGAAGTGCGGAAAACAGAACCTATATTATTACAACTCCTTATATTATCCAACACCACCACAATTGGTGTTTTGGTGGTTTCTAAAAATTCTTTAACCGAAAGCCTGTTTAATTCGTTGTTTTTAAGTTTCCGCATTAATTAATAATTTAATTCCTCCCTGCTTATGGGCATTGTCATACAACGGGCGCCTCCACCACCTCTAGCCAACTCTGATCCTTCGATGGTTACCACACACTTTTTGTAATCATCGGGATGGATTTTCCCTTTTATGATATCTTTGGCTTTTAACACTTCAAAACCATTATTATTTAATGCCTCAATTGTATAATTATTACGCTGGTACCCAATTATTTTCCCAGGAGCAAAAGCAAAAAAATTGGCTCCACTGTGCCATTGTTCGCGCATCTGTGTCCAGCTGTCGTCTATTCCTCCACAAAGAACTGGCTTTAAATCAATACCCAGTTTTTTTAGCGCTTCGGTAATATTTACTTCATCCTTAATTTTTGATACTTCACCATTTTCAATAGAAACATGAATTGTCCGTAACTTATTCATATTATAAATTACCGGCTCATAAACCATACACGTATCCACATCTAAAAATGTAAAAACCATATCGAGGTGAATAAATGATTCAGGCTTTGAGGGCAACTCCTGAATAATAATATGGTATGTTTTCTCATTATTTAATTTCAGATTTTCAATAATAAAATCGATGCCTTGAGTTGTTGTACGGACACCAGTTCCAATCACAAAAATATTGTTGCTTGCAACCTGAAAATCACCACCTTCGATGGTGATGCCTGATTCTGCTTTTATCCCCTTTTCAGGATTAATAGCATTAATTGTTGTTGTTTCAAAAACCGGATGATGGTTAAAAATGGCATCCATTATTATAGCTTCGCGGTCGCGGACTTTATTAGCCATTTTCCCAATTAACACTTTATCATTCATCCCCATAGCGGCATCGCGGGTAAAAAACAGATTGTGCAATGGCGGCAATAAAAAATGTTCATTACTTAAATAATTCGTTAATGTATTTTTCTCAAGAACAACACCTTCAATAAGCTGCCGCGATAAATCTTCAGAATTTAACGGATATAATTTTTGCTGAAGAGAACAAATATTTTCATTACAACAAATGTTTTCCAACAATTGATTTTTGACAGAATCAATCTCCAAAATATCACTCAACAATTTTTTAACTTCAAATGTCTGAGTCACTTTATCAAGTACTCCATTTAATTGTTGATATTCCTGCGAAGCAACATTCAAATTTAAAATATCGCTATACAAAGCCCTTTCAGCGTTTTCAGGTGTCATATTTTCTACCTCAGATCCCGGATGGTGTATTAAAACACAATTTAATTTCCCGATTTCTGAGTTAATACATGTTTTAATTTTTGATGCCATATATTCCCCCTTTTAATAACCAACAAATATATAAACTTCTTTTCAGGGATAATTGAATAATAAATTATTCGTTCTAATTTTACAACAGATAAATATATGTTGAAGAAATTCCTTTTAATACTAATTTTCATTTACTGCCTCTATCCATTGTTGGCGCAAACTAAGAACAAGCCTGAATATTGGATAGGGACTGTACAAAATGGCGATACAATTGTGCAACGCCAACTAAAAGAAATATGGGTTTCGCCCCGCAGGAATTTTAAAAACCTTCGTCATGAGAAAAAATTTTGGCGATATGTTTATAAAGTAAAAAAAGTGTATCCATACGCCAAACGTGCCAATGAACTCATAAAAAAATACGAACCTGAATACCTTGCGCTTGATAAACACCGCGATAAACGTAGATTGATTAAAAAAGTTGAAAAAGAGTTGATGGGGCAATACGAAAATGAATTAAAAAAACTCACTATTTCTGAAGGGAAAATACTTATTAAATTAATCGATCGCGAAACCTCCAAAACTTCGTATACTTTAATTAAAGAATTTAAAGGCGGTTTTTCTGCTTTCTTCTGGCAATCGATAGCACGGTTGTTTGGAAACAGTTTAAAGTCGGAATATGATCCTCTGGGCGAAGACCGGCCTATTGAAGAAATCGTAAAAATGATTGAATTAGGGTATATTTAAAGAAGGCAGCAAGCTGTATTTGTTTAGTCCTTTGTCAATTATTTTATTTACCGTTCCCTTTAAAACAAATCATCAGGGTATAAATAAGAATTTTAAAGTCGATGTAAAGTGATATATTCTTCAGATAGATCATGTCATACGGTAGCCTTTCAAGCATTTCATCAACATTTGAAGCGTACCCGTATTTCACCTGCCCCCACGACGTAATTCCAGGCCTAAGCTTATGAAGGTGGGTATAATGAGGGGCTAGTTGCGTAATTTGGTCAATGTAAAATCTCCTTTCAGGCCTTGGCCCAACTATCGACATGTCGCCAATAACAACATTGTAAAACTGAGGAATTTCATCGAGGTGAGTTTTCCGTAAAAACTTACCGATTTTTGTAATTCGCTCATCTTCTTTGCTTGACAATGCAGGCCCTGCTTCTTCTGCGTCGGAAATCATACTTCGGAACTTATATATAATAAAAGGTTTACCAAATTTACCAACGCGTTCTTGTTTAAAAAAGATATTCCCTTTTGATGTTGTTTTAATAATTAAAGCAATTGCAATAAAAACGGGCGAAAAAACAACCATTGCCACAAGTGAAAAAACCAGGTCAAAAACCCGTTTAACATTTTCCTGCCAACCGGGCATCAATCCATTTGAAATTTTTATGAGCGGACTGCTGTATATGGTATTTATTTTAACTGTCCCCGATAAGAAATCATACAAATCAGGAATTCCCCAAATGGTTATTTGCCTGTTCTCAACGACAGTTAATATTTCGTTTAACTTTTGATGTTCAATGGTTTCAACGGCAATTATTACCTCTTCAATTTCCCTAGTTTTTAAAATTTCATCGATCGATCCAATATCACCTAGCCGGGGAATGTATTTACTCAACAAATCACCGTTATTGTTTTTAATACTCACAAATCCAATAAACCGATTTCCAGCTGGCCGCTGCTGAGCCATCATACTTTCGTACAATTGAACGGCCTTTTTATTGCTACCTATTATTAGCGTATTAAATCCTAATTGCCGGTTATGAATGCGATGAATGGTACGGGTTGTAAGTATTAGGCGGAAAATGTATGTAAATCCGAACTGAAGTGCCAAAAGAGTAAAAAAGAGCTGATAATAATTTTTGTACGAACTAATAAAATCATCCAATATTAAAGCAAAAAATATGACCACAACCCCAGTTAAAGAGGTCACAAATGTTTGCCCTAATTCAATTAACCGCGAACGGCGAAAAATATTTTTATAAAATCCTGTAATATAATATATCGTTACCCAGAACAATGGTATGACCAACAAACCTAAAAAAAACCTGGAGGTGAATTCCAAAGGAATATCAATACCAAATCGCTGAGGTTCAATAAATTCTTTCCGGTAAATATAAAAGGCAACCCAGCTAACTACTGCTGCTATTAAATCAAAAGTAAAATATTTAGCAACCTGGTGCTTTTTATTCATAAATTTTTTCAGTTAAGATGGCCGTTTAGTCACATGCAACTTTATAAAGTTGCAAACTATTAACGCACCTCTTAAATTATTATTGCGGCAAAAGTAATAAAATGGATATAAAACTATAAGGATGTTACATTCAATTTATTCTGAATGCTTTTCACTGTATCAACAATGGTTACATATTCACTGATACCACTTAATGGGAACTGCTTTTTCTTAATTGAAGCAAAAAAAGCCTCGACCTCATTTTTGTAACTCTGATTATTAATTTTTACAGGGCCCTTAATTCCATTTATCAAACCTGAACAAAAGTCAACCTTAAAAAATTCCTTTCCCGTATAAAACGTACAAATCTGGCTATCTTCATCTGAATTTATAAAATCGATATTTAGGACCGAAGCATCTGAAAAATCAAACCTGAAATTCCGGAAAAGAAACTTCTCTCCACCTTTCCCCAATGCAGTAGGTTTAATTTTAATTATATCTTTATCAATTAAATTAATTGACAATAATACCAACTCCGAAACAATCTTTTCAATTTCGGTTGAATCTTTTAATCCAATTTTAAAATCAATGTAAAATGACCCTTCTGATTTAGCAGAAATGTATTGGATCTGAGGCAAATAATAATAAGGATTTTTAATCTGTACAATTGTATTTGCTTCATCAACCAGCTTTATAAGTTCCTGGCATTGTTCATCCGAAAATTTAGGGAATTCTAATAAAAAAATATGTTTGTTCCGTTTAATCGATTCTTTTATTAATTCGTACGGCACCAATGTGGTATCTTCAAGGAATATGGCATCGCAACGCTCAATTAACTCAATGCGGTTATATTCAGGAATAGCAAAACGATAATCAGAAGCCTGGTCTTTTATTCCTACTGATGATTTTCCCTGAATCCGAATATCAGTATAATTAACCAACGATTCAATTTGTTTCTCAAGTGTATCAAATTTCCCTATTAATCCCACATTTAGCATAAAACAAATATAAATATTAATGCATTCAACTAAAGAACTAAAAACCAGAACTTATTAACGATTTTTGTTAATATTGATTCAAAATAGTGGGCAATTCCAAAACATTTTGGACTATTTTTGTACCATAAATCAACGCGGAGATAATGATAGATGGATTTCAACATCAAGGATTAAGGAAACAACTTGTAGAGGGGTTAAAAGCAAAGGGGATTAAAAATGAAAATATTTTAAAGGCCATTGGTAATGTTCCAAGGCATCTTTTTATGGAAAGCACCTTTCTAAAATTTGCTTATAAAGACCAGGCTTTCCCAATAGGTGCCGGGCAAACAATCTCGCAGCCGTATACTGTCGCTATTCAAACACAGTTACTTGATATCCAAAAGCGTGACAAAGTTCTAGAAGTTGGAACAGGTTCGGGCTACCAGGCGGCAGTTCTTGTTGAATTAGGGGCTATGGTATTTTCAATTGAAAGGCAACGTTCGTTATACCTGAAAACACAAACCTTACTTGCTCAGTTAAATTATCGGCCAAACTTATTTTTAGGCGATGGTAACAATGGGCTACCTTCATACAGCCCATTCGATAAAATAATTGTAACAGCAGGCTCCTCCAGTATTCCTGAAAAATTAAAATTACAGTTGAAAATTGGAGGAAAATTAGTAATTCCTGTGGGCAACGAAACCCGCCAGGAAATGTTTCTGATAACACGCTTAAGTGATAATGAATTTAAAACCGAAAAACACGGAAGTTTTGTGTTTGTACCTCTTTTAAAAGGAATCGTAAACAATTAGATATGCTTACAATTAAAAAATTTGTAGTTAATCCACTTCAGGAAAATTCATTTGTATTATACGATGAAACAAAAGAATGTATTATTATTGACGCCGGTTTTTATTACGACGACGAAAAAACCGAAATTGATACTTTTATTGTAGAGAACCAATTAATTGTTACAAAACTCGTAAATACCCATTGCCATTTCGACCATATTATGGGTATTGAATATTTACGTGGAAAATACAAAGTCCCATTTTTTGCTCATAAAGAAGATTCATTCTGGATTGAAAAAGCTGTTGAACAAGGCGAAATGTTCAATATTCCAATGAACCCTGTTTCACCAATCGATACATATATTGATGAAAACAACCTTGTGGAATTTGGCAATAGCAGCCTGAGAGTAATACATGTACCGGGGCATTCACCCGGGCATATTGTATTTTATTCTGAGGAAAATTCAAAATTAATTGCCGGCGATGTACTGTTTTATGGCAGTATAGGACGGGCTGATTTACCTGGTGGCGATTACAATACATTGGTCAGTGCCATTAAATCAAAAGTGCTTGTTTTGCCTACTGATACCAAAGTTTACTGTGGCCACGGGCCCGAAACCACAATCGGATTCGAAAAAGCCAATAATCCGTTTCTAAATTAATTATTTTAATAGACAAAAATCATTTTTTTGGTTGCCCCAATGCAGTAACATTGTCACATAAATAAATAAATATAAAACAGCCACAATGCCAATCGATAAATTTGTAAGCCGCCACATAGGTCCAAGAAATTCCGAAATTAAAATAATGCTTGACAAAATCGGCGTTTCTTCCATCGACGAACTGATTGACCAAACTGTTCCCAAAAACATACAATTTAAATATCCGCTTAATATTGAAGCAGGAATCTCAGAACGACGTTATTATAGAAAAATCCTTGACCTGGCTTCAAAAAACAAAGTTTATAATACGTATATCGGCATGGGGTATTACGATACAATTACTCCTGCAGTTATACTTCGAAATGTATTGGAAAATCCGGTTTGGTATACCTCCTATACTCCATACCAGGCCGAGATTTCTCAGGGAAGATTGGAAGCATTATTAAATTTTCAAACCATGATTTGTGAACTCACAAACATGGACATAGCCAATGCATCGATGCTGGATGAAGCTACAGCAGCTGCTGAAGCTATGACAATGATGTATTCATTACGTCCACGAAGAATGTCAAAATCTGGTGCTAATATTATTCTAGTCGATGAAAAAACATGGCCTCAAACACTCGATGTACTTGAAACCAGAGCCAATCCTCTTGGAATAGAAATCAAAATCCTCCCGGCTTCTGAATTTAAGTTTACTGAAAAAATATTTGGAGCAATAATTCAATACCCCAATTCCGAAGGCCAGATTATTAACCATTCAGAATTGGTTAAAAAAGCACATGAAAAAGAAATAAAAGTTGCTTTTGCTACTGATTTATTAGCCTTAGCAATATTAACACCTCCAGGAGAGTGGGATGCTGATATCGTAATTGGCAACAGCCAACGGTTTGGTGTTCCAATGGGATATGGTGGCCCTCATGCTGCCTTTTTTACTGCCAAAGAAAAATATAAACGCAATATGCCTGGCCGAATAATTGGTGTTACTAAAGACATTCATGGGAACAGGGCATTACGAATGGCGCTTCAAACACGTGAACAACACATAAAAAGAGAAAAAGCAACATCTAACATTTGTACTGCACAGGCTTTGCTTGCTACAATGGCCGGATTTTATGGTGTATACCATGGCCCTGAAGGCATAACAGCGATTGCCGACAGGATTCATAATATAACTGTTTTACTCGCCAAGGAAATTACAAAACTGGGATATACTCAGTTAAATACAGCCTATTTTGATACCATTCGGTTTGCCTTACCCAAACATGTAAAACATGAAGATATTGAATGGTTATCGCTCGAACTGGAAATGAATTTCAGGTATTTCCCAAATGGAGAAGTGGGTTTAAGTATTGATGAAACCACAAACAGGCAAGATATGGGTTGGATTATTGAAGTTTTTGCCAAAGCTGCAAATAAACCCTTCCAACCAATTGTTGACTACCCTGTTGAATATAAAATCCGCAAGGAATACAAACGGACAACCAGTTTTATGATGCAGGACGTATTTAACAAATACCGTTCAGAAACCGAAATGGTTCGTTATATTAAAATGCTGGAACACAAAGACATCTCTCTTACACACTCCATGATTTCATTGGGCTCATGTACCATGAAGTTAAATGCTGCCACAGAAATGCTTCCGTTAAGCTGGATTGAATTTAATGGGCTACACCCATTTGTTCCTAAAAACCAGGCCAGGGGTTATCAAATAATGATGGAAGAATTGCGCCGCGACCTTTCCGAAATTACAGGGATGGCCGATGTAAGTTTAATGCCGAACTCAGGTGCAGCAGGAGAATATTCCGGATTAATGGTGATTCGCGAGTACCACAAAAGCCGTGGCGAAGAGCGGCGAAACGTGGTTTTAATCCCGTCGTCAGCACACGGCACCAATCCGGCAAGCGCTATTATGGCCGGGATGAAAGTAATTATTGTTGGGTGCGATAATAACGGGAACATCGATATCGAAGACCTAAAATTAAAGGCCGAAGAAAATAAAGATCATTTGTCGTCATTTATGGTGACTTATCCTTCGACACATGGAGTATTTGAATCATCGATTATTGAAATGTGTGCTACAATACACAAGTATGGCGGCCAGGTATATATGGATGGTGCAAATATGAATGCACAGGTTGGTTTAACCAATCCAAAAATTATTGGGGCTGATGTTTGCCACCTGAACCTGCATAAAACTTTTGCTATCCCTCATGGTGGTGGTGGACCGGGAGTTGGCCCTATTGCTGTTGCTGAACACTTAGTTAATTTTTTACCTTCGCACCCTATTATGAACAATGGACATGTTGGAATTAACGCCGTTTCGGGTGCTCCTTGGGGAAGTGCTTCGGTACTCCCAATTACTTATGGCTACATTAAAATGATGGGAGGCGACGGATTAACCGATGCCACAAAAATGGCTATCCTTAATGCCAACTATATTGCTTCAGCTCTGAAAGAAAATTACGGCATATTGTACACCGGCGAAAATGGAAGAGTAGCCCATGAAATGATTTTGGAATGCCGTCATTTTAAAAACAGTACTGAAATTACCGAATCAGATATCGCCAAAAGGCTTATGGATTATGGATTCCATGCTCCAACACTTTCATTTCCTGTACATGGTACATTAATGGTCGAACCAACTGAGAGCGAATCTCTTCAGGAACTCGACAGGTTTATTGATGCCATGAATTCAATTTTTGATGAAATCAAAGAAATAGAAAATGGCAAGGCTGATATTTCTGATAATGTATTAAAAAATGCACCTCATACGGCCCAGGTTGTTTGCGACGATAACTGGAGCCATAACTACAGCCGGCAAAAAGCAGCCTACCCGGTTGAATGGATTAAAAACAATAAATACTGGGTACCGGTTGGAAGGGTTGACAATGCTTTTGGCGACAGAAATTTGATCTGTACATGTGGTTCGCCCGAAGAATATGAATTGATAAAATCAGAATAATAAATGAAGCTCTCTGATAAATTCCATTCTCTTTGAAATAAAGGTGAATGGAATTTATTTTTTAATTATTCCTGTTTACTTTTGTATAAACCTTTTATGTAAACAATGGTTGTTTTTCCAAATGCTAAAATAAACCTGGGGTTAAATGTAGTTAAAAAACGGGACGATGGGTTTCATGACCTTGAAACTGTTTTTTACCCAATAAGTTTATGCGACGTTTTGGAAATAGTAAAATCTGATGATTTTGATTTTCAAACTACTGGAATTACTATTGATGCCCCATGGAATGAAAATATTGCTGTAAAGGCTTACAATCTTTTAAAGTCTGAATTTAATTTACCTCCTGTTAACATCCACTTACATAAAGTTATTCCGTTTGGTGCGGGTTTAGGAGGAGGTTCGTCCGATGCTGCTTTTATGATAAAAGCCCTCAATCAGCTTTTCCAACTTAATATCGAAGACGAGGAGATGGAAACATTTGCCTCCTTCCTTGGATCAGATTGTGCTTTTTTTATCAAAAACAAACCTGCCATTGCTTTTGGGAAAGGTAATCTATTATCTCCTATCCCCTTAAATCTTTCAAACTATACTATTGTTGTTGTAAAACCAGCCTTTTCAGTAAATACAGCAACAGCATATCAAAACATAAAACCCCAGGAATCAACATTTCATTTAACTGAAATTGCCAACATACCTGTTGAAAAATGGGAAATAATACTAAAAAACGATTTCGAACAGCCTGTTTTTAAGCAACATCCCCAAATTGGAAAAATTAAAAACAAATTATACGAAAAAGGAGCTGTATATTCTGCCATGTCGGGCAGTGGTTCCGCGGTATTCGGCATATTCAGCCATTCACCGATAAATATCGAAAAGTCCTTCCCCGAGTCCTGTTTTATTTACCGATAGTATCCGTCATTTACCGACTTTAAGGTTTCATTAACAAGATTTTTGTATTTATTAACAAAATGTAATGTAACCTTTGTGTCATAATTAAGTCTATTAAATTGAAAACAGAAACAAGAAAACAATATTTGAAACAGAAAACAAAAACAACGATTATGAAAACTAGAATCAGTCAAATTTTATTTACAGCACTCGTTGCTTTTTTCCTTATCGGAGGAAATGTAAATGCAAAAGGAACCGAGTTGGAGATTGCCTCAAGCTATGAAAACACTGAAGAAACATCATTGATTCTTGAAGATTGGATGACAGAAGACAACTTTTGGATTGTTTCGGAATCAGAATTTACCGATAACGAATCAGAACTTATACTCGAAGAATGGATGATCGAAAATTCACTTTGGTCTGATAAGTACCTTCAAGTAGAAGAAGAAACAGATTCAAAACTAGAATTAGAAAACTGGATGATAAAAACAGATTGTTAAGATATAATGGATAGTTTAGTTAATTATTGAGATTTAGTTTAGTTAGGTTAAAAGGCTGCAGTTGGCAGCCTTTTTTTATTTCTAAACATTTGCATAAACCTTTTCAAACTTATTGGCACCTTTTTATTAGTCTACTAATTCAACGAAAATTTCAGAGAAAACAATCAAATTCAATAAACACAATTTCCGACAAGTATATAATTCCTAAAACAAAAAATCAAGGCAAAAAAAAGAGGCCACAAATAAATTGCAGCCTCTATAAAATATTTTATAAAGCCTATACTTTAGCTCCATGTACCGTTTTAATAATCCTTGCTGCAACTTTGTAAGGATCAGCATTTGATGAAGGACGGCGGTCTTCCAATCTTCCTTTCCAGCCATCATCGACAGTTCCTACCGGAATACGGATAGAAGCACCACGGTCAGAAACACCATAACTATATTCATCAATAGCTTGAGTTTCGTGCAAGCCAGTTAAACGTTGGTCGTTATATGCTCCATATACTTCAATATGTTCCTGAATAACATGAGCAAATGCTTCACAAATGGCAGTAAATACTTTTTCATCACCACAAGTTCTCATCAAACCATTCGAGAAGTTTGCGTGCATACCTGAACCATTCCAATCTAAATGTTTTCCAAGTGGTTTTGGGTGCCATTCAACAGCAACACCATATTTTTCAGCTGTCCGTTCTAATAAAAAACGAGCTACCCAAATCTGGTCACCGGCATCGTGCGCTCCTTTTGCAAAAATCTGGAATTCCCATTGCCCGGCAGCTACTTCAGCATTAATACCTTCAACATTTAATCCAGCTTCAAGGCACATGTCAAAATGTTCTTCAACTATTTCTCGGCCAAAAGCCCTTTCAGCACCAACACCACAATAATAAGGGCCCTGTGGTAAAGGATATCCTCCTTCCGGAAAACCTAAAGGTAAACGTGTTTTCGGATCGTAAAGGAAATATTCCTGTTCGAAACCAAACCAAAAATCAGTATCTTCTTCTTCAATATGAGCTCTTCCGTTTGATGAATGGGGAGAACCATCAGAATTTAAAACTTCTGTCATCACCAACCATGCATTTTTACGGTCAGGATCGGGATATAAAGCAACGGGTTTTAATAAAAGGTCAGAAGCACCACCACCAGCTTGTTGAGTTGATGAACCGTCAAATGACCAAATAGGGCAATCTTCTAATTTTCCACTAAAATTTTCGGCAACCCTTGTTTTTGCCCTTAGGCTTTGTGTTGGTTTATAACCATCGAGCCAGATATACTCCAGTTTTTCTTTCATGATGCTATATTTTTCTTATTAATAGTGATTATTTTACAATTTTTGACCCAAAAATATAATAATATGAATACAAATTGAGCAATTTGCAACCAAATTGTAAATTAATTAAGAAAAATTTTACATTAATAGAAAATAATTTACATTACCCCTATTTTTAATACCTAAATTCAAAAACGTACCACATTTTATTCAAAACACACCGACATTATCATATGCCCGCATTATTCAAAAGAGTGTTTTTTTACAAAGACTCCCTTTTTTTTACCACAACCTTAATAATAAAGTATTTAGCAATACTTCACCAAAAAATTCAGTTCTGAAAATAAAATCATGTTGAATATATTTATCTTTAATGTAATTTTTATAACTTACTGCTTACCAATTAAAATAGCTATCTGACAATGTTAGCCTAATTGGAAATCAAAGGGAAAAGTATTAATATTAAACACGAAAAAATGAGTGTAAACAGACGTAATTTTATTAAAACCGGTGGAGCAGCAGTGGCAGGAAGCATGATCCTACCGCCATTTATGCAATCGTGCCAAAACATTCCTATGTCAGAAAATGTAAAAAATTATTTAGACCATTTTGAGGTTTCAACTGAAATACTTCAAAAAATTATTCAGGAAGCTATGTCGAAAGGTGGCGATTATGCCGACCTGTTTTTTGAACACAAAACACTCAATAACCTTGGACTTGAAGATGGAAAAGTAAACCGAGCTTATTCAAATATCGACTACGGAGTAGGAATCAGGGTTTTAAAGGGCGACCAAACCGGATTTGCTTATTCTGAAACCATTACTGAAGAAGCAATGCTTAATGCAGCAAAAATGGCTGCGAATATTGCCAACAGTTCCAGCGCCTATAAATCATCAGGATTTAATGAAAAAATTCCCGCTGAATATTATAAAATTTCCAAAAAGTGGGAAGATGTATCGGTTAAAGATAAGGTCCCGTTTGTTCAGAAAATAAATGATAAAGTTTTTGGACTCGATGAAAAAGTCATTAAAATAAATGCCTTTTTAACCGACGAAACCGGGTATGTACTTTTTTACAATTCCGAAGGACGTTTAAGTTACGACTACCGGCCAATGGTTAATTTTGGAGTTGTTTGTATAATGCAACGTGGCGAGCAAATCGAAAATGCTTACTCTGCCAGGTCATTCCGCAAAGGTTTTGAATGGATGACAGATGACCTTATTGATGAATTAGCAACCGATGTAATTGCCAAAACCAATATTTTATTTGATGCCGTAAAACCTAAAGCTGGTGAAATGCCAGTTGTTATGGGTGCCGGAGGTTCAGGTATTTTGTTGCACGAAGCCATTGGGCACACTTTCGAAGCCGATTTTAACCGTAAAGGCACTTCTATTTTTAGCGATAAAATGGGCAAAAAAGTTGCTGAAAGTTTTGTAAACATCATTGATGACGGTACACTTGAAAACAACCGGGGCTCAATTAATATCGATGACGAAGGAAACGACGTTCAAAAAACATACCTTGTAAAAGATGGTATTCTAAACAGTTATATTCACGACCGTATTAGTTCTAAATTTTACGGTGTTAATCCAACTGGAAACGGCCGGCGTGAATCGTTCCGTCATATTCCTATTCCGCGGATGCGTGCAACATACATGGAAACCGGGACAAACACTAAAGACGAAATTATTGAAAATGTTGATTATGGAGTATATGTCGACAATTTCAGTAATGGGCAGGTGCAAATTGGAGCCGGCGATTTTACATTCTTTGTCAAATCAGGATATCTCATTGAAAAAGGGAAAATAACTCAACCTATAAAAGACATCAATATAATTGGCAACGGGCCTCAAGCTCTTGCCGACATTTCGATGGCTGCTAATGATTATTTAATCGACAATGGAACATGGACTTGTGGGAAAGATGGACAATCGGTTCCCGTAACATGCGGACTACCTACTGTATTAGTTAAAAAACTAACTGTTGGCGGAACAAATGCCTGATAAATTGTACATCATTTAATTGTAAAATCAGAAACCATGACAAAAGAAGAAAAATATACTTTAGCAAAATGGGCTATGAACCATGCCCTCGAAAATGGCGCACAACAAGCAAGCGTAAGTATTTCAAACGACCGCAGTAGCAGTGTTGAAGTCAGGGATGAAAAAATTGACAAATTAGAACAAGCAATTCAAAGTAGTCTTACAATCAGATTGTATGTTGATAAAAAATACTCTGCACATTCAACCAACAGGTTAAAAAAAGAAGAATTAGCCCGGTTTATTGAAGAAGGAATTGCCGGAACAAAATATTTATCGGAAGATGAATTCCGCTCGCTACCCGAACCCGAACTCTATTTTAAAGCCAAAGTCCAGGACCTTAAAACTCTGGATCCACAATTTGACAGTGTTGACCCACAGAAAAAAATCGATGCAGCTTTTGCTATCGAAAAAGAAGTTTTAGGTGCCGATGAACGAATTATATCTGTTTCGGCGAGTTATTACGATGGACTAAGTAGCCGAGTCTTAGTTACCAGTAATGGTTTTGACGGTGATACTGCTAACACTTATTTTGGAACCTATGCTTCTGTTTCAGTTAAAGATGCCGACGCAAGGCCTGAGGCAGGTTGGAGCGAAAGTGCCATCTTTTATGACCAACTAAAAACAGCAGGAATTGGAAAAACAGCCCTCGACAGGGCAATAAAAAAACTGGGTCAAACTAAAATTGAATCGGGAAATATGCCAATGATTATTGAAAACAGATCTGTTGGACGCATTATGGGCCCAATGATTTCAGCCCTTAACGGATCAGCCATTCAGCAGAAAAATTCATTCCTGGTGGACAAATTGGGTAAAAAAATCGGATCAGATAAATTAACAATTACCGATGACCCATTTATTATATCAGGGCGTGGCTCACAGCTTTTTGATAACGAAGGCCTCGCTGCAAAAAAACGGCCCGTTTTTGAAAAAGGCATCTTAAAAACCTATTATATTGATACATATTATGGGAAAAAACTTGATATGGAACCTACCTCAGGTAGTACCACTAACCTGATTTTTGATGCAGGGACCAAAGATCTTGATGGACTCATTGCCTCAATTGACAAAGGAATTTTAGTTACCGGATTTAATGGAGGTAACTGTAATGGCTCAACCGGCGATTTTTCGTATGGTATAGAAGGTTTTTTAGTAGAAAAAGGAAAACTTACAATACCGGTTTCAGAAATGAATATAACAGGTAACATGAAAGATTTATGGAAAAACCTGGCCGAGGTTGGAACCGATGCCCATACAAATTCATCATGGCAAACACCTTCATTATTGTTTAATAATGTTGACTTTAGCGGCATTTAAAACCAGTTGATTTTAAAAAAAAATTAAGGGTGGCCGTAAAAAGCTGCCCTTTTTTGATTTCTATTTCATGCCTTATTACCTCCATATGCCAAATCCCGTTTTACAAAAAAAATCATCCTTCAACCAAAAAAAATAAATTTTAACCCGTTTGTAACTATTTTTTTGAATAGTTTTGAAGAATATCAACCAACTAATAATAGTATCAATTACACTTTAAAAAGTGTTTCAAACACAAATCATGAAGAAAAACATTTTTATTACTTTATCACTTGCCGCTACCTTATTGATAGCCCTACCATCGTTGGCTCAAAAAGTAAATAAATTAACCAGCCAGGAAAAAAAAGAAGGATGGACATTGTTATTTAATGGAAAAAACTTCGACGGATGGCGTCAATGCAATGGAACTGAAATGCCAAAAAACTGGATTATTGAAGACGATGCCATGAAAGTATTTACAGGTGAAGGCAAACAACCTGGACATGGTGCCAATGGTGATATTCTTTTCCCCGGGAAAAAATATACCAATTTTGAATTAACAATTGACTGGAAAGCCAGCAAAGGTGCTAATTCAGGTATTTTTTACTATGTGCGGGAAGTTCCAGGCAAACCGATTTATTATGCTGCTCCTGAAGTTCAGGTTCTCGACAATGTAGATGCGTCAGACAACAAAGTTGACAGCCACTTGGCCGGATCGCTTTACGACATGATTGCTGCTGATCCAACTACTGTTAATCCTGCTGGATCGTGGAATACTTGTGTTATTAAAATTAAAGATGGCCATGCTACACATTTTATGAACGGGAAAGAAGTACTCTCGTATACCTTATGGACGGCTGAATGGGATGCACTTGTCGAAAACAGCAAATTTAAGTCATTTCCCGGATTCACCGAAGGAATTGCCAAAGAAGGTTTTATCGGGCTGCAAGATCATGGTTATGCCGTCTGGTTCCGTAATATAAAAATACGTGAACTTTAGGCTTAAGTCAATAAAATAGCTTATTCTTATATTAAGAACTAAAATACCTTTAAAAATAAAAAACAGCTGAATTAAGTTTTAGCTGTTTTTTATTTTTTCCTGAATATCTGGCAGCGAAAACAACAATAATTGAATTTTCTTGTTTTAATACTTAACAGGCAATAAAATTTAGCAATATAAAACCTGCAATGAGTTGTATTTCAAAGTTTTTTGTCTATTTTTGTTGCCGATTTTGGAGAAATTAATTTTAATCTGTTGTTATTGATAGCGATGCTGCGGGTTAAACATTGTACAACCAATATAATTTATAACATGTATTTAACAGGAGAAAAGAAAACAGAGCTTTTTACCAAACATGGTAAAAGCGAGAAAGACACTGGAAGTGCTGAAGGGCAAATTGCATTATTTACCTTCCGTATCAACCACTTGACCGAACACTTAAAAATCAACAGAAAAGATCACAGCACACGTCGGGCTTTGATCAAGCTTGTTGGTAAACGCCGTAGCCTACTCGATTATTTGATTAAAAAAGACATTGAGCGTTACAGGGCTATTATTAAAGAATTAGGATTACGTAAGTAAAACTTTATGAAAAGGCAATGTTTGATATTGCCTTTTCTTTTTTGTAAATTTAAATTCAAATTCCTCACCACCCATTTAAGAATATTAAAAATTATTCAAAAAAATTATGGTAAATGAAATTATTAAAACAATCGAATTAGCCGATGGTCGGAAAATTACGATTGAAACCGGGAAATTAGCCAAACAAGCTGATGGTTCGGTTGTTGTCAGGATGGGTGACACCATGTTATTGGCCACAGTAGTATCGGCCAAAGACGCCAAAGAAGATGTAGATTTTATGCCACTATCAGTTGACTACCGTGAAAAGTTTTCTGCTGCAGGACGTTTCCCTGGTGGTTTTATGAAAAGAGAAGCGCGTCCTTCAGACGATGAAATTCTTATTGCTCGACTTGTCGACAGGGCACTCCGCCCATTATTCCCAGAAGATTTTCACGCCGAAACAGCGATGATGATCTCTTTAATTTCGGCTGATACTGACTCCACTCCCGATGCATTAGCCGGTTTAGCCGCCTCAGCGGCAATTGCTGTTTCCGATGTCCCATTCGAATGCCCTATTTCTGAAGTGAGGGTTGCTCGTATCGACGGCCAATTTGTAATCAATCCTATACGCACCGAATTACAAAAAGCCGACCTTGAAATTATGGTAGGTGCTTCGCACGACAACATTATGATGGTTGAAGGCGAAATGAATGAAGTTTCGGAAGAAGTGATGCTCGAAGCTATTAAAATAGCTCACGAAGAAATTAAAAAACATTGTAAAGTTCAGGAAGAATTAATGGCTGAACTAAACATTGTTAAAAGAGAATATTGCCACGAAACAAATGACGAGGAGTTAAAAGCAAGGGTATCTGCTGAATTATTCACTCCTTCATACGACCTGGCAAAACAACAATTAAAAAACAAACAAGAACGGATTGAAGGATTTCACGCTATTTGTGACGGTTTTATTGAAAAATATACTGAAGAAAATGCCGGGAACGACGAAATTGACCTGGGAGAAAAAATTGGCCTGATTAAACGCTATTTCCATAAGGTTGAAGGTGAAGCAATGCGTCGTATGATTTTAGACGATGGTATCCGCCTCGATGGTAGAAAAACAAATGAGATCCGCCCTATTTGGGGTGAAGTTGATTATTTACCCGGATCACATGGATCTGCAATTTTCACCAGAGGTGAAACTCAATCGTTAACATCAATTACATTGGGTACTAAAATGGATGAGAAAAAAATCGACAATGTGACCTATCAGGGAACAGAACGTTTTTTACTCCATTACAATTTCCCTCCATTTTGTGTTGGCGATGCCAGAACTCCTAGAGGTACAAGCCGCCGCGAAATCGGACATGGGAACCTTGCTCACAGGGCTTTGAAAAAAATGTTGCCCGATGATTTTCCATACACAGTACGTATTGTTTCTGATATCCTTGAATCAAACGGATCATCATCGATGGCTACTGTTTGTGCAGGAACAATGGGACTTATGGACTCAGGAGTAAACATTAAAAAGCCTGTTTCAGGAATTGCAATGGGTTTAATTACTGATAAAGATTCAGATAAATTTGCTGTGCTTTCTGATATTTTAGGCGACGAAGACCACTTGGGAGACATGGACTTCAAAGTTACCGGAACTGCTGATGGTATTACTGCTACTCAGATGGACATAAAAGTTGATGGACTTTCATATGAAGTATTAAGCCAGGCATTACTACAAGCCAAAGAAGGCAGGTTACATATTCTAAACAAAATTCTGGAAGTAATTCCCGAACCACGTGCAGACTTTAAACCAAATGTGCCAAGAATTGAAACAGTTACTGTACCAAAAGACATGATTGGTGCGATTATCGGGCCAGGAGGAAAAGTAATTCAGCAAATTCAATTGGATACAGCAACAGTAATTGTAATTGAAGAAATTGACGATATGGGTGTTGTTCAAATCTCAGCCCCCGGATTGGAAAGTATTCAAGCTGCAAAAGATATCATCAAAGGAATTATTGCTATTCCTGAAGTTGGTGAAATCTATACTGGGAAAATTAAATCAATTGTTTCATTTGGAGCATTTGTTGAAATTCTTCCCGGAAAAGAAGGTTTGTTACATATTTCTGAAATTGACTGGACCCGCGTTGAGAATGTCGAGGATGTTCTGAAAGAAGGCCAAGAAGTTGAGATTAAACTCATTGGAGTTGATGACAAAACAGGAAAGCTTAAATTATCGAGGCGTGCAATGCTTCCAAAACCTGAAGGTTATGTTGAAAGGCCACCTAGAGAAAGTAGGCCTCCACGCCGCGATGACCGCCGTGATGATCGCCGTGATGATCGCAGAAATGACCGCCGTGATGGAGATAGGCGTTCATTTAAACCACGAAATTAACAACTAATATAAATATCAAAACCGTCTTTTAAAAGACGGTTTTTTTTTACCTTTAAATTAATAATTCCAACTTTGTATTACTAAAATGAAAAACTGGTCGGCAAGTATTAAGGAAACAATTGATACCAATTTAAAAGGTGCAAATCCAAAAGACATACGTTTTTTTAGGGTCGATGAATTTAAACGCAATTGTGAAAGAATAGAAGCATTTTCACCCGAATGCCCTGCTTGTTATGATTTTATAGAAAACATAAAAGTTGCTGCAGATAATATACATGAATCGGTGCAGCTACCCGGTAAAACAAGAAGAGATTTTGACAAGTTAACTCAAAAATTAGCATCACATTTGAGAAAACAACACGGTTTTTACCCTCCTTTTTTCTTCGTTTCTACATATTCATTTATAGGCATAACAGCTGGTGTTTTTCTAGGTTTTTTTGCGCTGAAATTTTTCCCTTCACCCAGCTATATTCCTTTAATAATAACTGTAGCCATTGGGCTTATTGCCGGTTATTTTAGCGGAAGCAGAAAAGACAATAAAATTCGTCGCAGCAAAAAATTAATGTAAAAAATATATTTCCACAGTTCAATATAAATGAAACTCAACCTATAAAACGTACATATGTAATATTCTTCATAAAAGAAAAAACATAAGCTATTTACATTAAAATGAGCTTGCGAATTCCCTGCAGGCAGGCAGGCAGGAATCGAATGCCTTATATAGTTGACTAGCGAATGAGATAAATACCCTATAAATGTAAAATAATAATGAGATGAAAAAACATTTAATTTATACATTGCTACTGTTTTTATTTGCTTGTACAAATCAACAAAAAATGGAATATCCAATAACACAAAAAGAAGATATTACAGATACTTATTTTGGTGTTGAAGTTGAAGACCCATACCGATGGCTTGAAGATGATAACTCAGAAGAAACTGCCGAATGGGTAAAAACTGAGAACGAAGTAACTTTTAACTATCTGAATAAAATCCCGTTCAGAACAGAACTAAAAGCACGTTTAACTTCGCTGTGGAATTATGAAAAAGTAAGTGCACCTTTTAAAGAAGGGGACTATACTTACTACTTCAAAAACGATGGCCTTCAGAACCAGAGTGTCCTTTACCGCTATAAAACAGGGAGTGGCCCTGCGTCAGAAGAAGTGTTTTTAGATCCCAATACCTTTAAAGAAGATGGTACCATCTCACTTGGAGAATTGAGTTTTTCAAAAGAAGGGAAGATTGCATCGTACAGTATTTCAGAAGGCGGCAGCGACTGGCGAAAAGTTCTGGTAATAAATACAGAAACGAAGGAATTGATGGAAGACAAACTCATCGATGTAAAGTTTAGTAGCCTGGCATGGAAAGGCAATGAAGGTTTTTACTATTCGAGTTACGACAAACCCCAGGGAAATGAACTTTCGGCAAAAACAGACCAGCACAAACTGTATTTCCACAAATTGGGAACCACTCAAAATGAAGACGCACTTATTTTTGGAGGAATCCCATCTCAAAAAAACAGGTATATTGGAGGTTATGTCACCGAAGACAACCGGTTTCTTGTAATAACTGCCAGTAATTCAACTTCGGGGAACAAATTGTATATTAAAGACCTTTCCAAACCAAACAACAAACTTGTTACAATCATCAATGATGAAAACAGTGATTCATACGTTGTTGATAATGACAACAGTAAACTTTATCTGTTTACAAACCTGAATGCTCCCAACAAAAAAATTGTTGCCGTCGATGCGGCCAATCCTTCCCCGGCAAACTGGGTAGATTTTATTCCGGAAACAGAAAATGTTCTAAATCCTTCGACGGCAGGTGGCTATTTTTTTGCTGAATATATGGTGGATGCTGTTTCCAAAGTACTACAGTACGATATGGAAGGCAAACTGATTCGCGAAGTCCAATTACCAGGAATTGGGACAGCCGCAGGCTTTAGTACTAAAAAAGAGGAAACAGAGTTATATTATTCATTTACAAACTATGTAACTCCTGAAAGTATTTATAAATTTAAAATAGCAGACGGAGAATCTGAATTATACCGAAAACCAAAAATTGATTTTAATCCTGAGAATTTTGAGAGCAAACAGATTTTTTATAACTCAAAAGACGGCACCAAAGTCCCGATGATTATCACTTACAAAAAAGGATTAGAGCTTAACGGTGAAAATCCAACCATGTTATATGGTTATGGCGGATTTGATATTAGCTTGACACCGGCTTTTACTATTACCAATGCCGTTTGGATGGAAATGGGAGGAATTTATGCTGTACCTAACATTCGTGGTGGTGGTGAATACGGAAGAGAATGGCACGATGCCGGAATCAAGATGGTTAAACAAAATGTATTTGACGATTTTATTGCAGCCGCAGAATATTTAATTGATAACAAATATACTTCGAGTGAATACCTGGCTATCCGCGGCGGTTCAAACGGTGGATTATTGGTTGGCGCAGTTATGATCCAGCGTCCGGAGCTAATGAAAGTTGCTTTACCCGCTGTGGGAGTTTTAGATATGTTAAGATATAATACATTCACAGCAGGGGCTGGTTGGGCTTACGATTATGGAACTGCTCAGGACAACAAAGAAATGTTTGAGTACCTGCTGGGATATTCTCCGGTTCATAATGTAAAAGAAGGCATGGCATATCCGGCCACACTTGTTACAACCGGCGACCACGACGACCGTGTAGTCCCTGCCCACAGTTTTAAATTTGCTGCCGAACTTCAGGCAAAGCAGGCGGGTAACAATCCTGTCCTCATCCGTATAGAAACCGATGCCGGGCATGGAGCAGGAACTCCGGTTAGCAAAACCATTGATCAATACGCCGATATTTTTGGATTTACATTCTATAACATGGGATATAAAAATCTTCCCGAAAGGTAAAATACTAGTATACTTTATCATTTCATTTTTAAGGTATGTCAGAATAAAATTGTAATTTTGAATTCCTGGTAGTTTTAACCTACCGGGAATTATTTTATTATGGATATTCGTTTTTTAATAATTGAAGGAAATATTGCTTCCGGGAAAACAACCCTCTCAAAAATGTTAAGCAACGATTTTAATGGTAAACTTATTCTCGAACAGTTTGCCGATAATCCATTTTTACCAAAATTTTACAAAAACAAGGAACGGTATTCATTTCCTTTAGAGCTTTCGTTTTTAGCTGATAGGTATTCTCAAATAAAAAAGGAAATCCTAAATTTCGACCTTTTTCATTCGCTGTTAATCAGCGATTATTACTTTACAAAATCGGCCATTTTTTCGAAGAATACATTAAAAGAAGATGAATATAATTTATTTCGAAAAATATTCAACATCATTTTTGAGCAAATGCCCAAACCCGACCTTTATGTTTACCTGAACAACAATATTGAAAACTTGCTGAAAAACATAGAAATCAGGGGAAGAGAATATGAACAATCAATTGAGCCTGAATATTTGGACCAAATTCGTCAAGGATATATAAATTACCTGAAACAAATAACTGAATTTCCAGTACTTATACTCGATATCGATAATATTGATTTTGTTAATAATCCGGAACATTACTCTCAGGTTAAAGATGTTATTTTTAAAAGGGAGTACAAATTAGGCATAAACCGGCTTGCGTTGTAATTATTTCCATCTCTTTCACTTTCAGAACCGAAAAGCTTTTTTATTTTTGTGAGCTTATTGGAATTTTATTAAAATCTTAAAATATATCGTATAATGAGAAAAACCAACTTTAAATCGGTTGCTATAATTATTATGGCAGCTATTGTACTTTCCAGCTGCGCTGGTTTACAAAAAATGAAAAAAAATGCTGATCAAATTCAATTTAAAGTAACTCCTGAGGTTTTGGAAGCTCATGGCGGTTCAGTTGATGTGGCTATTGATGGAAAATTTCCACCAAAATATTTTAACAAAAAAGCAACCTTAGTTGCTACACCAGTTATTAAATCAGCCGAAGGCGAAACTGCCCTCAAATCGGTAACTTTACAAGGTGAAAAAGTGGAAGCTAACAACAAAGTAATTAGTATTACTTCAGGCGGAAGCTTTAGTTACAAAGATGCAGCTGACTATAAAGAAGCTATGGCTTCATCTGATCTTGAAATCAGAATTAAAGCCACTCAAGGTAAAAAAAGTATCGATTTTGAACCAATTAAAGTTGCTGATGGTGTTATAGCTACCAGCGGATTATTGGTAAATTTCCCAAAAACAATTCTGGGAATTCAGCGGGAAAAAAACACCACAGGAAAATACGATCCTAACATCGACGTATTTCAAAGAATTGTACCTGATGAGTTAATGGCTGATATCCATTACCTGATCAACAAATCAAACATTCAGCGTGAAGAGACAACATCGGACGATATTTCTAAATTAAAAGAATATACAAAAGATGCTGCTACTGCTGACCGTAAAAAATTAAAAGGCGTTGAAATTTCAGCTTATGCCTCTCCCGATGGAGAATTAGAATTAAATGCAAATTTAGCTTCAAATCGTGGTGGTTCTTCTTCAAAATTTATTTCAGACGAATTTAAGAAAGAAGGTATTGAATCAGACCTTAAAACAAAATACACTCCTGAAGACTGGGATGGTTTTAAAGAATTGATGGAAAAATCGAATATTCAGGATAAAGAATTAATCCTTCGTGTATTATCAATGTATAACGATCCTGAAGTACGTGAACGCGAAATTAAAAACCTGTCAGAAGCCTTTACATCGGTTGCCGACGAAATTTTACCTCGCTTACGTAGGGCAAAAATTATTACAAGCATCGATTTAATTGGAAAAACTGATCAGGAAATTGCTGCTTTGGCTGATTCGGACCCATCTTCTTTAAATCCTGCTGAATTGTTATATGCGGCTACCTTGACTGAAGATTTAAATAAACAGTTAGCTATTTACAACTCATTCATTAAAGTTTATCCGAACGACTGGAGAGGCCCTAATAATGCAGGTTTTGTTTTAGCTAAACAATTTAAATATGCCGAAGCTGCTCCATTATTCGAAAAAGCTGAAAAGCTGAATAACAACGAACCTATTGTTAAAAACAATTTAGGTGCTGCTACATTAGCTGCCGGAAATGTTCAAAAAGCTGAAGAACTATTTGGCGCTGCTGCAGGTGCTGGTTCTGAGGTAAATTATAACCTTGGGATGGTTCAGGTGAAAAAAGCCGATTACAACACTGCTGTTAGATATTTTAAAAATGAAGCTGATGTTAATACTGCTTTAGCAAAAATTTTATCAGGCGACAACAATGGTGCGTTAAAAGACCTCGAAAACTTTAACATGCCAGGATGTTACATGAAAGAATATTTTAAAGCTATTATTGGTGCTCGTACAACTAAAGAAAACCTGATGTTCGAAAGCCTTAAAAAAGCAGTTGAAATAAACAGCGATTTAAAAGCAAAAGCAAAAACCGACATGGAGTTTGCCAAGTATTTCGAAAACGCACAATTTAAAGCAATTGTTGATTAAATCAATCAATCCAAAATAATTTTTGAGGGCAGCCAAATGGCTGCCCTTTTTATTTCTTCTATTATATTTATTAACTCCTTGTTAATTATTTGAGTAATATTTAATTATCGATTTACTATTATTATTCTTTTTTTTTCTTTATTTTATGAAAAGTAACATTGATTAAAATATTATCAATTGAATTCTTTATCAAAGAACATATTATCCAGACTTGAAGTATTAGAATCCAGGGAAGATATTAAAAATTTTTACTGGATTAAGGAACTACATACTGCTTCTAACCCTTATATTCGAATTGCTCTCGAAAAAGCTTCTGAATATAATGTTCAAGCTGTTTATTTCAGAAATTTTGATGACAACAGACCACCTATTCCTCAAATATATATTTACGATAATACCAATAAACCATTTCAGAAACAAAAATTATCAGACAATCATCACCGCATTTGGAGTTCTTGCCAGGTTCCTTTAATTTATATTTTCACCGATACTGAATTAAAAATAATAAATGCATTCGAAGCTCCAGGATACAAAAACAATCAGCACATTTCGCACGATTTTGAAACCTTTGAATTAGTTAAACTGTTTGAATCAATTGATAATAAAATAAAAGGCAGGCAGGGAAAAATATTTGCTGATTTTACCGTTAAAAATTTCGACAATGGCAGTTTTTGGGAAAACGAAAATTTCAAAAAAGATTTTATAGTAAGCAAAAATGCATACGAAAGCCTAATTAAAAAATTAAAGGAAATTCGAAAAAAAATTCTTAAAGAAAAACTTTTCGACGATGAAAAATTGGCAAATAAACTTTTAGTTATGTCAATTTTAGTAAAATACCTTGAAGAAAGAAAAGACGATAAAGAAAATTCTGTTTTCCCAAAAAAAGGAGATGAAAGGTTAAAAATCGATAGGACTGGCAAACAATTGTATAACGAGAACTTTTTTCATTATTACGATATAGGTGCTGAAGAATTTATTCAGGTTTTTAAAAATAATAAAGGAATTATCCAATTATTTCGCGATTTAAGCAAACACTTTAACGGTGAGATATTTAGACTTAATAATGAAGAAGAAAATAAAATTATAAATGCAAATCTAAATAGGTTTGCTGAGTTTTTAGAAGCAAAAACGGAAAATGAAGGGCAGAGAGTATTGTGGAAATTATACAGCTTTAGAGACCTTCCAATAGAATTAATAAGCAATATATATGAAAGTTTAGTAGTCGAAAAAAAACAAAAAACGGATGGAGTTGTTTACACACCACCATTCTTGGTCAATTTTCTGCTGGACCAATCAATGCCACTTACCGATACAAATACCAATTATACTATTCTGGACCCTGCTTGCGGATCAGGAATTTTTCTGGTTCAAGCTTACAAAAGGTTAATTTACCGATGGAAAATTAAAAACAACTGGAAACCACCAAAGATTAATGATTTAAAAAAACTTTTATCAAATAATATTTTTGGGATTGATATTGAAGAAGAAGCAATTAGAGTAACTGCATTTAGTTTAACCCTTGCTTTATGCGATGAATTATCACCGCGAGAAATTTGGGACGATTTACAATTTGATGATTTAAAACAAAACAACCTTTTTAATTGTGATTTTTTTGAGCTTGTTGAAAAAAAAGTATTTAATAAAAAAGTAAATCTTGTTATAGGAAACCCCCCATTTGAAATAACCCAAACACCGTCATTTTATAATGTTATTAAAAAATGGGAAGTTGAAAATAAAATAAAAATTCCTGATAAAAATTCTGCTTTAACTTTTTTATGTGAAGCAATAAAATTTTGTGAACAAAATGCTAAACTATGTTTAATTTTGCCTTCCAGCCCTTTTTTATACAATTTCAGATCTTTAGATTTTAGAAAACATATCCTGAGAAATTATAAAACCGAATTTATTGTTGATTTTACTCACTTAAGTCGGTTTTTATTTGGTTCTGCAAAAGGGGACCATCCTACGCTGGCCCTATTTATAGAAAATTCTCCTGCGGATGAAGAGGACCTTCTTCATCTTACAATTCGTAGAACTAAATCCATCAAAGAAAAGTCTTGGTTCGAATTAGATAAATATGATTTTCATTATGTGCCAATGAAAATTGCATTGAGCAATAAAAAAGTTGATAGATTAATTTGGAAGTCAAATTTTTTAGGAGGTGGAAGAATAATCTCTCTCCTTCAAAAAATTGTATCTATTAATAAAACATTTGGCATTTTTTTAAATGAAAAAACCAAAACAGGCTGGGTAATTCGCGAAGGTTATAAAATTGGTAATAGTCCCAAAAATATTGCCAATTACAAATATGAAACTTTAAGACTTGATTATTTTCAAGAGAAAAACAAAGACAATTTGATTTTAGATGAAAAACAAGAATTTGATTTGTTAAATAAAAAATATTCAGAGGCCCCTTTCTTGCTAGATAAAAATACTCTGGATAAGGATGGCTTAACAATAAACGGGATAAATGAAGATAAAATTTCCAAACTAAAAAATATCAAATACTTTTATAAAGAGTGGATTAAGCGTCCAGAGATTTTTGAACCCCCTCATTTATTAATGAGAGAAGTTGCTTCAAATGAAGGGATTTTAATTGACTATTCTGATAAGTACCTTTCGTTTCCCTCGCAAATCATTGGAATTCATGCTCCATTGAAAGACAGGAATGAATTAAAACAAGTTTACGAAAAAATTAAAAGGAATGAAAAATTCCTCGCATTATCTTTAATAATGCAAACTGTAAGAGGTTTAATTGGCAGATCAACTTCAATTTTAAAAGGTGATATTGATAATTTACCATTCCCTGATGATGAAGGGGAATTATCATTAACTAAATTTGAACTAATACTTGCAGATGATATTTTAAATATATTCCTTCCTTATCGCCGTCAACATGCAAAAACTACTGAAGCTGAAATTGATGTAACCACCAAGCCTGATTATTTAAATCAATTCGCAGATGTTTTTCTTCAGGTTATAAATTCTGTTTATAAAGAATACCGAGCAGCCAAATGGATTTCGACTGAAAACCATATTATTTTCCCATTTTATTGGGGAGATAAAACAAAACTAAAATCCAACGCTATTGAATTAGAAAAACATTTAAATAATTTATTAAAACTAGATAAACCAACAGCAAATCTACGTTTTATTAGAGTTTTAACTATATACGATCAGAATGTAATATATCTTATCAAACCCAAACAATACAGATACTGGCTGCGTTCCATCGCCATAAGAGATGCCGATGAAATCTTCGCTTATCTGGTACAACAAGAATATAATTTATGAATCTTGCGAATAACTATATTGGTTCTCAAATAGGCAAGGCAAAACCACCAAAACTTGATCTTCCTATAGCTACAGTTTTAGATTTTGTAGATAAACAAATTCCAAAATTCGTTAAATCATATGGAACTTCAACTAATAAAAATGAAAAAGGACTTACACAAAAATTAGTTCGACTTTTAAGCACAAATTTAAATGATCATTTCCCTTTCTTTTTCGATAAAGAAGCTATGGAGGACGAAAGTATAGGCAATAGTCCATCTGTTGATATTGGTGTAATTACAAAAGAATCAATCTCGGTTAAATTAATTCACTATTCAAAGGGAAATCAATTTTTTGCTTTTGAGGCAAAAATTCTCGGAGTGAAAGAAAGCTATCGTCAAAAAGAATATTTATTGGGCTATGATTCAAAAGGTAAGCCAAAGAATTGCGGAGGTATTGAACGATTCAAAAAAGGAATTCATGGTAGGAAATTAAACCATGCTGGCATGATTGGCTATATCATTAAAGATGATCAGAAATATTGGTTTAATAATATAAACGCCTGGATTGATGATTTAGCATTAAATCAATCACTTATTTGGAATTCAAATGATAAACTAAATTTTACCAAAAGTTTTAAAACATATTCAAAATATTTCTCACAACATTCCAGAATTAATAATACAAATTCAATTAAAATCTTTCATTTTTGGATCAACTTAAATTAATTCTCCAATTGTTGTAGGATCTTAACGCACGACAAATTTTACGTGCGTTAATTTTGTCGCACATTGAATTATTTATTGCTAATAATGAAAATTCTCACCCCATATTTTTATTTTCTCGAACAATTCCTAGCTAAAATCCTTTTTATTTAAATACATAAGGGTTAAATTTCAAATCCATTATAAAAGTTACAAATCACATGAAAGACATAAACACATACATCGAGGAGAATAAAGAACAGTTATTGGAGAAACTTTTTGGTTTGCTGCGCATTCCTTCAATTAGTTCATTATCAGAGCACAAAGACGACATGTACAAAGCCGCCGAGTTTTGGAAACAAACCTTGCTTTCAGCGGGTGCTGATAAAGCTGAAATATTTGAAACTGATGGTAATCCGGTTACATATGCCGAAAAAATAATCGATCTGGCTTTGCCAACTGTATTAATATATTCGCACATGGACGTGATGCCGGTTGACCCGGTTGAACTTTGGGAATCGCATCCTTTTGAGCCCGAAATCAGAGACGAAAAAATTTGGGGCCGTGGAGCTGAAGATAATAAAGGGCAGGGAATGATGCATGCAATTGCTTTTGAATACATGGTTAAATCAAATACACTGCCATGTAATGTCAAATTTATGATTGAAGGCGAAGAAGAAATTGGTTCGCCCAACCTGGGCAAATGGTGCAGCCAAAATGTCGACATGTTAAAAGCCGATGTTATTTTAGTTTCCGATACCTCAATGATTGCCCCTGATATACCATCTATAACAACTGGCTTAAGAGGCTTAGCCTATTGGCAGGTTGAAGTGACCGGCCCAAACCGCGATTTACATTCTGGATTATTTGGCGGCTCAGTAGCCAATCCAATAAATGTTTTGTGTAAAATGATAAACGACATGGTCGATGAAAATGGAAAAATAACTATTCCCGGATTTTACGATGATGTGATGGAAGTTTCAACAGAAGAACGCGAACTATTAGGGAAAGCCCCTTTTGATGTAGAAGAATACAAAAAATCGATAGACGTTGCCGAACTGGCAGGCGAAAAAGGTTATTCTCCAAGCGAACGAACCGGTATCAGGCCATCGTTTGATGTATGCGGAATTTGGGGAGGTTATACTGGCGAAGGGGCTAAAACAGTTTTACCTGGTCAAGCATTTGCAAAAATCTCATCGCGATTAGTACCCAACCAGGACCATGAAAAAAATTGCCCAACTTTTTAAAGCTCATTTTGAATCTATAGCTCCTGAATCAGTTAAGGTCGAAGTTACATCGTTACACGGCGGACAGGGTTACGTTTGCCCCATTGATGTTCCGGCGTATCAAGCCGCCGAAAAAGCCTATCAGGACATTTATGGCATTCGTCCGGTACCTGTGCGTTCGGGAGGAAGTATCCCAATCATTTCAACCTTCGAAGAAATATTCGGAATTAAGTCCATTCTGATGGGCTTTGGATTAGAATCCGATGCCATTCATTCGCCCAATGAAAATTTCCCGCTGGAACAATTTTATAACGGCATTAAAACCATTCCACTTTTCTACAAATACTTTTCTGAAATGGATAGATAATCAGTTTTATTTAAAATAAATCAAAGCTGCCTGTGTTTTACGGGCAGCTTTTTTTATTTTTAGAAGTGAAAACCAACTTCCTGAATTATGAAATTTCTAATTATTTTTCTGCCCATCCTATTAACAGTCGTAAGTTTTGGCCAAAATCAAACCGATTTATTGTCTTCCCATTATTCTGAAGATGAATTAACAGAACTTTTAATTCCTCAATCAGATTGGTCACCTTTCCCAAAAATTTCAGACAGGGAAGCATGGCAAGCTGCCGATCAGGAAATGTTTAAAGCATTTCTTACAATTGCCAATAATAATATTGATTACAACTGGCCCTCAATTCCTGCTACCAAATCGTTGTTATTTGAACGTACTGGCGACCGCGACGAATACCAATCTGTTAGTTTCGAAAAACGGCGTATCCTTGGAACAATGATTCTTGCCGAAATTTATGAAAACAAAGGGCGGTTTATCGATCCAATCATTAATGGAATTTGGTCAATTTGTGAAGAATCGTGGTGGGGTGTTCCTGCCCATCTTCCAAAAACAAAACACTATTCGGGATTAATGGATGTGTCTGAACCATTTGTTGATTTGTTTGCTGCCGAAACAGCCACCTACCTGGCCTGGGCCGATTATTTCCTTGGAAATAAATTTGATGCTATTTCGCCACAAATCCGCCAACGTATCTATTTCGAAACCAATACCCGTATTTTTAAACCTTTAATGACAGTCCCTCATTGGTGGATGAGTACTGATAGTAATGGTACACCTCCCAACAACTGGAATCCATGGATTTGCTCCAATTGGATCAATGCGGTTTTATTACTCGAAAAAGATCCGGAAAAAAGAATTACACATGTTTCAAAAATATTAAATGTCCTCGATGAATTTTTAAACCCCTACCCTCAGGATGGAGGCTGCGACGAAGGGCCGGGATATTGGGGAGCTGCGGCAGCATCATTGTTCGACAACCTTGCAATGTTAAATTTGGCCACAAATAATCAGTTTAAATTTGTGTATTCAGATGAAAAAATAAAAAACATGGCTCGGTTTATTTACCGGGCTCAAATAAGCGAAAAATATTTTTTAAATTTTGCTGATGCCGACCCTCAACCCAAAATGGATGCCGATATGATTTTCCGTTTTGGGAAAGCTATTGGTGAAAAGGAGATGGAAAACTTTGGTGCCTTCTACAAAAATAAAGTTTCTGGAGAAATTGGAACATTTCAGTATTTCAGAAACCTATTTTCATTATTTATGCAGGAAAAAATAAACAATTCTGAAAAAAAATTACCTCTCCCCCAATCGGTATGGTTACCCAATATACAGGTTATGATATCGCGCGACAATCAGGGTAGTTCCGATGGATTTTTTGTTGCTGCCAAAGGAGGGCATAATAACGAAAGCCACAACCACAACGACATTGGAAATTATGTGGTTTACTACAATGGATTACCGTTGTTAATAGATGTTGGCCGTGGAACCTATACCCGTAAAACTTTTAGCGACAAACGGTACGAAATATGGTCGAATTGTTCCGACTACCATAATTTACCTACCATTAATGGACACACTCAGTTACAGGGAGTTAAATATGCTGCCAAAAATGCAATTTTTAAAACCTCTGATAAAAATTCTTTATTTTTACTCGACTTAAAAAATGCCTATCCTGAGGAAGCTGGGATAAATGTTTGGCAAAGGTCTATTAAACACACCCGAGGCACTGGCATTGAAATAACGGATGCTGTAAACCTCAATGAAACTAGTAAAATAACCCAACACATGATGACATCTCTTAAGTCAGAAATAATAGAAGAAGGTAAGGTTCTTATGCATTCCCCTGAACAGGATTTTATAATAAGGTACAATCCTAAACAAATGGAAGCCTATATTGAAAAAATTAAACTAACAGCCATGGAGGACAAGGGAATAATTCAAAAATGGGGCAATTCAATCTACCGGATAAACTTTAATATCACCCAGCCAAAAAATACAGACAGGTATACTTTTAATATCATTAAAAAAGAATGATTAGTTCATTTTAATTAATTCGCAATTGTACAAGTCAACTCCGTTCCAATTGCCTTTGACCGGTGTTAATGACAAAATATGATCTCCGGTTTCGGTAATCTGGAACTCTCCCATATGAACTTCTATAATTTCGTTTTCTGAATCAGAAAAGAGTTGTTCATTCGATTGGTCCCCGAGCTTAATACTTATTTTATTTTCTCCATTAACTTTAACAAAACCATTTATTTTATACTTCCCTGGTTCTGAAACAGTCATTATCCATTCCAAATGCGTACGTTCATCAATCCAATTTTTTATTACGCTTTTTTTCTCTCCATTTATGAGAATGGCTTGCTGGCCATAACCCGGATTATAAATATCAGCAAAATTGGCTGGTAATACAATTTTATTATTAAGCAGGTGTGGCTTATTACTTACAACTTTTAACTTGCCTCTGGTATCAACTACCAAAACCGTATTTACAGGATCGAATGTTACATTAGGAGCATGAATCAATAAATCATCGCCTTCGAATTTATAGGAAAATATTTGTTTGGGCTGTGAAGCCAGATACACATTCCTTACGTGTGATTTTAATCCGGGAACCCGGAGAGTACCATATTTAGGCCATTCAAAAACATGCAAATAAAGCAATGCGCCTTTTGCTGTTTCCTTTTTGGTACAGCGGCCCCAAGGGAGTTTAAAAAACGGGCTTGCCGTAGTTCCATATATCGATTCACCATTTTTACTCATCCAATTGCCTACCTCCTTTAATACAATAGCGCTCGAATCAGGAATAATACCTTTTTCAGTTGGGCCCACATTTAATAATAAATTGCCACCTTTACTTGCAATATCAGCTAACATACGAATAACTGTTTCCGGCGATTTCCAATTGTTATCGTTCCGTTTATATCCCCAGCTAGTATTCATAGTCAAACACACTTCCCAATCATAATCGAGGCCTGTTGGAGGCACATGTTGTTCGGGCGTATTAAAATCGCCTTTCCAACCACTTACCAGTCTATTATTTGCAATTATTCCTGGTTGCATATCCAGAAGAGGTAAAAGTTTTTTCCCATATAATTCAGTCATACCATAAGGTGTATCCCACCAAAAAATAGCAATATCGCCATATTCTGATAATAATTCTTTCACCTGGGGAACCACCTTTTCATCGATATACTTTTCCATACCCACTCTATCCATCGTTTGGTCCCAATGTGGTTTTTTGTCCATACCTGAGTAGGCTCCACCCGGATGGTGCCAATCTTGTGCCTGCGAATGGTAAAAACCCAATTTTATATTATGTTTACGGCAGGCATCAGCCAATTCTTTTAAAGGATCACGACTGAATGGTGTTGCATCCACAATATTGTATTTATTGGCTTTCGAATGATACATCGCAAACCCATCGTGGTGCTTCGATGTAATGACAATGTATTTCATTCCTGCAGATTTAGCCAGTTTTACCCATTCTTCAGCATCAAAATCAACCGGATTAAAATTCTTTGCCAAAGCTTCGTATTCTGCCACTGGAATTTGAGCCCTCAACATTATCCATTCACTTATACCCGGTATTTTTCTTCCTTCCCATTCGCCGCCAGGTACAGCATACAATCCCCAATGAATAAACATCCCGAAACGGGCTTCACGCCACCACTCCATTTTTTTATTTTGAGCATCAATTCCCGCATCAAGAGGAGTTTGTTTTGAAACACACGAACTAATCACTAAAAATAAACTGACAACGTACAGAATGTTTTTCATAATGGATTTATTTATATAATTCTTATACACAAAATAAGATAAGGACTCAAATATTAGTCACTTTTACATTTACAAATTACAGAAATAGTAGTTGTATTTTCAAAAATACGAAAACAAACACTACCAGAGTTTCCCATTTCTATTAAATTTGTAATTTACAGAAAACGCCAAACAATTTGCCAATTTACGCAACAATATTCGATGGAGAATAAACAACTAAATCATTCCGAATTCAATAAAAAAGATATTAAATACCCCATTACTTTGTTGGTCGATAATCTGGAAGATCCCAGAAACATTGGCAGTATTTTCCGAATTTCAGATGCTCTTGGTGTCAATAAAATATATCTTACAGGAACATCGCCTACACCCCCAAATAGCAAAATCAGAAAAACTTCACGTTCAACCGAAAAATATATAACATTTAAGTACTTCAAAAAGGCTGAAGAAGTAATTGAAAAACTTCAAACTAAAAACACACTGATTATTGCGCTCGAAATTACTTCAAAAAGTAAGGATATTAAAAATTTCAGATGCTCGCCAAACGCTAATTTATGTTTAATCATTGGTTCTGAAAATAAAGGCATCTCTGAAAAACTTCTCAATCTGGCCGACGACTGTATTTATGTTCCCATGCTGGGTAATAATTCATCGATGAATGTGGCAAATGTGACAGCAATTGCTGTTTATGAATTAAGTAAAATCCTTAAAAAAATCAATAAATAACACTAACTCCAGAAATACTTACCATAATAATTGTTCTATAAACCCCAAGTCAAATCAGGTTTCTTAATTTTTTTTTCATTTTAAACAAAAGGAATACAGGATTTTAGTTGACTCGTACGCTTTTTTCTCATAAATTTATAGGGAAATGCTTTGAGTTTTTATACAAATACTTCCAAACTTTTTTAAAAACTCAATTTTTGCCCAAAAAGGAAAATAAAAAAATCTAAGTTATGGAGAACCGATTTCTGATTATCATCTTCTTAATCCTTTCAATTGTTTTTTTCAGTATAGTTTCATCTAAATCAAAAAAGCTGAAAGAATATAAATTCCGTACTATTTTATATATTCTGGTCACTGGCCTTTTGCTAGGTTCCAGTGGCTTTATTACAATGGAAGGATTGCTTAATTTGTCAAACACACATATATTTTATCTACTCTTATTATGGATGCTTTGTATCGGCCTACTTCACGTTGCTTTTTATTATAAATTATTGCCATGGGCATCAAAAAAAGGTTTTTGGATCGAATTTCTGTTTACACTATTAGTGGGATTAATTGGTGCTACTTTTCTTTTAGTAGCATTCCATTTTTCAAACTATACGGTGTTTGCAATAATATTCCTTATTTCTCTATTGGCTTTTTTAATCCCTTTTCTATTTTACGCAACATATATACTTTATATTAACATTCCGGTAAAAATATTGCGCAAATGGCATTATCCGGTCGATAAACATATTGAAGACCCAAACGACAGGGAAATGGAGTCGCCCTTGGTTATTGGATTTGAATTTAAAAAACAAGCCAGCGATGAAAACATGACCACATTCAGGGCAAAAGCACCTAAGGAAATGACCTTTGGAAAACTGTTTTATTATTTTATAAATGACTACAATGACCGGAATCCGGATGAAAAAATTCAATACCTCGATGAAAAAGAAAAACCCATAGATTTTATATTTTATTTTAAACCGCGCTGGTTTAGTAGCATCCGCTATATCGACCCCGAAGAAACCAACTCTTTTAATTTTATAAAAGAAAACAGTGTAATTGTATGTAAACGAGTAACTGAAAAATAATAGGATTATGAAGAATATCAACCTTCCAGTTAACTGGATCGATGGAATGAAAATTAATAAAGACCATTTTATTGCCACCGACAAAAATATAACTCAGCAGGTTAAAAATATTTATGCATCATTTATAACTCCTTTTAATTATGGAATTCTGCTTCAAAACAATGGGGAAGCAGAACCCTTAAATATATATACAGACATTGATAACCAGGGCTATATACATGTAAAGGTATTAAACTGTGATGCAATTACACGGGGAGGTTCCAGAATTGAAATTTCTGAAAATCACTTTTCAGACGATGACTTATCAACTGCTTTCCCACAATTATCCCACAATCAAAAAAATTCAGCTTCAAAGGAGTATTTCGTTGCCCTTGCTGTTAATTCATTCGACAGGATTCCTTTTGGTTCGCCCAATCCCGAAGAAAATCCTCCCAGATTACCAAATATATTACCCGGCTATTATTTATCGGTTCATGCGCTGAATGAAAAAGACACCATTAAAAGCGATAATTCATTAATTATTGGGAAACTGATTTTTAACGATAACAAACCCGAACTCGATGAAAGTTATATTCCTCCTTGCCAAACAATATATAGTCATCCCCGATTAGTTGAATACCATGCGCAACTCATCAAGTTGTTTGGGCAGGTCGAAATCGATATTATTGATATACTACATGGCATAAAAGATAAAAAACAAAGTACAAACATTGCCGGTACTGTTGCCGATGTATCAAATTCGATGCTGCAGTTTCTGAGCGCCAACATGATTGAATTCAGGAGAATTGCAAAATACCATCCTCCAATATTTATTTTTGAACAAGTAGCTTCGCTTGCGCGAACTATAAACAACGCAATCAATAAACAATCATCGGCCGATAGAGAAGAATTGTTGAATTATATTCAAGACTGGAGTAGCCTTAAACAAGGAGAATTTGAAACCCTGTTGACAACTACAATTGAATACAAATATGACCATGATGATATAAACAATTCTATTAAAAACCTGGCTCCATTTGTCAATTCTATTTCAAAAATATTTAATACGCTGAGCAACCTCGATTTTATTGGAAAGAAAAAAGATATGCACATTTTTGTGAAAGAACAAAAAGAAAAACCCGGCAACAGCTTTTTAGTCGATTAAAATAAATTTAAAACTTAAAACCAAATAATATGGATCCGCTAAACAAACAAGAAAGAACTGAAGCATTTATTAAAATGCTGGTGCTATTTATACTTGCCGTAATTATTGTTGCAATTCCAATGTTTTATGCTTTCAGGCTTCCTGTTCAAGAACAGGCGCTAAACAGTGATGAGCGTCAGGATTTAATTACTCAAATGGAATTAAGAAATAAATACGACCATGAGTTTTTAGCCCTCGCCGACACTGCCCGTTCATTGTTCCTGCAATATTCAAATGAAAAGGTAGATGTAGTAAAAGGAAGGATAAGTAACCGATTTGCAGGTATTTTAAACAACATGGAAGATTATGTTGTGAGAGTTGAAGAAGACACCATTAGAAGTGATTTGTATGGCCATGTACTTGATGCATTTAATGACCTGTTTGCAAAAATGGACGATATAACAGGTTTAAAAGTTGAACTTAAACAAGCTGCATCAGGAGGTGGGGCTGCACCTGCACCTGAATTAACCGATGATGAAAAACTTATTGAGGTAATAAATAATGCACTTGAAAAGTACAGGGGAAATAAAAGAGACGCTGCCAAAGAATTAGGGATGACAGAAAGAAGGCTCAAAAAGAAAATGAGAGAATTAGGAATGTAAGTTGTGTTCACTTCGTAACATCTAAAATATGTTCAACCCTAATTTTGGGGCAAACAAACATGATAAAAAAGTCTCACACTTAAGGAGGAATGCAAGACAAGCCTGCCTGGCGCTTGGCAGCTTGCTTGAATTACCTTAAAAATGAACACTGTAAAAAAAATGAAAACATCCGATGAAATATCAGAAGCGATTCAAACAATATTTTTTGATATCAAAGCTGAAGCATTAATTGGTGATTTAATTGAAAATGGCCTGGAAAACGAAGGCTTTGTAGCAATGCTAGATGGAACTTTTAAGCGTAGGTATGCAAGGGATATAGCTTATAACGAAACCATTAAACTTGAAAACGGCCAAAAAATAGTTGGAATTCATATTAACCGCGATGGATTATACGATTCGCTCCCCGAGGGATTATTTCATGAAAAAATTGATAATCCCTCGAAAGACTCTGATAATATTTCGGAAGAATCAAAAAAGCTTAAACTTGAGGAAAAAGCTGTCAGGGAATTTTTTCGCCCATTTGAAAATGAAGTGTTTTTTCAACGCATTCAACTTGAATTACACGAGCGAAAAATCCTATCACGTTTTAGCGAAAATCTATTTAATGATATTTTTCCTGAATTCTGGAATTTCGATTCTTCTTTAAGTCCAAAATATATATCGAGTATGGTTCTGTTATTACATTTTTCGCACCGTATAGCAGGTAATAGCAAATTAACTGAAAAATGCCTCGAAGCTATCCTCGAAGAAAAAGTTAAAGTGCAGGTTATTAGAAGTAAAACCTCAGCAAATAAAAATATTAACAAATCAAACTCGTCAAACAAAAACAATCTGCTTGGTGCAATAGAGATGGGAGTTAATTTTGTTTGTGGTGATGATTTTGATGGCCTTGACACCACAATGGTTTTTGATATTGGCCCTTTACAAAATACTCGTGTCGATGAATATTTAGAAAACGGTACAATTTCTAATTTTCTAAACTGTTTTTACAACTATTTTGTCCCAGCAGAGTTTGATGTAACAAACAACATTCTCATTGACAAAGCAAAACAAAATTTTATCCTTACTGCCGAAGGCCCAGTACTTGGATATGAATCAGCATTTTAAATCAGACGATAACTCAAATGATTACTGAATATTACAAATTACCATTGCAACTTTCTCAAATGAGAAAAAAAAAGGAGCCTAAAAAATGCACTTTATATGAATCAGTTGCAGCAATGATTCACCTTATATCGGTAACTTATTTTGGTGAATGTAAACACGATGAATCATTCGGATGTGAAATATGGGAGCACGATTTTGAAAACATCATAAATTCACAGTTGTATAAAGATCATTTGCGCGATTCAATAAAACAAACCATTGAAACTCACGAACTACGGCTAACAAATATCAGAGTTAAAATACAAATTGAATTGGTTGATTTTAAAGCTCGTACACGCCGTGCAAAAAGCAGGATAAACTTAGAAGTTTATGGAACACTGGCTCTAACTAACGAACCCTTTTCATTTACCGACAAGTTTTATATTGGGCCATTGTCATATTATTAAAGCATTATGCAGGAAAGTAAAGAAAAAATAAGAAGCCGGATGATCAAAAATGCCTCACGGTTGTGGGGATTTCAAGACACACAGGCCGAAAGTTCATTCGACCCATTTATTGGCATGATTCTGGGTGCACTCGCCAGTGAATTATCTAAAATATCAAACGACATTAACACCACCGAATCGAGGGTTCTTGAAAAACTGGTCGAACTTCTAACTCCTGAACCAATAACTGGCCCTTTTCCTGCCCATGCTCTACTCAGAGCAAATTCCGTTGAGCCAGAATTTTTTATCGATTCTTTTTACCAGTTTTATGTAAATAAACGGTTCGTTATCCCCGGAGAACATTCTGCTGATGAAAAACCAGTATTTTTTACTCCTGCCGGGAATTATAAATTGTTTAACGGACAGATTAAGATATTAGCTACCGGCTCCAAAATTTTTGAATTTCAGGAAGAGTTGTACAAAGAAATTATAGCATCAGCACGGCCGAATCAGTCTTTAAAAGATTCGGAAATATGGATAGGACTGGAAATGCACGAAGATGTTCGGTCAATTAATGGGATGTCCATATGTTTCGACCTGCGGAATGAAGCTTTTGAAGAAAGTTTCTATGATTCGCTAGCTAAAGGAAAATGGGAAATTAACGGCCAGTCATTACGCTTTATTCAAGGGTTTGGAGAAGAAAATATCATTGATGGCCACAGCCTAGAGTCTCTTTTACAAAAAGAACTGGATGTTTCCAAAAAAGTGTGTAGCCATATCAACCGGTTTTACCGGAAACAGTTTATAACATTAACAGAAAGTGGTTATAAGTTGCCAAAAGATTTCAGTAAAAATAATATTCCACCCAGAATCGAAAAGGTTTTTCTGTCTTCCGACCTTAAAAACCTTAACACTAATTTGGTTTGGATAAAAGTAGAATTCCCACAAATAATTCCACCCGAAGTCCTCGATGATTTATTCTGTTCAATAAATTGTTTCCCAGCCTACAACCGGCACCTGAACGAATTTACACAATCATCGCGCGATTTTATAAACATTATACCGTTGACTGCCGAGGAGGCATTCCTCGACATGAAAAAAGTAACCAGCAGCATTGGCAAAACATATACGATAAAATCATTTGCAGGAATAAATGAAGTTGAAAATGGGACATATATTGTAAGGCATGGAGGAGTTGGGCGTTTTGATTCGCGCAATGCCGCTGAAGTTTTAAATTATTTGCTTGAATTATTACGTGATGAAAGTGCGGCCTTTTCAATTATTGGAGCCGATATGATTTCATCCGACATAAAAGAATTAAATCAAACAATTTCACGCCTCGAAAAAAGGCTAAAAGAAAGCAATATTATAAAAGAAGATATTTCGTATTTACTGTTAAAAGCACATCCAAAAGACGAAATTCTTTTTATTGAATTCTGGACCACCAATGGTGAGTTTGCCAATAAAATAAAGAGTGGCGAAAAATTATTTGTTTACGAAGGTAGTGACCTCGCCCCTGATAGTGTTACATTTATTACACCAACAATCGGTGGCCACGAAAGTATGGATACCGATGAAAGGGTAAATGCCTACCGGAAAGCATTATTATCGCACGGAAGGGTTGTTACCCCCGAAGATATTAAAGCCCTTTGTTTTGAACACTTTGGCAAATTACTCGAAAAAGTGGAAATTAAAAAAGGCATTCAAACCGGGCAATCAACCGATAGTGGTTTTATTCGTACACTCGATATTTTCCTCACACTGGCAAAAGCATGCGAAGAGATCGATGAGGACGAACTTTTATTCCTAAAAAAAGACTTGCTTATTAAATTGGAAGAACAATCGGCAAATGTGTTGCCTTACAGGATTATTGTGGATAAAAAGAATAACACACAGAAATAGTTAGTGTTTGCAATAAAAAAACTGACGATATAATTATGTAATACTAAATATAAATTAACAGTTACTGAAGCTTATTAATTATTTACACATACTATTGACTATTAATACAATAAGCTGTAAATTAGCACTATCACCGCTATTAGCAATAAAATAAATATACAGCGTAATCAAAAAATCTAAAAGAATCAAAAAATGACAATATCAGATAAAGAATTTACAAAAATTCCAATAGATTTTCAAAAAAGAATAAATAGTATAATTACAGAAACTCAAAACATTAACGATATAAAACAAATATGTATTAATAAGGTAAAGGGACTTGGTACTTCTGATGCCACGTATGGGATTAGTGATAAATACAGAAAACAATTATTCAATTATGGAGATGACAGTCCTAGTAAACGATATGTTTATCAGCGTGAGGTATCTTATGAAAAATCTCTTTTTTTTAAAAATCGAGGTACAGAAGATCCGCACAAAAGGATCATAACAGAATATGTTTACACAAAAGTGAAAAGTGTGAACAAATGGGTATTTTATCGCATATTTTACACAACCACCCATTATAATGAAATTTTTCGCGTTAAGGGGAAAAAATATACAGGTGAAATAAAAAATTTATAAGACTTGCCGTAATATAATTAGGATCGGCAATTAAACCGTAGCAAAAAAGAAACTTACAACTACGCAATAGCTAAAATTGTTTGGGGTTATGTTCAACTATATTTTCACCCGCCAATTAGTACCATAGGAAATCCCATAGTAATTGTACCACCATGAGCAGTTTGGTCGCCCATACGTGCGGCAGGTCTACCGCCAATCATAACGGTAGCCGATCCTTTTACAATAGCAGAAGGAGGGCCAACACAAGTGCAGCTATCGCCCATAACAGCTGCTGGTTGTTTCCCAATTAACACTGTAGGTATCCCCGGTCCTGTAATTGGTCCTCCCACATGAGGCACAGGTGGTACTGCCGGCGATGCTGCCGGACAGTTATGCATATCGCCTACTCGTGCAGCTGGTTGTCCCATAATATTTTAAATCTTAATTTACTTTTAGCTCAAAGCTCTTGGCTCATGGTTTATGGCTCCCTTAATTTATCATTACCATTGCACCTTTAACCGTGGTCATTGCTCCACCGTCAACAATTGCACTTGCATCGCCTTTAAGAGTTGCCATTGCTCCTTTTACTTCGGCAGTAGCATTGCCTTTAGCCGAAAATGCAACATTAGCGGTTTGATTAATATTTAGCCCATCAACTTTAACATCGGCAACCGATTTAATATCAATTCCTGTTGTTCCATCAATTACTATTTTTGCCTTCGATATTAATTTAATATCCTTCAGGCTATCTAATAAAATACCATCAGGAGATAATTCAACTTTATTTAAGTTTTCATCATTTAACAATATTGTTTTTTTATCGTCGCTAACAACAATTTTATTCCCCCCTGGTGTATCAATGGTTGTAATTTTTTTATCGTCATCAAATTCAATCCGCAGGATCACTTTTAGTAACAATTCCTTTAAAGCTGTTTTTATTATTGGGCCAGGCGCTGTGCGGTTTATTTTTCCCGTGATATAAACTGCCTATTACATATGGTTTTTCGGCATCACTTCCTTCAAAACCAACTAACACTTCATCCTCAATTTCAGGAATAAAATAAAATCCCCGTTCATTTGCCGCATAAGGGCTAACAGCTCTTAACCATGGGCTCATCTGATCCGGTTTCTGCCAGAAAAAATTCACCCTGACACGTCCCATTTTTTCAGGATCTTTATTGTCTTTTACTACTGCACTTTGTGGTTCGGAATATGGTATTGCTCCAGGATTGGCATAATCCGGAATTTTTGCCTCTGATGAAACGCCGGCAAATTCATTTTGATAATTCATCAGGTTATCACACGTGTGAGTCACAGAGGTTATAATATATTCACCGTAATCAACCTTCCCTTTTTTATCGACCTTCAGTGCTTTTATATCAACTTTACCTCCTAATTTAACAAGCGGGTCCTGGCAGGTCCCTTCGACCATTGACATTCCAACCGACTGAGAATTTTCCTGCGTGTCGACAACACTTTTGAGTTGTTTGGTATAACTACTTTTGGGAACGTTCAAGTGGTTATAATACGATTTTGACTGATACGAAAAATGTTTTACCGATTGATTAAAAGCCAAAGTAGCAATTTCATTTATTTGGCTCTTCCCTACCGATTTTGTAGATGAATTGTCTAAAGTTGTTGCTTTGTAATAATCGTAATAGTTATAATTAAAATTCAGTGGATTTAAGTTTATACCAAAATTAAATTCCGATTGGTTAATGCCAAGAACCAGGTTTGTTTTTGGTCCTGAAGGTACTCCAAAAACAAATTCGGCCCCATCGTAAAAAATCCACTCGCCATAACGCGCAGCCAACCTCCTTAAAAATTGATAATTGCTCTCGTTATGTTGAACCATGTATTCGAACTGGCCCTTGGTATTCGGATTTGTTTTTGTTTTTAATAAATCTTTCGGATACGGTTTTAACACTTCATCGACGACCTGTTTCAGGTTCTTATTTTCGAACGATCTGCTTCCTGGTATATCATTCAACAAAACTTCGGGGCTCTTACCTAAAATGATAACTTTATTTAATTCGGAAAGCCCTGATTTTATACCTTTAACATTGGTTACAATTCCTTTAAAAATAAAACTATCGATTGATTTATCATCACCTTTTTTACTAACATCGATTGTTATTATTATGGTTTTACCAATAAAGTTTTTTGATTTATCAACAACAAACCCATCGACCATTTCAAAAGTATCAAGGCGGCAAACCACTTCAAACTCATTCACATCATAAATACTCTGGTTAATACTGAGGTGTATAAAATCTGCTATTTCATTCCCCCCTATCTCAATTTTAACTTTTGATGCCAGCGCCATATGAATAATTTTATTTTTTCAATATCACTTCCAGGTTCTAGATGTTCCCTGGTTAATTTTACAGTTGCTTAATAAGTGTTTTTAATCGTAACCTGACCAGACATTTTCATGAGTGATACCTACTATTACCAGTTTTTTTGCCGAGATAGTAATGCTTACAATTACTTCGCTTTGATCGGTAAAATTTTCGTAATAATTAATTAAGCGGGCATCAGAAAATTCAATTGTTTTAATTGATTTACCATTTTCTTTCCCTGCGTAAACAATTTTCCCGTTTTTATCAGCCGCTTCTGAAAACATCCATTGCAATAATTCCGCATCGTTTTGCACAGCAATTGTAATATTAATTTTTCCTCCTTGAACCTTTGAATTTGGCAAACCGCGTTCATCAGTACCTTGTGAAAATCCGAAATCACATGTTAGTACACGTATACCCACTTTTTCTTTCTGGTGTCCTTGAATAAATAATCTAGCAGTTAGTGCCATATCAATTAATTTTCGTACGTAAGTTGTTCAAATATTATTGCAATTACGTACATAATAGTCATTAAAAACAAATACATCTTTTATACATCAATCCTGAGATCAGAACCAATAATATTCCTTATTATTTATTCTTCAACAACTATTAATTCTATTATTTACCCCACTCATTTATGACTTTTGCAGTGCCCATTTCTATTACCTGGGCAACTAAGGTAATTGTTTGCATCATCGCTCCTGACTCTCCTGAATGATCAAATGTTTCGCTAAAAGACGAAATAAAAGCATTCTTAAATTTTAATTCTTTTAATGTTCCATCTTCGTTGCGTTTAGTGTAAGTAATTGTCCCTTCAGGCAATTTTTCACCAACACTAATATGTTCAAAAAAAATATTTTTACTCGTTGACTCAATTGATATATTAATTTCACCACCAACCGTTGAAGATGAGGGCCTTCCCATTTCGTCAACTCCACGGTATACACTAAAACTTGAGCTTAAAACCCGGAATTCTTCACCGGATGTTTTAAATTTTGCTTTAAATGACATATTGTTGAATTTTTTAAGTTTTATTTTTCAAAATACACAGGTTATTATATCCCATCAATCCTCCAGCCATTCATTTTTATGCTCGGCATTTCCCATTTTTATTTCTTTCGCGGATAATGACATAGAAATTGATCCAGCACCAGATTCGCTAAAAGACTCACTAAAATCGATCATAAACGCCTCTTTAAATTCAAACTCTTTCAGTTTTCCTTCATTATTGGGTTTATTGATAATTACTTTACCATCCTTACGCATAAAACTATCCACCATCCATTCAAGGAATTCATTTTGGTCAGTAGATTCCAATGTAAAATGCATTTCACCACCCATTGTTTCTGAGGCAGGTTGTCCAGTATGGTCGGCATGTTGCCTCAGCTGGTAGCTAAAGCTCTGGACCGGATGGGATTTCCCATCCACTTCGATACTTACATTTGACTTTGCTAACATGATTTGTTGAATTAAAATTAATACTCGGTATAACTATTATATATTTCCGTTTTGATATGAATTAAAAAACAGGACAGAGATCAATAACTGGATTAATTCTGTTCATAGTCTGAATCCCATTCGGTTCCATCATCACCTTTTTGCCCATCCATTTTAATCATAAAACTTTTGGCGGGGAAATATGGAGTCATATGAATGTCAAGAAAAATCCGGTCTTTTTGATTAGGATCTTGCTCAAATCGTTTTACAGAAAATTTTTCGATTAATTTTCCTGGACCAGTAACACTATCGAGGAATTTAATAATCTGCCCCAAAATATCTTTTCGTGTGGTAACATTAAAGTTCTCAAACGCCCTCCTGTTAAGGAAATCCATCATCACTTTGGTAATATAGTCGAACACCCTAACAACTGAATAAGTTTGTAAACCAAGGTTATCACCATTAAACAGAGTTTTAGCCGAAAATGCCATTACTTTACCATATTCATTCACCATTGGCACAAGTCCTAGTTTTTCGAGGCTGGCAATTTCACTTTTTTTAAGGTCAAATTTTACACCATCTACCTCGTTCAGCCCACCATGCTTTTTACCTGCTGCCACCTGCGACATAAGTGTATTGTAAATTGTTCCGGCCAGTGCCCCTGAAGGAGGAATAAACAATTCTTCTTCTTCGCCAATTTCATCAATTTTATCGCGGCCAACCAACCAGTTACATGCCATCATTACATTTGAGCGGTACATATCGCCACCTGTCAAATTTGCAATTTCGAACATGTCCATCACATCATCCGGATTATCGAGGTGTTCAAAATCGGTGACCATCATCACTTTGTTTTCGTGTGCTATTTTTGCCCATTTTTCAATTACTTTATTTGACCCCAAATATCCTGGCACTAGCAGTATTCCATAATTGTCCCTCAAGTCGAGCCTGTCGTAATTATTTACTAATTCGGCACGAACAGCATCAATAAACCTTGTATCATCAAGGTCTTTTAATTGGTCAAGGCTGGCATTCATTACCGAAATATTTTTAAGCTTCGAGCTTTCAGTATTTTTATAAAACAGGGCTACCGACCGGTAAGAAGTTTCAAGCTCTTTTGTAGCTTCAATGGCTTTACTCATATTCGCCTTAAATGAATCTTCGGCAATTTTTATACTTTTTTCACTTTGTTCAGCCATTTCCGAAATACTTTCAGAAGAAGTTAAAACGGCTGCCCACAACTGAAGCGTTTTTTTCAATTTTTCACGGTCTCCTTTATATGTTGATTCTGAAAGGAAAATCCGCTTTCGGGCTTTTCTCTCAGGATTCATATTCTCAACCCCATCAAAAGCCATTTCCAATAAATCAAACCCACCACTTCCGGCGAGTTTATTAAGCCCACTTCTTAGTTCTTCTTCAGGTTTACCAACCTTTTTTACATTTTCTAAAACCTTTTCTTTGTATTGTGCAATATCTTGTTCTTTTTCTTTTGCTGCCATAATATTATTATTTGATATTAGTTAGAAAATAAAAACCCTATTTTAAGCTCCTTCAAGTTCTGCAATTAATGCATACATCACTCCTAGAAGGTCAGTTTTCGCTTCAGGATTCTCAAGTGTTTTCCTCAACAATTTATTTGTTTTCAGCTGCTTAATAATTTTTTGATATTGCTCTTTTTCGATGGTTAAATCCTGAAGGAATTCACTTTGAGCTGTAATTCCTTTTACCCCAAAATCGGCAAGCCCATTAAACGAAAGTTTTTCTTGTTTTCCGGCACCCTCACTGTCTTCAAAATCAATATCAATGGTTGGTTTATAGTGCTCAAAAACTTCATCAATAGTCTTAAGGCCTCCAACAATCTCTGGTTTTATGGGGGCATCGGCTGTCAGTTTTTCACAAAGCAATGTCCTGTTTTGAGGGATTTCCACAAACGCTTCACTGGCATCACCTTTTACTTCGGTTCCACCTATTCCATACTCTTGCATAGTCGTATAATTTTAAGTTAGTATTTGTTTGTTTATAGTTATTCTGTTATAAATTCAAATATTATTCCCAAATCAATTCTTTATCCTCCCCAATTTTAAGATTGATTACTGATCCTTTACCAATCTCTCCTGAAATAATTTTCTTAGATAAAGGTTTCCTCAATTTATTCCTGATAACACCCAACAGCGGACGTGCACCGTATTTTGGTGTAAATCCGGATTTGGCAAGTTCTTCTTTAGCCTCTTGTTTAATATTTAATTGTATACCTTGTGCTTCAAGCGATTTATATAAATTCTTCAAATGAATTTCAAAGATTTTAACTACATTTTCTTCACTTATAGGGGCAAATGGCACAATTTCAGTCAATCGCCCCAGGAACTCAGGCCTAAAATGATTTTCCATTATTTCAGCCAGTTTATTTGATGGTGGAATTTCACCTTTATTAAATGAATCGACCACATATGAACTTCCAATATTGGAGGTAAAAAGAATCACGGCATTCGAAAAATCACCCTCTTTGCCAAGCCTGTCGTGTAATTTCCCTTCGTCGAGTATTTGAAGGAAAATATCAAACACCGATGAATGTGCTTTTTCAATCTCATCAAATAATACTATTGCATACGGTTTTTGCCTGATTTTGTTTACCAATAATCCCCCCTCTTCGTAACCAACATATCCGGGTGGTGCACCGTATAACAACGCAGCCGAATGTTCCTCCTTAAACTCCGACATATCGAAACGAATCAAAGAAGTTTCATCGTTAAACAGAAATTCTGCCAGAGTTTTAGCCAACTCTGTTTTACCTGTTCCGGTAGGGCCCAGAAAAAAGAATGAACCTATTGGTTGCCCCGGCTTGCTTAATCCCGAACGTGATTCCCTTATTGCTTCAGCAATACTTTGAATACCATGGTCCTGCCCAACTACCCTTTTTTTCAGGTGCGATTCAATGTTTAATAGCCGTTCTTTTTCCTGTGTTTGAACTTTGCCTATGGGTACTCCAGTTTTATGCGCAACAACAGCAGCCAGGTCCGAGTTATTAATTGATTCTGTTTCCTCTTTTGATAATTCTTCTAGCTTATTTAAAAGCCCAATTAACGCTGTTTGTATCTCTGATGTTTTTTCAACTTTTGACAAATCATCCTGATCGTTGAGCTTGATTAATATTACCGGGCTGATTTTTTCTTTTATCTGTGTATCAAACCATAACAACTCTTTTTTTAAATCATCATCTGAAAGCTTTTTTTCGTTTGTTGTTAATTTCTCAAGTTCCTTCTTAAGTGCCTCCACCTCAGCACCTGTGGTATCTTTCATCAAACGAACAACTGCCAGTGACCGGTCAATCAAATCAATAGCTGCATCGGGCAGGCACCGTTCCTTTAAATACCTTTTTGAAAGTACAACCGCTTCCTTTTGTACGCTGCGGCTAACCTTCATTTTATGGTGTTCTTCATATACCGGGATTATTTCGCCCAACATCCTGATACACGTTTCTTCGTTTGGTTCTTCCAATTTCACCAATTCAAATTTCCGGTTAAAGGCTTCATCGGTTTCAATAAATTTGGTGTAATTATCAATCGAAGTAGTTCCAATTACTGTTAGCGTACCCCTATCCAGTTCTGGTTTTAACAGATTTGCCGCACCCGAAGCTCCGGCCTGGCTATCCAAAACCATATGTATTTCGTCAATAAACAGGATGGCTTTATCATATTGTTCAATTTCTTTAATAATATTTTTTAGCCGATCTTCAACTTCTCCTTTATATGAAGCTCCAGCAACCAAGGACCCAAAATCGAGTTCGAATATTTTTGTGTCGATTAAATTACCGGGTATTTTGTTAGCGATTATATTTTGTGAAAATCCATGGATAAGTGCTGTTTTACCAACACCGGGTTCGCCCATAACAATTACATTAGGTTTTGACCTGCGGCCGAGAATTTCAGCCATCATCCGGGTTTCTTTATCCCTTCCTATTACCGGATCGAGTAATCCTTGTTGTGCCAGGTTGGTTAACTCACGGCAATATTTTAATAAGGCATTTTGTTTTTTTTCGGGTGTCGCACCAGTAGCAGCATCAGAGCCGGTCCCAACAACATTTTCAAGGTCGGTGTTTTCAATTATACGGTCTAATAATTCCTGCTGATTAAGGTTAAAAGTTTTTAATTGTTCGTATGAAAATCCAACACCTGGAATAGTTAAGGCAATCAATACACACATGGGTGTAATATTTTCCTCCGATATTTTTAATCGTACATTATCGGCTTCATTAAAAACAGCCTTTACATTGATATCTGCTTTGGGTTGTCCGGAAACTTTACTTGATTTTGGATAACTTTCAATCCTAACTTCGGCCCATTCTTCCATATAATAAAAATCTTTCCCCATTCCTTCAAGAACTGGAACTAATCCAATATCTTTATGAAGCAAGGCTTTTAAAAGGTGTGCCGGCGAAAACTCGGCATTCATAAATTCTTTAGCAACAGATTGAGAGATAGCTATTGCTTGTTTCATTTTATCAGATAAAACAAAGTCCATTTATTCAGGGTATTTTATATTTATAATAAAAAAAGACAACTTCGAACTCAGTTTATTATAACATCGATGTGTTATGGGCAAATCTCATCTTGTAGCTTAATATTTTGATAGTGAAAAAGTGAACAAACATTAACCTTCTATCCTCTCCTAATCAAATTCTCCTGAGATTTCCTATACAATTTACAACCTAATATTTTAATTGTCAAATTTTTAGAAACATATTTATTATATAGTACTATTACATAAAAAGAAATAGATTGAAATAAACCTATTTCTTTTTATCTGAAAAATCAACTAAAATATGTTTATATAAAGGGGCAAATGGCACTAAATGCCTTAGCGTTGTCTTATATTAAATTGAGGCAATCAATAACAGTTCACTTTGTTATATAATAATATACTATTATACAATTCCGAACAGTAAATACTTTGTGAATTATGTTAAATATAAACCTTCTTCCCTCCGCTATAAATCGATTCCCGAATGGCATCGATATATATCATATCCATCAATCCTTCTTCTCCCGGAGTTCGTGAAGGTTTACCTTTTTTAATGGCGCGGCACATCGAATCCATTTGTGCACCCTGTTGGTTATCTTCAAAAAATTTCATTGGACCGTCAATAGTAGTTAATTCATTTTCCAGATAACCACAAAAGGGCTCCAATTTGTATTTTCCAGCTGATGCATTAATTTTCAAAAAATTAACATCACCCGAAAAGGTAGCCATACAATTGGCAACAATACCATTTTTGAATTCAAACTGAAAAGTAGTTGTTTCGTCCACTTCCCAAATGGTTTCCATGCGAGGATTATACCGTTGAGCTGTAACTGCCACAGGTTCCATTCCTGTTGCATACCTTGCAGCTTGCAGTGGGTAAACACCCATATCCATTAAAGCTCCTCCTCCGTATTGTGCTTTAACTTTCCAATGGTTTTTTGAATCTCCCCATCGGAATCCGGCCGCTACATTAATAAAGTTAATTTCTCCAAAAACTTTATCTTTAGCATACCTCATTACTTCCAGGTTAGCTGGATCGTAATGCAAACGATAACCGACCGACAAAAAAACATTCGCTTCTTTACATGCCCTTATCATTTCGGTACAATCGCGGGCATTTAATGCCATTGGTTTTTCACAAATAACATGTTTGCCTGCCGCAGCTGCTCTAATAGTAAACTCTTTGTGCATACTATTTGGCAATACAACATAAACTACATCAATACTTTTATTATGAATTATTTCATCAAAATTTTCATAATTATATATATTCGTTTCAGGAATGTTATATTTTTGGCCGTAGATAATTTCTTTCTCGGAAGTGCCTGTAACAATACCTGCCAAATAACAATCTTCTGTTTTTTCGAGGGCTGGCATTAATAATTCGGTTGAATAATACCCAAGTCCAACCAACGCGATCCCTAATTTTTTATTTTTAATTGCCGATTTACCAAACGACACTAAAGGAATATTTAATGCTCCGGCAGCAAACGATGCCATTGAAACATTTTTTACAAACTTGCGACGTGATAGGTTCGAATCCATAAAAAAAAGGTTTTGCATTTAAAAATAGGTATAATTTTTATTTTCTCATCTATTATTCAGATTTCATAAAAATTCAATTGCCCTTTAAAAAAAGGACCTATGTCGCAATTACAAATCTAGAATTTCTAACAATCTGATATCGAATACCAATACAGCATTTGGAGGAATTTTATTGGATGTCCCTTTTTGTCCCCATGCCAATTCTGAAGGAATCCAGAATTTATACCTGCTACCAACTGGCATTAATTGAATACCCTCCTGAAGGCCTTCGATCATTTCACTAATACTCACTTTTTCGGGGCGATTTAATCGGTACGTATCTTCTAAAATCTTTCCATCTAATAACAATGCTCTTTGATGTATCAAAACTGTATCCGTCAAACCGGGGCAGATACCGTTGGTTTGATCAACAATTTGGTACTGTAATTCCGATTCAGTTGTAATTATTCCACCTTTTTTTGAATTCCTCGTTAAAAAATCTTCTCCCGATTTCCGATTATTACCTGCCGAACCTTTACTGCGATTTTTTCTCTCTCTTTTCCCCAATAGAATTTTGTTTTACTGGTATAAAAACAAAAATAAAAGGAATGAATGAAATATGTAGTATTATCTTAAAATAAAAGTCATGGCAAAAGCAATACACTATCCATCAAACACATTAACATTTTATTAACTCATTCGCAGTTATCATTCTGATAATAAATAGACGAAGATTTATATATTTGCATAATTTTTGTTAAAATCAGAATTTTAAAAATCCTTTTAGACCAAGGAAATTTATACCAAAACCAACTAAAATTCAGTAATGAAAAATATTACCGGGATTATTGTATTAATTATTTTAACTGTTACATCATTTTCAACCACCTCAGCAAAAGATTCGGATACAGATGTAATAAGCCTTTATTCGTACGATAAAAAAGAAGGCAAACCAAAAGTATTTATTGAAGGAATTAGGATCGATTTCGACTACCTGAGAAGGAATATGTTATTTGTCGATTTTGTAAATGACCCTGCCGTAGCCGACGTTCATATAATAATTAATCACCGCACAAATGGTGGTGGAGGTACTGCTTATTCATTGATGTACCATAATAAATCATTCGAAAAACTGAGCGATTTTTCACTTTCATGTACAGTGGCTCCTGGGAATACTCAGGAAGAAAGCAGAAAAATTATCAGCGATGCCTTATCGATGGGACTTATGCCATTTGTTAATGAAACTGAAGCAAGCAACAAACTCACTTTTAAATTCAAAAATGATAAAAACGAAGGCAAAAAGAATTTAGAAATCAAAAAAGACCCATGGAATAACTGGACTTTCAGAGGCGATGTAAATGGAAATATGAACCTCGAAGAAAGCCGTAAAAATTTCAATTATTCATATTATTTACGTGCCAATAAAGTTACCGATGACTGGAAATTCAGAAACAATGGGCGTATGACAGTCCGAACAGTCGAATATCTTAGTGATGGCGAAAAATACCGCTCTGAAAATATAAGTAGCTGGTTTTCATCAAGTATAGTTAACAGCATCTCTCCGCGTTGGTCAGCAGGTGCTTTTTTTGGATATTCGAACAGCACATACTCAAATCTTATTCATTCACTTTCCATAAAACCGGCCATCGAATATAATATTTTCCCTTGGGATATTTCAGATCGGAAAGTATTTACAATTGCCTATTACATTGGCCCTGAATGGAAAAAGTACTACGAAGAGACTATTTATGGAAAACTTAAGGAAAACCTTTGGGAACAAACCTTTAAAATGGAATTACAATTGGTTCAAACCTGGGGTGAAATTGAAGCAGGATTAGATGCTTCCAATTTTCTGCAAGATTTTAGTAAAAACAGGATTACGTTCGATACGCAATTGTCGGTGCGAGTTGTGCGCGGATTTTCCGTGAATTTTAATTTTAGGGCTGAAAATATTCATGACCAAATATATTTGCCAAAGGGTGAAGCAACGCTTGAAGATATTCTTTTAAACAGGGTCCAACTTCCATCATCATTTCAACTTTATACCGGTGTTGGTTTCCGTATTCAATTTGGTTCAATTTATAACAACATAGTGAACAACAGGCTTTAAAGGCTATCCTTTCTGCCTAAAAATAATTACTGTTTTGATTTTATATGATCAAACTTTATATTTAAGGCATGATAAATTACCTGGCTATTTTTTCCACTTCGTTTTTTATTGCTTTTAGTGGTGCGATGATGCCTGGCCCTTTTATGACCATGACCATTTCGGAAAGTGCAAAAAGAGGCCCTTGGGTTGGCCCAAAAATGATAGTTGGGCATGCTGCACTTGAAGCACTTCTTTTGCTTACCTTACTTTTTGGACTTACTCCTCTTTTTAAAAGCCAACTATTTTTTGTTATTGTGGCTATTTTAGGTGGAGGGATTATGATATGGATGGCACAAAATATGTTTCGTTCGCTTCCGCAATTAACCATTAATGCAAAAATAAAACCGAAGAATACCATTAATTTATATGCAGCAGGAATACTAATGAGCCTTGCCAATCCTTACTGGATAATTTGGTGGGCAACAATTGGATTAGGTTATGTATTGCATTCACAAAAATTTGGGATAATAGGAATTCTACTGTTTTACATAGGCCATATTTTAGGCGATTTAGTTTGGTATTCGGCTATTTCAGTTGCTGTAGGAAAAGGACGTAAATTTTTTGGAAATAAAACATACCGCATTTTGGTTGGCATATGTGCTACATTCCTTGCAATATTTGCTGTTTGGTTAATTTATGATGGAATTATAAAACTTATTAAAATTCACTAAGTCTTACAATACTGTTATACTTACTTATCGCCTTCTAGCCAACTTTTAAAACTTTTTACCTTTTCGCGGGCAACCAAAAAATCATTGTCGTGAGGAAATTGAACCTTCAATTTCAACCGTGAATTACTGTACGAAATAACATCGTTAATACTTTTAAAAGCCAGTAGGTATTTACGGTTTATTCTAAAAAAAATGGTTGGATCAACCAATTCTTCCAAAAGTTCGAGGCTTTGATCCAATAAATAATCTTTGCCATCGGTTAATTTTACAAATGTACCTTTCTGAAAACTATAAAAATACAGAACATCTTCAATATCAATAATCCGAAGGTGAGTGCCTACTTTTACTAAAAAACGCTCTTTATATTTTCTCTTCCCCAATGAAGAAATAATATCTTCAATAACTTGTGACGTTACATTTGAAGTTTTAGGCGATGTTAAATTATTAAATTTCTGAAGGGCTTTTTCTAACTCATTTGGCTCTACTGGCTTTAATAAATAATCGATACTGTTCACTTTAAACGCCTGAATGGCATACTGGTCGAAAGCGGTGATAAAAATAACAGGGTCGTTAAATTTTACATGCTCAAATATTTCAAAACTAAGTCCATCGCCCAAATGAATATCAAAAAAAGACAAATCAGGGGCTTCGTTTGAATTTAACCATTCAACTGCCGATTTAACTGTATCACATACTCCAACAATCGTGGCATCAGGTTCTAATACAACCAATTGTGCAGCTAATTGTGCAGCTGCCAGCGGTTCATCTTCAACAATTAAAATTCTCATATTAACTTTTTTCCATTAAAATTAATGGCAAAATCACCCTAAAATAATTATTATTGGTAGTAATTGACACTTCTTTTCCTGTTAAAAATTCGTACCGCCCAGCCAGGTTTTTTAAGCCTGTTTTACTACTTGCACTACTACTATTTTTAGGCTGAAGATTATTTTCTACTATTAATTCATAATCGTCGGTAATAGCAATAATTATTTTCAATGGATTTGCCTTTGAAATTTCATTGTGTTTTATGGCATTTTCAACCAGAGCTTGTAACGAAAGTGGAATTACTTTCCCATTAATATTCTCGTTGGCAATAATCTCAACTTGCAATGCTTCCCCAAACCTGATTTGTTGCAAATAAATATATTTTCGAACAAAATTACTTTCTTCTTTAAGCGAAATTAAATCCTTGTCTTTGAATGTGAGCAAATCACGGTAAAACAATGAAAGTTCCCGAGTAAATTCTTTTGCCCTTTTAACATCAATATCAATCAATGAGCCTAAAATATTCAAACTATTAAATAAAAAATGCGGATTAATTTGATTCTGTAATACCTGATATTTAAGAGAAAGGGCTTCGTTTTTTATTTTGGCTGATTCCTGAACCTCGAACCGCCAGGCTTTAAAAAATGAACTCGCATAAATAATAGAAGCAACAATAATAAAAATGATGTATTCTGAAATAATTGTCCCTTTATTATAAATCCAAAATTCTCCCCAACCTTTATGTTGTACGATTATAAACCAAAACCAATTCACCGAAAAAATAACAAAACTGGAATATATAAAATGAAAGATAATAACTGAAAATAAACTTATCATAGGCCTTCTTATCCAGTCGATATAATGTTGTGCAAACCTCTCAAAAAGAAATCCATTGGCAAAAAGTGGCAGTCCTATTGAAAGAGAATACCCAATATTCCACACATATTTTTCGAATGACATTTTTAAAGTACCTCCAAGAATTAACGTAACAACTAATCCAATACATGCTGAGAAAATTACAGCCAAAATCCATCGAACCTGAATCTTTTTATAAACTAACATGCTTTGTCAAAATTTCGGTATATAATTATAATGTCAAAGTTAAAAGTAATTATTTTTTATTGCACTGATCCAGTAATTGATTTGTGTGTTCAGCACCCCATGAAGGATCAAGCTTATTAGATTGTTCTTGTGTGGTAAACATGGCAGCAGCTTTCTCCAAAAATGGTTTTGCTTTTTCAGCCCCCCCTCCAAAATTTTCAGGAGTATTAAAAGTATTTGTACCACGTAAATAATATACCCTTGGATTATTTGGATTGAGTTTCTCGGCTGTTCCCAATGCCTGAAGTGATAACGTTGAATATTTATAACCAAGAGAAGCGTCAGTAATTCGTAACATATAAACCAAACCCTGCAAAGCATGTATTTCTGATTCTTGAGGAACCATTTTTAGAAGTTTATCAATTTCAGCCTGTGCCATGTCAAGATTTTTATGTTTGTCATCCAAACTCATTTCACCAAAAAAGGTTGCCCTCACGTAACAATAAGCGGTGTAATACCCGGGCAACCATTTATCTTTTTCAGCATTGGCAATCCGACTAAACTGATTGGCTAAACCTGTTAACTCGGCCGATGTAGTTAACTGGTACATTTTAGCAATGTTTGCACCCATTGTTTCTTCGTAGTTTGATGCAAATAAATTTGTAATAACTGCAGCAAGTAAAATTGTAAATGCAATAAATTTTTTCATGATTTTAAAGTTTTTAGTTTATTCAAATTTGTATTTATTTGATGTATCCTGAAATTTTTAATAACCGAACTGTTGAATTTTGAGGACCAATTGTTAACAAAATCAGAAACTCAGGAACAAACCAACAAAAACCATCCGTTTTAGATCCCTTTTCACTGGAATTAAAGAATAACTGCCCTGGGCATCAGCCACACCCGAAGGACGGTAACTAATTACATTTTCGTTACCAAAAACATTATTAACAGAGCAATACAAAACTGAATACTGGTTTCCGATGTAAAAAACATGACTTAAGTTTAAACTCAAATCGGAGTACATTTTTGTTTTTTCACTCATAAATTCTGCAGAGTTAGGATTATTGTATGGGCGGCCACTGGCAGCTGTGTAGGCAAATCCCAACTGGGTACTGATTTTACCAACCCAGTATTTCCCAACTACTGAAAAATTATGTGCCGAAATAAAATTTGGTGTTACTTTTTCAGGGTAATCTTTATATTGACGTTTTGTATCGATAAATGAATAGGTTATCCAATAATCAAACCCGTTAATACTTTCCTGATCACGCCAAAAAATATCCACTCCCCCTGCGTAACCTTTCCCATCATTTTTTATATTTGTTGGCAACCCCAACTCTCCTAACTGGTAAGTTATTAACTTGTTATAGGTTTTATAGTAGGCTTCGGCTCTGAACAAACGTGAACTCACTTCGCCAGCCTGATAGCTGAGTATATAATGAAAAGCCTTTTCAAATTTAAGGTTGGTATCCACCTTCAGATAATCGGCTTGTGGTGTTTGATGGTATAACCCTATAGCCCCTGAAAATTGTCCGGTTTTTCCGGTTTTTAAAGCCAGTGCAAACCGGGGAGCCAAATTCCATTTATTAATAACTGATGAATATTCAGACCGAATCCCCGGGCGAATGGCAAAATTTTTACTGAATTTAATTTCGGTCTCAATAAAACTTCCCCATAAATGGTCGTTAAAATCGGATGTGTATGTATTCCCAAAATATTCAGTATAATCCTGATCATATTTATTAAAAGTTTCATTCATTCCCCAGGTTATTTTAAAACCTTCTGACATATCATGAATAACAGTAATCCGGGATTCAACATTCAATTCTTTTGTCTCTACATTGTCATCACCCAAACCAATAGTATTGTTTTGAAAAGTAGATGAAACACCAACAGTATAACACGATTTTTCTGAGAAACAATCACGGAACGAAAAATTGGAATAAGCTGTGGTTCCTGTGTTTGAAATTTGCATAAAGCTATTTTGCCCATTAGGGACATTGTAAGCAAGATCACCCCAATCGGCAGTAATATAGCCTTTAAACATTCCGTTCGATTTAGTTTTGTAGCGGTAAACCGCTGTCCCGTTTACCGACTCAACCGGTTTTTCCCAATCAACTGAGCTGTTAAAAATTTTGCGGTAAGGTTCAAAATTCATATAACTTCCCGAAAGGGCCAACGACGAATTTTTCCACCGTTTGGTACCATTTAATTCTCCACCAATCGACATTAACGACAATCCGGTAACATCTTCGGCAGCAATATCGTTTGAATTGAGCACCAAAACCGAAGAAAGTGCTTGCCCGTATTCAGCCGAATATCCTCCAGTATTAAACATCACCCCACTAAATAAAGAGGGAGCAAAACGCCCGCGGGTTGCCACATCTGGCGTTTTGGAGTAATACGGTTTTGCAGCCACCAATCCATCAATATACGTACGGGTTTCATAGGCATCACCACCACGTACCAATAACCTGCCATCGTCAGTAGCAGCTTGTGTGCCAGGCATGGTTCGGATTGCAGCCATTACATCACCATTAGCACTGGCGGTTGTATAAATATCAAGCGGTTTCATCACCGAAGCCCGCGATTCATCGGCCGCTGCAAAACTTCCGGCAGTAATGGTTACTGCGTCCAAAGTATTTACACTTTCTTCCAAAATAATACTTTCTTCAATCGTTTGAGAGAGTAGTATTTCCTTCTGCCATTTTTTATAACCAATAAATGTGGCTGTTAATTTCTGAGGACCTGTTTCACTTGTTAAAAAGCTGAATTTTCCTTCAACATCGGAACTGGCACCGTCGTACGTCCCTTCCAAAAAAATATTTACTCCCGGAAGAAGCTCCCCCTTTTTGGTTACAACTGTTCCACTAATGGTAACCTGTGCAACAGATAAAATTGTGAGGCTTAAAAAAATTAATGTAAAAATTGTCTTCATTGCTTTCCTGTTTTGTGCACCACAACGACGCATCAAAATTGCCCCTTTGATTTTCAGTTACTTAGCATTTTAAAATTTGCATTTTGGGTGCTGCAAGCCTATTTTTGGGTATGTTTATACGTAAAAATAAGAATAGGAGCGGTTCTGTTAGCATCCAGATAATCTCCAAAAACAAGGGTAAATATAAAGTCATAAAAACTGTAGGCTGCGCAAAAACTAAACGAGAAGAAGAGTTGTTGTCATTGCTTGCAAACACTGAGTTGGAAAGGCTTACGGGAATGCAATCTCTTTTTATCGAACACGATGACATCGTGGTTGAGAACTTTGTGGACAGTATTGCAAATAATCATCTGCAAGTTGTCGGGAGCGAATTAATTTTAGGAAAAATTTATCAGAAATTCAATTTTCCATACGATGGGTGCTGCAACTATTTCCGCAACCTTGTTTTATGCCGATTAGTATACCCTGGGAGCAAATTGAAAACCGTTGATTATTTTAGGCGGCACTTAAATACCGATGTTAGCGTTCATACTATTTATCGTTTTCTTGATGAATTGAACACCACACTAAAGCCCCAAATAGAACAACTTACTTTTAAGCATACAAAGAAACTACTCAAAGGCAAGATAAGTGTCGCATTTTACGACATGACCACTCTATACTTTGAAGCATCTGAAGAAGATGATTATCGTATCCCCGGATTTAATAAAGATGGTAAACACCAACAGCCCCAAATAATGATCGGGTTACTGGTTGGTAAATATGGATACCCGGTTGGCTACCAAATATTCGAGGGAAACACTTCTGAAACGAAAACATTGATACCGGTACTTGAAGCTTTTCAAAAGAAGTTTGATATTGAAAAGCCTATTGTAATAGCTGATGCCGCTTTGCTCTCGCAAAAAAACATAAATGCTTTGGTTGAAAACAACTACCAATACATACTTGGCGGGCGGATAAAAAATGAAAGTAAAGGCATAAAAGCAAAAATTACAGCCCTTAATGTTAACGAAAACAAACCCAAAGAACTGAAATACAAGAATGGAAGGTTAATTATCAGCTTTTCTCAAAAAAGGGCACACAACGACATGAAAAACAGGAATAAAGGCTTAAAGAGGCTTGAAAAACGTGTTGCGTCGGGTAAACTGACTAAAGACCACATAAACAATCGTGGATATAATAAATATCTAAAACTATCAGGTGAAATTGATGTCAAAATCGATTACAATAAGTATAAAGCAGATAAGGTTTGGGATGGACTGAAAGGTTATGTGACCAATACACATTTATCGAGAAAAGATGTCATTGGAAATTATAGTCAATTGTGGCAAGTGGAAAAAGCTTTTCGTATATCAAAAACCGATTTGAGGATACGTCCGGTATACCATCGGTTAAAAGAACGTATTGAGGCTCACATTTGTATCTGTTTCACGGCATACGCCATTTACAAGGAACTGGAGAGGTTGTTAAAAATAAATAACATTAATATCTCTGCTGAAAAAGCAATAGAACAAATCAGGGAAATCAGGCAATTGCGGTATACGCTACCAAAATCAAGATTGATTAAAACAAAAATCCTACACCCGACAGAAATACAGGAAGCTCTAATAAATATGAGATTCTAAAACAGGGTGCTGCAATGCACAAAACAGGTGAGGCTTAAAAAAATTAATGTAAAAATTGTCTTCATTGCTTTGAGTTTTCGTTTCAAAATTCAGCAATTAATTAGTTTCTGAATTGTCCTTTTTTGCTTTTCTGTTTTGACAATTCAAAAATCGGCCGAAAACCCAGGGTAAAAAAAATAGATTGACTGAGATGTAGATAATTGGGGATGGAATGTATTTAAACTATTTTAGAGGGGAAAAATAAAAATCGATGTAAATATTCTTCTTAATTGAGAAACACTTCTTTTTCAATCCTGAAAGTACCGAGCCAAATACGACCACCCGATTTTCTCCAATTTCCTGATTTATTACTTGAACCTGGAAAAGCAAAATAGGCATCAACATTCCCTACAGGAAGGTTTTCAAAACCATCTAATACTACTTTCCGGGAAATGGATTTCTCTGGAAGAACACCTATGTACCATCTGCTTAAAATACCCTCGGAAGCAACCACCGATTTATTTTCTGCATTAATAGACTTATTTCCCTGCCTGAAAGATACCCCATTGGTATAATAATGAAATCGGGAAGCACCCATTTTATTCGGGTCCAAAACATAAATTATTTCTTTATCATTATTTGTAATAGTATAAGAATATTCTATTTTAGTGGAGCTTTTTCTTTTCACATCTTCCAACGTAACTGATATACCTTCTCTTAAGAATCCTGCATTTTCTAATGCAGCCCTAAAATTTGATTGTTCATTAAGTGTTTGTTTTCCTTGTGGTAATCCGAAACCATTAAGGCTAACTACATTTTTTGGGAAAAAGAATCCATCAGTGGCACATATGGTAGGCCCCATGGGAATATAAGACGAGACCATTGAAAAAAAATAACCAGAAAACAGAGGTTCTTTATTGTTAGTTACAACAAAATATTTCCTTACATTTTTCTCCTTTTCTAAATCTCTATTCAAATAAAAAATGTGAGAAGACCAATCATAAAACTCAATATCGGAATGCCTTAACCAGGGTGTTTTTTCCAAATCCAGATCTTCCAAATTAATTTCGTCTGAATAATAATCAATTTGCCCATCTTTCACCAAATAAATTTCAATTTTATTGGAGCTACGGTATTCCATTCCATGATCCAATGTCCTTTCACAACCTATTATCAGAATAGCAATAAAAAGAAAAACAATTATATTTTTTTCATTATGGTGGGCTTTTTATAAAAGATGATTTAAAAGCAAATAAAGTTGCGTTAAAATAAACCATATTTTTCAAACATAGTATCACAACAATTTGTTAATTCGTTACACAATAACATGTTTCTGTTTTAAGTCTCCACAAAAAAAGGATATTTTTGACGCACAAAAGAGCAATTATTTAAAAACATTATAAATTATGGCAAATTATAAAAAAGCAATTCTAATGATCCTCGATGGTTGGGGTATTGGCGATGGTTCAAAAAACGATATCATAGCAACCGCTTCAACTCCATTTATGGATTCATTGATGGAGAACTACCCTCATTCTCAGCTTTTAGCTTCGGGCGAAAATGTTGGTTTACCCGATGGACAAATGGGTAACTCCGAAGTGGGGCATTTAAACATTGGAGCCGGCAGGGTACTTTACCAGGACATGGTGAAAATTACAAAAGCCATCCGCGATAAATCGTTGTGGCAAAATCCACAAATTTTAAAAGCCTATAATTATGCCATCGAAAACAAGAAAAAAGTTCATTTAATTGGTTTAATTGGCCCTGGAGGAGTTCATGCTTTAAGTTCGCACATGGTAGCACTTAGCCAGATAGCAACCGACATGGGAATTAATGATATTTTTGTTCATGGATTAACTGATGGCCGTGATACTGACCCCCGTTCGGGATATGGTTTTTTAGAGGATGATTTAAAAGCCATTGAGCCAACCAATGCCAAGTTTGCGTCGATAATTGGCCGTTATTTTGGAATGGACCGAGATAAAAACTACGACCGTTTAAAATTAGCATACGATTTATACACCGAAGGAAAAGGTGAAAAATCAACTGATTTACTGGCAACTGTAAAAGCATCGTATGATAAGGGAGTAACTGATGAATTCCTGAAACCAATAGTTATGGTTGATGAGAACAATCAGCCTGTTGGGAACATTGAAGAAGGTGATGTAGTTATTTGTTTTAATTTCCGTACCGACAGGTTACGTCAAACGACCATTGCTTTTACCCAGGAAAATTTGCCTGAATTTGGTATGAAAACCATGGATTTACAATGGTACACTATGACCAATTATAAAGCTGATTTTAAAAATGTCAATGTTATATTCGACAAAGATAATGTAACAAACACAATGGGTGAAGTAGTTTCAAAAGCTGGATTAAAACAAATTCGTATTGCTGAAACTGAAAAATATGCCCACGTAACTTTCTTTTTTAGTGGTGGCCGCGAGCAGGAATTTGAAGGAGAAACGCGTATCATGGCTCAATCGCCAAAAGTACCAACTTACGACCTTCAACCCGAAATGTCGGCTCCGTTGGTAAAAGAAAAAATTGTTGCAGAACTCAATAAACAATCGGCCGATTTTGTTTGCCTCAATTTTGCCAATGGCGATATGGTTGGGCATACCGGCGTTTACGGAGCTATTTTAAAAGCCGTGGAAGCTGTTGACCAATGTGCCAAAGAAGTGGTTAAAGCCGCCCGGAATAATGGGTACGATGTAATCATTATTGCCGACCATGGAAATGCTGATAATGCTGTAAATACTGATGGTTCGGCAAACACCGCACATTCGCTTAATCCGGTTCCTTGTATTTATGTTAGTGATAACAAAAATGTGGAAATACAAAATGGTATTTTAGCTGATGTTGCTCCTACCCTTCTCTCTGTTATGGGATTAGAAATCCCTGAAGATATGACAGGAAAAGTATTGATTAAAAAATAAAATTAATTATAACTCAACCTTCCTGAAATTTTAATTTTGGGAAGGTTTTTTTAACTCTATATGCTCGAAATTGGACGCACTTTAATCAGCCTCGATGTTATTGAAAAACATTTCCTTTGCGACCTGTTAAAATGCAAAGGTGCTTGTTGTGTTGAAGGCGATTCAGGTGCTCCATTAACAAAAGAAGAATCAGTTATTCTTAAAGAAATCTACCCGATTGTAAAAGATTACCTTCCCGAACATCACCAAAAAACTATCAGACAGCAAGGTCTTTTTTACACTGATAAAGATGGCGATTTGGTTACTACCTTGGTTGACAACCGACAGTGCGCCTTTACATTTACCGATAAAAATGGCATTCTAAAATGTGGAATTGAAAAAGCTTATTTTGATGGCAAAATAAATTTCAGGAAACCTGTTAGCTGCCATTTATTTCCCATACGAATTACTGAATACAAACGGTTTGATGCGGTTAATTACGAAAAACTAGATATCTGCAAACCAGGGGTTGTATGCGGTTCAGCAGAAAAACTTCCACTTTATAAATTTTTAAAGGAGCCTCTTACAAGGCGTTTTGGAAAAGAATGGGTACAATCAATTGGAAATAGCTGCCGACCATATTAACAATGGAAGTTAAGCAACAATTTCAACCCGATTCCCATCCGGATCAAGAATAACACTTTCATAATAACCGTCACCTGTAATCCGTGGTTCCCCTACAATTTTAAATCCATCAGCCCGTAAATCTTCCGTGAGTTTATCAACCTGTAGCTTTGAACCAACACTCAACGCAAAATGAGTAAGTCCCGTTGCTTGTTTTAGTGGGTCATTTTTAGTTTTTTGGGATACTCGGTTTCTCCATTAATTCAATTTTGCATTCACCGTCGAATGTTAAAAAAATATGACCTGAATTCTTTTGAATGGTTATAGTATTCATTGCTGACAGAAGCATCAAAATAATGGATGTAAAAATTTCGAAGCCCTTCTAAATCATAAGTCCATATGGCAATATGTGTAATTTTCATGGCTTAAATATTTTAATGCAAAAATTACCAAAAAAAACCAACAATAAAAGCAAACTATTAATTCTTTCTAATAGTACTCTTTTTTCACTCAAATATGATCAAATTACCATATAAATTAAGCTCAAAAGTTTTTTCATACCACTATCTATTTTTTACATTACGAATTATACTCAAAATTGGTTTATATGAGGAGGAGGTTTATTTTAGAATATCATATATTTATAGGACGTCTTAGAATTAATTTATCCCGAACATTGAAAGGGAGTTTTTCTTTAATAAATTTCTGAGAATAAATTCAACTTCTTATTTCATGAAAACATATTATTCACTGCAGGAATAGCAGTAACTAATGTTCCGGACTGAGCTGACCCAATCCAGATTTGTTGAAAAGCAATAGTTGCCATTCCCACCCAATTTAAATTATACCGGGTACGCATTTGTTTGTAAATATCAACATCGCCTCCACCATAACGTGCGCTACCATACGTACAATGGTCTTTCCATGCTTCTCTAATATAATTCTTTGCTTGCCCTAATGTTGTGCCTATTGGGAAAAAAGTACTGACCTTTATTTTTCCATAAATATTTATTTCGGCCTTAAATGTTTTTGCTCTTATATCAACTTCCTTAATGGTTCCTGTAGTTGATTTTCCATTGAGGGTGCCGGCAATCTGAGCATTCCTTTTTATATCAGACCCACTTAAGCGTTGACCTCCTGTTTTTGTAAATTCAAATAAAATATGTAGCCCCGTATGGCTTTGCCCTGATTTATCACCAAACTTCATGTGATTATCAAAGCTAGGTCCAAAAATAATGGCTGGGACTTTTACCTGACTAATTTTAACTTCATCTTTTCGCATAATTATAAAAAACGATATGAAACAGATGTATTACCAAATCAAAGTTTTACCTCGAATAGATATCCTTTCTCAAATTTAACACATATACTACAAAAAGTCAATTCTTTATTCTTCGAAAAATCGAATAATACACATAATTTACTTTCTAACATTCATTTTTAAAAAAAAGGAGATCCGAAAAAAATACATTTAAAAAATCAACTTTTTAAATCATTAAGTCAAAAAATCAGCTGGCAGGAGTACAGAATTCACTCTTTATCAAAAAATTGCCTAGAATAAAAACTGAAAAAATGGCACGGATTATTTTTTTACTACATTTACTTTACTAAAACATTCTAAACCATAGAGTGTTTATAATGAGGGGCAATAAAGAAAAATAATCGATAATGGGGCAATCAGCAAAATTAACAATTCCGGTTTTAATCAACTATTCAGTTAAAACATATAGCGAACACACTTCTCTGGTATTTACCGGTGAAAAAAACTATACCTACAAAGAATTGGGGAATGACATACAATTGATGTCTGAATACCTGATTGAATCAGGTATTCAGAAAGGCGATAAAGTTGCTATTTTAAGTACAAACATGCCAAATTGGGGCGTAGCTTTTTTCGCAATATCTGTAATTGGAGCGATAGCGGTTCCTATTTTACCTGATTTTCATTCAAAAGAAATCAAAACCATCCTTGAGCATTCCGGAGCCCAAGTCCTTTTTATTTCAGAAGGGCTTTATGGAAAAGTTTCAAAAGATGTATTAGAATATTGCAAACAGGTTATTCTTGTCGACAATTTGGCAAATGTACCACTAAACACTCCTATTAATGAATTATTAGATTTAGAAACATCCTTGCCCAAAACAATCAAAGGATTAAAAAATCCGGAAGTCGAAGAAGAAGACCTGGCATCAATTATCTATACGTCAGGAACTACAGGGAGTTCAAAAGGAGTAATGCTAACCCACAAGAATTTGGCATGGACCACACAGCAATGCTCAGAGCTTCAAAAAGTAGTGCCAGCCGACCGTTTTATTTCTATCCTGCCACTTTCTCACTCGCTTGAAAATACTGTCGGATTTCTGTTGCCAGTAAAATATGGTGCATCAGTACATTATTTACGTAAGCCACCGGTAGCCTCTGTGTTGATGCCTGCATTACAATTGGTAAAACCAACCATCATGTTAGCCGTCCCTCTAATCATGGAAAAAATATTTAAGCTGAAAATATTACCTAAATTTCAGAAGAGCCCTATTATTCGTGGGCTTTACAGCCTTACCCCAATCAGAAAATTGTTGCACCGCTTAGCTGGAAAAAAACTAATGGAAACCTTTGGTGGGCAGATTCATTTTTTTGGAATAGGAGGTGCCAAACTCGATGCTACTGTCGAACGTTTTTTAATTGAAGCAAAATTCCCCTATGCCATTGGTTACGGATTAACTGAAACTTCTCCACTTTTATCCGGAGCAGTTGGTAAAAACAGGGAACTCGGCTCTGCTGGAATTGCCATGCCTGGTGTTACATTACGAATAGGAGACAAAGATCCCGTTACCGGACAGGGCGAAGTACAAGCCATGGGCGAAAATGTTATGAAAGGTTATTACAAAGCACCTGAAATCACAAAAGAAGTATTCACCGACGATGGTTGGTTCAAAACCGGCGATTTAGGAATAATTGATAAAAATGGTATGCTTTCCTTAAAAGGCCGGATTAAATCGATGATTGTAGGCGCAAGTGGTGAAAATATTTATCCTGAAGAAATTGAATCGGTCATTAATAAAATGCGGTTTGTGCTTGAATCCATTGTCGTACAGAAAAAAGGAAAATTAGTTGCCATGATCCACCTCAATGTTGAAGAAATTGAAAATCATATTAAAAACTTCAAGTCAGAAGCCAAAAATTACGTGCATAATAAAGCTGATTCTATTCAATTAAAATCAGAAGAAATAATCAAAGAAATACAGGAAAAGGTCAATTTGGAAGTCAACAAATTTTCTCGAATACAAATGGTTGTTTTACAAACCGCCCCATTCGAAAAAACACCAACAAAAAAAATCAAACGCTTCTTATACTATTAGCTTTCTGTTACGATCAACCTCAAACTTAATTTGATTCGGGTATTATCCGAAATAATACTAATTTTGTACCCACTTTTACAATTCACAAAAATTACCAATGGTAACAGAATCAAGATACAGTGCTCGTGGGGTTTCTGCCTCTAAGGAAGATGTCCACAGTGCCATAAAAAACATTGATAAAGGCTTGTTTCCCAAAGCTTTCTGCAAAATTATTCCCGACATTTTAAACAACGATCCGGAGTACTGCAATATAATGCACGCCGATGGTGCCGGCACAAAATCGGCACTGGCTTATATGTATTGGAAAGAAACCGGAGACGTATCGGTATGGAAAGGAATTGCCCAGGATGCCTTAATTATGAATATCGACGACCTTTTGTGTGTTGGTGCAACTCATAATATTCTGGTATCATCAACCATTGGGCGAAATAAAAACAAAATATCAGGCGATGTAATTGCTGAAATAATTAATGGCACAGAAGAAATCCTTGCTGAATTAAGAGATTCAGGTATTAGTGTTTATTCAACAGGAGGCGAAACTGCCGACGTTGGAGACCTTGTGCGGACTATCATTGTTGATTCAACGGTTGTATGCCGAATGAAACAAAAAGATGTAATTTCAGCTGATAAAATTAAAGCCGGCGATATTATTGTTGGTTTATCATCATCGGGGCAGGCAACCTACGAAAAAAGCTATAATGGCGGAATGGGAAGTAACGGGCTAACATCAGCAAGGCACGATGTGTTTTCAAAATACCTTGCAAAAAAATTCCCCGAAAGTTTTGACCCTGAAGTTCCTGAAGAGTTTGTTTATTCGGGCAACTATAAATTAACCGACAAAATTGAAGATTTAGGAATTGACGCAGGGAAATTGGTTTTATCACCTACCCGGACTTACGCTCCTGTTATCAAAAAAATACTGGAACATCACCGTTCTGAAATATCAGGAATGATTCATTGTTCGGGAGGGGCACAAACCAAAGTCCTACACTTCGTCGACAATGTCCATATTATTAAAGACAACCTTTTCCTTACTCCACCGTTATTTAAAATTATACAGGAACAATCGGGCACCGATTGGAAAGAAATGTACAAAGTATTTAACATGGGGCACAGGTTCGAAATATATACAAATCAGGCAACTGCCAATAGTATTATTTCCATTGCAAAAGAATTTAATATCGATGCTCAAGTGGTAGGGCATGTCGAAGCTTTACAAGGAAAAAAATTAACAATCAGGTCAGAATACGGAGAATTTAATTATTAAATGTTCCAGTTATTCAGGGCAGATAAATTCCTGAATAATTTAAAATAGATAAAATGGCAGAATACGCATTATTAGAGAAATTTGAACAGATAAAACACCGGTTTGAAGAAGTGGGGCAGCAAATAACCGACCCCGAAATCATGACGGATATGAAAAGGTATGTCAAACTGAACCAGGAATACAAAAACCTTGATCAGTTAGTTAATATTTTTAAAGAATTCAAAAATCTCGTTGAAAATATAAATTCAGGAAAAGAAATGCTGGCAGAAGAAACCGATGAAGAAATTCGGGAAATGGCCAGGGAAGAAATTGAAATTGCTGAAAAACTTATTCCTGAAAAAGAAAAAGAAATAAAACTTTTGTTGGTTCCTGCCGATCCTGAAGATAGTAAAAATGCCATACTCGAAATCAGGGCTGGCACCGGTGGTGATGAAGCCAGTATTTTCGCAGGAGATTTATTCAGGATGTACACCAAATTCTGCGAAAAAAAAGGATGGAAGATGGATGTAACCAATTTAAACGAAGGCACTTCGGGAGGATACAAAGAAATTGTAGCCAAAATTTCGGGGAATAATGTTTATGGTACCATGAAATATGAATCGGGTGTTCATAGGGTACAGCGTGTTCCTCAAACCGAAACTCAGGGAAGGGTGCATACTTCGGCAGCAACAGTTGCCGTATTGCCCGAAGCTGAAGTGTTTGATATCGACCTGAAAGACAGCGATATCAGAAAAGACACATATTGTTCGTCAGGCCCTGGTGGGCAATCGGTTAATACAACCTATTCGGCTATTCGGTTAACTCACATTCCTACCGGAATAGTTGTAACCTGTCAGGATCAAAAATCACAAATAAAAAACCTGGCAAAAGCAATGATTGAATTACGGACCAGGATTTATAACCTCGAACACCAAAAATACCTCGATGAAATTTCATCGAAACGTAAAACCATGGTTTCAACCGGCGACAGGTCAGCTAAAATTCGGACATATAATTGGCCGCAAGGAAGAATGACAGACCATAGAATTAATTTGACCATGTATAATTTACAGGCTGTTATTAATGGCGACATAGACGAAATCATTGAAAAATTAATGATCGAAGAAAATGCTGAAAGATTAAAAGAAGCTGAAATTTAATTTATTAACTTTACAAAAGTCCCAAAACATAATTTTATTAATATGACTAGCGATCAGCTGTTTGACGAGATAAAAAAGAAAAAAAGTTTTTTATGTATCGGCCTCGATACTGATATTCAACGTATTCCTCAGCATTTAAGAGATACATCGGATCCCATATTTACTTTTAACAAAGAAATTATTGACGCTACGCATGAATTTACAGTAGCTTATAAACCAAATGTAGCTTTCTACGAAAGTTTGGGACATAAAGGATGGGAAAGCCTTGAAAAAACGATCATGTACCTCAAGTCGAGATACCCTCAGATATTTGTTATTGCCGATGCTAAACGTGGCGACATTGGAAATACCTCTAATTTATATGCCCGGGCATTTTTTGATACGCTTGATTTTGATGCCGTAACTGTTGCTCCATATATGGGAGAAGATTCAGTTAAGCCTTTTTTAACGTATCTCAGTAAATGGGTTGTTTTGTTAGCTCTTACTTCCAACAAGGGAGCTGCTGATTTTCAATATTTGAAAAATACAGAAAACGGAGAAGCCCTTTTTGAATCGGTATTAAAAAAATCGCAACAATGGGGAACTACCGAAAACATGATGTATGTTGTTGGAGCCACCAAAGCTGAAAAACTCAAAGAAATCAGGGAAATTGTCCCCAACCATTTTTTACTGGTTCCCGGTGTTGGTGCCCAGGGAGGCAGTTTACAAGAAGTCGCTCAAAATGGCATGAATAACAAATGTGGCCTATTGGTTAACTCGTCGCGTGGTATAATTTATGCCTCAACCGATACTGATTTTGCCGAAAAAGCGCGCGAAGCTGCTGAAGAAGTTCAAAAAGAAATGGAAGAATTACTCCATACTAAAGAGTTGATTTAATTCATCTTAACCGAAATCTCAAACTTTTCTTTGTATTCTTTTGGAGTACATTTATTTTGCCGTTTAAAAATCCGGTTAAAGTTTGACAAATTATTAAATCCGCACTCAAAACAAATTTGAGACACAGTTAAATAACCTTCTACCAGAAGCTTGCATGCATAACCAATACGCATATCGATGATAAATTCAGATAACGATTTCCCTGTTTTTTCTTTAAAAAACCTGCAAAATGCTGAAGGATGAAGATGGGCAATTTCAGCCACCTTTTTAAGTTCAATCTTTTGTTGATAATTAATATTTAAAAAATGCAAAACTTTTGTTAATCGGTCGTTAGTAAAATCATAGTTTTGTTGATTATACAACTCACCTGCAAGCAGTCGGTAACTGTCTGACTCAGCTAAGTATTGTAATAATTCGAGGACTAAAACAACCCTCTCAAAACCAGTTACAGAAACTATGTCAATAATTTTTTTACCCGCCTTTTTTGAAAATGGAGGAAAAAAACGAATCCCTCGCAATGACATTTTGAGCAATTTTTTTATCAAATAAAATTCAGGGTATTGAAAAATTGGATCTTTAAAAAAATCATTGGGAAACTGAATCACAATATAGTTTACCTTTTTTTGACAATTCTCAGCATGGTATGACTCATCGCTTCTCCAAAAATGAGGAAGGTTACTTCCCAACAATACCAAATCACCTGAACTAAACGTTTCGATGGTGTCTGCAACAAAGCTTGTACCAAAACCATCAATCACATATAAAATCTCATATTCTGAGTGAAAATGCCACGGATACGTAAAATGAGGCCGATCCTGCCATTTTACTTTTATGGTCGATTGTCCGGGGAAATCAACCTGCTCATGCATTATTTTCATAGTTCCAAATTGTATGTAATCAACTGTAAATTATGTAACTCGCAATAAAATATAACACATCCTCTTGTGAATATTCCATGTTTAAATTCATACGCGTTTTAAAGAATAAAGATATACAATTTGCAAACTAAGTACAAATCACTGTTAATATAGTACTGTTCTGGCATTTCCAATTTGTATATATTTGTTTCTAAATCGAAATAAATAATGGCGGGAAATTGAAAGGCCATATTATTTTATCCGGTTAATAGAGTTTTATCTGAAAATATGAGTGAGGCTTTATCAATACTATAAACTGAATAAAAAGGGCTATAAATAAATATTAACATGGAGAATTAAAAAATCGGCAATTCTTAAATTTAGTACAATTAAGAGCTTGTCCGACAATGAAGCAATTACCAGAGAAAATCCTGAAAAAATCGGGATGAGGAGTTAGAATATGGCAATATAAATAATGTTGCCTCAAAATATGGATGGTACATCTTCGGCATTTATTATAAAAAATTATTGCTAATAAACCATATAACAATTTTGATTCTATACTATGAAAATCTTGCTAATTACCATTTGTTGTTTCTTTTTCTCCCAGGAAATTTTCTCTCAAGAAATTTTAAAATTTACTCTGTTTTCAGGAAATATTGAACGAATTGATGCTCCGGTTTGTATATCGCTCAACGGAATAAATTATAATACCGATAATGGAGATCTTGTTTTATTTGAAGTAACCGCCAGTGGCGAAAAAGAAGTTCCTTGCCAAATTGAGCCGGGTTATTCAGCTAATTTATGGTTTATTCTTTCCGGAAAAACAAAAAAAGCTGTCACAAGAGATTTTATTCTTAAACTTCAGAATCAAGGTTCTAAAGATAGTGGTTCAAAAATTACATTAAATAAAGATGAAAAAGACCTTCATTTATTCCTAAATGAAAAACCAATCCTGAACTACCGTTATTCAACAACTTACCCTCCTGATGGAGTAAATCCTCTTTATAAGCGATCGGGATTTATTCATCCGTTATATTCTCCGGGAGGTGAAATCCTTACCAGAATACAAGCACCCGACCATTATCACCATTATGGTATTTGGGGCCCATGGACAAAAACCCATATTGGCGAGCGCGAAGTAGATTTTTGGAACCTATTAAAAGGGTTAGGAACCGTAAAGTTTAACAGCTTTTTATCGGAATACGAAGGCCGTGTATTTAGTGGTTTTCAAGCTGTACAAAACCATATTGACTTTGGGGCTCAAGGCGAAGACAATGTAGCCATCAATGAACTTTTAGACATCCGGTCCTGGAATATTAAAGAGAACAAAAATGCATGGATCGTAGATTATACTACCAATATCAACAGCCCTCTCAAAGACGGAATTATGCTTGATGCCTACCGATATGGCGGAGGTATTGGTTTTAGGGCAACCGAAAAATGGAATAAAGATAATTGTACTGTGCTTACTTCTGATGGCAAAACCCGCGTTGATGCCGATGGCTCTTTTGCCAAATGGTGTATTGCTGAAGGAGAATCAAACACACCCGAAGGCAGGTCAGGAATTATATTCTTAAGCCACCCATCAAACAGGAAACATCCTGAGCCAATGAGGGTATGGCCCCTTGATAGTAACGGTGGACGAGGAGACATGTATTTCGAATTTGTACCAATTCGCCATGAGAGCTGGAAAATCGACTCAAAACAAAATTACACCTTAAAATACCGAATGATAATTTTTGATGGGAAACTTGATGCTGAAACTGCTGAAATGTATTGGAACTCATTTGCGTCGATGCCGAAAGTAACCTTTAAATAATTGGTAATCATGAAAAAAATTATTGGCATAGTATTAATTATTGGATGTGTTTTTTCGTGTACCTGCAATACTGTTGATGTAAAAGGAAAAAAAATACTGATTTATACAAAAAATGGTGAAGGTTACATCCATGAAAATATTGAGGCAAGTGTTCAGGCAATTCAAGAACTGTGTGCAGAAGAAGGAATTATTACCGATGTTTCAGATGACCCTTCGGTTTTTACTGCCGAAAATTTAATACAATACGATGCTCTGTTTTTTTCAAACAGTAATAATGAAGCCTTTGATACTGAGCTTCAAAAAAAAGTATTTCAGGATTATTGCCGAAGTGGGAAAGGATTTGGCGCCTTACATTCGGCCAACGCATCTGAAAGGGAATGGCCATGGTACTGGGCTTTGGTGGGTGGTAAATTTATAAGGCATGCTCCCTACCAAACTTTCGATGTTATTGTGATTGACTCGAATCACCCCTCAACAGAGGCATTGCCAAAAACATGGACGATTGAAGATGAATGTTATTATTCGTTCCAACTAAATCCTGACATTCAGGTTTTGCTGGCAGCTGATATGACAACAGTCGAAGACGAAGGAAAAGCTGAATATCCGGGAGAAACTTTCGGTGAAAAATTTCCTCTTTGCTGGAGCCACCATTTCGAAGGAGGCAGGCAATGGTATTCAGCATTAGGACATAATCCTGAATTTTACAAAAACGACTTATTCAGGGCACATTTAAAAGGAGGCGTCCTTTGGTTGCTTGGCATTAAAAAATTAAAAAACTAATCTACTAAATCCATACTAATGAAACGACGAATTTTTTTAAAAAACACTGTTGTAACAAGTACCGGGGCTATGATTATACCAACCATTGTCCCATCAACAGTATTTGGGAAAAATGCTCCCAGCAATAAAATAAACATCGGTCAAATAGGATGTGGACGAATTGCACGAGGCCATGATTTACCCGGAACCATGCAACACGATATTGCCAGAGTAATTGCTGTGTCAGATGTTGACAGCAACCGAATGGCTGATGGGAAAAAACTGGTTGAAAAGTACTATGCCGATAAAAAAAACAGTGAAAACTATGTGGATGTAAAAATGTACGGTGATTACAAAGAAATGTTTTTAAACAAAGACATTGATGCTGTTATTATCAGCACTCCTGATCATTGGCATTCGCAACCAGCTATTGAGGCAGCCCTTGCCGGGAAAGATATTTATCTGCAAAAACCCACTTCATTAACCATTGCCGAAGGAAGGATGTTAAGTAATATTGTTCAAAAACAAGGAGTAATATTACAGGTTGGGACACAACAACGCTCATCTCCACAATTCAGGGTTGCTGCCGAATTAGTTCGAAACGGCAGGATTGGAAAAATCCATACGGTAAAAGTCGGATTGCCCGGTGATCCTTCAGGGCCCGATGCCCTGGAAATGCCAATACCAAAAAATCTGAACTTTGATATGTGGTTAGGATCAACACCTGAAGTTCCTTACACTGAAATTGGTGTTCACCCGGAAAAAGGATACGACCGTCCCGGATGGTTACGACTCGAAAACTACGGAGCGGGAATGATTACCGGATGGGGGCAACACCATTACGATTCAGCTGCCTGGGGAATGGATACTGAATTTACCGGGCCTGTTTCGGTTGAATCAGTTGCTCAATTCCCAAAATCGGGATTATGGAATGTACACGGCGATTTTATGGTAAAACAGGAATATGAAAATGGTATTACCGTTTTTACCAGTGGTGGATTTCCAAATGGAATTCGTTACGAAGGTTCCGATGGCTGGATTTTTGTAACCCGCGGAGCCTACCGTGCTACCGCAAGCGATCCAATACCTGAAGGAAGGACAAAAGCACTTGATGCCAGTGATCCAAAAATACTGGAATCAAAAATCGGCGACAATGAAATTAAACTATATGTTAGTAAAGAACAACATGGAAACTGGCTTGACTGCATCCAATCAAGAAAAGAACCTATCTCTCCGGTAGAAGTAGGGCACCGTGCGTGCACAGTATGCCTGATCAGCCATATTGCCATGAAAATTCCGGGAATTCTGGAATGGGATCCTACAAAAGAGGTATTTAAAAACAACGACCTGGCAAATTCAATGCTAAGCCGTCCTCAGCGCCACCCATACGGGACAGAATACATAAATGGTAAATAATACTTATTCAATAATGAATGTAATATTTGACCTACAATTTTGTATTCATAAAAAAAGAAGGGGAAATGCAGCAACACTCCCCCTTCTATTATTTTGCTTAATCATTACTAATTAATTAAACAGTGTAAAAATATGAAAATATCCACTTAATCTCTTCAATTCCAATTAATACTTCATCATTTAATAAAACACAGCCTATGAAGTACTGGTAAACCTAAACCATAACTGCCTAACTCAATTTTTTATTTATCTAATTAAATCTAAACTTTATGAGAAAACTTCTTATGCTTCTAACGGTGCTGATTGTATTTATTAGTTATACAATGGCACAACAAACAATTACCGGTATGGTAGTTTCAGAGGATGGAACACCTTTACCCGGAGTTACGGTAGTTGTAAAAGGAAAAACACTTGGTGCAATAACCAATATAGAAGGTCAATATGCTCTAAATATTCCCGACAATGAAAATACTCTTGTGTTTTCATTTATTGGTATGAAATCACAAGAGGTTGTTATCGGCAATCAAACTTCGATTAATGTAACACTGATAGCTGACATTATTGGACTCGAAGAAGTAGTTGCAATTGGTTATGGAACTGAACGAAAAGGTAGTATAACAGGAGCCATTTCATCAGTGTCATCCGAAGATATTCAGGAACTTCCAATTATTGATGCCGGATCGGCTCTTCAGGGAAGAGCTTCCGGAGTAATGGCATTATCAGCAGGGTCGAGGCCTGGCGATGGAGTAACCATCCGCATAAGGGGACGCAGGTCGTTAACAGCAACCAACGAACCATTGTATGTTATTGATGGAATTCCTTATGATGGGAATATCAATGACATTAATCCAAGGGATATTAAATCAATGGAAGTTTTAAAAGATGCCTCAGCAACTGCCATTTATGGCTCAAGAGGAGCTAATGGTGTGATACTTATCACTACAATACGTGGCGGAAATATGACTACTACTGTCTCATATAATGGCTATTACGGTGTTTCATCAGCAGTAGGAAAACCTGACATGATGAATAGCGAAGAATTTATGAAACTAAAAGAAATAGGAGGATATGCCATAAATGACGCCGAAAGAGACGCATTGGCAAGAGGAATTTCAACCGACTGGATTGACCTGATTGTCAGTAATGGTTACAAACAAAGCCATCAATTAAGTGTCAGGGGAGGAAATGCAAAAACAGCTTTTGCTATTTCAACAAACTTGTTTAAAGAACAAGCTGTAATAAAAATTCAGGATTTTACACGAAAAACATTACGTATAAATCTCGACCATAACATTTCAGATAGAATTAGGGTTGGAACTTCAACCCAGTTATCTGACCAGTTACTCAATCATGGATCAGATGAAAACGATGCCACAAATGCTTATGGTTCGGCTATAAATGCAACACCACTTTCGGAACCTTATGACAGCGATGGAAATATTATTTACCAACCGGGAGCTGACCCATTAAGATGGAATCCTCTGGCCGACCTGGTAAAAGGAGCAACTGTTGATGAAAAAACAAGGTTACGTGTATTTAGTAACATTTATGCCGAAATTGATATTTCAAAAGAACTGAATTACAGAATGAATTATGGTATTGACTATCAAAACTACCGCAGAGGCCTGTTTCAGGGAAGTTTATCGTCGTCAAGGCAATACAGTTCTCCAAGGGCTTTTAAAAGGCACGAATCAAACTACAATACAACATTTGAGAATATATTCACCTATTCTAAAAAAATCAATGAAAATCATAGTTTAAAAGCCACCGGGCTGTTTAGTGTCCAGGAATCGAAGTATGAAATGTCGTTGATTGATGTGGAAGGAATACCATACGAACACCAGTTATTTCACAATCTTACAACAGGTGAAACTGTACTGGAATACGATTCAGACCTGCAGGAATGGGGAATCATGTCATTTATGGGACGTGTTAATTACGACATGATGGGTAAGTATTTATTTACTTTTACCGGCCGATACGATGGTTCATCAAGACTTTCAGAAGATAAAAAATGGGGCTTTTTCCCTTCTGTTGCAATGCTTTGGAAAATTAGCAACGAAGGATTTATGCAGGATCAAAGTTTCTTTTCCGATTTAAGATTACGACTCAGCCATGGTATTACGGGTAATACGGGCATCGATCCTTATCAAACGCGTGGAGGATTAACCAGAACCGTTTATTCATATGGTGGGGCATCCGGGTTTGGTTACCGGCCGGGAATGATTGCAAATCCTGACCTGAAGTGGGAGTCTTCGGCCACCACAAATATTGGCATTGATTTTGGAATCGGCCAAACAATTGCAGGGTCATTCCAGGTATATAAAACCAATACAACCGACCTTTTACTCGAAAGAAAACTTCCAATTACATCAGGATTCGATTCAGTAATGGAAAATATTGGCGAAACACTTAATAAAGGATGGGAACTTTCGATAAATGCAAGACTAATTCATACCAATAATTTTACATGGTCGACTGATTTAAACCTGTTTGGTAATAAAGAAGAAATTGTTGACTTGTATGGAACAGGTGCCGATGACATTGGCAATGAATGGTTTATCGGACAGCCTCTTTCCGTTTGGTACGATTACGATAAATTAGGAATTTGGCAAACCAATGAAGCCGATCAGGCTGCTGTGTATCAGGTATCGCCCGGTATAATTAAAGTAAGGGATGTTAACAGCGATAATAAAATAAATGAGGAAGACAGGGTAATTCTGGGTTCTAATATTCCAACAATTACAGTTGGCCTGGGATCGCGCATGACCTACAAAGATTTTGAATTTTCATTCTTATTACTTGGGATTTTCGGACAAACAATTTATAATGAATACGAAGTGAACTTGTCCACACTCCAGGGCAGGTACAACAACCTGAATGTCGATTACTGGACTGAAAGTAATCCTACCAATGATAATCCAAAACCAGATGGAAGCCGTGAATATCCACTTTACCGCGAATCGAGGGGTTATCAGGCAGGAGACTTCCTGAAAGTAAAAAACATTCAACTCGGGTATAATCTTCCTAAAAAAGCATTGTCGAAAATTGGTGTTAAATCAATGAAAGTATATATCAATGCTGACTCTCCGTTTATTTTCTCAGGCCTTTCCAACAACCTTGATCCAGAAGCATATGACGGTACTATACGGGGAGAAACACCAAGTGCCAGAATGTTTTCGTTAGGTGTTAATATTGATTTTTAGGAAACTTAAATACGTGCAAAATGAAAAATTTAAAATATCTAATTATATTATTCATCACTCTATCGCTTTCAATTGTTTCGTGTGATGTTTTAGATGAAGAAATAGTATCAGGTGTTACCAGCGAGTACCTGAATACTCCTGATGGATTGGACGCAGGTGTTAATGCCTGTTATGAACAATTGAGAAATTATTATGGACAAGAATCGGGAGGAAACATATCGGAATATGGTACCGATTTATACACGCATGCCGGGCACGGCGGGAATCATTACATGGATAAATATGATGCCGAATTAAATTCTGAATCAGACAATTTCTGGAATTTATGGTCAAATTTTTATACGGCAATTAATTCTTGTAATGCTGTGGTCGACCGTGCTACAGCCTCAGAAGAAATGACTGAAGCTGAAAAAAATCCCAAAATTGCTGAAGCCCGTTTTTTAAGAGCCCATTATTATTTTATACTGGTTCAGTATTTTGGTGATATTCCTCTAACCCTTGAAGAAACAGTTGGTGTTGAAACTGAAGCCATACGTAATTCAACATCGGATGTATACAATGCCATTATTGCCGACCTTGAATTTGCAATTGCCAACCTACCAGCTACACAAACAGATTTTGGCAGGGCTACGCAACCGGCTGCAAAACATATGCTGGCTTTGGTACATTTAACCATTGGTAATAACAGCGAAGCTGCAACTCTGGCCAAATCAGTCATTAATGATTATAACTTGTCGTTGGATGCTGACCCTGTTGCCCGTTTTATCCATGATAATGAACAACATCAGGAAATATTATGGTCTGTTCAGTTTAACGAAGATCCTTTATTAACACCTACAGGCAACAGAACCCATGTATTCTTCAGGCCATGGTACGAAAAATACAACGATGGATTAAACCGGACCCTTGGCCATGGATTTGGCCGTCCGTGGATTCGTTTCCGTCCAACTGCTTTTTTACTGAACTGTTTTCGTGTGAACGGTGAATATGATGTTGATTCACGTTTTAATAAAGGTTTTCAGCAAGTTTGGTATTATAATTCAGAAGGAGGAATTCCTGCTGGTGCCTCGGTTGGAGATACAGCCATATTCTTAACAGGAAAAGACCTGACCCAGGCCGATGTTGACGCCATTGAAGCCCGGCTTCCGGGCATTATTGCCGGTAAAAACCTGTACAGCTGGAATATGAGTGACAGGAATGAACCTTGGTCATTATACATGTACCTTGATGATGCAACTGACATGAGTATTAATATATTCCCAGCACCGTGGAAAATTGAAGACAACAAAAGGCCTTCGGTTAATTATCTGGAAGGTTCAAGAGACTTTATTATTTACTCTCTTTCAGAAACCTATTTGCTGGCAGCCGAAGCATTATTTAATGCTGGAAACAGTGCAGAAGCCTCACAGTTTATTAATGCTGTACGAACCAGGGCTGCTTATCCGGGAAAAGAAAATGAAATGCAGATTACCGCTGCTGATGTTTCTATTGACTTTATTCTTGACGAGCGTGCAAGAGAATTATTTGCTGAATACAAAAGGTGGTTAGACCTTAAACGCACTGGAAAATTAATTGACAGGTATAAACTATACAATGAAGAAGGGCAACGGCTTGAATATATCGACCAGCATCATCTGCTGCGTCCTATTCCTGCCAATCAATTAACACGCACATCCAATAACATGGCCCAAAATCCAGGTTATTAATTGAGTTAATTAAACACAGAAACCCCGGGGATTTTCTCCGGGGATTCTTAATAATCATATAAATAAAGTAAACCAAATAAAAATAATCCAGCCTATTTATAATACAACATTCATCATTTAAAAAGAACAATATGAGGATTTTATTAAATCAATCTTGCAATGATAATACCAGTTAACGCAATAAAGCCACTAGTATTAATCTGTCCTTTCAGGTAGTTTTGAACCTTTAATAGAAACCAATATATTTTTATTAAAATAAATTCAATTGCCCTTACTAATTGAAAGGTGCATTCACCGTAATTGAACTGAACTGTTTGTTCTGACAACAACAAACATTAATGTTATATATCTTACGTACAGCTGATTAAAACCAACGATACAAAAGAATATAACCGCATTATTGGTATAAAATGAACAATATTGAAAAGATAATTTTAAAAAAAAATAAAAACCATAGTTGGTAAAAAATAGTATACAAATAATAAATTGGGAAGATAAGTAATACGAAATATACAATTTGCCACTACAACAAAATAAAAATCAGCCTTTAATATTTAGGCTCTGAGTAGTTAAAGTAAACACTACTAAACCACGTAGTACTGTCTCCAATAAAATTTACAGTGAACAAGTGTATTATAAAAAAACAGAAAAGGATTAATTAAAAATAACCAAACATACAATTAAACAATTCAGAAAAACACCGGAATTTCCGGGAAGTAGAATACAAGAAAAAAATCACATATGGAAAACGCTTATAAAGTTAAAGATCCCGATTTTGAATTAAGCCCACATACGGGAATGTCGAAAAAACATTATATAGAAATGGCAAAATATTTGTTGGAAAGAGCCTTTAAATATATCGATTCAATTGAAACTCCGTTAACATTCCCTTCAGTACCAGGCAAAACTTATCCTCAACCCGGAGCCAAAGATTGGCGTTACCGCTCATTGGAATTCGAAGCATTGGAACGGACATTTACCCTGGCTGGCCCACTCATCCATATCGATCCGGAAACAACCATCAATAATATAAAGCTCAGGGATTATTATTGCCAGCAAATATACCGGGCTTTTACTCCGGGCCATAAAAACTCATTACCACTGCCCGAAGATTTACCTGATTCAAATTATCAGTTCACATGCGAATTTGGAGGACTATTCAAAACATTATTACTGTTACCTGAAACAATATGGCCTCATTTTACCGAAAAACAAAAAGAGGAAATGGTAGTCACTATTTCGAAATGGGCACATTATCGGACAACCCAGAATAACTGGCGCATTTTTAATATTATCACTCTTTCATTTCTTAAAAAATACGGCTATAAAATCGACGACGAATTGTTAAAAAGCCACCTTTTATGGGTTGCATCCTATCATTCAGGCAATGGCTGGTACCTCGAGCAAACCTATAATTATTATTCCATCAGCCTTTTTATTGTTTACACTACCATTTGGAACAGGACTTTTGGCGATCAATATTACCCCGAAATTGCCAAATTAATTGAAAACTCTGCCGTCACATTAATGGAATCAATAACCAGTTTTTTTGCCCGCGATGGGTATATTAATATGTGGTCGAGAAGCATTTGTTACAGAACCTGGGTTTCGGGAGCTTTCCCGGTTTCATTTATGTTAAAGGATAGTTCAAAACTGGATGCCGGCTGGGCACGGCGCCTTTGCTCGGGTTCGTTATTACAATTTGTTACCCGCGAAGATTTTTATGACAATAATATTCCGAGCCTTGGATTTTATGGGCAGAAAGAATACATGGTACAAAATTACAGTTGCGCTGCCAGTCCGTTTTTAATGTTTTTGCCTTTTATATGCCTGGCTTTACCCGATGATTCACCCTTTTGGACAGCGAAAGAAAATGAAGGAATGTGGGAAACCTTAGGAACTAAATCAAAAAAAGTAATCCTTGAAAATCCAGGGCTTGTGTTGGTCAATCATGGAAAAACCGGTACTTCCGAAATTGTCCCCGGAAAAGTATACTACGACGACCCAAATTATTCCAAACTTGTTTACAATACACATTTCCCGTGGGAAGACCATAATCCACAAGGTGGGACATCAATGGAATACAGTTTCCGAAGCCTTGATCCGAGAGATGTAAGAGGTGATGATATTAATTTCTACCTCACTGGTCTTAAAATCAAAAACGATTCAGATAAAAACAGGTCGTTTACAACTTCTCAAAGTATGCTTTACAATGGTGTCCGAAAAGAAGTATTATACCGGCAGGCAATTATGCGAAAACCGCCTAACAACGGAGTAGGGTATATTATTGATTTAGCTGAAATAACAATTCCGGGAGGAGTAATCAGGGTTGACCGGTCGAGGCTGGCATTTGAATATGAATTAACTCTAGGGCATTTTGGATTACCTCACATCGGCGGAAAAAAAGCATTCATTAAACAATACGAATCGGGAGATAAAAAAGTAATACTGGCATCCATTCCAGGCAGGCAAATTGCACTTATTTTATATAGCGGATGGGATAAAACAGATCATCTGGTACATACCAACCGAAATGCTGAGGCTGATGAAAGTACAGTGATTTATGCCTATAAAAAAAGAATGGCTAAAAATCCTCCCATGGAATTAATGATTACAGTAATGCTGCATAAAATGAATGATGAAGAATGGACAGAAGAAGAGTTATCGCCTGTTAAAAACATTGAAATAATGGATATAACACCAACCCTGTCAGCCCTAGGAGCAACACTAACATTACAAAATAATAAAAAATACGATATCGATTTTAAAGACATTGACGGGGAACGAACGTGCTAGATTAGGGATATTTTAAGTATTGTTTTTATTTATGCTCTTGTTCATTTTTCCGGCAACGGTATAAAAATTCCTGTTTTAAGATGAAGGTTATTTGTTTTTGTTTTTCAATTCGATGAAAACGAAATAAATATAAAATTTCTATTGTCAATTATATACAACCAGGTTTACGTTCTCATTATAATAAACACTGGTAAAATCAAACAAAAATTATATTTTTGTGTACGTTAACGGAAATAATATTCTGAACTAATAATCAAATAAAATGAAAAACCAATCCAGTCTTATTCTAATAATAACCATCGTTTTCTTTTCTGCCTGCACAGGAGGAAATAAAAAAACCTCCGAAACAAAAAAGAACCCAATCCAGTTTACCGGTGCCAAAGGTGAAGTAAAAATAATGACACTTGACCCAGGCCATTTCCATGCTGCGTTGGTACAAAAAAGCATGTATGATCAGGTGAACCCTGTGGTATATGTTTTTGCGCCCGAAGGAGATGATTTGAATGGGCACCTGAATAGAATTAATGGATTTAATACGCGTGATGAAAATCCAACTTCGTGGGAAGAAAAAGTATATACAGGAAATGATTTTTTTGAGAAGATGATTATGGAGAAACCAGGAAATGTAATGGTAACTTCAGGGAATAATGCTAAAAAAACGGAATACATCCTTAAATCAATTGAAGCAGGAATAAATGTACTGGCCGATAAACCCATGGTTATTTCTCCTGATAATTTCCCCATGCTAGAAAAAGCCTTTACCATTGCCGAAGAAAAAGGTGTTTTGTTATACGATATTATGACTGAAAGGCATGAAATAACAACTATCATTCAACGCGAATTATCAAAAATACCTGAAGTTTTTGGTGAACTTCAAAAAGGTACTGCTGAAGAACCAGCCATCACTAAGGAAAGTGTCCACCATTTTTTTAAATATGTTTCGGGCGAAGCTTTAAAAAGGCCAGCCTGGTTTTTTGATGTGGAAAAACAAGGTGAAGGGATTGTGGATGTAAACACTCACCTTGTTGATTTAATTCAATGGGAAGCTTTCCCTGAAGTAATTCTTGGCAAAAGTGATGTGGAAATTGTTTCTGCTAAACGCTGGACAACAGACCTTACACCTGAAATGTTTTCCAAAGTTACTCAACTTCAAAAATATCCTGAATCGTTAAACAAATACCTCGAAGGTGATATTCTAAAAGTATACTGCAATGGCGAAATCAATTATAAACTGAAAGGGGTACATGCCAAAGCATCGGTTATCTGGAATTTCCAGGCGCCAAAAGGGGCAGGCGATACACATTATTCGATTATGCGTGGTTCAAAGTGTAATATCGTTATCAAACAGGGCGAAGCCGAAGGATATAAACCAACCCTTTATGTGGAAGCAGTTAATAACGAAGAATTAGAAACAGTTGCAGGCAATTTGGATAAAACTATCAATCAAAACCTGGCAAAAAAATACCCCGGAATAAATTTGGTAAAACTGGAAAATAACCTTTGGAAAGTTGATATCCCTGCAAAATACAAAATTGGGCATGAAGCCCACTTTGGGCAGGTAACCGAAAAATATTTAAACTATTTAAAACTGGGCCATTTACCCGAATGGGAAGTACCCAATATGATTGTTAAGTATTACACAACTACCGAAGCGTTAAAATTGGCAAAAAAATAAGTAACATTTTTTATAAAATAATTAAGCTGCCTTTTCAGGCAGCTTTTTTTATGGCCAAATTTCATCAACGATATAAAGAAGATTCGCATACAAATAAAAAAGTTGGATTTTGACCTTCAATTCCTTAACTTGTATAATAAAATATTTAGTAATCGATTTTACTTATTGCTATTTAATCGACAATAAATAATGTCAATCAAAAAAACTACACAAATTAAAGGAGGACAACCAAAATGAAAAACATCAGCATTCCAGTTATTCAAGAATTTATAGCAAAAGACCATAATTCAATTCCTGCTGGCATGAAAATGGCATGTATGCAAGGCCCTGATTCTTTAAAGTCATCAGACAAATGCCCGGTGATTCTGTGGAACACTTACATTTATTGCCCTTACAGTTATACCGATAACCGTTACAGCATGGGCATAGTTGCTTATAGCGACGATAAAAAAGTAGCCAAAATATGGGAGGGGAAAGGCGCCCGGTACGTCTATAAAATTACCGTTGATGAAAAGGCTGAAACAATTACTTTCTGGGGCCAATCAAACAAAACCATCGTCAAAAAATGGAGTGAGTTATATTTAATGACCCCACCTCTTGAGGGCAGGATTCCCACTAAAGTTCACCCAAAACTACCCAACGGATTAAAAACCACGTGCCTTAAAAACCACGACAAACTTGACCCAAGCGATATGTATCCGGTTGTTCAATACAATGGGTTAACCTACTGGGCACTAAGTTACATCGACAATAGAAACGCCATGAATATTGCTGCGTACGATACAAAAGGCAATTTAGTGAAACAATGGGAAAAAACAGGCGCCCGGTATATTTTTGATATTGAAGTTGATTGTGCAGCACAATCAATAATATTTATAGGGCAAAGTAACCAATCGGTCAAAATGGGCTGGGATGAATTAGTAACAAAATAACATTTTAAATTGGACCGGGCATGCCTCAAAAACCTGCCCAGTTAATAAACATAATTTATTTCTTGCTCGGCAAAGTAATACGGGAAAAATAGAGAGAAAAAAAACATACTATTTTTAACAGTAAAGGTTTGAACAAAATGGCTTGTTATTTCTTTTATACATAGAATCATTTGATTTTATAATCCTAAATCAAACAGAATGAGCCTTTATCCAAGAACATACCGGTTTTATATCTCCGCCCTATTAAGCTTTGTTATTATAACTATTCCCCTTATAACTATTGCTCAGGAATCGGGCGAAAAATTATTCCAAACAAATTGTGCACAGTGCCATGGGGCAGATCTAACAGGAGGCAATGCACAAAGTTTAATAGATGGTGTTTGGCAGTTTGGCGATGAAAATAGTTACATCACCCGGAATATAAAGTTTGGCATTCAACATTTGGGAATGCCCTCCTATGAAAAAACGTTATCCGATTCTGAAATAAGGTCCATTGTATCATACATGCGTGATGCCGAAAAAAGTTCAGGAGTTGAAATTCCTCCGCTACCAAAAAATCTGGAAACAATGGATTATTTTATTAATTCAGAAGTATTTGCAGAAAATCTGGAAGTACCATGGGCAATTGATTTTATTGATAGCAATACAGCTTTAATTACTGAACGTCCGGGGAGATTAAGGATCGTAAAAAATGGAAGGCTATTGGAAAATCCAGTTCAAAATACACCTGAAGTTTTAAACCAGGGTCAGGGTGGTTTACTCGATGTTGCTATTGATCCTGATTACAAAAATAATGGATGGATTTACCTGGCTTTTAGTCATGAACTTGAAAACCAAGGAGCGCAACGAACACCTGCCATGACAAAATTAGTTAGAGGAAAAATAAAAGATAATGTTTGGACTCTCGAGCAGGTAATTTTTGAAGCTCCTCACGAAACCTACCGAACTACCCGCCACCATTATGGCTGCCGCATAGTTTTTGACCCATCGGGATACCTCTATTTTTGTATTGGTGAACGGGGTTACGACACGGAAGCTCAATCAAATAAATTACCTAATGGTAAAGTACACCGAATACATCCTGATGGAGCAATTCCTGATGACAATCCGTTTATTCACGAGGAAGGAGCCATACCTTCCATTTTTTCGTTGGGAAACCGTAATATTCAGGGTATGGCAATTCATCCGGTAACCGGCGAGCTTTGGACAACAGAGCATGGTCCTATGGGAGGTGATGAATTAAATCGGATCACTTCAGGCAAAAATTATGGGTGGCCGGTAATTACTTATGGCCGAAATTACAATGGATCGATTATTACTGAATTAACACATAAAACCGGGTTAGAACAACCTAATTTATACTGGAAACCATCGATAGCAGTATGCGGACTCGATTTTTATAAGGGTAACTTATTCAAAAAATGGAAAAATAAATTGTTAGTTGGAGCATTAAAATACGAAGAAGTCAGATTATTAAGTATAGAAGGTGATAGAGTTATGCATCAGGAAGTAATCCTGAAAAATGTCGGCCGGGTACGCGATGTTTCCACAGGCCCCGATGGAGCAATTTATGTGGTGTTGAACAATCCAGGCACTATTTTGCGATTAACTCCAAAATAAAATATTACCAAGTCTCATACATATAGAAATAATATGTTTGATTAGTTTAACCCCTGCGAAAATCAAAAAAACTATAACATCTTAATTAACTAGTCTTTAGCCCGTCGTATTTTGTGATGTTTTTTTCATAAAACAATAATTATCAATAATAAAGTGAAAAGAACCTATGCTAACAATAACACATTTAAGTAAATGTAAAATGTTAATTTGAGTATATTTATAATGCATAGAATTAGTAATCTCCTCAATCCTATTTAACCAATTTTCTTACATTTGTCACACTTTTTAAAATATATGGGAGAAAACATTAGCATAAATAAGATAATTGATAAGCTTTCCGAAGGGAATGAATCAGCATTTGAAAAGCTATTCAAACTCTACTATCCACGACTTAAAAACTATGCTTATTATTTTCTTAAAAATAATGATGAAGCTGAGGATTTAGTTCAGGACGTATTTTTTCAAATATGGGAAAACCGTCAAAAATTGACTAGCGAAAAACATTTTGCATCATTTATTTTTACATTATTAAAAAACCGTTGTTTAAATTCTATTAAACGTAAAGTAGTAGAAGACAACTACATGGTTTACCATACAAAACATGAATCGGAAGAAATATTTCATATAAGTTTTGAAATGGAAAGTGGCTTTTCCACAATGGAAGAAAGGTTAACCAAAGAACTTGAGAATTTAATTCATAAAATGCCTGAACGTTGTGGCGCTGCATTTAGGTTAAAATGGTTCGAAGGAAAAAAAATTCATGAAATTGCCAGTATCATGAAAATTTCAACAACTATGGTTGATAAACATTTAGCTAAAGGTTTTCAAATTGCCCGCAATACACTTACACCCGACCTCTTTTTATTCCTGATTATTACCCGATCATAAATTTTAAAACTTGCAGCATAAAATATTGATTTTGTGCACCTTGATTTATAAAGTCTGATCTTGAACATCGTTTTGCAAAAATAAAACAGAAGTTTTGTATTTATTGGGTTGGTAAAATCATTCATCAAGTTGTATTACTTCATGGAGATATAAAGGTGGGGAAACATCAAATGGATAAAAATAAATTGCAAACAAAAATCAGTCATTTCTTAGAAGGAAAACTTCCTAAACAGGAGGAACTGGAATTGCTATTATGGATCAAATCTGACAAAAATAACAAGGACCTTTTTTTGAAAGAGCAACAGTTGTTGAGCAGCCGTATTTTGTCTAAAAAAGATTTAAACCTGAATTTAAAATGGAAAACGTTAAAAATGCGGATTGATTCAGGAAAAAAGGGAAAAAGCCCTTATTCGTTATTTTTAAGAATAGCTTCAATTGCTGCAGCCTTTATTTTTGGTATTATTCTAACATCCATTATCATAACACAATATTTTCCAATATCGAATACTAATGCACAAATCCAGAACATAACAACACCCCATGGGGCAAGGGCAAATTTTACATTACCCGATGGTTCAATAGTTTGGTTAAATTCCGGTTCGAAACTTTCATTTTCATCAACTTTTAGACTAAACAGGCCAGTAACATTAGAAGGTGAAGCTTTTTTTGATGTAGTTAAAAGCCTCAAGCCATTTATTGTTTCAACCAAATTTGGCGATGTGGAGGTAAAGGGAACTTCTTTTAATGTTAAAGCTTTTGCTGAAGAAACATTGCAGGCAACTTTAGTTACAGGCAAGGTGCTGTTTCGTGAAAAAGATAGTAAAAAGGAGGTTACCCTTCGTCCCGGGCAACAAGTTAACTTATTGGATAACAAACTAAAAATTACAAATGTTGAAACCGATCTTTTTACCTCATGGAAAGACGGGAAATTGATCTTCAGGAAAGAATTCCTACCTGAAGTGGCCCGAAGGCTTGAAAGATGGTACAATGTTAAAATTATTCTTGAGAACGATAAGCGGTTAGCTAACATTTGGTATTCTGGTACATTAAAAATGGAATCGTTCAGCGAAGTGCTTGAATTGTTAAGTGTTACAGCATCTATTAATTACACATACAATGAAAAAACAAGAACAATTAATATAAAATATAAACAATAAAATATAACTAACTAAACTGTTTAATGCCTATGACATAAAGTTTCGACCAATCATGACATTTATTGAAAATGTAATAAGTTACAAAGATTTCTGATACTAGATCTGATATCTTTGAGAAATGAAAAAGAGGTAGAACTTGTCCTTCTACCCCTTTAAAAATGATTTAACACGTTTATTAAACCAAAATGTAAAATTATGAAAAAAAAATGGATGTGCCTCCGTTGTGAACCGGAGGTATGTAAATTATTAAAAAAAATGAAGACAACCTTATTTTTGTTGTTGGTAACATTTTTAGGTAGTTATGCTGCCGAAAGTTACTCGCAAGCAACCAAACTCACTCTTGATATTAGAAATTCTTCGGTTAAGGAAATTCTTAACGAAATTGAAAATCAAAGTGATTTTAGATTCTTTTATAGTGTTGCAGTTAATGTAGAACGCAAAACATCTATATCGAAAAAGAGTAAAGTAATTTTTGATGTCCTTGACGAATTGTTTCAGGGAACAGGAGTTAAGTACGAACTCCGCGGAAGGCAAATAGCCTTGGTTCAGGGCGATGAAGCATTTGGTTTTGCTAATGGTATGGCCGCTCAGCAAAAAGGTATTTCCGGAAAAGTTACCGACGATACTGGATTCCCCCTACCTGGAGTAACAGTGCTTATTAAAGGTACAACCACTGGAACTGTTACCGATGCGAATGGAAATTTTTCAATATCACAAATATCAGAAAGTGCCACTTTGGCTTTTTCATTTGTTGGTATGATTACTCAGGAAATTGTTGTAGCTAATCAAACAGTTATAAATGTTTCATTAGAGAATGATGCTATTGGTATTGAAGAAATTGTTGCCATTGGTTATGGAACAATGAAAAAAAGTGACCTGACAGGTTCTTTATCAAGTATTACTGATGAAAGACTTTTAGATAGGCCGGCTTTTAACGTGGCTCAGGCTATTGGTGGTAAAATTGCCGGTGTTAAAATTATTGAACGCTCAGGAGCACCTGGTAGCGAACCAATGATTCGTATTCGTGGAACAAACTCAATTAATTCAGTAAATGACCCTTTATTTGTTGTTGATGGTGTTGTTGGTGTAAGTAATGCACTTCGTATGCTTAATCCAAACGAAATTGAAACAATGGACGTTTTGAAAGATGCTTCGGCAACGGCTATTTATGGAGCGCGTGGTTCAAACGGGGTAATTATAATAACAACAAAACGTGGTTATGATGGTGAAACCAAGGTTGAATATAACGGATATGTTACAAGAGCTGATATGAACAGGAAATTTTATGTTCTTGATGCTGAACAAATGATGTATGTTGTAACTCAAGCCTGGATGAACGTTGAAAAATATGCTTCATCACCTAACTGGCCAGCTCAGTTTGATGCTTCTATTAATGACAATGGAACAAGTTACAATAATATGCCTCACCTTTTTGAGCAAACTCCAGCTGGAAGTTATTCTATTCCACTGATGGGCGGCGATGGTAATTATTATAAACCACGATTTGATACTAACTGGGAATCTGAAATTTTTAAACCATCAACTTCAACCAATCATCAAATTAGTGTTCGTGGCGGATCGAAAGATGCAAAATTTGGTTTATTTGTAGGTTACGGACTTGAAGATGGTTTGTTGTTAGATTCTAAAATTGACCGTTACACATTTAAATTAAATGGTGACATGAAAATTAAAGAATGGTTATCAGTAAGTACTAATCTTGGCTTTAGTAAAAATAAAGAATTCATAAACGATATTTCTTACTTTAGTGGAGGTATAGCGCGTGCAGCTGTTGAGGCTTATTCTATTCTTCCTGCCCAGTATCCAAATGACGAAAGTGTATATGGAAATTTTGCCGGTAAATGGTCATCAAATGCTGATTTCCCTGCTGGTGAAACTCCTCACAATCCTGTTCATATTACAAAAGATACTGAAAGATACACTGATCGCACACAAGTAATCGGTGATGTTACGTTGAATTTTCAGATTACCAAGGATTTAACTTTTAAGACAAATTTTGCTTTTGATGCTAATTATTCAAAGGCAAATCAATATACTGGTCGTTTAATCGATACCAGAGGTACTGCTTATATTGATGAACGTAATACATTCTACTGGCAAAATGAAAATTATTTTAACTATAATAAAACCTTTGGCGATCATTCTGTAACAGGAATGGTAGGTCTTTCATGGTCGCAATACACTTGGGAACATGTTGATGCACAGAACCGTTATTTCTTTGATGATTTTTACGGATGGCACAATCTTGAAGTAGGAACTGATACAAGGCCACGTACAAGAAGTACAGATGGCAAAAATGCCTTGAATTCATATTTTGCTCGTGCAACTTATAGTTACAAACATAAGTATTTATTTACTGCTACTGGCCGTTATGATGGTTCTTCCAAATTTGGAGCTAATTCAAAATATGGTTTTTTCCCATCGGGTTCAGTTGCCTGGAGAGTTCTTGAAGAAGGTTTTATGGAAGATGTGGAAACATTGTCGAACCTAAAAATTCGTGCAAGTGTTGGTATAACTGGTAACCAGGAGATTGGTAGTTATAGAACACAAACCTTTATTGGTTCAACAAATATTGCTATTGGCGATGCTGTTTACCCAGGGCTTTACCCTAATGATAGAATGGGAAACCCTGACTTGAAGTGGGAATCAACAACTCAATACGATATTGGAATTGATATTGGTTTATTCGATGGCCGAATTAACGCTGCTTTCGATTATTACAATAAATTAACTGAAGATATGTTATTGGATGTGCCTTTACCAACATCTACAACTGTTGGAAAAGTACAAATGAATTACGGTTCGGTAGAAAATAAAGGCATTGAATTTACTATTAATACACATAACATAAAAAGTAAAGACTTTAATTGGTTTACCGATATTACTTTTGCTGCCAATAAAAACAAAATTGTTAAACTTGGCCCTACCGGAGCCGATATTCTACGTAACTATTGGGTAGGTGGAGCAAATACAATTTTAAGAGAAGGTGAATCAGTGGCTTCATTCTTTGGACTTAACCGTTTGGGAACTTACGGAACCGATGAAGCTTCGTTAGCAGCTCGTTATGGTTTTGTTCCTGGAGATGTAAAATACGAAGATGTAAACCAGGATGGCATTATCAGTTTTGTTGCTGATGGTGGTATTGTTGGTAGCGCATTCCCTGAATGGGATATGAATTTAAATAACAGTTTTGAATATAAAAACTTCGATTTTAACATTGATATTCGCTTTTCATACGGAGCTAAAAAAGAGAACCGTACAAACCACTCTTCTGAAGACCGTCAGGCAATGGCAAATGGTAAAAACTCAATCCTGAATGCTTGGCGTCCTGATCACCAGAATACACCTATTGGCCAGGTTCGTCCGGGCAATGGTGGCGCTTACTACCAAACATATCCTGATACCCATTGGATTGAAGATTGTTCATTTATCAGAGGCGAAGGTACAACTCTTGGTTATACGTTCTCAAAATCTATTCTTGACAGAGTTGGTTTAGATAAACTTAGGGTTTATGCAACAGCCAAAAATTTCTTTGTACTTACTAAATATTCTGGATATGATCCTGAAGGTAGCGACGAGGGAAATATGGACTCTATAACTCCTGGAATGGATTTCTTTATGTATCCACGTCCTACTACTTATACATTTGGGGTTAATCTAATTTTCTAAAAATAAAAAGATGAAAGAAATGAAATATATATTTATAACATTGCTCGGGCTTGGCCTTTTGCTAGGTTCGTGCGAGAAATTTTTGGAAGAAACACCAACAGGATCTCTTACTGATGAATCACAAATTACAAGTGCTTCAGGTGGGCTTGCACTAGCAACCGGCGCATACAGGGCACTTCCCGATTGGACAGGCGGTGCTGTTTGGTGGGGTGGCAACAAAGTTAACGCTTTAGAATATGCAACAGGTAAAGCTTATTCGCAATACCAGGGCGCTGAATTGTGGAAATTTGAACAAAACAGTGAAAGTGGTGATAGCGAATATTTTGTAAATCCTTGGAACGACTGGTACAAAGGTGTTATAGATTGTAACCTGGCATTAAAAATGTTGCCTGGCGTAACCGAATTAGGCGAAGATGAAAAATCAAAATTAATTGGTGAAGTGCGTACATTAAGAGCATTTTACTATTTCTGCCTGGTTCGTCAATATGGTGATGTAGTTTACAACACCGAAATTGTAACTGATGTAGCCGATGCTCCAAGGGAAAGGTCTAGTTTGGTAAAAATATATGACGAAATTATTGTTCCTGACCTGGAATATGCTGTAAACGAAAGTGCACTTATCGATGCACAATCAACCGATGGTAGAATTACAAAACACAGCGCAAGGGCTATTTTAGCCGATGTGTATCTTACAATGTCGGGTTATCCTTACCAGGAAGCTGTAACTGATGTTACTAAAAATTGGTGTGGTGAAGGGTCTTGGTCAATGACCGAATATCCTGTTAATTCAGCCAGTGCAACTGCATTATTGCAAAAATCGAAAGCTCAGCTTGATTTTTTATATGGTAAATATGAATTAGGTGCTTTTGAAGACATCAGAAATCCGGCAATGGATAATAAAGGTGGTGCAATTTTCCAAATCCAATATATTGCTGATCTTCGGAATAATGATTTTATTGCTACAACTTTGCCATTGGCAAGTCAAATTTCAATGTTTGGCGACGAAAATGGAACTGGTATTCCAAGTGTGGCTTATTATAATTCATATAATCCTGCTGATAAACGAATTCAGGACAGAGTCTATTTCTTTGAAGATGATACAAAATCATTAAAATATGACCCAAATGAAAGCCCAGCAGCTAAATTTGCCGTAAAATTCCTTTACAAATATTACGACACTGAAGCTATTAAAGTTACTGGCGCTTCAGGGCTGAATTTTAATATTTACAGGTATGCCGATATTCTGTTAATGTTAACCGAAGTAAACTGGGCACTTAATGTTTCAGGAAATGATGAAGTTAAAGGAATTAATGAAATTAGAGTAAGGGCTGGTTTACCTACATACCAATCAGGCGAACTTTCACTTTTAGATATTATGAGTGAACGTGCATACGAGTTGGTTTGGGAAAATAAAATGCTTTTTGATATGAGGCGGACACGTACAGCCCTTATCGATGGTTCAGGTGAATTTTCAGGAATCGAAAATTTTGTAGGGCATCAACCTACATCATTTAATTTTGAGTTTAGCGCAAAACATCTATTAGCACCTGTTTCTTCAACCGAGATTGATAACAACAGGCTTTGCACTCAAAACTATGGATGGACACCTCAACAAGTAGGTCAATAAATTAAATTTATTAATCTGAAAAACATGAATAAAATGAAAAAATTCATATCAATAATATGTGTGCTATTTATTATAGTAAGTTGTAATGAACAAGCATACTACGAGATACCTCTCGATGAGAACGGAGATGTTCTGTTAACAGGTGTTTCAAGCACCGAAGGTACCGGTATAAGTACACTCGACGACGCATTTACAGTTACTGCTACATTTGCTACTGCTAAATCAGGCGATGTAATGATGGTAGAATTACTTCAGTTGCAGACTCCTCCTGGGGGCGGTTCTGCAAAACAAATGTTACCTATGGCAGGAACACAGAAAGATGTTACTGTGGGTAGCGATTTAAAAGCTACAGTTTCATATACACGCGGTGAAGCAAATTTAAATAGCCCTGGAGATAACGTACGGGTTATTTATAACGGTGCTACCGATTTTGCCAAAGCAACTGTTGAAATGGTTCCTGCTGCAAATAGCTCAAAACCTAAAGTAAGTGGTATCGAAATTGATGTTGCCCGTACTGACGAAACAGCTTATTTTAATGTCACTGTTGAGCCTAAAGCTGCTGCTTATTCAGGCAGTTTGATTGCTCAAAGGAAAAATGGCACCAACGCTTCATGGGAAAATATTCCTGGTTCTCCTTTTACAGGTTCACAACCCTTTTTGGTTCCTATTTCGGGAAGCGATTTTATGGTTGGGAAAGACACAATGGAATACCGTTTTTCTTCTACATCAGGAAGTTATACCGATGAGATTAAAACGACCATCATTGTTCGCGATCCTTATTTCTATTTGAAAAAACAAGCCGAATTAGTTTTAGGTGGAGCTTCAGCAGGTAGAAATCTTTTGGTTAATGCAAGTGTTGCCGAAGATGATGCTTCAGCAATGATAGCCGTTTCTGGTTCACTTTTAATACAAGGTGGCTCACAATGGTTGGCTGATGGAAACACAATCGAATTTGTTTCTTCAACTGCATTATTGTACGATAAAAATAATTTAACAAATATTATCGTTGCTTTTAATGATGGAACACCTTCTGTTTCAGCTGATCCTATCGGCGGAGAAGGTTTTTACATTTACAAAGCTGTAACTGGTACTGATACTGCCGATACATTTTACGGGATGTTAAAAATGACTAATGTTGTTCCTAATACTTCTGTTTCTTTCGAATACAGAATAGGAGACCAATATGCACACCTTTCAATCATAGAATAATAGTTAGGTTAAAGAGTACTGCGCTAATAACGCAGTGCTCTTTTTTTATTCTCTTGCCTTTTCATAGTTTCTGCCCTCCGGTATAATGCACTAAAAAACTCAATTAAATTCTTCGGGTTTTTATAGAAATCACCTTGTATTTGCCAATCTAAATCAACATCTTTTATCAGAAAAGCAAAACAAGCTGATTTTCAATTCACAATAAATGGCTTGCCTTTTCATATTTATCAAAAATTTTCTAATATACTTTTCAACCTTTTCCTATCGCTTTACATTCCTGCAAGTAATGCTTAAGCAGTCTAAATAAAAATTGATTTGTGGTTTTAAACTTAAAGTTGTGTTTTATGTCAAATACACTCATTAATTAACCCATTCATATTATGAGAAAACAAATTCTGATGATTTTCACAAATTTCCCAGCTTTTATTTCACCAAAGGTTTAGGAGGTTACGGGAACCAGAAGATAGTCAGAGAAAAAATGCAGTAAACTTATTTGCAGATATAAGTTTTGTAATATGAACTATATCAGATGCATAATACCTTGTATCATTTATGTTGGGATATAAATGAAGCACAACTTTATCTTCGCGAAATAATAATACTATTGGCAATGGTTGTATAGAATATAGTAGCGGAAGAAAAAGAATTATTTATTTAAATTTTAGGTTGCATAGGTATATGCAATTATCAAAATATTAAAAGTATAGATTTTTTTATGTTAGATTTCAGATATACTATTATTGAAATTTTGGTTATAATATCGATCTTTGGATGCAATAAAAATCAAATAACCTCTGAGCGGATACCCTCTGTTACAACTGCAAAAGTTACAAATATTGGTGTTACAGAAGTAATCTGTGGTGGTATAATTTCTGATGATGGAGGTTCACCTATAATAACTGCTGGTGTATGTTGGTCTGACTCCCCAATTCCTTCTGTTTTAAACAAAGTATCTTCTGGTGTGATAAGCTGCGATGGTACTTTTTTAAGCAAAATAACAGATTTGGAAGGGGGAAGGACCTATTTTATAAGAGCTTATTCTGAAAACAGCTATGGAATTGGTTATGGAACTACTGTAGTATTCAAAACGCTGAATGGGATCGATGAAGTTTTAACTGAACCTGTTACTAATTTAACCGATACAAGTGCAACATTAAACGGGAAAATAGTAATTGCTAATATGCCATCAACCGATATTATATTTGAGTTTGGACAAACTTACAATTACGAAAGTAAAAAAATGCTTTCGCAAAAACCAATAACCCAAACAACAAATGAAAACGTCAGTGTGACAATCAACGGACTTATTCCCGGTACTACATACCATTACAGAATAAAAGCCATCAGTAATTCAGATACTATTTACGGTACTGACATGACATTTAACACTTTAATAAAAGATGCCGATGGAAACGTTTACCATACGATACAAATTGGTAATCAGACCTGGATGCAGGAAAATCTTCGTACTACAAAATACTCTAATGGCGATCTGATCGGAACAACGTCCACTCCCTCGCTTGATATTTCGGGTATTAATTACCCACAATATCAGTGGCCTTGTAGTATGGCTGCTGCCGGCAGGTACTACACATATTATACAATAATTGACAGCCGGAACATATGCCCACCCGGCTGGCATGTGCCAAGTGATGATGAGTGGACATCTTTAACAGATTATCTCTCAGATAATAATTATGGCTTCGAAGGAAATCGTCTTAAAATATCCAAATCATTGGCGGCCCAATCAGGTTGGGAAGAAGATTCTGCTCCCGGCAATGTTGGAAATGATCAGGCAAGCAATAATAAAAGTAGGTTTACGGGACTTGCAAGTGGTGGACGCTACAGTAACGGCGTTGTGGAATTTGTTAATCATCATGGTATATGGTGGAGTTCATCGGAAAGTTCTGACGATTTTGCTTTCTTTCGATGTATAGGTTATATTCCGGGAGTGGTATTCAGAGGTCATTTTAATAAGGCTTATGGTTTGCCAATTCGATGTGTAAAAAACAATTGATCAAACCTCTTATTTCCTGCTGATGGCTTAAAGGTTAGTAATTTTATTTACTTCCCCTTTATTGATGTCATTTGTTGACAAAAACTTTATTGAGCAGGATTAGTATTTATTTCCTTATTTTAACTGTAGTTATTTATTTTAATAATACCTCAGCCATAATAATTTTTAAGGAATATAATAATTCACCACAAATAAAAAGCCTGCAAATCAGATAATTTACAGGCTTTTTTATACTTAATTATTTTCTTTTTAGTTGACCCGCCAAGGCTCGAACTTGGACTCTACTGAACCAAAATCAGTTGTGTTGCCAATTACACCACGGGTCAATCATTAGTGTCTTTTCGTTAAAGACGGTGCAAAAATATAAAAAAAATCGAATCACAAACTATTCAAAAATAATTTTTCGCATTTTAAGAGTATATTTGTCGATATGCTTATTAAAACATTAAATCAACTGAAGCTTTAAGAATAATTTAAATAATTAAATTCAAGTTCTTATTATAATTGGTTGATTAAAAAAAACATTTAATTATCTGGAATGAAAAACTTTAAATTGGTAAACAATATCCTGGGATGGCTTGTATTTGTCATTTCGGCTACAGTATATTTATTAACGGTCGAACCCACTGTTTCGTGGTGGGATTGTGGTGAGTTTATTACCAGCGCTTATAAATTCGAAGTTGGGCATCCACCAGGTGCTCCATTTTTTATGATTGTTGCCCGTTTTTTTACATTATTTGCCAGCGATACTTCCAAGGTGGCATTGATGGTTAATAGTTTTTCAGGCATTGCAAGTGCTGCGACTATATTATTTTTGTACTGGTCAATTGTCCACCTTGCAAAAAAATTATATCCTTCAGGAAAACTTACTTTGGGCGAAGAAATTGCCATTCTGGGAGCTGGACTGGTTGGTGCTTTGGCTTTTACTTTTACCGATTCATTTTGGTTTTCGGCTGTCGAAGGCGAAGTATATGCCTTCTCATCGTTTTTTACTGCAATTGTTTTTTGGGCTATCTTAAAATGGGAAAATGTTGCCGATGAACCGGGAGCAAACAGGTGGTTAGTCCTTATTGCCTACCTAATGGGACTTTCAATTGGTGTTCACTTATTAAACCTTTTGGCTATACCGGCTATTGCATACGTTTATTATTTTAAAAAGTACAAAGTTACATGGAAAGGAGTAGTTGTTGCCGGAGTAGCTTCTATTGCTATATTAGGAGGTTTACAATACCTTATAATTCCGGGAGTAGCACGTTTAGCTTTTGCATTTGATTATGTATTTGTTAATTCTTTTGGCCTGCCTTTTAACTCAGGTGTTTTATTTATGGTTGCCTTAATTATCGCCCTTAGTGTAATAGGTATCCGATTCACAGAAAAAAAAGGAAAGGTAGTTTGGAATACGGCTATATTAATTATACTGGTTATCCTAATTGGTTATTCATCGTTTGCGCTGATATTGATTCGTGCTTCAGCTAATCCGCCAATGAATCAAAATCATCCGGATAATGCCTACAAATTATTATATTATTTAAACCGCGAACAATACGGCGATCGTCCATTGTTTCATGGGCAATATTATACGGCTAATGCAATTGGCACCGAAGGAGAAAAAGATATCTACAATAAAATTAATGGTAAATATGTTAAAACCGGGACAGTTCCCGGGAAAACAAAATACAATCCAAAACTTGAAACCTTTTTGCCAAGAATGTATAGTACAAAAAGTGAGCATGTGAATGTATATAAGGAATGGGGAAAAGTAAAAGGCACCAAAGTTCGAATAAATGAACGAGGCGAAGCAAAAACTGTAATTCGGCCAACATTTTTTGAGAACATGCGCTTTTTTGTGAATTATCAGGTAGGGCACATGTACATGCGTTATTTTATGTGGAATTTTGCAGGAAGGCAAAACGACAGGCAAGGGCATGGCGAGTTCGCCAATGGTAACTGGATCAGCGGATTTAAGTTTCTGGACGAAGCAAAAATTGGCCCTACCGAAAAATTGCCGGATCATATGAAAAATGACCCCACAACAAATAAGTATTACATGCTGCCATTGTTGTTTGGAATAATTGGAATGTTATATCAATACAAACAAGGGGCTCAAGGAAAAAAGTATTTTTCAGTAACCATGTTGTTATTTGTTTTTACAGGTTTGGCAATTGTTGTTTATCTGAATCAAAACCCAATACAACCCCGTGAGCGCGATTACGCTTATGCGGGCTCTTTTTACGCTTTTGCCTTGTGGATTGGACTCGCAGTGCCGGCATTTTATTCAATGCTTAAAAAGTATGCCTCAGGTCCTGTGGTGGCAGGTGGAATTGTTTTAGCATCGTTAATTATAGTACCAGGGATACTGGCATCCGAAAACTGGGACGACCACGATAGGTCAGGCCGGTTTATGGCGCGCGATTATGCAATAAATTATCTGGAATCGTGCGATCAAAACGCCCTTCTCTTTACATATGGCGACAACGATACATTCCCTCTATGGTACGTGCAGGAAGTAGAAGGTGTTAGGCCCGATGTGAGGATTGTTAACCTCAGTTATTTGGGCATGGATTGGTATGTCAGCCAACAAAAAAACAAGATCAATGATGCAGGGCCAATGCCGTTTACATTTACGCCTGATAAATATTACCAGGGCAGGCGCGATTTGGTAATCCTTCAGGACCGTATGAAAGAACCAATTGACCTTGTTGAAGCAATGAAACTACTTGGCAGCGACGATGTCCGTAGTAAAGTAAAAGTATCAAGCGGAAATATGATGGATTATTTACCTTCCAAAAGTTTCTATCTAAATGTTGATAAAGAAAAAGTATTGTCAACAGGGACTGTTAAAGAGGAAAATGCAGCTTTAATTGCCGACCGCATTGATTTTTCAATCAACAAAAATTTTATTACTCAAAGTGAATGGGTGATATTAAATTTAATAGCAGCTAATAATTGGGAACGTCCAATTTATTTTGATCATAGTTTAATTTATACCGGAAATATTTTTGTAACTGACTGGCTTCAGTTTGAAGGGATGGCATATAAATTGGTTCCTATAAAAACGGCCCGGAGAGGCATCTATACGGGAATGGTTGATGTAGAGAAATTGTATGATAAAGTGATGAATAAATTTGTGTGGGGAAATGTAAACGATCCTGATGTATTTATTGATGATTATAACAACAAAGAAATCAGAATTATTCAGGCGCGGTACTTGTTTGCAAGATTGGCGCAGGAATTGACCGAAAAAGGCAAAAATGATTCTGCGATTGTTGTACTGGATAAATTGCAGGAAATATTTCCCAACGAAAAAATACCGTATTCATACGACTCTTTCCCGGCAGCTGAAATATATTACCGTGCAGGAGGTAATGAGCAGGGAAATGAAATGGTACGTAAAATGGCAAAAAATAGCTTCGATAACCTTGAATATTATTTGTCGTTACCCAACAACATGGTTGGTTATATAAAAGGGGAACAAGACAGGGAAATCAGGCAACTAAGAAACCTTACTATTATCACACGTAATTTTAAACAGGACGATTTACATAAAGAGATTGACGACAAACTCCAGGAATTAGTTGCCCGGTTATCCGCGGGGAATCAATAAAAATTATGGAATTTGTTTTTTTAATTTTAAAAGAAGCTTTTTACCTCTGGAAGAAATTCCGGGGGTATTATGGTATTCTATTTCGTGTTCGATAACAGAATATAGCTCTACCTTAAAATCAGGTAAGATTTCTGAAATGTTATAAAGTATTTGCATAGCATGTACCCTTACTGCAGGTGGTTCTGTTGAAGACAAGGTGTTGATGCAAAAATCAAGAAGAAATCCCATGTGTTCTTCAGGAATTTGGTTTTGACTAATCAATTTGAGGAAATGCCTTTTTTTACTCAAATTTTTCAGCGATGGCAAGTTTGTTATAAAAGCATCTATAAAAGGATGGATTAATTCGGGAGACTCATCATAAATTTTATCCATAATATAGGCAGCCCTCCAGCTATGCTTATATTCTTCGCTAAGGATAATTTCCATTAATAAATTGATGCGTTCTGGGAATACAGGTATTTCCTTGATAAAAAAATCTATATTTTCCCATGAATTTATTAATTCTATTAATTCTTCTTTAGTCACTAAACCTGTTTTAAGTTTTTTCCTTCTAAAATTAGTTTCCTATTTATATACGAATTATAATTTTGAAATATGATTAAAGTTGTTTGTGCAATTATTGCTGAAAATAATAAATTTTTGGCTACTCAACATAAAATAAATTCAACCCATCCATTAAAATGGGAGTTCCCGGGAGGTAAAATTGAGCCATTCGAAACATTTGAGCAGGCTGTCAAACGCGAAATATTCGAAGAGCTATCAATTCATATTAAAGTTATTGAAAAACTAATGTGGGTAGAACATAATTATGGAAAACAACTCATACAATTATTTCCCGTTTTGTGTAATATTGAGAAAGGACAAATTGAATTAAAAGAACACAATCAATTTGGATGGTTCTCATTTTGGGAATTAGAAACCTTAGATTTAACAGCTGCAGACAAAAAATTATTACTGATCGAAGAAAACCGAAAACGATTATTAAAATAGATTAGGAAAAATCTGGATGGCTGTAGTTAATATCACTGCCCAGGCAGTTATTGAAATGATCATATATGAAATAACATGCCTTCTTTTTGAATAGTATTTTTTAACTAAAAAAGCTCCTAAGGGGATAGTCAATAAAACAGGTGTAGTAAAAATAATCCCCCAAAAACCATAACTCCTTTTTAACCGGGCAATAAATCTGTTCTTTTTTGAGAACACCTTTTTTATCGACCTCCTTTTTGTTTGTTTTTCACAAAAAGCAGCATACCTCCTTTTTAAAAATTGAGGAACAAACCAACACAAAAATGGTTCTGCAATTTTGACTTTCTTAATAAACCATCCGCTCAGATAATAAAAAAACAAAAATCCTCCTATACCTCCAATTAATACTGAAATTAATGCCTGTGTATAGTTTAACCCTATTAACCTGGCATATGGCATCATAAAAACATACTTAACTGATGCCAGCAAGATTATATGTGCTATTTTAAAAATCATCGCCTACTTTCCTCCCCATTTTGTTTAAAACGAATTGATTATACAATTGTTTTATTTTTGGGGGAAATAAAAGTGACTTTAAGGAATATTAACTTTTGCTGAAATCAAAAATATTTGTTTGAATGCTCCCTACGAAAACTGCATAAAATTTAAATTTACAATTCAAATAAAAACAAAAATGGCAGGTTCAATTATGAACCTGCCATTTTGTATATGTTATAAAACCTTTCCTTATGCTTAGTCAACAATTGTATAAGTTACTTTTACAGTTGTATTGTTTAACTCGTTAAGAGAAGTGTAATTTGCGTCTGTTTCATCAGCTAAAGCAAGCTCGTATGACATTTGATGCCCTTTGTTGCCTATTCCTGTATAACAACTTCCTACTCCTGTTACAATGGTTTTTGCTGTATTGTCAAGTAATACCTGGGCTCCGGATACGGCACCTTTGGCTCCACGTCCATCAGCACTTGCAGCACCTGCTTGAACCAATAGTTTTAAACCGGCAGGTACAAGCTTGTCTAACTCAACACTAATTGTACGGGCAGTTGTTTTGTAAAGGATAGATGAATAATTTAAATAGGTTACAGAACTTTTAGTACCATCAACATCAAAATCTAATGCTGCGCCTGCTTCTGTTGGGGCAGCTGGTGCCAATGTAATGTCTCCACCTACTACGTCGAGTAAGGCTACTCTGGGAACGTTAATAGTAACATTGTGGTTGCTTTTTTCAGTTTGTTGAGCTGAAACTAAGTTAGTACCAACGAAAGTTAATACTGCGATAAATGTAATTGCTAAATTTTTCATGATAATGTGTTTTTAAATGTTTATAAATAATCTTTTCATCTTCAAAATCAACTACAAGCGTCCAAACTTAAAATGTTGATTCCGGTTGGTACATTGCAACCAATGTGCCATAAGATTTCAAATTGCTGACTATTAGCCCACTACGCATTTGACATATGTTAAGCATCGCTTCTGCATGGGACAAATTTCCGAAAATGGGACAAATTGCAACTGTTTTTATATCTTTAAAGTTACCTCTTCCACTTTTTAGTAATTATAAATTCAAGGTAAATAATGGTTTATGTAGGATCCCATTGGAAAATATGTTGGTAATCAATTAGCATGAAAAAATGACTCTTCACAGCCAAACTAACAAGGTATCAATAAGGAATTCTATTTATAAGAAATCCATAACTTCGGAGTATTAACTTCATCTATCTCAATACGCTGCACTTTCGGAATTTCCAGTCTGTGTTTGGCAGGATTTAACTTGCTCCTGATGTCTCAGGATTAATGTATTTCGTTTTTGAAAAATGAGTTTTATAAATAACAACTGGTAATTATAATTGTTACATTTTATACAGGAGAACCTTTATTTTTGAATAAAAGAGGATAAAGTTAGCTTATACATTCAGGAATATATAGCAGAATTTAAATGTGGTTATCAATATCATTATACTAGCCTGACTATAGTGGTTTAAACTGAATCAAATGTATTGATTCAACTTACCAAAATTTAATTCATGAATGTAAAAAATGATGAAACTTTATGAAATTCATCATAGCTTGAGAACTGAATTAAGCCTGGAAGTAAAGGGTAAATATAAATCTGATTATTTTTTTTTAATATCCAAGGAGATAAATAAATTACTCATCAAAAAGCTATGTAAAATGGTTGTAATTCATAATTCAAGAAAAAACAAAAATGGCAGGTTCAATTATGAACCTGCCATTTTGTATATGTTTTAAAAACCTTTCCTTATGCTTAGTCAACAATTGTATAAGTTACTTTTACAGTTGTATTGTTTAACTCGTTAAGAGAAGTGTAATTTGCGTCTGTTTCATCAGCTAAAGCAAGCTCGTATGACATTTGATGCCCTTTGTTGCCTATTCCTGTATAACAACTTCCTACTCCTGTTACAATGGTTTTTGCTGTATTGTCAAGTAATACCTGGGCTCCGGATACGGCACCTTTGGCTCCACGTCCATCAGCACTTGCAGCACCTGCTTGAACCAATAGTTTTAAACCGGCAGGTACAAGCTTGTCTAACTCAACACTAATTGTACGGGCAGTTGTTTTGTAAAGGATAGATGAATAATTTAAATAGGTTACAGAACTTTTAGTACCATCAACATCAAAATCTAATGCTGCGCCTGCTTCTGTTGGGGCAGCTGGTGCCAATGTAATGTCTCCACCTACTACGTCGAGTAAGGCTACTCTGGGAACGTTAATAGTAACATTGTGGTTGCTTTTTTCAGTTTGTTGAGCTGAAACTAAGTTAGTGCCTACGAAAGTTAATACTGCGATAAATGTAATTGCTAAATTTTTCATGATAATGTGTTTTTAAATGTTTATAAATAATCTTTTCATCTTCAAAATCAACTACAAGCGTCCAAACTTAAAATGTTGATTCCGGTTGGTACATTGCAACCAATGTGCCATAAAATCATATTATGCTGACATTTAACTATTTACACATACGACATATGTTAAATCCTGATTCTGGATGGGACAAATTTCCAAAAACGGGACAAATCCTGCCCTGAAATCATTTATTTTTCCTGAAACGTGAAAGTAACTTTCCCGCCTAATAGTTTTTCAATTGGGAAACTAAATTTTAGCTGTTTGCCAAACTCTATTGCATCGTTTAATGTGTAATTTTGATATTTTACCAAATAGGCAACCATAAAATTTGTTACCCGGCCACAGCTGGCACAATGAACCAGTACTTTATTATAGGGTTTAGCTAATGCATCTGCAAAAAGTTGGAGGTTTTCTTCTGTAAAACCTGCTAATCCGGCAATCGGAACAGATATATAATTCATTTTTAATTTATCAACCGCTTTTTCTTCATCAAATGCCGATTCAGCAAAATCTTCCATCTCTCCTTCACTTCGCAGGTTAATTATTAAATTTACTCCTTGTTCATCGAGCCATTCAAGTGTTTCTAAATTTGGTTGCCCACTAAAAAACATATTTCCACTTCTAAAAAAATTATCAGCATTTGTCAGTTTTTCAACTTTGTTGAGCTTTTTTTCACTGTTTATTGTACGTTCGCTAGCAACAGAGGTATTAAAAACAAGTGTTGTACAAATAAAAAAAAGAAGGATAAGAATATTACGTGATTTCATTATAATTATGTTTTAGTTTATAATTTTATAAAACTATTAAATGATTCTTATAAAAGGTGTTAACAAAATGATAATGATTGTTAATGGAAAGTGATAAATAGATTTTGTTGTTTTTGTCGGATCATACTAAATCCCGCCAGAGAATTTTATTGTGAGAATATAAGCATAAAACCACCGTATTTAGTTTTGTCAATTTACCACAGTCCGGGCGCGATAAGGCCAATGTACTGGAACCGTAAATTACGATTTTGTTTCAATAACAAAAAAATTTGAAACAGGGGAAAGTGTCCCCAGTCGTATCGCCAGCCTTTCAAAATCCTATATCCGGCCAATTGTAAGAAGGAAAGAAATTTAACCTGTTGAATTTGGAGCCAAGGTAAATATGATACAATTTAGAGGGATTAATTTTATCCAGCACATAAGTTTCAGCGCTTTTCATGAGAGGATAAGGCTTAAGCAATCTGTCCGCTACGGCCACGAACTGGTTGGTAAACTAAACCACCTTTCGGGCGATGATATAAATGCTACCAATGCCTACCGCACCTATTGCAAAAAAATATCATCCACGACTTAATCGTTTGTCCACTTTTTTGTTGCAAGTTAAAGCCATGACTTAGAAGGAATATCCCTCCATCCTTCTCGGAAATAACGGCGTAGTTACATACAACATTGTGGATAAAGCCTGTAATCTCAGATATTTCGGTTAAATCTATATTTCTATTTTTTAAAGTCTGGATCCATTTCTGGCGTGCGAACACCTGCAACTTCGTTTGCCATTAATATAAATACATTCCAACATAATCCCCGGGTTGATTGCCACCATGAATCTGTAGTGGTCCAATTTGTTGGGATAAACTCTTTGCTGTATGGCCATTGGGGATTGAGATTAATTTCTGCCCAGGCTCTATTTTCCATCAATGCTTTTGCTTTGCTCCACCCATGCCTTTGCCCAACTACATACCCACAATATTCTGGTCGCATCCAGCTACCGCCATTATAATAGAAGCCATCTCTTGCACCATCTTTGTAATTAGCTTCTCCAAATTCTCTGAAAGGCTGATAATCTGATGTTAAGTATGAATATCCCTTTTCGTTGTTCGTTAAGCGAACACAAACGGGAGCTGTTGTTCCGTATTCCGGATGAGGTGAATTCGAAACCTTATTAAGTATTGGAATTTGCTCTAAATGATTTATAACCATCTCATCGCTTAGCATCGGTTTATTAAATAACCATAAGGCGAAAAATTCAGGTTCCAAATCGGTCATAGTTATCACATCCGGGAAATCCGTATCAAACAACAAATGTTTTCGTTGAATGTCATAAAAATCCAAATAAGCTACCTCTGCTTTTTCAATATAGGAATCGGATAGTTCATACCCCAATTCTTGAATCGTTTTTAGCGCAATGGCAAACATGCCTTGATTTACAGCCAAACGGTCTGTTTTAGGTTCGTATCTATTTATATCAACCTGACTTAATGTATGATGCGACTCACATATGCCGTCTTTATCGTCGTCAAATTCATTCAAAACATAAGCAACCGCTTTATCTATCTTCTCTTTGGGCAATGTTATTTTATAACGTCTTTTATTCAGCATTGCCCAAATTAAGAATTGAATGGTTGCCTCATTATCCTTACATTCAATAGTACCCATATAAGGTGTTATAATGGTAGCTACTGCACCATTCGAATTTTGGGTTTTTGCCCATTGCTCCCAAATTTTAAGGTTCAGCTCTTTATTATAACTGGAAACGATACTAAAAAATGAATCCCGGTTATACATATCAGGCGCATAGTTCATATTGGGAACATTAAAAGGGGTAAAATCATTCACCGAAGTTATCCATGTCAACATATTAAAGTTAGCATACAACATTTTTTCTATCAACGAACCTTTAAATCCTTTTCCTTCAGCAAGACGCGATTGTGAAGAAATCACAAAATTACGATGGTCTATCCAGGGCTCAACAAATACATAGCTTGTTTTGGTGACTCTTTCGCCCATATCCATTTTGTTATAGGGCTGTTTTTGAGCTTGATGTTCTACAATTTGCAGGTCTTTAATTTGGATTGTAGCTTCTTTCCCTGATTGGGTTCCTATAAACATGGACACACTATCGTTTTCTATGTAAGGAACCAAAATACTTCCTTTAAATAATGTCCAATCGTGTTCTTTTATGGGAAATTGGTCAATGTATTTTATTCCGTGTTCTAATTCAATGGTTTTTTCACCGTTTTTTATTCTGAAAAGCTTTAGAGCAATTGGCGAATTACCTTTTGAAAGAAAAGAAACAGTGTATACATTTTGATCTTTAAAAGGTGCTATCATTTCAAAACCAGAACGGACTGAAGGTTTGCATTGAAGTGAAATGAGCCCTGGTAGTTTTTCAATTTCAAGCTCTCCAACTTTTTGAAAATCGTCGTTAATATTTAATGCTACTACTTTTCCTGCATCCAGGTCATACATTTCTCCGAATTTTTGTTGGATATAATGTTGCCCTTTTGCTCTTTCTTCCATTGTTGCGATGGAAACCAATTCCGGGTCGGGTAATTTTCGCATTCCTACAAAACCACCACCGTGCCCGTTAAATCGGCGACGCGTAGTTCGGGTATAATGATTTTTGTAACCCGCATCCATTAAAACGCCTACCAGATGATTATCGGGAGTTACAAAACCAGCCGATGGAAACATTTCATGTGCAAATCCTCCGGGAAAATTATCATGCTCAAAAGTGATGTATCGGGAAGGTGTTTCTGCGGGTTTAAAATTCTCTTCGATTGTATAATATAAAGATGGCATCCCCGACTGAAAAAGGTCAATGCTCTTTTTAACCACATTCGAATTAACGACTTCATAGGTAACCGTAATATATAAATTCAAATCAAAATCGGCTAAATAAGTCTCTTTCGATAATTTTATATAATTCTCATTACCTGACCACACTGTACCTTTCCAATCGGTAATTTCAGATGTTTCGCTTAAATCGAAATTGGCAACATTAAGTTTAAATTCTTCGGAATTATGAACTAACAATTGGGTTCCACTATAAATATCGACACTATAACCTTGTTCAATGTTTCCAACTACTTTTAGATTGATATTTTGACTCCATGCAATTGTTCCTATGCAACAAAACATCTGAGCCAGAAGTATGATTCTAATTTTATTATATGATCCAATCATTTTTAAACAGATTAATTTTCAGTTGAATACCTGTAATCTATAACAACATCATCAGCATACAATTTGCCTTCATTTTCAGATATAAAAGCACCTTGAGGAACCCATATTAATAAGGAAGCATGTTCCTTGGCAATATTAAAAGTGAAATTATTCTTTACATTCTCAGCAATAAATGCTCGTTGCATGGCATCGTATATTTTTAATTGATTTTCACCCACCGAAACCGTAACTTCTTTTATTTCAGGATTGGGATTATAATATAAAAAAGAAGGAAAAGCAGCTTCACGATAAAAATCGGTAGCCAATAAATCCAATTGAAGTATATTTTCAACATCCGTCCTGGATATGATTGAACCTGCAATACCTACATGCCCGCTTCCATAAACACTAAATTGTGATACTTTAGGATTATCCTTATTCCATTTCATACCGTCACCAATTGCAACCGGAGCCTTAAGTTCCAAATACAATCCCTCTTCTTCGTAGTGCGATTTTTTTATTAATCCTTCGTATGCAATTACTCCTTTTGTATGCTCTTTTTCCTCCGGAATTGTTTGATGTTCCTCCGGAATTTCGTAGGGATAGAATAAACGAGAGGCATTGGCAGCATTTAGCATCCATTTCCCAATAACATTGGCATAACGCTGGTCGTATCGGACCATTGGAACAAGTGGCCACATAACATCAAAAGTATTCATTAAAAAACCAAATCCTCCGAAATCGGTTGTACTTCCAACGATGCCTGAAATATCATATCCATTCCAGTTATCGAGCATTACACCCCAACCTTTACGGCAAACAGAGGTTCCATCAAAGGTCCAGTTTAACAATTCAGAATAATCATAACCAGTATTCTGTTCTGCGTTCATCCGGGCTGCTAAATAAGCTCCAAAAGGCATCAAAATTTCATAGAAATAATTTTCTTTTTCATTTAAAAGTGATTCTAACGAAGATTTTGCACCCTCCAGATATTTTGGGTCATTAAACTTTTGATAGGCTGAATACAGCACAAAAGCATGGCCAGCAGCAGCATCTTGCTGTGTACAAATCCAGCTATTTTTGGGTTCAAGAGTGGAATAATCGAAAAATGAATAGGCATAATTTCCGTTCAATACAGAATCTGCCTGGTAAAATTTATCTGCAATAGATCGTAAAATAGTATCGAAATCTTGTTCATCCTGATAAAAATCGGCGACTGCATAAAACAGCACATTCGGATAAACATCGTACCACCAATCGCGCGCATAACCCCCTCCTAACAATGCCACTTCAGGACAAGTATTATTCATAATAATATTCCACTCAGTTTCACTATTGAAATAGTTTTTCAACATGGAAACATAATTTATACCTTGCTGATCCGACTTATCGATACCCACCAAGCTGGCTCCAAGTACTGATCCAATACTTGCAAGTGATTCATGAAATATACCCTTGTAATTTTCTGTCCCTTGCCTGGCATCGCCCATTGCTGTGTATATACCAAAGGTTTCCTGGTCAAAATTTTTCCTTGAGTTATCTTTCCAAACCAAGGGCCAGTATTCCCCCTCCTGATTGGGATCATATACCAATGCGTCATAATCTTTAGCTATTTGATTAAAGTCCATTATTTTAAAAGGTTCCGGAAGGGTTGGCATTTGATCTATGCGATCTATAGACTTCTGTGCAACTGGCCTTTGAAGCTCATACTCCGTATTTGTTTGACTACACGAACTTGTAATAAAACAGGCAACAATAACAATACTAAGAATTCTATTTATTGATTTCATCTCATTATAATTATAAAATATCAATGGTAATTAATAAAACTAACTTCAAAAGATTCTTCTTTTTACAATAATTCTTACATGGTTGTTTCATTTTCTAATTTATTTTGCTGATTTAGAAGTTGTTTTGCAATAAGAATTGCGAGTAATTGAAGTGCACCGATGATTAATAAGGCATATTTCAAAGCCATATCGATATTTCCGAAATAGGCAATACCAAGGAAAGTGCCAGCACCAATAAAACGGCCTGCGTACAATCCAAATTCATGATTTAATATATACGAAAATTCATTCCTGTTTTCAATAGTTGAAAGTAAATCTATAACTTTTAATTGCATGGGGAAATAAGCAATATCAAGAATTGGCCTGGCAATTAACAATAAAAAAATAAATATTATTACTCCGGTGGAGTTAAACATTACGCTATTAAAAAAAGAAGCTAAAAAGAACAATATCAATCCGATACTAAAAATAATCAGCCTATCCTTTGGTTTTGACAGTTTGCCAAGAATTAGCATTACTACCGCGGCAATTATTGCACCTATTGATTGAGCTGTTCCCAATGCACCTTCCGATTGAAAAAACTTCATCATTAAAATTGCCGGAGCAGTTACAATAAACCCCTGCGCCAATCCTTTTAATAAGGCCATTTGCAACATTTTAGTCCAAAGTTTGTGAAACTTAAAATACAGGAATTTTACACTCTTAGGTTTTGCATACTTGCCAAAATGAAATATTATGGATGCAAGAATCGTAAAACCAAATACGCAAGCCGTTACTACTTTATATCCAGAATTTACACCTTCATTTGAGGCTCCATTGCCGTTCATTAAATACCACCCGATAATTATCGGAACAATTACGGCAGTGCAGGTGTAGAAAAAAGTATCTAATCCATAATAAAAATTTCTGGTTTTATCGGAGGTTGTAGCAAGAACCAGATAATCCCGGTTGGACCAATATAAACCAAATGACATTCCCATAATTAAACCTGCCGAAATTAATCCTAAATAATTTATTTCTTTTAACGACATCATAAACACCATTGAAACTCCGCTCAATAACATCCCAAGCGAGAATAATCTTTTAATATTAATCCGGTTTAATAAAAAACCATTAATAAAAAAGGTAATGGGAATACCAGTATAAATAGCGAACTGATATAACATCACTTTTGATGGATCGTTTGAATTTCGCATAATATAGGATGCCACGAAAATATCAATAACCGGTAAAACAAATGCATAAATTAAATTGGTAAGTATTAAAATTTTTGCGCTTTTAGAAAAATCCTTAAGCCCTACTTTTGCTACTTTTATCCTCATTGTTTTAATGTTTTTAAAATCTCTTTAATTGAGAAAGTAGCATATCCGATAACCTCGTCTGCCGCTCCGTAATACATTTGAATCTTATCACCGTTTACGATATGTCCATTAGTAAAAATAACTTCACCAAAAAATCCTTTTAATTCATAATCTACCATTGGCTCCATAATTGGTTCTTCCGACCTTGCAATAATTATCGAAGGGTCATTCAATTCTAATAATAATGCCCCTAAACAATATCTGTTTTCTTTGGTTGCCCCATGATAAATTTCTAACCAACCTTTTTCTGTTTTAATAGGCGCTGCACCAGCTCCTAAACGTTTACTGTCAAATCTCCCAATACGGGTTTTGGCAATACACTTATGATTTCCCCAATGAATTGCATCAGGCGATTCTGCCAGCCATATATAATTTCCTCCCAACTCAGGACTGCTTGGACGGTGAAGGGCATAAAACATCCCGTTTATTTTTTCTTCGAAAATGGCACAGTCTTTATTGTGCGGACTAAATATCATCCCTTTCTTCTCGAAATTTTTCCAATCCTTTGTCGTTTTTAACCCAACTCCTACTCCATTACCGGATACCATTGTATATGTAAGATGGTACGTGTCCTCTATTTGAGAAACCCGGCAGTCTTCAATTCCATACGATTCGTAATCCCCTTCTCCAAAAATCGAGGAATATTCTTTTGATTCAGAAAAGACTAATCCGTCATCACTAAACAGGAGCCTAAGGTGAGATATGGTTGTTAAGTAATCTATTCCATCATAATTAATAACCCTGGCATCTGAAGCATCTAATTTGGGATCGTTAATATTAAAATCCATTATTTCAATTTTCCCCAGACGATTATAAATAGGAACTGACACTACTCCTTCGCGCTGAACTGTTCGTTCGGCTACACGTACGAGTAACCCTATCATACCCTTAAATTGAAATACACCCGGATTTAGCAAACACTCAATAATCATTTTATCATTACTGGGTTCTAGGTCCTTGGGTGATACTATTGGGTTTTTTTTGTATCGATTTGCAATATCAGTCATCTGTAATTAAATTTAAAAATAAACCTTCCATTGTCGTATTGGCAAATACTAAACGGAACAATAACTTTTCGGCCAGAAAATAACTATTCAATCCTACACCAATCGCTTAACCAATAGATGATAGTTTAGAAACAATTTTCTGAAATAAAGAGAAGTAGCAATGTAAACTACTTCCCTTTATAACTAACTAAACTAGCTTTATTCTATTCTAGAATAACATTCAAAATTTAATAGCCTGGGTTCTGTGTAATGGTTCCTCCAGATTTATCAACTTCACCCTGAGGAATTGGATATAAGTAATTATGGTCCTGGAAATTTCTTCCAAGCCCTGTTAATATACTTTTTGCGGTTCCCCATCTTTTAAGGTCATTAAATCTTTGTGATTCAAGACCTAATTCCACTCTTCTTTCCGACATCAACCAGCCTTTTATTTGTGATGCATCGGTAGAAATTGGCCTATCAGCCAATGTTCCTGAAGGAATTAGAGAGCCATCAGCAGTCGCAGTAGTTCTAGCTCGGCTTCGTATTTCATTTATGATGGCAATAGCGCCACTATAGTCTCCGGTTTCATTTAATGCTTCGGCTTTCCAAAGCAAAACATCGGCATAACGAATAAAAATCTTATTGGCTGGTGCGTCATCATTTCCTTTATTGTCGCCAACTGTATTACCCAATAATTTTGAAACATTTTGATTGGGTACATCAACGGTATATAATAACCTTGGGTCGTTGGGCTCAAAAGCACTAATAAAATCGGCACTTGGAGCTATAAATCCCCACCCCACTAAAGCACATAGTCCGTTTCCATTTCTTGGATTCTGATCAGAGACATGGTCATATGCAAAAATCACCTCATTTTCGGCAAACTCTTTTGTTGCATCAAAACTGTCGAAATAATTAGCATTTAAACTATAAAAACCAAGCCCCTCTAATTCAGCCACAAGGCTAATTACAGATGACCAATTTTCATTAAATAAAGCAACTTTTGCCTGTAATGCAATTACTGCTCCTTTTGAAGCTCTCCATGGTTCGGTAGGAGATGGATATTTTGAATTTGGCAACAGTGATTTTGCTTCAGATAAATCTGAATTTATCTGCCCCCAGATTTCTGTAGCCGGTACTCTTATAGCAACATCAAAAGCTTCTTCAAACGATATTAATGGAACCGTTAAAAGAGGTACATCTCCAAAATTATTTACTAAATCGAAATAATAAAAAGCTCTTAAATAATATGCTTCTCCCAACAATTGATTTTTGCGTGCATCACTGATACCAACAGCTTGGGTTACTTCAGGATTCGTTAAATAACTAATGGCAAGGTTTATTCGGTTAATACCTTCATAATCATAAAGCCATAATCCGTTAAAAGCACCGTTCTCGGGCGTAAAACTAAAGTTACTTAATTCATCCATCCATGCCTGATCGCCATCCGGGTTCCATTTTTTGTTCATATCATTAGCCGCGATGTCTTGTAAAATAAAATCATTTCGGAGTACGGCTCCTCCATCCCAGTCCCAATCTCCGATAAGATTTAAAGTACTTGCAAGAAGTTGGTATGATGAACTTACCGAAGATTCGAGCGTATTTATTGTAGGGCTAGCATCAATTTGATCCAATGTAAGAAGCCCAATTGGGTCTTTTGTCAATTCATCAGTACAACTCACTAAAGTTGTAAGGATACATATTGCGATTAAACTTTTATATATTATTTTCATCTCATTAAAATTGTTAGTTTTTAAATGTATTCGATGGAATTCCCATAATTAAAATGCTGCTTATTTTTGTAGCATTTGTGCATGGTCATTTCATAATTAAAACTTTTTAAAATTTAATATTTACACCAAACAAAACAGAAGTTGAAGATGGATAGGTTCCTTTGTCCATTAAGTCGGTAGTCTCTGCATCCATGCCCGTATACTTGGTCGATGTAAACAAATTCTGACCTGATACATAAAGACGGATACCCTGAACTCCTTTTATACCATTAATAGTATACCCGAGCTCTATATTCTTAAGTCGCAGGTAGGATGCATCTTCAACAAAAATGCTTGACACTTTGCTACTTCCGTTATCTTCAAATGCAACTCTTGGTATGGTGTTACTACTTCCTTCTCCATCCCATGCACCTAAAACATTGGTTGTATAGTTAAATGGGCGCGTATCATAATCCAATATTTGTTTAGAGTCATTGTACCTGTCAACACCCTCCACGCCCTGGAAAAGGAACGAAAAATCAAACCCTTTATAGGATGATGAGAACGAAATTCCGTAAGTAAGATCAGGTATTGAACTTCCCAGAAATTTTCTATCATCGGAATTAATTATCCCATTGTCATCTAAATCCTCAAATTTGATATCACCCGGTTTCACGCTAGGATTTAATGTTCCATCTAAATGGCTATCTATCTCCGATTGATTTTGATAAATACCAATCATTTTATACCCATAATACGCGTTTAGTGATTCTCCAACTTCAGTCCTTGTTACTTGTCCAACAAGGCTAGGTACGTTAGGGTGAAGTTTTTCTACCTTGTTTATAATAGTCCCTAAGTTTGCATTTAGGCTGTATTTAAAATCGTTGGCAGAACCCTTGTAGTTAAGTGAAAATTCAAATCCTTTGTTGCTAACCTCTCCCGCATTCACAATGGTGGGAGATACATCTCCAACAATGTTTGGCAAACCAATTGGCAATAGGATATCGGATGTATTTTTCACAAAATATTCAGCAGAAATAGCCATTTTATTACTGAACAAACCAATATCAAGACCAATGTTTGATGATTCAGAACTTTCCCATTTTAAATCCTCATTTCCGTAACGGTTAACCACAACTTTGCCATCTGTTTGGCTTATTAAAGTTAAAAAGGCATAATTATCAATTTCCTGATTTCCTAATTTCCCCCAACCTGCTCTTAGCTTTAAGTTCGTTATCCAATCAACATCTTTCATGAAGTTTTCATCCGAAATTTTCCAACCTGCGGAAATTGATGGGAAATATCCCCATCGGTTTTTCTCGGAGAATCGTGAAGAAGCATCGGCTCTCATATTGGTAGTAACCATGTATTTATTGTCGTACACATAAGAGGCGGATGCAAACATTGAGAACAATGCCCATTCGGAAGCACTTCCGCCATTCCATAAATCAGCTTCCGTGCCACCATAATCCATGTATCTAAATGTATTATCGGTGATATCAAAACGAGCCCTGGATGCACCTATTGAAGAGCTGTAATTATCAATATACTCTGTTCCTACCAAGGCACTAATATCATGTTTGTCATTAATATTCTTAACGTAATTTAGCGTATTATTAAAGGTGGTGGTACGCGATTCACCTCTTTCTTCACTCAAACTATTTGGCCGGTTTTGTCTTCCCAATCCTTTGTCTGTATCGTTTCCGCCACCGTCGTCATCACCATAATTCACTCCAAAGGCTTTGTTGTGAATAAATGACAAATCAATGCCAACGTTGGTTCTAAATGTTAGTTCTTTACCGCTTAAAAATGAATATTCTGCATAAAGATTTCCAAATGTTCTGAAATCTTTTCTTTCATCATCTGTAAAATGGGCCCATGCAATTGGATTAGTACCCCATTCATATTTATCACTTTCCCAACCACCGTTATCTAAATCATTATGCTTATAAAATGGCAAATCGGTATAAGGACTACTTTCTGAATACGTTGGGTCATCCAAATCTTTGTAGACTGCTCCAACCGGAGGTCTTATCAAGGCAAATCTAATTACACTTTCTCCTTTCGAAGCTAATTTATCTTGTGTGGCATAGGATAACTGAAGATTTGTTCCAATTTTCAAGCGATCAGTTAGATTTGCATTAATATTGGTCCTGTAATTCAGTTTTTGATATTTATCATTATCATATATTACAATACCATCCTGACCATAATAGCCTAATGACATTAAAAATTGAACTTTATCACTTCCTCCACTTGCTGTAAATTGCAGGTTTTGTGATTTTCCTGTCTCAAATAATTCATCAAGCCAATTGGTATCCGAAAAATCAGCTCTTCCTTTATCTGCAGTATAAGGATTTGTACCTGACCTATCCGAATTATTCCAGGCTCTTTCTACCGTATTCATATACTGTTCAGTATTTAACATGCTTGGCAGATTGGAGGAATTATGAAGCCCGGTGTAATAGCTCACATCAAAACTTGTTTTTCCTTTCACTCCACTTTTAGTGGTAATCAGAACCACACCACCAGAAGCTCTTGAACCGTAAATTGCGGCTGCAGAAGCATCTTTAAGAACGGTCATTGTTTTGATGTCTGCTTGATTCAGAAAGCTAATATCTCTTGAAGGAATACCATCAATTACGTATAATGGATTATTATTCCCAATGGTTCCTTCTCCACGGATACGCACTTGAATAGCATCTCCGGGTGCTCCTGTACTCGAGGTAACCTGTACCCCGGCTATTTGACCTTGCAAGGCCTGTGCAACATTTGTAACTCTTGCTTTTTCAAGCTTGTCCATATCAACAACGGAAACAGCACCTGTTAATGTTGATTTTTTTCTTGATGAATAACCTACAATAACAACCTCATCAATATCAGACAGATCTTCTTGCATGGTAATATTGATACTAGTTCTTCCGGCTAACTCAACTTCCTGAGTTTTCATACCCACAAATGAGAATATAAGAATTGGATTTTTTTCGGTAGCAACTGAAATAGAATAGTTACCATTTATATCCGTAGTGGTTCCCTGCGTAGTCCCTTTTAGGACAATAGTAACACCGGGAATGGGACCTTCACTATCGGAAACAATGCCTGCAATATTTTGGGCGAATAGGCTACCATTAAATAGAAAAACTACCACAAATAATAGTTTTAAATAGATTCTTTGTTTCATAATTTAATTAATTAGATGAATAATTAGATTCGATTTTTCTCATTTGTATTAAATGATACTTTCTTACTATATTCAAAATTAGGTCTTAAACAGGCCTAAGCTTGTACACTATTTCACCAAATGAGTACACAATCTGAAACAAAGAGAAATGACGCTCGTATTTTCAAAAACAAAACAACTCAGCGGCAACGACTTACGTTCAAAACTTGTAAACCGTATTTTCCCCTCTAAAATTTACAATGACTGATGGAGACATCGTCACTTTCAAGAGTAGTATAAATATTTATGTAAAGGTGGGTTTTAACTAATCAATAGTTGAATGGATAGGGCTAACCGATTTAGATTGATATTTAAGTTGATAGTTTTTGGGTGTAGAGTTAAACATCTTCTTAAATTCACGATAAAAATAGGAACGGTTATTAAATCCCGATTGATAACATACTTCTGATACGGTTAGTAAGTTTTTTTGTAATAAATGTGCGGCATGCTTAAGCCTGGTGGTTCGAATAAGATCGCCAGGTGAAAAGCCAAAGGTTTGTTTTATTTTTCGGTATAGTTGAGATGTACTAATTCCCAATTCTTTTTCAATAAAGGAGCTCTGTAAATTTTCGTTTTCAATATTGTCTCGAATAACTTGAATTACCTTCCTTAAAAAATCTTTCTCTTCACTTTTTATGGGAAGGTCCTGCAAATTTTCATCGAATGTATCCTGTGCAAAATATTTTAAAATCAGTTCTTTTTCATGAATAAGGTTTTGCACCTGTGCCAACAAATGATCAGGGTAAAACGGTTTTGGTATATACGAATTAGCACCACTTTCGAGCCCTTCAATACGATGTATAACCGACCCCTTTGAAGTAAGCAATATGATAGGAACATTGCATGTTTTAATATCCCTTTTTATTTTTTTGCAAAGTTCAATTCCATCCATATTCGGCATCATTATGTCACTAATGATAATATCAGGGATCTCCTTTTCGATGGTATGAAGAGCTTCTGCACCGTCATCCGCAGTCAGAACGTTGTATTTATCGCTGAGTAAGTCACACAATAATTCCTGTATCTCTTTTTCATCTTCAACAACAAGTACAACTTTGCGTTTATTCAGAAATGAATCCAGAATTAAAATCTTATCCGGCACATCTTCTGTATTGCTTGAAGGCTCCCCAAGAATATTCTTAAGATGATGAGAAATTAATACTACGTTTTCTTCCTGGCCTATTTCATCATTTTTAAAACTACTTTTGCTACACGGAAGAACAACCTTAAAGGTTGTTAATTCATCTGTTTTGCCGGTAACCGTAATTTCTCCTCTCAACACAGTCACAATCCTTTTTACATATGCAAGCCCAATGCCGGTCCTGAATTTATCTGTATTGGCGTCTTCTCCTTTACCCGACAAGAAAAACCTGTCAAATACCAATTCTAATTTTTCTTTAGGAATACCTGATCCTGTATTTGATACTCTCATTTCCAGCTGATTTATATCCCCTTCACTTTTAATCAGGCAAAATTTAATCTCTCCATCATCGGGTGTATATTTAAAAGCATTCGATAATAAATTAAAGACAATTTTTTCAATCTTATCTTTATCATACCAACCAACTAATTCCGGTGCAATTTCCAATTTAAAATCAATATTATTTTTCAAAGCCAGTTCATCAAATAACTCTGTAATTTGTTCAATCAAACTAACCAAATCAAAATGTTTTACCGATACTTCCAGATGATCGAATTCCGCTTTTCTAAATTCAAGCAATTGTTGTGTTAAAAATAGTAGCCTTGAAGAGTTTCGCTGAATCATATGTATAAACTTTCTATTATCATCACTAAAAGAAGCGGATTCAGAAAGCTTTTGCGAAGGACCCACAATTAAGGTTAAAGGAGTTTGCAGCTCATGGGCAATATTGGTAAAAAATGCAAGTTTATTTTGATGAATTTCTTCTTCATGTTTTTGAAAAATTATATTTCTCTTTAATAATTCACGCTTTTTATAATAACTAAAAACAAACAAAAGGAAAAGGACAAACAAAATTGAATACATACTAATTGCAGTGGCTGAACGCCAAAAAATTGGTTGAATCTGTATGTCCACAGCTCGCAGGGGTTTAGTCCATATACCATCGCTGTTTGACCATTTTAACCACAAGGAATATTTCCCCGGAGGAACATTGGTGAACGAAATATTTTTTCGGTTATCAATACTATTCCAAACTTCATTAAAGTTTTTCAGCTGGTACGCATATTGGCATTTTTCACTGTTAATAAAAGTAAGTGCCGTTAATTCTATGTCGAAGAAATTCTGATTGTGTTTTAAAACGATGGAAGATTTTGACTCTGAATTAGGCGAAATAACCAGGTTTTGCAGGTAAGGTTCTTCCTCATTTTGACCGCTTATTTTTTCAATACAAATATCCGGCACAAATGTAGATTCACTAATTTCTGAGGGTAAAAAATAATTAAATCCTTTTATACCCCCCATAAATATATAATCCGATGTAACCGACTTAAAATATGCCCCATCCGCAAATTCATTATTTTGTAAGCCTTCACTTTTTGTATAATTAATAAATCTTGATTCGTTAATAATAAAATTGGATAATCCAAAATTGGTACTTATCCACAAGTTTGAATGTTTATCAGAAACAATACCATGAATTGTATTGTTAGGCAGTCCATCCTTTACATTAAAATTCTTAAAAACGGCTCCTCCTTCGTTGTCTATACTTTCCAATAAATTTAATCCGAAACTTGTTCCAATCCATAACCTATTACCATCATCAATATGCAGGCACAATACATCGTTACTCGACATGCTTTTGGCATCACCTTCCTCTTTTTTATAGGCAGTAAACTTTTCCGAAGCCTTATCAAAAAGGTTTAATCCCCCCAACCTTGTGCCAATCCAAAGTTTATTATTGTTATTTGGAACAATCGAAAAAATAATATTGCTACTTAGGTTTCCTTCGGTGGTTGAGCTGGCAAGGTACTTTTTAAACCGGGTAATTTTAAGCTTTTCCCCAAGCCGTTCTATTCTGAACCTGATCATTCCATAACCATTGGTACCAATCCAGATAAACCCGCTTTCATCCTGATAAATTGTATAAACCGACTTGAAAAAATCGCAGTCCTCGCTTCCTATTATTTCGGTCCAGTCGATAAGCGTTGACGTTTTAAAGTCGTAGACAGTAATTCCATTCCCATCCGTTCCAATAAACATCAAGTCATCTTGTCCTTTTAAAAGGATATAAACCGAATTATTTATTGAGCTGTTGCTTTCATTTAAGTTTTCGTATTTCAAGGATTCCTCCTGATTCTGATAAAAATTGGACGAGAAATGAAACAAACCTTTCCCTTTTGTTCCAATCCAAAAAGAATTTTCATCTACCTCCGAAAATGTCCTTACAATTCCTCCATTAAAGTCCGGTATTTGGTCTCGTGTTATTGGATTAAAAGATTTTCGTATTGGGTACATCTGAAATAAACCATCGCCATCGGTCCCTGTCCAAAGGACATTTTCACTTCCCGCGTATAATGTTGTAACTTTTTGATTTTGCAGATATTTTAACCATGGTTTTTCAACTCTAAGACCCAAGCTATCGACAATAAAATATTCCGATTTATTGGAAAGGATTAGACCTTCGGCTATACATCCAATAACCGAAATAACGTTTTGTTCGTGAACTGATTGACTTTTTTGATTTAAGGAATGTAGTATTTTCACATCCCCTAAAGTTGAAACAACATAAATTTTATTTGTTGAGCAAATCCCAAAATCCTGAACATCTTCTGAAATCAATCGATTTCCTATAATTAATTTAGCACCACTATCGTCTCCTTCAATGACCAATGAAAACAAACGGTTATCTTCATATAACAGCAGTAACTCCCCTGTCGGAGTGAAATCCATTTTTTTAACCGCTATTGTCGGCAGGTTACTCTTATCCAAAACATGAAATTCACCTCGATAAAAATACCCGGTTCCCCAATCCTTGACCGCACAAAAAACTGTATTCGACTGATCAACAGCCATATTAAATTCAGACTCCGAAAATGGCGGGATGTTTTTCCTTGAAAAATAAAACCGATGAAATTTATTTGTCCTCTTGTCATAACGGTTAATTCCATGCATTGTTAAAATCCAGATGGCACCGGTATTGTCTTCATCAATTTTGAGAACTACCTGATTACTAATACTATTCTCATCATTGGGTTCTGGACGAAAAATCTTAATTCTATTCCCATCGTATCTATTTAAACCGTCCCATGTTCCAATCCAAATAAAATTCTCAGAATCCTGAAAGATGGCATTTACCGAACTATTTGAAAGTCCTTTTATATTATCAAGCTGTTGGATGATATAATTTTGAGATTCCTTTTTACTAGATTTAATACTTTTAAAAGCGATCTTAGATACAGAGGATAAATTAGTTTCCTTTAATTCACAATTCAAATTACCTGATTCCTGTTTTAGATTACAGCTACAAACGACCAATAAAACAATTGCGATACAAAAGGTATTAAAATTCACTTCAATTTTTATTACAAAAATATAATTTTTATTAATACTTGTTCTATTGTATTTATAACTCAATAATTCAAGAATATACATTTACTTTTTAAAATTTGGACAATTTAGCTATATTCGCAATTGTCACATAAATAGATGATAAGTCGTTCTTCAAAGAGCATCACCTTATACTCCCAATTGAAGTATAAGTTAATAAAAACATAAATTTTTAGGAATATTTAATGTATTTTAGAGATGGCCTCTACAATTTTATCTGGCTCCTTATTATACTTGAATTAAATAATTATTGCAATACTTATTACCGCCATTCATCCTTAATATTCACCTTTAGGAATGGTTGCACTTAGGTTGCGCAAAAAAAAACGAGCATCATAAAATGCTCGTTTTAAATCCAATAGTGTTTTTGGTGGTGGTGCCACCTGGAATTGAACCAGGGACACACGGATTTTCAGTCCGTTGCTCTACCAACTGAGCTATGGCACCATTCTTTGCTTTCCCTCCAAATAGTAGGTGTAGCAGTACCGTTTTAAATTTGGTGTGACAAAAGTAAATATTTTTTTAAAAACTCAAACATAATACGTAATTATCTGAAAAAAATAAATTCTTTCTAAATAAAACCTATCCATTGTTATGCTGTTATAAATTTGATTGGTAAATGATTATGCTTTGTTGCATCTTTTAATACTTTTGCAGTTTGAAAATTAAATTGAATGATATATCCCGAATTTCAGCTACACCAGTTTAAAAATGGTATACGAATTATACACCAACAGGTAAATTCACCTGTTGCCCATTTGGGTGTAATAATTAATGCAGGTTCGCGCGACGAGGAAGCTCCGGAACAAGGCATGGCTCATTTTATTGAGCATTCTATTTTTAAGGGGACAAAAAAACGAAGGGCATTTCATATTTTAAGCCGTATTGAAGATGTTGGCGGTGAAATAAATGCCTATACAACAAAAGAAGAAACAGCGTTATTTGTTACCTTTCTATCGGACTACTTTGAACGGTCGGCTGAACTTCTAAGCGACATCCTTTTTAACAGTGTTTTTCCTGAGAAAGAATTGGATAAGGAAAAAGAGGTAGTATTGGATGAGATAAACTCATTTAATGATTCTCCTTCAGAATTAATTTTTGACGAATTTGAAGAGCTGGTTTTTGATGGACACCCCATAGCCCGGAATATTTTAGGTACTCCCGAAATAATTAAATCCTTTAATAAAAAAAATATTGTAAAATTTATAAACAGAAACTACAATACCGATCAAATAGTAATTAGCTCGGTTGGAAATTACGATTTTAACAAAATTATTACCCTTCTTGAGAAATATTTTGGGTGGGCAAAAACTAATACACGCAATACAAAACGAAAACCAGTCGAGATTTATCCTGCACAAGTACAGCAAAAACAAAAAGATACATTTCAGGCTCACTGTATATTGGGAAATGCCGCCTTCGATAGCAATCATCCTAAGAGAATCGTTATGGTTTTATTGAATAGCCTTCTAGGTGGAAACTCTATGAACTCGCGATTAAATATGGCTCTCCGCGAGCGCAATGGATTGGCATATAATATTGAATCGAATTATACGGCTTATTCCGATACAGGATTATTTAGTGTCTATTTTGGAACCGACCGCGAAAATTGTGACAAAGCATTAAATTTGGTTTTTCAGGAATTTAAAAAGTTACGCGATAAAAATTTAGGGACACTACAACTTAGTAAAGCTAAAAAACAGCTTTTGGGGCAAATAGCCATCTCTACTGAAAACAAAGAAGAGATGATGCTTAGCATCGGCAAAAGTTATTTGTTATACAATAAAGTAGACCCGTTACAGGTTGTTTTTGATAAAATTAACGCGATTACTACCTCCGAAGTTGCCGATGTAGCTAATGAGATATTAAACGAAAAGTTTATGAGCAGATTGATATATAATTAGGTCATGAACAAAAATCTGGATTTAGAAAATTATATTTTAGCCAATATTGACCGGGAGGACCCGGTTTTGGCAGAACTCGACCGCGAAACAAATATGAAAGTTCTGTATCCGCGAATGATTTCAGGCCACCTCCAGGGCCAAATATTATCCATGTTATCGCAAATGATTCAGCCCCGAAATATTTTAGAAATAGGAACTTTTACAGGTTATTCGGCTATTTGTTTGACCAAAGGTTTAATGCCTGAAGGCAAATTGGTAACCATTGAATTAAACGATGAACTGGAAACATTTGCCGCACGGTATTTCAAAAAAGCAGGCATTACAAACAGTGTTATTCAAATAATCGGATCGGCTCTTCAGGAAATTCCAAAGTTAAACACCCATTTTGACCTCGTATTTATTGATGGCGATAAACGTGAGTATACCGACTACTACAACCTGATATTCGACAAAATTGCGCCCGGCGGGTATATTATCGCCGACAACACCCTTTGGGGAGGGAAAGTAACTCAAACACTTGCTCACAACGATGAACAAACCAAGGGTGTGCTACTCTTTAATGAAACAATTAAAAATGATAACCGAATCGAAAAAGTTATACTTCCAATTCGGGATGGCATGACAATTATGCGTAAAAAATAATTTTAACGAGCCACTTTATTTTTGCGTCGTACAACTTTGTTTTTATTCCTTTGATTATTAAACCTTTTTTTCCTTTCAGGAAGCCTTTTTTCTTCTTTTAAAACAAAACTGTGGGTATCTTTTACTACCTCTTCTTTAAATTCCGGAATATCAGGTTGAATGTTTCGTTTGTTTTTCTGAATAATTGATTTCACTTCTGAAATAGAGAGAGTAAAAACTTTAGGTTGTCCTTTTGATTCATTGGCAAGTGTGTACCATATTTTTTTTGCCAGGAAATCAGTTTTTAAATGAAACGCTGTGCCTTTTGATGTATCCAGCTTTAATAGTTCAGTTGGGAATTCTTTCCGGGCATCGACATATGAATCAAGTTCATATAAAAGGCAGCACTTCAATTTCCCGCAGGCACCTGCCATTTTATTGGCTGAAGAAGAAAGGGCTTGTTTTTCAATGGCATCAATAGTGATTGAATCAAAATTAGTTCGCCAACTTGAACAACATAATTCCCTGCCACATGAGCCAATACCCCCTATCCTTCCGGCTTCCTGACGTGCACCAATCTGTTTCATTTCAATGCGAATCCGAAATTCCTTAGCATACAACTTAATCAGCTCCCTAAAATCAACCCTGCCTTCAGCTATGTAATAAAATATGGCTTTCGCTCCATCGCCTTTATATTCTACATCACCAATTTTCATTGCCAAACCCAATTCTTTCGCAATTTCCCGGGCCCTGATCATGGTAGGCTTTTCTTTTTTTTGGGCAGCTTTCCATTTATCAAAATCGAGGTCGGTAACTTTTCTGTAAATAGTATTTAGAATGTAGCGGTCTTTGTTTTTTATTTTTCGGTTAAATTGCTTTTCTGCCAAATATCCTGTAAGTGTTACATATCCGACATCGTGCCCCGGCGAACTGGCAACAACCACCATAGAACCCATTTTTAAAGGTAGGTTATTTGTATTTACACAGTATTCTTTTCGGGTTGATTTAAATCGAACTTCCACAATATTTGAAACATGTGTAGTGTCTGGCAAATCGTTTAGCCAGTTATAAGTATCCAGCATTGCTGGCCGTGAAGTATTTATATTGGTAGAACATCCGCTGCAACTCATCTCTCCTTATTTAGAATTATTTTAGACAAAGATTGGAAAAAATAGTTAATATGCGTATATTAAACCAGTCTAAATTAGAATAAATCATTTTAATCAACCGTATTATGGATTTTGGAGAAGTTATTTCAAGTATGAATTTTTTGGCAGTATTGGTAGCTACTTTAAGTGCATTTGTATTAGGCGCATTGTGGTATGGCCCACTTTTTGGCAAACTTTGGATGAAGCTAAATGGATTTACTCCTGAAAGTGTAAAGGTTGGCGGAATGTCAATGCCGGTAATTATGATTACCAATTTTGCGGCAACATTGATTTCGGCTTTAGCACTTGCAATGTTCCTAGGCAAAGAGTCAGATTGGATATTTGGGCTGACTGCCGGAATAATGGTAGCACTTTTTTGGATTGCTACGAACCGTTTAAACGATGTACTTTATGAAAAAAAGCCATTGGGCCTTTGGATTTTAAACGTTGGGTATGCATTGGTATCGTATGCTATAATGGGAGCAATTTTAGGTGCCTGGCATTAAACAACCAATCGAAGAATTATTTTGGGGAGCCTTATCGTTAAGGCTCTTTTTTGTTGATAAAATGTGTGTTTCAATTAGGGTAGTTTTTTTTATCATCTTAACATTCCTTTATCTTTGTTTTTATTATGGCTCTGAAAAAAAAATATGTCGAAACACCTTTGATGAAACAATATTATGCCATCAAAGAAAAACACCCTGATGCGATTTTGCTTTTCAGGGTTGGTGATTTTTATGAAACCTTCGGTGAAGACGCCATTAAAGCTGCCGAAATTTTAGGAATTACCTTAACTCGAAGAGCCAATGGTGCGGCTAATTTTGTTGAACTGGCCGGATTTCCTCATCATGCGGTTGATACCTACCTCCCTAAGTTAGTACGGGCTGGCCAGCGGGTAGCTATATGTGAACAGCTCGAAGATCCGAAGTTGACTAAAACAATTGTTAAACGAGGAATTACTGAATTGGTAACTCCCGGAGTGTCAATTAACGATAACATAATTGAAAACAGGGAAAACAATTTTTTGGCTTCTGTCCATTTTGATAAAAACATTTCGGGTGTGGCCTTTATGGATATCTCAACCGGTGAATTCCTTACTGCACAGGGAAGTTTTGAATACATCGATAAACTTTTAAACTCATTTGCCCCCAAAGAAGTGTTATTTCAACGGGGAAAAGGGAAAGAATTTACAGAATATTTTGGCAATAAATTTTATACGTATAATCTTGATGATTGGGTATATACTACCGATGCTGCTTTCGACAGGCTAATCCGTCATTTTGAAACAAAATCGCTAAAAGGGTTTGGAATACAGAACCTTCCTCTTGGAATTATTGCCTCGGGGGCTATTTTGCATTACCTCGATTTGACCGAGCACCGAAAATTACAGCATATAACCGGTCTTTCACGAATTGATGAAGGGCATCATGTATGGCTCGACCGGTTTACGGTGCGTAACCTCGAGTTATTTAATACCATTCACGAAGGGGCAAAAACATTAATCGGTGTGATTGATAAAACCGTTTCGCCGATGGGGGCCCGACTTTTAAGAAGATGGGTGGCATTGCCACTTAAAGAAATAAAACCAATTCAGGAACGGCTGGATGTTGTCGAATATTTTATTAAAAGCCCTGAAAACAGAGATGACCTGCAGGAATATATCCGGCAAATTGGAGATTTGGAACGGTTGATTTCGAAAGTTGCTGTAGGCCGAATAAATCCAAGGGAAATGGTTCAGGTAAAAAATGCTTTAAAATCATTAGAACCCATTAAAGAAGAATGTTCTGCTGCCGATAATATTACACTTAACCGTTTTGCCGAACAAATAAATCCATGTGAGTTAATCCGAAAAAAAATAGAAACCGAAATCCTTCCCGATCCTCCGGTTAACATGAATAAAGGGCATATAATATGCAAAGGCATTTCTGAAGAGTTAGATGAGTTAAAACAAATTGCTTACAGCGGAAAGGATTATTTGCTTAAAATGCAACAGCGCGAAAGCGAAAAACATGGTATTTCCTCCTTAAAAATAGCTTTTAACAATGTATTTGGCTATTATATCGAAGTTAGAAATACACACAAAGACAAAGTTCCTGAAGAATGGATCAGGAAACAAACTCTTGTAAGTGCCGAACGCTATATTACCGAAGAACTAAAAGAATATGAAACAAAAATTTTAGGTGCCGAAGAAAAAATATTAACCCTTGAATCGAAAATATTTAATGAACTGGTTTTTGCTCTCTCTGAATATATCACAGCTATTCAGCTCAACGCTTCAATAATTGCCAAAATCGATTGTTTATTATCATTTTCGTCCTGCTCAATCGAATACAAATATTTTAAACCCGAAATTAATAATTCAACAACAATAAATATTAAACAAGGGCGGCACCCGGTTATTGAGCACCAGCTCCCTATTGGAGAAGAATATATTGCCAATGATGTAAGCTTAAATCAAGAGGATCAGCAGGTAATTATTATAACTGGGCCTAATATGGCTGGTAAATCGGCTTTGTTAAGACAAACAGCCCTTATTGTACTGTTAGCCCAAATGGGATGTTTTGTACCAGCAGAAAAGGCAGAGATCGGCATTGTTGACAAAATTTTCACACGCGTAGGGGCTTCTGATAATATTTCATCGGGCGAATCAACATTTATGGTCGAAATGAACGAGGCAGCCAGCATCTTAAACAATGTGTCGGACCGAAGCCTTATTTTGCTTGATGAGTTAGGGCGAGGGACATCAACTTACGATGGCATCTCCATAGCCTGGTCGATTGTTGAATATTTACACGAGCATCCAAAAGCCAAAGCAAAAACTTTGTTTGCGACCCACTACCACGAATTAAATGAAATGGCAAGTTCTTTTGCGAGAGTTAAAAACTACAATGTAACCATCAAAGAAGTAGGCAAAAAGGTTATTTTTCTTCGGAAATTGGTACGTGGTGGCAGTAATCATAGTTTCGGAATTCATGTGGCTGCTATGGCCGGAATGCCAAAGTCGGTGGTGAAAAGGGCCAACAAAATTCTTGAGGAAATGGAAACAAACCATCAGAAAAAAAGCCTGGCAAAACCATTAAACAACATAAGCGAAAACCGTGAAGGGCTTCAGTTAAGTTTTTTCCAGCTCGATGACCCTGTTCTTAAACAGATAAGGGATGAAATTGTAGGGCTCGATATTAATAACCTCACACCAATTGAAGCATTAAATAAGCTGAATGAAATTAAAAAATTGTCAGGTTTAAAATAAAAAGGGCATATTTTTAATTTTTTTTTGGAGAAAGGGAAATTTGCTCTATATTTGCATCGCTGAAATAAAAACAGCGTTCTGTAACATAGATTTTAAAAGCCCTTGAGGCATTCAAAATAGTACTAAAAGCGAGAATAGCTCAGTTGGTAGAGCACGACCTTGCCAAGGTCGGGGTCGCGGGTTCGAGTCCCGTTTCTCGCTCATCTTTATTTTAAAGGATGCCCGGATGGTGGAATTGGTAGACACGCTGGACTTAAAATCCAGTGGCCTTTAGGCTGTGCGGGTTCAAGTCCCGCTCCGGGTACAAAAAAGCCTGATAATCATTTGATTGTCAGGCTTTTTTGCTTTTATTCAGTAACAAATAGGTAACAAATAGAGTTTTTTGCAGTTTCCTATACGCATCTATCCTGTGAGTTTCTTAGCAAATTATAAATATATTCTCGGTGGGATCATAAATATACTGCTCAACAAGCTGAAGTTTAGAGGTTTTTTTTAATGGGAAAGGATAGGAAAGAATTTTGTTTTAATCATTGAATATTCCCATTGCAAAGGGTTATTATAAGAATAGTAGCCGATTGCGGGCTTCATTCTTGTCAAGTTACAAGAAATGGACTACAATACTTGGATTTATTGCTATCTCAGCTATTGTTTTTATACATGGCTTATTAATTCAAATTTTATTTCTATCTCGGGAGTATAATCAATTAAATGATCATGATTTATTCTATAAACTTTAAATCCATCGATTATTTCAGGAACTATTTTTTTGCCTATCATTTCAGAAACGGGATGTTTATAAATAGAGACTTGCAAATTTTCATATATTGACGTATTTGGGAAAAAATAAATTTCTCTAACACTCTCTATTCTAGCTTGGAAATATCCAAATGTTCTTCTATATCCTATTCCTTTGTCAACAATATCAGACAAATAATTATCCGCTCTTAATTGAACTAAATAGTTGAAAATTGAACCTTTTCTCTTTATATCGTCAAAGATTATAAAAAAGCTATGACTCAGTTCTGTTTCTTCATAAGTAACATGCTCAATATCCTTTTTTAATTGTTCATCAAAAACTTTTTCAACAACTATTTTACCAGGTTTGTCAATGTAGGTTTCAAATAGCTCATGTGTGATATCTGTCAAAGCCGTTACATTTCGTTTTTTCTTGAGTACACAATTACCAATTTCATCAACAACTATATCTTCTGTAATGGATAATTTGAGTTTATAATTTTGTGTTATAGCTGCCAACATTTTTTTCAATGCTGGACCAATCTCGGTAGTTACAAATTTAATATCAAAGAGCCTAGAGTCATTGGGATTTTTTAACACCGCGTCAATAGTATGTTCTATGTCAGTCTGCAATTTATTATCCCATTTTACTTTGGTAGTATTATAAACTATTATCCTTAAATGCTTTAAATCAAAAGGAATGTCCTCTGTATTTTGCACAAGCATAATTACAGGTTTATTTAATGAATGAGCAACACCTAACTCATACATTACATTGGGATTTCGATAAGTTAAATCTGCAATAAGTAATTTAGCTGATGAAATTTGTTGTACAACATCCTTAATTATTGATTGTGTTCCAAAAATTTCATCAGCTCGTACCGGTGATAAACCAGATGTTATAACTGCTGGTTTAATTATTTCTGTATAATACTCATTAAGAGGATCTCTAAAAGGCATTATAATAAAACAGGTATTTTTCATTATCTTTTATTTTTATACATCTCAAGTTTTTTATTGGAATAATTCAGTACTATCTCTTCTTGCAAGCCATAAAGTATGTTCTCTTGAAATAGAAGTTTCTGCATCATCTACAAAATTTTCAAAGTCAGATTTATTTTTTATATGTTTAACTTTTGATTTTATTAAACTCAATTCAGTTGCTGTTATTCCATAAGATTCAGTCAGTTCTTGAAATCTTTTGAGTTGAAGCCAAGCAATAAATGAAGAAGCCAAACACGCCATTAGAGGAGTAATTGTGAAATCAATTATTTTGTAAAAGTCTAAAGCTAAAGCAACAATTGCTAATATTTGAAAAGTTATTATTGCAAAGAATGTCCAGTTTTTATTCCGTCTATTTTCTTTAGATTTTTTGTAGTACCAACTCCTTTGGTCTTCAATACGATTTAATAAATAATACTCAATTTTATCTTGAAAATCTAAATCTCTCAATTTTCTCATTGAGTCAGTAATTTGTTCTCCGTCAGAAAATTCTTCTCCGATTAGTTGAAAAAAATCTTTCTTTTGACCAATAATCTGCTTTAAGTTTTTAATCAGTTTTTCTTCTGCTGCACTTGATTCAAGTTTGTGTCCAAATGGTTTAGTTCCAGTAATAAATTTCCAAGTCAATGATTTTGTACTTTCAGCAATTGCCCGTCCGTTATACCACGTTTTTTCAGGTTGGAAATACATAATCCATATTGTCGAGATTAAAGAAACTATCAATAAAAAACTTGAAATGAATGTAATCCAGCCGTTTTCAACTTGTATTGAAGATACAAATGTTGAAATGACCAAAAGTATAAGAATCCCTAAATTCAGCCGTATGAACGAATTTTGAGAAGTAATAGACTTGCTATCTGCTTTCTCAAATATGTTTGGAAATTCGAGCTTATTCATCTAATCCTAAATTTTTGTATACAGAATCTGGATAATGCCAGTCATCACTTTTAGTTTTATCGACTGTTGAATTAAATTGACTCGGCCAATAATCCAAAGCATATTTTATTATTTTCATTCTGAAAGAAATATGCATTGCGTTTTCTCCTTTTAAGATTGGAGGACAAAGTGTGTTGTCGATATTTCTTTGCTTATTTAAGTTAACCACAACAATTGGCAAATCCAGTTTCTGGCATTGTTCAATTTCCCAACGCACATATCTAAATAAATTTTTGGTACTATCTCCAACTATTACGATAACATGTTTGGCGTTTTTAATTCTTTCTAGCAGCCTTTGTTTAATATAAGTTTCATTTGCCGCTTGACCTGTAAGTGGTTTTAAATCGTGAGCATCAAAAAAATCAAATTCAATATTATCTAAAGAATTCCATCCTTTCATTCTAGCATAAGCCCACATATCATTATCTCCATCGAAAATCACATATGTTTTATTTCTATATCCCATTTAGTTTATTTTTAATTGTTGTTGTTATGTGTTTTAATGTCTTTTTCAACTTTTAATTTTTGAAATTTCCATGACTTTACTAGGTCTAATAGAAGTTTAGTTACAACAAGCATATTATAAGAAAAATCTACTTTCCTATAAATTTCAAAAAAATTATATCTTCCGATTTTAGTTATTATTGTTCCTTCTTTTTCACTTACTATTTTAGTTTGTAAAAAGGAGTGTTCATTACTCAGATGAATATGTCCTGAACTATTTTTGTATAGTTTAAGTATGCCGGGTTTAACGTTTTTGTCTAATTGTTTTGCCAAATAAGTATCTGTCATTCTTTTACCTTTGATATCTTTTAGGCTGCCAATATGTTCCCCATCTAAATATTTCAGAAAGAAGGCATCATAATCATCAACTAAAGTTGCAGCATAAAAACGTAAACAGTTGTCGAGTTGAATTCGAATTAAAGGTACGGCGGCTATGTAATTATTCTCTTTAGCCAATACTACAAATCCGCAAATTATTGAAATAGCTCTATTGACGATCCCAGAAATGAATAAATCCATAGTATGAATACTTCCTTTATCACCAGCCTCACCGATAGACAAAAAAAGTTTTGCTTCATTTATGAATTCATTTTCAAGATTTAATAGTTCTGATAAATATTCTTTTAAATCTTCCTCATTAAATTCTTTGTTCAATTTATCACTCATTCTTGTTTCTTCTTAATTACACATAACGGGAGTTGAATTGACGGTGTTGCTACAACGAGGAACAGTTGGATTACCCACTGAAACCCGCATTATATTAACATTTTGTTATGTGCTTTTATTTGTTTTTATAATTCTTTTCAAGTTGATTGACTGAACTATTCATAAATTTGTGATACTTAACAGCAGCAAAATTGTTGGTCATTACAAGTTTAGTTGCTAATCCTGAAATATCTTTCAGCAAAATAATTGATTCTTTCAAATAATTTCTTTCAATACAAAGTTTTGCACCTAAGTTTAGTGTACTTGTGGGATTTTCCCGTTTATATTTTCTGTCAACTTTCCCATTATTGTGTATCCAAACATTCCTTCTACCTGTGATTTCGAGATATTTATTCAAGGCTGTCTGATAATCTTCTTTAAAGATTTTTCCAAATCCAAGTTTTGCTTTATCTTTTTCAAAAAAATCAGTTGGTTTTCCGTAAAAAATCCCTCTAATTTTTTCTTCAATTAATTTGTCAATTATTTCATCTTTATCATCACTATTCATAATTGTTTCCATCAATTTTATTTGTTGACCAATTTGCTCAACTGCATCTCTTGTACTTATTTTCTCTGGGAATTCTTTATATACTATTTTTGATAAATCTTGTAAAAAATGTTCGGTTAATGAAATTGCTTCAATTAAAGTTTTTGATGGAAGAGAATTAACTATAATTCTTTCTGTCATTCCCCAAACGTCTTTAAAATAAAATGTTTTTATTCCATTGTTATACAGATTGCTAATCCTTAAATTGACACTTTTAGGGTTTATTTCACAAGTTTTTTTTAATTCTCTGGTTGAATAATCAAGATAATTGTAGTCTCGCCAAGTATTAATAATCCTCTTTCTAAAATTGATGAAAAGTCCGGTTATTTCCGAATTAACATGGCTATCTATTCTTCTACTCATTTTGTTTATTTAATTGTACATAACGGGAGTCCGCGCATGAACTTCATTTTTACTCTTTTTATTTTTGCAAGTATCTGAATTACAGTATTCGTTTTTTTCATTAAATAGGTTATTGCGCTGTTTGACGATAAGCATAAGGATAGTAGCCGATTGCGGGCTTCATTCCTGGCAAAATATAAGAAAGTTGAAGCGGGCTACAACCAATTAATTTACTACTGTTTCGGCTATTATTTTTATACATCCTTAGTTATTTTTTAAATAAATCAATAATATCATCCATGTCTTTTATATTTATACTAATAAAGAAATCATTCATAATTGAATGTAACATTTTAGTATAATCTTCAAAAGCTGTCTTAAGCTCTAATAAATCTTCTTTAGATGCAATTACAATATCTTCAGTAGTTTTTGGATGAACAAGTTTATCGCGTTTAGTCTTAATTGATTTTAACAATCCATATTTTGAATCAAGATATTGTTGTATAATTTCATTCTTATTCCATGTTCGACAGACCTGTTTAAATGTTTTTTTGAATTTATCTTCAAAAGTGTGTCTGTCACAATATCCTTCATAGTTGTCGATATGGTTTAGTCCAAAAATGTCCGATTCAATCAACGATAGAAACCCTTTTAAAGAAGCTCTATAAAGTGTATCAAATTTCTCATTTTCATCTTGATATGAATCTGTAATTTCTAAAAGTAGTTCATAATCCTTACGAATAATATTGTGACGCTTTTGGTAGTCATCTAATGCCAGATTAGCTTTTCTAAATTCTTCCTTGTCTTTAAAGGTCTTTGAATGTTCACTCATTTATTCCTTTTTAATGCACCACAATTTTTCAATTTAATCAAAAATTTCACTTAAGTGCCTTCTAGTTAGTGCTATATCGTTTGCAAACGATTATAATTACGCATAAACATATGTGATCATTTATAACCAAACACTAATTTAACAAAACAAATGTTCAAATACTAGCAACTTACATACATTTATGTTGGCCATATTGTCTCATTAACTAATTGATATTAAGTAAACATTGCTAGTCAAAAGAAAAATATTGTCCCTCTTTCTTGTAAGTATTGCAGGCATATAACACGCAAAATAGAAATGGTAATTACCGTTTTAGAACAGGGCGGGGCGGGGTGTTCAGTGAGACAGGGGGTAAAGAAAAAGAAAATATAAGAATTAGATTTGTGATAATTAGGCAGTTAACTTTTTTTAGACCGGAATAGCCTGATAGTGGTTAATTTTGGTAATTACCAAAATAAAAAATCCGGAATTTAACGATGTAAAATCCGGATTCAATGATCTTAAAGTAGGACTGTTATTCTTTTGCTTTCACTCTTAAATAGTTGCTTTCTTCAACAATTACCCGGAATATTGCAACCATTTGGCCAGGAGTAAAAGTCCGTTTTTTTAATCTTCGTGCAAAATGTGATTTGCTAATACCTGTTTTCTGAAACATTTCTGTTTGAGGTATATTTGAAAGGATCACTATTTCAGATAAATTTTCTATCAATTCATTGTGTTGAAATGCTTTGCTCCGCATTTCGCCAAAGGTCATTTCTGCCATAATTTTTTCTTTTTTATGAGTTTAAAATTTTAAAACAACTATTAAGTGCTTCGTAAAAGTTTGACGGTTCTTTTTCTTCGGGTTCTATTGTTTTAAGGCTTTGTGATGTTTTTGCCTTAAATGTTGAGTTTGTTGAAGTATCAAAAAATGGATTATTGCCTAAACCAAAAACAAACATATTACTCCTGTTATTTACTGCATTCCCACTTTTATAACTGCGCTCGCAATATTCTATTAAAGGAGTGCTAATGTCTGTTTCTGTAATTTTCTCAATATGGTAACCATAATTACCATTTACCTCAATTACATAGCTTTTGCCCTCTTTGTCTTTCATCAGGTCAACCCCGGCCACTTCCAGGCCGCAGGCCCGGGCAGCAATGACACAAATTTGTTGGTCATCTTTTGACAGGTCGATTTTTTTACCTGTTCCGCCCTGGCTAATGTTTGACCTTAATTCTCCTTTTTTAGCAGTCCTTTCCATTGCAACAACTACTTTTCCATCGATAACGATTGCCCGGATGTCTTTTTCCCCACCATTTATAAAACCTTGAAGTAAGATGTTTTCTTTATGAAGGAAAAAGTTTTCCAGGAATACGTTTGACTGGTAAGCATCCATAAGGGGATAAACGGAATTTCCCTGGCTGCCTTTTAAACCTTTTGCGATGGCAGGTAAACCGCCAACCTGTTCCATCATCCAGGCAACATGTACTACCCGGTCTCCTAAAACAGTTTTTGGAACTCTGATTTTTGCCTGGCTAATTTTTTGCATCGATATAAGTTTATCTGCTGCTGTTTGAATACCAAGGGCTGTTTGGGTTGAAAAAATACGAAGGTTGTTGTTTAAATGTTCCATTACCGCCGATGCATAAGAAAGGTTTACCCCAATTCTGGGAATGATAGCATCAATTTCCTTAGCGGTTAACCTTTCTGGCTTGTTATTCCGTCCGAAACCATCATAAATACGGTCATATCCGTTTATAATGTCAGAAATTAATAAATAAAGGAAGGCCGGGTCTTTTATAATCATTGTATGCCCCTTTTTTTTTCCTGCTTTAACAATACTTTGAGTTGCATAACTGTTGGGTGCAGCTGATAAAACTAAAATTTTCATAATTCAAATTTTTTAATGGTTAATAATACTTTTTGCATTTTTCTTCTTAAAAACTCGCTTTTGTTGGTGTTTAATACCTGGGTCAATTGATCCAGCTCTTTTTTTTCTTCTATTGTGATCCTGAATGATATAACAGAATCAAAAATTGTTTTTTTCTCCATTGTTTTTTTTGAATACAACATACAACCAGGCAAGCAAAAAAAAAAGGACACATAGACAACCTCTATGATTATTTGAATAATGATTGATGGGATCAATCAGGTTTTATGTTGGCATATTGTTATCCGGAACAAATTATTTTTCATTAATTGCCCAGGAATTAGAGGTTTATGGTTTGCGAAAATTATTGAGGTTATCCCTGATAATTGCCAGGTCAGCAAGCAGGTATTTTATTTTTAGTAAATCTTCGTCCTGGAAGTCATCAAGCTTACGGGCAATTGCGCAAACAGCATCAGCAATGTTTTCCCTGGTAACGTTTAACATTTCATTGTCATGATTCTGTAAAATTCCAAGTTGATTAATTGCGCTCGGAGTTAATATTACGCCTTCAACTTCAATGTGTGTTTTAATCATAAAGCGGTTGTATTTAATTAAACAAGAGACGGTTGAGTATTAATTATAAATTCATTAAAATCTTTATTATTCGGGTATATGGTTTTTGCAAAATTTGTGGCGTTTGGGAATTTCTTCAGTATTCCTTCAGCTGCATTTTTCCCGGCCGGGTCATTATCCAGGTAAAGGTTAATTCTCCGGAATTTTGGTAAAAGGCTAGAAACTGCATCGAGGTTATTAATTGAGTTTAAAACGATGGTTGTGGCCGCAGGTTTTTTATAACCGTAATATTCCAGGGCTGAAAGGAAATCCAGGAATCCTTCGAAAATGTTTATCCTTTTAAGGCTGCCTTTAATTGTTGTTATGGCTTTAGGGCTGTTGCTGCCTTTAAAATACTTGTTACGTAGCTCAAAGCCTCCTTTATCGTTCATAAAAGCCAGGGCAAAGTAGTTTTTGCCGTTCACCTGGTAATAGGCTTCACTTATAAAATTTATTGCCTTAAAATGGCTTATTTTCCGGCTGGCCAGGTATTGGATCAATGCACGGTTTTGTAGGGGTTGTATTTTTTTGATTTGAATTGCAGAATCAGGAGAACTTTGCTGTTCAAAAAAAGAAAAATCCCTGATTATTAACTCTGGTTTTTGCAGGATCATTAAAGCCCCTGCAATTCCGGTATTATTCATTTCCATAACCAGGTCGAGAATATTACCACCTTTACCCAGGGCATAATCGTACCAAATATTTTGAGAATGGAATACTTTAAAACTAGGTTTGGTTTCATTCCTTAATGGGGAACTATACCAGGCCGAACCATTTTTTATTTTCTGAGGCCTTATTCCCAGGTTCTCGAGGTAACCAATTATCGATATTTTTTTAGATTGTGAACAGTTCATTTTTTCTTTTTTGAATAGCATTTTTAGGCGAACCGGTCAACTAATTGAAAATAAGGTGGTTGACCGGTTCGGTTCGATTGATCCCCTTATATATATAACCGAACCGAACCAGTTCAATTCAGTATTTAAACAATGTATTGAAAACCAGTATTTTAACCGGTTCGGTTCGACTGAACCGGTGACCCGAACCACCGAACTACTTAGGTGGCAAATTCGCTGAATAGACTTTAAGGTTTGAATCATAATTTAAATAGCTTTTTGATTTTAAAAAGGTCACGAGTTCTTTACTTTTACCATTCCCAAATTGAATATTTAAATCAGTATTGAGAACCGTTTTCATTGTTGTCCAAAGAGGTGTGTAATTCAATGGATGGCCTTTCTCAAAAGTTTTCCTCAATAAATCTTCAATTTGATGGTGCGTTAATTCTTCAACTTTTGGATTTGAAGGTTGATATTCTTGAATTGCTTCTTGATGTGAGATATTGCCCAGGTCATCTATTGAGTAAGCGAATGGTTCAAAGTCTTTATGCCTGGTAAATTCTGGTTCTACAATTGTTAACCTTGTACCAGTGCTTTCGTCCCTGGTTAGTTTTGCAACAGTTTCAGCTTTATTCATTAATTCTGTCCCCAGGTGCCCACGTGCATTTGCATCGCCTTTGTTTTGATGCAAAATTGTTAATGCATGAATATTTTTTTCTTGTGTCCACTTTAGCAACTTGTCAGCGATAAAAGTTGCTTCCCTTTCATCGTTTATTGAAGAAACAAAGTCCCGGATTCCATCGATAACAACAAAAACCAGGTTTTTTATATGGTTAATTGCATATTCGGTTAATTGGATTCGTTGGGAGCTGTTAAATTGCCTGAATGAAAAAAAGTAAAGATTTTTAGGATGGTCGTTTGCATTCCCATTTATCAGTTTGGAAACAAATCGAATTGTTTTAATGCATTCCGGTTTTCCTTGTTCAGTATCAATCCAAAGAATATTTTTTCTTTCTTCAGGAAGGGTAGGAATAAAACTTAAAAGCTTTTTTTCAGAAAGTAAAGAACTAATTGCAATAGATGTAAAGGTTGTTTTACCAACTTTTGGCCGTGCCAGGATAGTAGAGAAATTTCCCAGGGTTGCAAAAATCTGTTTCCCAAATTCGCCCTGAATTTTCAAACAAGTTGGCGGAGCTTCAAAAATATGATCCGCTTTTAATATTGATTGGTTTAAAAGGGTTTTTAATTGTTCCTGGGTGAACTCCATTTACGAATTATTTTTCAGTGCCTCAATAATTTCTGATTTCATAAAGAACTTTTTTCGGCCATGACCGTGTTCTTTAAAAATTCCTTCTTTAATTCGTTTGGCAAAAGTTGGTAAACTTAATCCTGCCAGTTTAATAGCTTGTGCCCTTGATAACTTTTCATGTTCGAAATCTGGTTTAACATTTATAAAATCTTTCTCAGAAAATAATTCTCGGAGTGTATTTTTTAACTCCGATCTGCTTGTAATTAGTATTAATTTTTCATCCATAATTATAAATTTACTCTGTTTATGTGTAAATATACAATAAAAGGAATATAAATAACAACAAATAGAATAAATTATTCTTAAATATTTTAATGTGTATCGTATCTGATAATTGATTACTCCATTTGTTGTATCTTTGGATGTATGAAGGATTATTCTGATAAAATTAAAGCAATACGTAAATCAACTGGTTTAAGCCAGGTTGAAATGGCTGAAAAAATTGGTATTTCCCAGGCTGCTTATGGTAAATTAGAGTCTGGATTTACCAAAAGTATTTCTCTTGAAATTGCGAAAGGAATTGCGAGTGCTTTATCTGTTCCATTTACAGAACTATTTGAGATTAAAGAATCCGGATCGGAAACAGAATTACTTGAAACCAGGATTACTGGACTGAATGATAAAATTAATGAATTGAATAACCGATTAAAGGATAAAGATTTGGTTATTGATATGTTCAAAAATGAAAAGGCGAGGTTAAAAAAAGATATTATTTATTACCTAGAAACACAATTAGCCCTTCAAAACCAAGAATTGAATGAGGTATGCAAAGATTACAATATTGATGGTTATGAAAAATTGGAAATTGAGTATAGGTTAATTGGTGTTTTGCATTTGGCTACTTCAGCTCATTTTGTAAAATTGGACCTAATTAATGAATCTGATCTTAAAAAGTTAACACAAAAATATATTGATAACTCTGTTCTTGGTAAAACACTTGCTGAGAAATTTGACTGGATTCCCCAAAGTACACAAGAATTATCAGATCCGGAATCTTTAGATTAAAGTTTATATTCAAACCAAAATTATGAAGAATTGGAAGCTTTAGGATTAAGGAAAAGGTAAATTTTTTGTAGCAGGTGTGTAGCAGGTTTTTTTGAATAGTTTTTTTCAATTATATGATTAAAGATTTCCCCAGGCTTTTTCCATTTCCGTTTTTTTCATTTCATCGGCAATCTTTAGGTATTTTCCCAGGGTTTTTTCTTGTGTAATTCCTGTTATATCCTGGACAATTTTAATATTCATTCCCAGGAAAAAAGACAATGTAATAAAGGTTTTTCGGGAAGTGTGGGCTGTAACAACTTTATGAAGTTTTTTTGTTTTTTGAGTGAACTTATTTCCTTTAAAAGTGTCAATAACAATCAGCCTTTTCAGTTTTGCTTCTTTGCAAACAAGCTTTAAATACTCATTGAATTTTTGGTTGCTCAGCCTTGGTAAAACAAAAATAGGTTGTTCCTGGTATCGTTCAATTATTTGCCTCGATAAATCAACTATTGGAATTTTAACCGGCTCTTTAATTTTTTGAGTGGTTTTTAAAATATGATCGCTATGAATGTGTTCTCTTTTCAGCTGTTGAAGATCGGAGTAGCGTAGCCCAGTAAGGCAGCCAAAACAAAAAATGTCTCTTACTTTTCGGTATTTCTCGGTTTTAAACTCGAAATGAAATAGGGTTTTAAATTCTTCAACAGTTAGAGTAATTGGTGTAATATCCTTTTCAGTTGCTTTAAATTTTAAGTGTTCTGTTCCAGAATAATATTTTCGGTCTGCTGCCCAGGTCAAAAACGATTTTAAAACAGCAATGATTTTCGCAAAATAGTTTACTTTAAATTCCTTAGTGTTATAGGCATAATCAACAAGTAAATCATAGAACTGTAGGTCGATACTATTTAATGAAATTTTATAATCATTTTCGTTTTGGAAATTCTTTAATAAATTAAATACTGAAGTAATGTTTCTGGTTGTATTGTAGGCTTTGGTACTTTTTCCACTATCAATAAATTCTTGAAATGCCTGGTTAAAACCAATTTTCGTGAGCTTATCAATTTTTTGTCCATTAAGTAATTCCTTAATATGTTTTTCGGAGAAAGATTCATTGCTCAAATTACAATAATTGTTGAAGTCCTTTACATTAGATTCTAGAGTATCGATTGTGACATTTATTTCCTTATACCTGTTATATGGTTCTGACTCTCTATTGGGCCTTACTCTGTGTTGTGTTGGGTTCCAGTGCCTTAAAAGAATTTTGTCTATTTGCTTATAATAACTCTTATAATTGAGGGTCATTTTTGCAAGTATAGAAACAAATCCATCTTTGTTTTTACTTCCTTTATTGATGTAAAATCGTATATTAGGCATAGAATATTAGATTATTATGGATTGTTTGTTTCAATTATCGGTAACAAATTTGGTAACAAATATTGTAACAAACGTACAAAATCAGCTAAAAATAGTAAAAACTTTTTTATTGTAAGTTGCTGAATAGCAGAACTTATAAATAAAATTAGTAAAATGGCAGAAAATAGCAGATACTCCCGCTCCGGGTACATTTTTTAAAATATAACTTATTAAAGCACTTAAATTCGATGAATTTAGGTGTTTTTTTATTTTAAGAGAAATACAAAAAAGAATATTATGGGCTGTGGGGGCTCTTGGAGTGACCTAGTCTAGCCTTATCTTAAACAAGGGCAGAAGGCATTTCGGTGAAAAGAGCGGAATGTTGATACTTGGCGAACCGCCGTATTCTGCTTTTCCCGATTTTTCGTCGGGAAGTCCCGTACATTATTGCGAAGCACTACCGGTGAGAGAGATGCGTCCCAGCAATTTTAGCCGGGACCGTCTACTCGATTATGCGCCGTAATTTATTTTGTCAATTGATAATCTTTAATCAATAAGTTGGCAGATAAGTCAAGTCTTGTTGTTAGTTTCCTAATCATATCGACAGTTAATTTTCTTTTTCTATTGAGAACTTCAGAAACCCTACTTTTCCCTCCGATTTCTGGAATTAAATCGACTTGTTTTATTTGCATTTCCTCCATTCTAATCCATATGGCTTCAATTGGGTCTGGAGCATCTATCGGATAATACTCATTCTCGTAATTGTCGATTAACAATGCTAAGATATCCGCTTCGTCGCTTTCTAGTGTGCCAATTTTTGCATCAAAAAGTTCATCTAATCTTTGAAGTGCTTCTTGATAATCTGTCTCTGATTTTATAGGTTTTATATTCATAATCTTGTTTCTAAATTGTTTCTGCATCAATTTTATCATACTCTGTGTGAGTCCCAATGAATCGAACAAACATCCATTGTTTTTCAAAATTCACTCTGGTAATCAGTCTGTAAGAATTACCTTTAATGTTAAAAACAATTCTACCACCTTTTAATATGCTCGCAGATGAATATGTCTTTTTTACATCACTTGGACTTTTCCAATCAGCATTCATTGCTGTATTATACCAGGTTTTTAAATATTGCTCACAATCAACTTGTTTTTCCCAATAATCTCTAAGTGTACTTTTTGAAAATATTCGTTTCATTTTTAATTATTATGGGATCAAAGGTAATACTAAATTCTCAAATCGGGAACTAATTGTTCTTTATGTGCGAACTTTTATGGCGCATAATGGTTTATTTAATTGAAGTGCGGAATTAAAAGTGATGAACTTTCCCCCGAAACTTCGGGGCGCACGGAGCCAATTCGTGTAATCAATATTTCATCCGTCAGCTGACGGACCGTCAATCGTCAAAGACGAATTGGTGGTGGTGCAACAACGAGCCGCAGCTCAAAAAAGCCGCTGAAACCCGCATTTACATTTTGTTATGGCGTCGTAGTTTAATTTTGGTTTAGTTTATTGATATAATTTAGTTTATTGTTAATCCTAACTTTTTCCCTAATCCTTCTTCAAATATTTTAAACAATGTTGAAATTTGAATATCAATTTTTCCATTTTCAAGTCTGGAAATATAACTTTTCTTTGTACCTGTTTTTCTTGCCAGGTCTTCTTGCGTGAGATGGGCTTTTTTCCTTTCTTCTTTTATCATTTCTCCAACAATAAAAGCTTTTGCTTTCATCTCAAATTCATCACGTTTTTCTGTTCCCAGTTTTCCGTATTTGTTGTCTAATAATTCATCAAAAGTTGTTGCATCTTTTATTGTTTTCATAATCCTTCTCCTTTTTTATTTTTAAAATAATCCGCTTTTATTTTTAATGCTATATCAATTTCTTTACGTGGTGTTTTTTGACTTTTTTTCTGAAATCCGTTAAACAAAACAACAATACGGCCAGAGTCAAAACAACAAAATACCCGATAAATATCTGAACCAACTTTTATTCTTATTTCATAAAGTCCATCGGTACTTTCAATATGTTTCAAAAATTTCTGAGGAATTAAATCAACAGTTTTTATCACTTTAAACACATATTCAATTTTCTCTTGTACGGATGAATCAAGCGAAATATAGAAATCAATAAAATACTTTTTATAAAATTTTATTTCTCGGGTCATTTTACAAAGTTAACAAGTTTGTAAACAAATTGAAGTATTAATTCAAAATATTATTGCTGATTTTTCTTCTTTTCACTATGCGCACAACTGTTGGTACATGCTGTCGGGGCGGATTTCGGAGAGCGTTCTGTCCGCGAGGACATGAACGGCGATGCGAGAATCCGCCATTGGCGTACCACCGAACCCCGCCCGGCAATATGCACTGTGTTAAGCACTGGCACTTTATTTTTTTTCTTTGTATATTTAAAATAAAACAGATTATCCATAATTTGTACTCCAGCTGGCAAATCATTTATTTTCGTATCTGTCACGTCAATTATTTTAAGCTTTGAAGTTGTGAGTACCGATGAAATGTCTGAAAGTTCTTTATTCCCACTCAAATATAATTGCTCAAGTTTCTCGCAATTGTTTATTCCATAGTCTAGCTCTTTGAATTTATTGTTTCTCAAAGAAAGTACCTTTAAATTTTTAAGTTGACCAATCCAAGAAGGAAGTGTTGTTAGTTTATTATTGTCCAAAATCAAGGTTTCGATTTCTGGATTTAATGCCATTATGGGAACCTTTTCCAAGTTTTGATAACTTAAATCCAATATTTCTTGTGGATTATTTAACTCACCTCTTCCAGTAAAAATTTCTATTGAATTTATTTCCTGTCCATGTGACACTGAACAAACAAGTATAAATCCAATAATTATTAAATGTAATCTTTTCATAGAATGAATTTTAGTGCCTAACTTGTATATAACAACACCTGCTCTTTTTTAATCAAAAAGTAATTTAATTTCCTGATAGTTAACACTATATCTGTTTGCAAACGATTGTAAGTACTTATAAACATTTGTAAACGTTTATTACCGGACACTAATTTAACAAAACAAATGTTCAAATACTTTTCAGTAAGTAATTATTAATTACACCGTAAAATAATTCAGCATTATACTTTTATCTGCATGCCATTTTTTATAATTTGTATACACTTTAATTAAAAATAAAATTAATTATCGACTGGTATACAGTATAAAAGCAGTTTTTCGCCCAAGCTATTTGACTCAGTGTATTTAGAAGAAAGTATTATTAATAATTATTCAGGATTAAAACTAATTGAACATTATTTAATTTACTCAAGCAGAGGTTTGGCGATCGAAGCGGGGAAGGATGTAGTGCTGGCGGAGGCAAATATTTTTGAGCGCATAGATAAAAAGGTGAAGCGGAGGTTCGTTATGTTTAAGCGGTAATTGATTCGTTGCAAAGCCTTGCCGATGAGCTAAAGGTTGCCAACATCGCCCAGGAGAAAGCAAAAAAAGAACGGAATGTGATTTCTCAGGAACGGGTTAATAACCTCAATGTTATTTATGAAGTACTTAAGCCCATTCATGAAATTGCACAAATTATTTTTGCTGATAACCAGGCCCGCTTATCGAAGTACAGCCTTCCCAAACCCACATCATCAAATAATAATCCCGACGATATTGTTCAGCCGTAGTTTCAATTAAAAACCTGGCAGACAAAAAATACCTGTCAGGTTTTGACTTACCCTCTTCTTTTAATTTGTAGAACAGTTCAATTATTCAGCAGCAGCATTTTGCACAAGTAATTTATATAATAGTTCTTGTATTATTTTCTCTTATTTTAATCGAATTACAATTCAGAATGGCTGAACGATTTGGCTGAAGAATGTAAACTTATAGGTTAGTGTGATAATTTTATCTTGATATCTTTTTGATTTAATTGACACTATAAAACTTACTTGTTTAGTAACTTGCCTTCTTTTAAAAAGCGAAAGTAGTATAATATGAAAGTTTGTATTGCTGAAAAACCCAGTGTGGCAAGGGAAATAGCACAGGTTATTGGTGCAAAGGAGCGCAAGGATGGGTATTTTGAAGGAAATGGGTATCAGGTAACATGGACATTCGGCCATTTTTGTACACTTTGGCCCCCCGAAGATTACAACCCGAACTGGAAAAAGTGGGACTTAAATACCTTACCAATGCTTCCCAAGCACTTTGAAACAAAGGTCATGGAGCATGATGGAGGTGTAAAAAAACAGTTTAATATTATTAAGGGATTGTTTAACAAAGCTTCGTTGGTAATAAACTGCGGTGATGCTGGCCAGGAAGGTGAATTAATTCAACGGTGGGTAATCAAACAAGCCAACTACAAAGGCGAAGTACAACGCCTCTGGATTTCGTCGTTAACCACCGAAGCTATTAAAACCGGATTTACCAATCTGAAACCATCGGCCGAGTTTGATAACCTTTATTATGCCGGTAGCTCAAGGGCGATTGGCGATTGGCTGCTGGGCATGAATGCCACGCGGCTTTATACCTTAAAGTATGGTGGTTACAAACAGGTATTGTCGATTGGGCGTGTGCAAACACCTACTTTAGCCATGCTGGTGCAACGCCACCACGAGATTGAAAATTTTCAACCTCAACCATACTGGGAACTTCAGACAAAATACCGCGATACCATTTTTAATACTACCACCGGACGGTTTTTTGCAAAAGAGGACGGAGAAAAGTTGCTGAATAAGGTAACAGGAAAAGACCTGGTGATTACATCGATCGATAAAAAAGAAGGAAAGGAATATGCCCCAAAATTGTTCGACCTGACAAGTATTCAGGTGTATTGCAATAATAAATTTGGATTTACAGCCGAAGAAACATTAAAGCTGGTACAACGCCTTTATGAGATGAAAGTGGTGACTTATCCACGGGTCGATACCACCTTCCTACCCAACGATATGTATCCAAAAATTCCTAATATATTAAAAGGACTTTTAAATTATGAATCATTCACACAGCCCCTTCTGAAAAAAACCATCCGAAAATCGGCTAAGGTTTTTAATGATAAAAAGGTTACCGACCATCATGCGATCATTCCTACAGGAGAAGAAAAGTTGCTTAATTCAGATGAGCAAAAAGTATATGATAGTATAGCACGACGGTTTATTGCCGTTTTTTACCCCGATTGTAAGGTTGCAAAAACTCAGGTGAATGCCGAAGTAGAATCAGTGGTTTTTGTGGCATCGGGGAAAGAAATACTTTCAGAAGGCTGGCGTATACTTTTCTCGAAAGAGATTAAAAGCACCGATGATGAAGATACTAAATTGGATGATAGAGAAACTATTTTACCATCGTTCGAAAAAGGAGAACATGGCCCTCATGAACCTTCATTTACCGAAAAAACGACCAAACCACCTAATAACTATACCGAAGCTTCACTTTTGCGGGCTATGGAAACTGCCGGCAAACAGGTCGAAGACGAAGAACTCAGAGATTTGATGAAAGCCAATGGAATAGGCAGGCCATCGACCCGGGCAAACATCATTGAAACACTTTTTAAGCGAAAATATACCGAACGACGAAAAAAACAGGTAATCCCTACCGATATGGGTATCCAGCTAATTAATACCATCGAAAACCAATTGCTGAAATCAGCCGAACTCACCGGCCAATGGGAAAAGCAACTAAAGGAAATTGAAGAGGGTGAATTTAGTGCCCGGCAATTTATTGTGAATATGAAAAAAATGGTTCATGGATTGGTGGTAGAGGTACTCCTTGAACGGGGGAAACCTAAACTTGCTTTTGCCGAAACAAAACCCCTAAAAACTTCGGCCATAAAAAAACCAGCTACTAAAGAAGATGGACTTGCAAAATGCCCAAAATGTTCGGATGGCAGGATTGTTAAAGGGAAAAGTAGTTATGGTTGCAATCAGTGGAAAACTGGGTGCGATTTTCGGCTTCCGTTTAAATTTATGGATAAAAAGTTAACCGATAAACAAATTCAACGATTATTGAAGAAAAAGGCTACAACCAAAATTAAAGGATTTGTGTTAAACAATCAAAAAGTGGAGGGGGTTTTAAAACTTAATTCATCATTTAAAATCGACTTTGAACCTCAAACAGCGCCAGTAAAAAAAGAAGCAAACAGCAAACCTTTGTGCCCTAAATGTGGAACAGGCGCACTTGTTAAGGGAAAAACAGCCTATGGTTGCAGCCGGTGGAAATTGGGCTGTGATTTTCGGTTTTCATTCGAAGCAATTAAGCTAAAAGCCAATGGGCGCACGCTTACCAAAGAATTGGTTTTGGAAATTTTACATAATTCCTGACCGATTAATTAATCATAACCAAAAAAAGGAAACCAAGGGAATTGTGACCTACTTTAAAGATTGATTTTTACTCTGAGGAGAGTTTCAACCTTTGATCAACCGTTTAACCTGGCAATTATGGTTTGTTAAAAACAAAGCAACTTGTTATCTTTAACTTTATTAAAAAACCATAAAACAATACACATATGCCATCTAAACTTTCCATCCTCATTTTTGTGCTTTTTTCCGGACTAACAGTTGCATTACTTGCACAGAATAATTCAATTGACCGCCAATGGCCTTCGTACAGAGGAGTAAATGCAAGCGGTGTTTTAAACAATGCAAATTTACCGGATACCTGGGACGCAGAAACATTGGAAAACATCAAATGGAAAGTAGAAATTCCCGGGCTCGGTTTATCAAGCCCTGTTATTTGGGGCAATAAATTATTTATCACAACTGCAGTAAGCCAAACCGATAAACCTGAATTAAAAGCAGGCATTTATGGTTCAATAGGTTCTGTTGAAGATGAATCGGTTCATAAATGGAAAGTTATTTGCCTTGATAAAAACTCAGGTAAAACCATTTGGGAACAAACTCCGGTTACCGGCATTCCAAAACAAAAACGGCACCCAAAATCATCGCATGCCAACTGTACTGTTGCTACCGATGGCCAATATGTTTTAGCTTTTTTTGGTTCCGAAGGATTATATTGCTTCGATATGGATGGAAACCTTCAATGGGAAAAAGATTTTGGTGTTTTAAAAGCTGTGTTTTTTGCAGTTGAGTCGGCCGAATGGGAATTTTCAAGTTCTCCGATTATCCACGATGGAGTTGCCATCATTCAGGCTGATGTATTAAAAAACTCATTTGTAGCTGCCTTTGACCTTCAAACAGGAAAAGAATTGTGGAAAAAAGAACGCGAAGAGTTCCCCGGTTGGTGTACTCCTTCCATTTATTTTGATAATAATAAAGCCCGTGTTGCTTTAAATGGGTACAAACACCGGGGTGCCTATGATTTTAAAACCGGCGAAGAAATTTGGCGTATGTCGGGAGGTGGCGATATACCGGTCCCTACTCCAATTGTGGCAAACAACATGGTTTATTTTAACAGCGCCCATGGAAAACAATCGCCAATAATTGCTGTGAAGTCGAACGCCAAAGGTGACATAACACTTGCAGAAAAAGAAACCACCAATGAATATATTGCCTGGAGTGTACCCCGGGGCGCATCGTACATGGGCACCATGCTAATTGTAGGTGATTACCTGTATAATGCAGCATGGAATGGTGTATTAACCTGCCTGAATGCTAAAACCGGCGAGGAAATTTACCGCGAAAAAGCTGGCGATGGAAACAGTTATACATCATCGCCCGTAGCAGCCGATGGTAAAATTTATATCGGCGATGACAGTGGGACTATCTATGTAATTCAAGCAGACCCTGAATTTAAACTTCTGGCAAAAAACAATCTAAACGATGTATTTATGACCACACCGGCTATTACCGAAAATATGATCTACTTCAGGACACTTAAATATTTAATAGCAGCCGGAAAATAAACTATTTCCGAAATTCGTGAATTATATCGTTTACAACTTTAACAGCTGAATCGCCAATTTCTTTGGCCCCCGATTTAAGTTTTTCAAGGTCTTCGTCCATGTCGTTGTCGATGTAATACTTAATTTTCTTTTTTATTTTATCAACATCCTCCTTTAAAACCTCTTTATATAAATCTTTGGCTTTATTTTTCCCTCTGTAGGCTTCATATTTTACATTCAGAGCAACAACTCTTAATTCTTCTTTAAGAGTAAGTTCCTCTTTAAATTTTTTATGCCATTCCTGGCTGTATTTTTTAAACCGCTCATCGGCATAGTCCCAATCGCTTTTTTTATAGTCATTATGGTTTTCCCCCACTTTGGAAACGAACTTTTCAAACCGGTCGAGGTAAACTTCTTTTGAATCGGGTGCTGAGCACGAAGCAGCAGAAAACAGGATGATTATTGTTCCCATAATTACCACAATTTTATTTGTTAATTTATCCAATTTCATTTTAATAATCTTAAGAATTAATTTCCCGCTTTATTTCCATGGCCATTTTACACATTCTTTTATCTCAGGAAACAATACAAAATCGGCTTTACCCTTCAGTGTTAAAGTTTTAATATTCTGGCCATTTAGTTGCTGTAAAGCGGCATCAAGCGTTTTTCCAGAAACAGACACATCGTCAACCAACAACACCTGCTTCCCATTTAAGTCCAACTCCTCGGGTAACGATAAAACAACCGGGCTTTTATGCTGCGGATTATTTTTTTCATCCCGAAAGTTAAGTGTAATAATCTGTAGTTCACACCCCAATTGAAAAGCGACCAAACTAGCCGGGACAATTCCCCCGGTGCCAATTCCTATTACCAGGTCGACCTGCGGTAAAACCATTTGTTTTAATCGTTCTGATATTTTTATGAATGATAATGGAACCATTTTTTGACTTTAAGTATGTCAGGATAATAGTATTTTATTCTGCAGAAAATTACAAAATCCACCTTAGAAATTGAGCAACCGCCCCGATTTTATTTGGCTTAATGGCCATACTTCGTGGAAAACAACCAATGCAGGAAATTCAGTACAATGAGAAGGAATCACTTTTTTTACGTTTATCGATTGAAGGTACTCAACTGTTTTTATGGTTTGAGGGCAGGTGTCTTTCAGATGGAAACCTCCCACAACGGCATAAATATTACTTTCGCCGGTAACACGAATGGCATAATCAACAATGTTACATATTCCTGAATGTGCACAGCCCGAAACAACCACCAATCCCTTGTCAGTTTTAATTGCTATGGCAGAGTCATCCTTAATAAAATCATCATTCCCCCATTTATCCTGAAAATTAGTATATGATGATTCAAAGTTATTCAAACGAGGAATTTCCCCTAAAAAAACTACCTTTTCAGACAACCAAAATGGTTCTTTATTTAACTTCAAATTAAATTTAGCAGTAGCTTCATCCAAAGAAAGAGGGGAACCAATATCCTTGCCGTCAAGTTTTTTAAGGTGTTTATTAAAAACAAAAGGGTGGCAAATCAAATCCTGCCCGCCAAAATAAGGCAATCCTCCTGTATGGTCGTAATGCCCATGGCTTAATACAATTGTTTTTATTGAAGAAAGATCAATTCCTAAAACCTTGGCATTTCTGAAAATAACATCAGAAGGGCCTGTGTCAAATAAAAGAGTAATATCTGATTCAATTAAAAAACTTAAACCATGCTCTGCCAAACAGCCATTTCCGGCGCAATTATCATTTAATACTGTTATTTTCATCGGTTATTTCATTTTCGTAGATTGGGATTTCTATAAAAAAAATAGTGCCTATACCTAATTTGGTATTGTACCAGATTTGACCTTTAAAATTTGTTACAATATTTTTAACAATGGCCAGACCTAAACCCATTCCACTTGATTTTGTAGTAAAACTTGGACTAAAAAGTTTAGTCCTTATCTCCTCCGGAATACCTTGCCCATTATCTTTCACTTCAATTATTGCTTTATTATCTTTTCGCCGAAGGGTAATTTCAATTTTCCCTTCCTGATTTTCGGGAATTGACTGAATTCCATTTTTAATTAGATTTATAATTGCCCGCGATAATTGTTCCCTATCGGCTTTAACATTTATATCATCAGCATCAGAAACCGAAAAATGAATGGTTGCTTTGTCATGTTTTTCAAACAAATGGATGACCTTTTTTAATTTACCAGATAAATTAAACACCTCATTTCGGGCATCCGGAATTTTAGCAAAATTAGAAAACTCAGTGGCAATATCCGACAGAGTATCAATTTGTTCGATTAAAGTTTTGGTCACACGGTCGAAATAATCATCGGTTTTATCAGGATCATTTTTAGCCCGCTGCAAATACTGAATGTTCAATTTCATGGGTGTCAGCGGATTTTTAATTTCATGGGCTATTTGTTTGGCCATTTCACGCCAGGCTGTTTCCCTTTCCGACCGGGCTAATAAATCAGCACTCACCGAAAGCTCTTCTACTTTTTTGTTATATTCTTTTATCAGATTCCCAATTTCATCGTCGCGAGCATAACCAATTGGCTCATTATGTTTCCCAAGTTCAATTTTTCGTAAGTTTTCACGCAAAAATGTTAATGGCCTGGTAATTTGGTTGGCAAGAAATATGGCCACAATAATACTTGCAAGAAAAAGAAGTACATACAAATTAATAAAAGCCACAATAAAAGTTGTAGTTTCCTGCCTGTACCTGTCCTGACGAATAAAATAAGGTAAATTAATAAATCCAAGATAATCACCATTATCATTTATAATTGGCTCATAAGCTGATAAAAATGATAGTTGCCCAATATGTTCTGGTTGAAAATAATTAATCTGATAATTCTGATACAATTCATAATATGCCTCCGAATTCATTTTTGTAGAAACCAAACCCCTCGAATAAATTTCGGGCCGCGATGAGCTAATCAGGTCTCCATCAGTCCCAAAAATATTAATATCGGTACGAAACACATTTGATAGTTTAGCCAACTCCCTTAATAACCACTCTTCTAATTCAGGAGTTATAGTATTAACATTATGAAGGCGCATATCAATCTCCTCGGCAATAGACTCCATTTTTTCATTCAGGTCGTCTCTGTGTTTTAATTGAAATTCATTAATATTATAAAAAATAGTACCAATAGCTACCACCAAAAGCGAAACAAAAACAATAGAAATAATTGATGCTTGAACCTTAAATTTTAAATCAATTGAAAAACCCTTTTTCCGGATGTTCCGATTGCCAGCCACCAAAAAAATGATAACAAGTATGAAATAAAAAACAAATAAATATGGGAATGAAATTAAGTACTCTAAAAAGCCATATTTCTCCCGGCTCACTATTACATAATTATCTCCTTTCGCACGGTAAATCACATGTTCATGATTATCCCAATCCATAAATGAAAACTCTTCGCCTTGAATATCATATGAATGCACATAATAATTGTATAGGTAATCGCCATGTTGGTCAACTAATTTTCCGGCATAATATTTGGCATGCGAAAACTTCTCGTACCCTTTGGGCGACTGCATTGATTTATCAATTAATAACTCAGGATACCCAATACCCTCCGATGCCAAAGATGTGGCTAATTCGAGATGAACTGAAACTCCAAGCGTTTCGGACGCATGCGGATAATGAAGCTTTCCAAAATAAGAAATACGCCCATCCATATTATCCATAAAATAAAAATTGGTACCGGGTATCTGAAGGCCTTTGTCCTTGATCATTCCTTCAAAAAACGGGAAACACGGCACTGTTATATCTTCTGGTTGAATTAACAGATCGTCATCACCGGTACAAGTTGTAATTTGCAAATCGAATTTTCCAAAAAATCCATTCGTATTAAAATATGTTGTTGCCAAATAATCTTCCAGAACATCAAATGGAGGAATTAATAACGAAGGAATGATCGAATCAACATTTATTTTTTTCTGAATTTCTTTTAAAAATACTTCAGCTGCCGGATCATGTTCTGCTACCAGATTTACAGCCAATAGTTTTTGTATTTTTCTCTCTTTATTTGAAATTGTATCATAAATTAAAAACAATGAATACAGTGAAACAATAGAAATAAAAATAATTAAATAACTGAGCGTATACTGTTGCAAATATTTACGATTAATGATTACCAGTAAAAGGGTAAACATCATAAAAAACAAAATTGCAAAATAAACCAGGTTACCAAAAACAAAAAAACTAATAACAGCCATCACTGCAGAAGCGAGAAGAACACTAACTGCCAATTCTTTCCGTGATAAAAAAAGCTTCCCCTCCTCAATTATTTTTATTGCAAGCAGAACCAAAGCCATAAAAAACAATCCTATAGACAAATAGCCGATAATACTATGTGGCGAAATAGTAATAATATGACTTAATGAAAAAGAAATATTTGAATTTTCGATTAACAACCTAATCAGGAAATCAATAAAAATAAATACTCCCCCGGTTGCAAACAGAAATAAAGTAACAACCAATTTTGGATTTAAATTGGAATTTTCGACTACTTCCTTAAGGCTAAAATCAAAGTTAAAATTTAAGGCCCACACAAAAAAGAACAGAGCGATAAGAAAATAGTCGCCTAAAGTGGGCAACCAAATATTATATGCAAAATGCGAAGGAGAAAAAAAGTCGAGATGATAAAACACTGCAGGTACCTTAAAAAGAATATGCAGCCAGTATATAAAAAACAAAATAATACCAAAAACGATCAGCTTTGCAAAAGCAGGTTGTTTCCTTTTTTTTAATTCTTTCCTTAAAAAGATAAGTAAAAACAACAATCCTAAAAAATATAGTCCACCCGGAAAATAAAGCTGTGCATAATTACACAATACATTTCCAGCCGATTTAACTGAGAACAAATAAGTGTTTTCTGAATCGACAATTGGGTGTGTATTTTCTTGATTTTCCAGAACTATTTGGAAACTGGACGGCAGATTAAAACTTTTGAAAAAATCATTTTCAAGGTACTCATTCTCATGCGAATAGCTATTTTTAACAAGAATAAGCCCTATAAAAACATGGTTCGAACTACGAATTTGTTCAACAAAATAGTACCCATTTGGAAGTATCAACATTCGATGTTTATACAATGGGCCCCGCATATAATCATTAAAAGAAATTGCACGGTCCGACCAGTATTTTAACTCGCTTCCTTCAAAAACTAAAAAGCCATACCCCTCTTTTTGCAGCAATTGATTATGTTGGTATAAACTGCCCAAATAATTGCCGTCAAATGTAGAGTCTGAAACTATTTGTGAGATACCCTTAAGGTATTCTACCATCTCAGCCTGTTTTTCATTGAATTTTTTTTGGAATGTTTTAACAAGAGCTTTTTCGGGATGTTTCTCAAGCAATCCTACTTCTACTACTCTTGCTGAAATAAAACAGAATATTACAAGTATCAGAAAGACATACTTTTTTAAAAACGCTATCATTTTTTATCAATTTTTCAAAATCACCAAATACACATCAAATTCTTTGCCATCAAATTGTATTAGCCATTATGGTAAGGTTCATTATTAATAATTGTAAAAGCCCTGTACACTTGTTCCACAAAAAACAACCTTATCATTTGATGCGAAAAAGTCATTTTTGATAAACTTACTTTATGTTCCGCCTTTTTATAAACTTCCTCCGAAAAACCATAAGCCCCGCCAATAACAAAAACTAATTCTTTAGTCCCAGCAACCATTTTTTTTTGAAGAAATACGGCAAACTCACGCGAAGAAAAAGATTTTCCACCTTCGTCAAGCAATACTAAATCATTAATACCTGCTGTTTTCTGGAGAATTAATGCTCCCTCTTTATTTTTATGAAGGGTTTGTGATAAGTTTTTTGCCTTTTTTAAATCAGGAATAATTTTGATTTCAAAAGGTACGTAATGTTTTAACCTTTTTGAAAAAATTGCAATTCCTTCCTGAAGATAGGATAAGTCAGTTTTACCAATAACTACCAAAGTGATTTTCATAAATATAAATTGCTTATAACTATCAGAGAGTTATACAACTCGCCATGATTTTAACATAAAACATTTTATTTTTTTGCCATGCTTGTTTCATTGATGCCTACAAGTGTATTTAATTTTATAAATTTACATTAAAATAATTGGTAAGGAGGCTTTAGCATGCTTTTTGTAAAGTCATAATTAAATATTTATAAATAGTGAAGTTATGAAATCAGTTTTAAATAAAATAATATTCAGCATTTCAATAGTTTGCTTTTTAATAATGCTTCCTGATCAGGGGAAAGCACAAATTCCCGATGAAATTATTTTAAGCTTAAAATCAGGTAATGCAAAAGTATTATCGAAATATTTTAATGATAATGTTGAATTGGTAATTCTTGAAAACGATAATGTTAACAGCCGGGCTCAGGCGCAGCAAATTGTAAACAAGTTTTTTAGCGAAGTAAAACCCGAAAAATTTACCATTATTCATCAGGGCGGAAAAGAGGGTGCTAAATATGTAATTGGTAATTTGATAACCAAAAACCAAAGCTTCAGAGTATATTTTTTATTAAAACAAAACAACGGAAATTCATACATCCACCAACTGCGTATTGAAAAACAGGGGTAATAAAATGGCGGAGGTAACAGGTTTATATATTAAAGCAAAAGAACTTGTCAACCTACTAGTTGAGAGAGCAAAAAAAGTAACACTCCCCTTTTTTGATGGAATGCCTATTTACAATGTTTCGATGTTTTTTTGGAGAAGTATTGTCGATGGCGCAATCACCACCCGGGCATCGGCTATCGCTTTTAGTTTTTTCCTGGCATTGTTCCCTTCCATTATTTTTATGTTTACCCTAATACCTTATATTCCTATTGAAAATTTTCAGGACCAGCTGTTGTTATTAATCAATGATATAGTACCACAAAGCACCTATATTACCATTGAGGAAACTATCCACGATATTATTTTGGTGCCTCACAGTGGATTATTATCACTGGGATTTTTTATGGCATTAATCTTTTCGACTAACGGGATTGCCTCAATGATGAGCGCATTTGATGCCACTATACATACCTATACACGCCGTAATTGGGTTAGTCAGCGTATTACTTCAATCATGTTGCTTTTTATTTTATGGGTGATGCTTACCGTTACTGTGGCATTAATAACAGGAGGGCAAATAGCTCAGGATTATTTAATTGAACACGACATCATTAGAAAAAATATTGTCTTTTACCTTTTTACATTTGGTAAATGGATTATTATTGTTGCCCTGTTTTTCTTTGCCTACTCTTTCCTTTATTATTATGCACCAGCTAAACGGTCAAAATTCAGGTTTATTTCGGCGGGAGGTTCATTAGCCACTGTTTTAAGCATATTTGCTATTATAGGCTTTACTTATTACATCAATAATTTTGGGCAATACAATAAGTTATACGGGTCGATTGGTACTCTTCTTGTAATTCTCCTGATGATATATATAGTTTCGTTGATTTTACTGGTAGGATTCGAATTAAATGCCAGTATAAGGCAGGCTCATAAGGAAGTTGGCTAATTATTATTGCCACCATTTTTAAACAATAATTCCTTTTCCTTTTTTGTAAGGCTGTCGTACCCTGTTTTGCTAATTTTATCAAGTACTTTATTTATTTCAGCCTGGTTCTGCGATTTTTGCCGGTTGTATTCGTAATCATCGCGTGGAGGATTTTTGTGGGCTACTTTAACGTACGGCCGTGGTTTAAATAATGCGGCTAATTGATTAATCCATACAACAATAAATGCTCCGGTGTCCTTTCCTTTCCTTATTTGTAAAATGTAGAAATAGCCCCAAAGAGCACCACCCAAATGTGCAATATTACCTCCCGGATTAGATGTTGAAATTCCAATAACTGAAAGTAAAACATAAAATATAGCCACATATTTTAAAGGGAATTTTCCAATAAAAAACAGGTGAATTTCACGGTTAGGATCGTAAACAGCCAAAGCAACTAAAATTGCAAAAATGGAAGCTGAAGCACCCAGCAACAGTCCATTAACACCCTGGAAAACAGGAAAAACATTGTATGCAATTACGTACAGTAATCCGCCAGCCAACCCGCCAAGTATATAAAGACTTAACAATTTGTCGCCCTCAAAATGAGAAAGAAACATTTTCCCGAACCAATATAATCCCAACACATTAAAAATTACATGAAAAAAATCGAGGTGAAAAAACATATACGTAACCAGAGTCCATGGTTTATATATCAATGCCTCTGGATTTGCAGGAATTGCCAACCATTCAACAATAACAAACGGTTGCCCTGACAAATAAAATAATACATGCAATACCTTCACTGCCAGAAAAACTGACAGATTTATATAAATCAGCCGCGTTACAACTGACCCTAGCTTAAAGGAATTTTTTATTTCATCAACAATACCCATTTCCTAATAAAAAGTATTTTTTGTTTTGTTCCAGTATTTTATCAAAATAAAACCAAATAACATACCTCCTAAATGGGCAAAGTGGGCAATACTTCCACCTGTTTGTGTAAATCCAAGGTACAATTCGATGGCTCCGTAACCCATTACAAAATATTTAGCTTTAATTGGAATTGGAGGAAATAACAACATCAATTTTGTATTAGGAAACAACATACCAAATGCTAATAACACACCAAATACTGCTCCCGATGCTCCAACTGTAGGAATATCTATTTTCATTTGTAAAATACGCTCCATTAACCTTTGCCCTTCCATCGCGTAGGCATTATTTGTAGGATCGTTGTACCACGAGTTAATAAAATCAATTACCTGAGTTGATGGCCTTCCAAGATATTGTTTTACAAATACATCTAAGACATCAGGCGAAGGGGTATTCACAAAAGCTGATATAGCCGATTGCACATGAGAAATTTCAAGGTAATTAACAAAAGTATGTAATGCCGCCGCTCCAATTCCGGTTACAAAAAAGTAAATTAAAAAACGCCTTGGCCCCCATACACTTTCCAAAACCCGGCCAAACATGTATAAAGCAAACATGTTAAAGAATATGTGTGTTAATCCACCATGCATAAACATGTGAGTGACCACCTGGTGCAACATAAACTTATCGGAAGCAGGATTATGAAGGCCCAAATAGGTTACCAGGTCGATGCCCATTTTTTCAAAGACCCATGTGGCAACAAATAAGAGAACATTGATAATTATAAGGTTTTTTACAACAGGAGGAATATTATTAAGTACTGGCTTAAATTGATTCATTATTGAAAATTTACATTTTTATTACAAGAGTCACTCCAAAAGTTTTATTTCCCCAATTTTACGACATTATGTCATTTGAAAAAACTTTTTTCGATGTTTTCTATTGAAATTATAGATAAAACCTGTTTCCCGTCAGGTGAATAATTGGGAGACTCGCACATAAACAAACTATCAATTAAATGATTCATCTCCTCGGGTTTTAATTCAACACCATAATTAATCGATGAAGCTTTAGCTAACGACAATGCCACCTGTTCCTGTGCCCTTGATTTAGCATTTATTGGCGAATTTTTATACTCCTCCAATAATTTTTCAATAATTCCTGTGGGAGAAGGATTATCTAAAATTCCAGGTGTCCCGTTTAAAATAAACGTATTGTTACCAAATTCACGTATGTCAAAACCAAGGCTTTTTAAATCGTCAAGCATTTCAATTAATAGAGCCGCATCAACCGGATTTAATTCAATTGTATGCGGGAATAATTGTTGTTGGCTGGCCACCGAATCGGATTTTAAAACCTGCAAAAACTTTTCGTACAAAATACGCTCCTGAGCCCTTTTCTGGTCTATAACCATCAATCCTGATTTAACAGGAGTCAGAATGTACTTGTTTTTTAATTGCATCATTTTTTTTCCCGAAAACTGTTTTTTATCATCCACAAATAAGTGAGAATTATTTGTATTTAATAGGCTTGTATCAGGTTGTTTTTCGTTTTCAAATCCTTCGTACAATTTATCCCAATTCTGGGTATTCGATTTTTCTAAATCCGACTTACTTGAAAAATCAGATGAACTACTACTACTTTTATTTTCATTAAAAGGATTGTATTCTTGATCAATGCTAATTTCAGGCATTTTAAACATTTCACCTGGCTTGGGTGATGTGGGAATTTCAATGCTCCCACTTTGGTCGAAATCAATAGATGGCACCACATTGTGTTTTCCCAGCGATTCCCTTACGCTGGCATGCACAATTTGCCATATTGCCTGCTCATCTTCAAATTTTATTTCAGTTTTTGTGGGATGTACATTTATATCAATCAATTCCGGATTTATTTCAAAAAACAGAAAATAGGAAGGCACCGTTTCGGGAGGCAATAATTTATCAAAAGCCTGCATCACTGCCCGGTGAAAATACGGATGCCGCATGTATCGTTTATTCACGAAAAAAAACTGTTCGCCCAATGTTTTTCGGGCAAATTTGGGTTGCCCAATAAACCCTGTAATTTTTACGATATTTGTATCAGTATCAACTGGGACGAGGCTCTGATTGATACTTTTCCCAAACATGGCAATAATTCGTTTTAAACAATTTGACTGGATCAAATCATACAATACCAAATTATTATGGTACAAGGCAATTGATATATTCGGATTGGGTATGGCTATTCGCTGAATTTCGTATATAATCCGCTTTAACTCTGTACTATTCGATTTTAAGAATTTCCGACGCGCCGGTACATTAAAAAATAAATTTTTAATCTGGAATGAAGTGCCCTGATTGCATGCAGCAGGTTCCTGGGTAATTACCTCCGAACCATTAATATGTATAAACGTTCCTATTTCATCTTCAAAACGCCTGGTTTTTAATTCCACATCGGCAATGGCGGCTATTGAAGCAAGCGCTTCGCCCCTAAAACCCATTGTTCGAATAGCAAACAAATCGTTAGCCGACCTGATTTTTGATGTGGCATGGCGCTCAAAAGCCAATCGGGCATCGGTGGGCGACATACCACACCCGTTATCACTTACCTGAATAAGTGTTTTCCCGGCATCTTTAATAACTACTTTAATTGATGTTGCACCTGAATCCAGTGCATTTTCAACCAATTCTTTAACAACTGACGCAGGGCGTTGAATCACCTCTCCGGCTGCTATTTGGTTGGCAACTGAGTCAGGCAACAGCTGAATTATGTCGCTCACAATTTAAGGTTTATGTAAAGAATAAAAAATAAGCTACAAGGCTCAAACTAACTATAAGTATCAGTAATCTGATATTTGAAGTTTTTCTGGCATCGGATGTTGATTTTGATGAAGGCCCTGCGGAAATCCTGAATTGCCCTTTTAAATTTGGCTTGAAGGGTCTATTCCTATCCTCTTCATCGACTATTCCGAGTTCCGTTTTCATTCTTTTCTCACGGTTTTCAGACTCCTCTTTTTGAGGGTCCCAGTACCTTGGATTAATATTAAATTGCCTTCCTTTTGGTAAATGAAAAAATTTTAGTGCCATGACTGTTTCTGTTTTTCTTACCTGCAAAGATAACTTTTATTTGAAAAAAAACGTGTAACTTATCCTAAGTCAATAGTGATTCCAATTAATCCATTTTAAAACAAAATGCCCCCGGAATAATTCCAACTTTTAGTGAATCAATTTTTGCTCCTGAAGATGTAAATCGGTAAACTAAACCTTTTTGCATAAAATCAATGGCATCCGACACATAAATTATTGAGGTAACTGGTTCAATTCCCAAACTATAGAATAATTTAGCGCCTTCACTAATTATTGGATTTTCTGGGAAAAAATCGGAAGTTACCGGCATCTTGTAAATACCACGTTTTTCTGAATCTGCCATCTGCCAACTTCCGTTTATAAAAAACAATGTGTCTTTTGTACTGTTTAGTTTAAGCTCCGAAGGAGAATCGGACAAAGAAGGAAAAACAAACCGTTTTTCAATTGCCATATTTTCGGGATTAACACGCACCAATTCGGCATTTTCCTGGCCAAATGGAGTTCCGGCAATTCCTCCATCAGAAAGAATCCATAATTTATTATGTTTATCTAATACAATACTATTGGGCTGTTTGGCAATAGATATTGAATCAACCAGTTTATCCTGATTGGTATCAATTTTATACAATTTATCATTAAACGACCAGCTTGTAGCATAGACAAATCCGTTGTACTGAACCATTTGTTCAGTGCTATTACCAATGGTAATTTGCCCCGAAACAGTATTACTAACAAGGTCAACTATCGAAATTTGTGGGCTGTATAAATCCGAAACATAGGCTTTTGTTTCCGAAAGAATCTCAATATACCTCGGCGAAATTAAATCGGAGATAGTCGCTTCATGCTTAAAAGTGGTTGTGTTTATCACAAATATTTTTCCAGAATTATTTACAACCACGTAACCCCGATTGCCTTTTATTTTCATTGAATAAGCTACATCTCCCAATGGAAATCCGTTGGTATTGTAAAATACCTGATTTGATATTCATTATTTTGTAAATCGAAAAATGAAAGTGAAGCATTGCCGTATGTAAAATTCCCCTCGTTAATAACAAACACGCCACTTTCTGTTTTATATTCTTCAACTGACGGCACCTCGTCCTTTGAACAGGCATAAAATAATAACCCGATGCAAATAAAATATACTATTCGTAAAACTTTATACATACTGAATTTTTAAAATGACACCTTTGTTTGAAACATAAAACTCCGCCCGGGCATTGGGCGCCATAAAATTGCCTGGTATGTTTTGCCCAATACATTTTCAACTTTTAATTGCATATCAACAGTTATTTTCCTGAATAAAAAACTCTTGCCAATTGTAGCATTGTGTAATGTATAAGCCTGCAATCGGTGCCGACTCGTTTCATTACTTGAGGTTGTAAAACGTTCTCCTGTAAATGCCGCATCGTACGTTACAAATGTTTTTTTATACAAAACCTTTAATAATCCATTGGCTTTATGCAGTGGAATATAAATTAATTGTTTGCCCTTCGAATTATCTCCTAAGGTTGTTTCGCCCTGATTTGTAGTCCGGGTAAAAGCATAATTCCCTGAAAAATCAATTCTAAAATTTCCTGAAATAAAATTCCCCATCAAAGAATATTCAATACCTCGTGCCAACACCTCTTTAATATTATCGGGGCGCCAATACCTGAACTCCGACGGGCGCCAAATAATCCAATCGTCTATTCTTGAAACATAACCCGACAATCCGGTTTTTAGAAAAAGTGTTTTAGTGAATTTTTTTGAAAATCCTACAGATATATCTGCTGAATACCCTTTTTCAGGTTTTAGGCCAGGATTTCCTCCAGGCTGCCAATACAAATCGTTAAGCGTTGGTTGATGGTAATTCCTCGTGAAATTTGAGGTAATATTTAATTGTTTATTTAACAAATCCAACTCCCATCCTACCGAAGGCATCAAAGGCATTAATTTCCTATCTACTAGCTCGTTACGCAACAATCCATATGTTGAAAAAATATTACTAAAACTGTGGTGAAGGCTAATAGTTGCCCCCATCTCAGTTCGGGAAGCATCCATACCGATTTTTTCTTTTTTATCAAATTGCGATACATTGTTATAATTTAGGTTTAATACTGAATTAATTACGGTATTCTCGGTTAAAGAAACTTCTACCTTGAATTTGTTAAAAAAACTATTGGTTTTACTTTCCGAATTATAGTTAAGCAATGTTCCCAAATCGGTTTGATTGGCTAAATAATAATCGAGGCTGGTAAAGGAAAAACCAAAGGTTAGCTCTGACTTAAATCTCCCCGCATATTTTTTCCAACTTCCTGAAAACCTTAAATTACTGTCTTGCTGATTTTCATCTCTTCCTTTTCCCTGATACGACATAATTGCCGGCAAATTCCGATCGGTATGCCCCAACCATGTATGAAACGAAATTATATCATTCTGTTTTGTGCGAAAATATAAATCAATCAAACCTCCCCATTTGTAATAATCGGCATTTTTTTGTTCCTGATTATTCCACAACCCATTAGCCGTATTCAGGAAATCAAAATCGTTTTCAGAATCTTCATAAAATAACCGCACACGTGTTTGAATTATTTGGTTCCCTCCTCCAATTTTCACAAAAGTTTGATTGGAAGAAAAACTACCTATTCCCTGAATAACAGAGCCATAGATTTTCTTATTCCAAACAGGCACTGAACTGATTGACACACTTCCTCCCAAAGCCCCACTGCCCAACGACAAAGAGCTCCCACCATGGAACAGTTCAACTTTGTCGGCAAAATAAACAGGTATCAACGAAAAATCGACCTGGCCCACCATCGGATTATTAATGTTTATTCCATTCCATTCAACCTGTGTATGCGAAGCTGCTGTTCCCCGGAACGAAGCTGTTGCCAAAGCACCTTTGCCATACGATTTTATAAAAACAGGGCTGTACCGTGATAGTAATTCAGAAAGCGAAACATCAATCGTTTGTTGCAAAACCATTGAATCGATACGCGTAATAACCAATCCCTTTTGGGGAAGTTGGCGATTAGCCACTATCTGAATTTCATTTATCTGAATAGTGGTATCATTCAGATTTTGTGCCTTCGCCCCAAACAAAACAGCATGTATTAAAATTATATGTAAAACTATTTTTTTAACCACTTCCTGAATTAGTGTTTTAATATTTTATAAGTGCTTATTTGGTTAAAAAGGACCACCTTTAAAATGTATATTCCATCCGGAAAATTTTGAACATCAAACTCTTCAAAATCGCCACATCTGGTTTTAAAAATTAACTCTTGCCCGTTTAGATTTTGGATACTTATTGTAGCATCTTTAATATTCTCAACCTTTAACCAGTTAAAAACAGGATTTGGAAAAACCTTAATATCAGCAGAATATAACTCCTGGAGTTTCGTTGAAGTTGCTGTATTTACAAATGTTTGAATCGAAGTTTTTATTTCAGGATTACTTTCCAACTCAGCCGTAATAATCAATGCTCCTGATCCGTTTACAACCAATTTATCATTTTCATCAATCACCGCCCATTCCTGATTGGTTGACCAATTTATTTTTGTTATCCGGTTTAATCGTCCTGTATCAAAAGCATAAGCTTCCAATTGAATTTTTCCCGGTTCAATTTCAACAGGTAAATCTTTTATAACTACCGATTCTGTTTCACCGGTAATCAGCGAATTTGCTTCAACTATAATAGCCCCGGTTATTTCAGTAGAAAGTTCTCCCAGATAACTTGCCTGTTGGTTGGTGGCATTGTATACTTTTATAAAATCTATTTCTTCCAGATCGATATAATTCCCCAGCGAATCGACTGCCCAACTAATATCAAATGCATCGCCTCCTGCATTCTCCTTTTCAGGAGTATATGGATTATCAGGAACAGTAAATGGAGCACTGCCACGTAAATTATTATCGGCGTATCCAAAACCACGCCTATAGGATTTTACCTGTACTCCACTTACAGAATCAACAGATGGAAAAATTCGTGAACCATTAAAAACAAGGCTGTCGGAATTAATTCCAGGAAATAAAACGGAATCAGGGAAATAAGGTTGTTCATGGAACTCATTAGCCCAAATAGCTCCTGATTTTCCAAAATTATCTTTCCAAAACACGTCTGCAGCATTTTCAGATTTTGGATTAAAATACGTCACCGAATAATCAGGAATGGTCGAAGAAAAATAATAATCACTTCCTGCCAGTTCATACCATTTATCATCGGGCAAACCATTCTTATTTTCATCATTCATTACCAAAACAATACCCGGTTCCGACCAATCAGGCAATGCATTTCCCAAAATTGTAAAATCGACACCATAAGGATTGTTAGGATGATTTTTTACCGGTTCGGCAAATTTAAATACAATATATCCACCAAAACCTCCCAGCGATACCAATCCTGAAGTACTGTTAACAATTGATTGAGCAGCTTCGGGAGTACCCGATGCCGCTATATTTATTAATTGCCCCGGAGCAGGTTTATACTCCAATACCTCAGAAATAGTTTGTGAAAAAAGGTTCAAACTTAAACTACAAGTAAATAACGCAACCACTCCCAACAATTTCATTGCCAATCAATTTATTAATTAAAAAATTGCGGGAAAGTTGAAAAAAAGGAAAAAATGCAGTTTCCGTTTTCGCCCCTGTTCTCCGCAGGTAACAATAACAAATAATTAATTGGCAGGTCTTCTGACTTACTTCGTTGTTTCCGCCTTCCCATTCACAAAAAAGTGACAGTGGCATTGTGAAAACAAACTACTGAAGCTTACAGCAGCGGGAACTGTTGCCGACTTTCACGGCATTCCCTTTTAATCATTCACTGTTGAAAGTGAATTTTGAACCAACTTAATTTGTACAAATGTACTATTAATTGTAAGTTTTTAAACTAAATAACTTTTATTTTTTTCTGAAAAACACCTGTATGGGGACACCCGTAAAATTAAAATTATCACGGATTTTATTTTCCAGATAACGCCTGTATGGGTCTTTTACGTATTGAGTTTTTAACTTTATCAATACTTATTATTTTTCCTAAATCAGCAGGTTACAAAAAAAGGCAAAAACAGGAGTTGGCGAAGGCAATTGAGTTATGTACTTAATTTTAACAAATTTACCTTTTAGCGATGGCGGAGGATAGGCTTCAATAGCTTCGAGCATTACCTCGTTAAGTAGGGATGTTTTAATGTGTTGTTTCCGATTTTCGTAAACTGCCATTGCTATTTCGAGAGCTTTATGAATACGCTGTTTTGTCAGAGCCGAGATAAATACAATTGGCACATCGGTAAATGGGGCTATCCGCTCATGTATTTCTTTTTTGAACTCAATCACCGTTTGAGTTTCTTTTTCAATAAGGTCCCATTTATTAACCAGAATGACAATTCCTTTTTTATTTTTTACTGCCAGATTAAAAATATTCATGTCCTGTGCTTCAACTCCACGGGTAGCATCAATCATAAGCAGGCAAATATCTGAATTTTCGATGGTCCGAATGGAACGCAAAACTGAATAAAACTCTACATCCTCATGGACTTTTGTTTTTTTCCGTAATCCTGCAGTATCAACAATTGTAAAATCGTAATCAAATTTATTATAACGTGTATGTATTGAATCGCGGGTTGTTCCGGCAATATCGGTAACAATAAAGCGGTCCTCGCCAATCAGTCCATTTATAAACGATGATTTTCCAACATTAGGGCGGCCCACTACTGATATTTTAGGCAAATTGTCTTCTGCCACATCGTTGTCGGTTAGAGGTAATTTTTTGACCATGTCATCCAATAAATCACCCGTACCGGCTCCCGACATTGCGGAAATATTATATATTTCGCCTAATCCCAGACTATAAAACTCATGGGCATCAAGTGTCCTGGCATTGTTATCGACTTTATTTACGACTATAAAAACTTCTTTTTTTGAGCGTCGTAAAATATTGGCTATAGCCTGGTCAAGATCGGTAATACCTGCTTCAACATCAACAGTAAACAATATTACATCAGCTTCATCAATGGCCAAATGGACTTGTTTTCTAATTTCTCCTTCAAAAATATCGTCGGAGTTAACCACATAACCACCTGTGTCAATCACCGAAAACTCAATGCCGTTCCACTCCGATTTCCCGTAATTACGGTCACGCGTAACACCGGCAGTTTCATTAACAATGGCCGTGCGGCTTTCTATCAAACGGTTAAATAATGTGGATTTTCCAACATTTGGCCTTCCAACTATGGCAACTATCTTACTACTCATTTTTTTACTTTCCCTTTCTACTTCACTATAACTTCTTTCACCAACAATGGTTCAATCGTCAAAAACTATTACGAATTATACCCAAAGTTTTTTAATTGTTTATCCTGGTCACGCCAGTCTTTCGCCACTTTTACATACAGCTCCAGGAATATTTTTTTATCAAAAAACTCTTCGGCATCTTTTCGTGCTTCGGTGCCAACTCGTTTTAATGATTTCCCCTGATGCCCTATTATAATCCCTTTCTGACTATCGCGTGCCACGTAAATAATTGCACGTATTTTTATTATTTTTTCTTCTTCCTTAAATTCTTCAACTCCAATTTCAACTGAATAAGGAATTTCTTTTTGATAATGAATCAGAATTTTTTCGCGAATTATTTCCTGAATAAAGAACCGCTCATTTTTATCAGTTAAATCATCTTTTGGGAAAAAAGCCGGACTCTCAGGTAACATTTCCATAATACGGTCGAATACCGGGGCAATATTAAATTTTTCTAAAGCAGAAATCGGAAAAACCGATGCTCCGGGGAAAGTGTCTGACCAAAAATCAAATAATTTAGTAACAGCTTCCTGATTTGATAAATCGACTTTATTAAGCAATACAATTACCGGCATATTTGACTTACGGACTTTCTCAATATATTCCTTATTTTTTTCAGGATTTTCAACCACATCAGTAACATATAAAATAACATCGGCGTCGATTAATGCGGTATCGACAAACTTAAGCATCGACTCTTGTAATTTATAATTCGGCTTTAAAATACCTGGTGTGTCAGAATACACAATCTGAAAATCGTCGCCACTCACAATTCCTTTTATCCGATGCCTGGTGGTTTGCATTTTCGATGTTATAATCGAAATCTTCTCTCCCACCAATGCATTCATTATGGTTGATTTACCAACATTGGGATTCCCAATAATATTTACAAAACCTGCCTTATGTGCCATAAATTACAATTCACTTAAAATCAGCGCAAAGATAAAAAAAAAATAGCGTTTACTCTTTTCCTGAAAGCTTTTCAGAAAACAATAGGAGTTTTATCACAATCTGAGAAGTTTTTAACACTAACTATTTGACATTTAATAGATTATTTGTATATTAAATGTTATTACATTATTATACCATAAAGCCATGACTTCAATATTACAATTGGACCAGGTTGCCATTAATATACAGGCACGAAAAATACTGGATACTCTTTTAAAAGAAAATCCTGAAATAAAAGCATTGTTTGAATATGCCAAAACAGAAAATGAAGCATTAATCGCCCTTCGGAATTGGATATTACCTCAATTAAAAAAGAATAATGCCGCCTACTCCTATTATCTTGGTAAGAATAAAAATCCAGACATTTACAACCATTTAAAATGGCCAGATTTGGCAGCTATCCGTTTACTCGATTATATTAACCATGCGGGAGAAGAATACAAAGACCAGAATTTACGTGGAGAAATGGCGATTAGTAATCCTGTAAAAATGTTATGGCTGGCTATAAACTTTGGAACTGGTGGCGCAAGAGCCAGTTTTTTTACCGACATGTTATTTTTATTCAGCCAATTAAAAGGAAAAACCAGAAAAACCAAACCTTCAAAAAAGAAAATCCTTTCTTGGATGGAAAATCATCCATCGGGGCTCGACCAACAAATTATTACATTACGAACAAAAAACCGCGAAAGAATTATTCAGGTTTTAATTGAAATAATAACCGAAACTGCCCATTCAAAATATACTTTCGAAAAAAACCTGAGTTTCAGTGAAAAAAAAGCTAAAATTAATAACTGGTGGAATGAGAGCCAGTTTCATTTAACTTTTGCCATACGTTCGCCCCAGTTATTAAATAAGATGTTGGGTAACTCACTTGATCCCGACACTTTAAAAATACTATACGATGCTGAAAAACAAGGAATTCCATTTTTTGTCAACCCCTATTATTTATCACTTTTAAATGTAGCGCCTCCTAATTTTGCCCTTGGTGCCGACCTGGCAATCAGGCAATACATTATTTACAGTGAACACCTCGTAAAAGAGTTTGGGTATATTTTAGCCTGGGAAAAGGAGGACCAGATTCAACCCGGAAAACCAAATGCTGCAGGTTGGTTGTTGCCATCACATAATATTCACCGACGTTACCCCGAAGTAGCCATTTTTATCCCTGACACCATGGGTAGGGCTTGTGCCGGATTGTGTGCCAGTTGCCAACGGTTGTACGATTTTCAGAGTGGTCGCTTCAATTTTAACCTCGAAAAACTAAAACCCCAGGCATCATGGCCTGAACGCCTTAAAAGTTTACTTACCTACTACGAAAACGACTCTCAATTGCGTGATATTCTGATAACCGGAGGTGATGCTTTAATGACCTCAGACAAACAATTGGAAAAAATTCTGGAAGAGGTGTATCAAATGGCTGTAAGAAAAAAAGAAGCCAACAAAAACAGGAAAGAAGGTGAAAAATATGCTGAAATTATTCGGGTAAGATTGGGGTCGCGGTTATTGGTTTATTTACCTCAACGAATAACCTCAAACCTGATAGAACTATTGTTGGAATACAAACAACGTTTTAATAGTATTGGCGTACAACAGTTGATTATTCAAACCCATTTTGTTTCAGCCATGGAAATTACTCCTGAAGTAAAACTGGCCATTGAAAATTTATTAGCCGCCGGATGGATTGTTACGAACCAAATGGTATTTACTGCTGCTGCGTCGCGAAGAGGGCATACTTCCAAATTAAGGAAAGTATTAAACGATATGGGAGTTTTATCTTACTATTCTTTTACTGTTAAAGGTTATATGGAAAATCATCAGAATTTTTCGCCCAATTCACGAATTGTGCAGGAAGAAATTGAAGAAAAAAATATTGGTTCTATTCCTGACAACCAAACCAGTGAATTGGCTACAATTTTAAAAAACCCAAAAACTATAAAAGAATCACTCGAACACTTTCGCAAAAAACTTGGAGTGCCCTTCCTTGCTACCGACCGCAACATTATAAATCTTCCGGGAGTGGGTAAAAGCCTCACATTCCGCACAATTGGCATTACCCGTTATGGGAGAAGGATATTAGAATTCGACCACGATCCCACACGAAACCACAGCCCCATAATTCATCACATGGAAAAAGTTATAATCGTTGAATCCAAATCAATAAGTAAGTACCTCGAACAACTTGAAGAAATGGGCGAAGACAGTTCTGATTATGAAGGAATTTATGGTTATTCCATTGGCCAAACCGAACCACGAATGGCCATTTATGAGTACCCTGAGTATGATTATAAGGTTACAGAAGATTTTACTAATTTGGTGCTGTAATCTTCTCAATACCAACTTATTGCTTCATTATCTAAACAATATACCAAGATTAATTCAGTAAACAATTAGCATATTGTTTCAGATATGAGCTAATCCCATCTAGTTTTTTTAATAAATCTCACAAAAACAATTAGTTCTAATTTATCCAAAAATGGACCTCCTAAAAAATAGGAATTCCTAAAAGCTGGTTTTTTTATTTTACCTCATTAAATTATAAATACTGATTTTAAAACTATTGTGCCAAAAATTTGTTCTAAACTTAAATTTCTTTCAATTAAAGATATAAACATGCTTTTATACTTTTTTTGTGATTGGAATATAAAATAATACTTACACTTAAAAAAATCAGTATGACCTATAATTTTACCAAAAAAACACTTCATTATTTAATGGTTTTGTTTGTGCTTTTAATGAGTACATCATTAAATAATAAAACAAAAGCTAGCCCGGTTTCAACGGAGGCTTTAACACCACCACCCAGTAATCCTCCTACATTTACATCAACTCCTATAACCACAGTTAATGATAATCAAACATATAGTTATACTGTAACCGCGAGCGATATTGATGGAAACACATTTGATTTTACCGCCCCTACATTACCGGCTTGGTTAACATTAATAAATAATTCTGTTAGCACATTCTTGTCAGTTGGGGCAAGATGTATTGCAATAGGCCCATCTGGGGATTTTTTTGTATCACATACTGAACTCAATCAAATTCTGAAAATAACTCCTGAGGGAGTTGTAACAACATATGCAGGTACAGGTGTCGCCGGATACGTAAATGGCGCTAATTCAATTGCTCAATTTCACCACCCATATGGTATTGCTGTTGATGCTGCCGGAAATGTGTATGTGTCTTCACAAACAAACCATTCAATACGAAAAATCCTTCCTGACGGGACTGTATCAACTCTTGCGGGCTCAACATCAGGGACTCCTGGATATTTGAATGCTATTGGTACAAATGCATTATTTTATAATCCCTCTGGCATTTCAGTTGATGCTTCAGGGAATGTATATGTTGCTGATTTAAGCAATAACAAAATTCGAAAAATTCTACCCGATGGTACTACCACAACTTTGGCTGGCTCAGGGTATGGTTTTGCCGACGGGCCAGGTGCCGGTGCAAAATTTGCTGGGCCTTATAGTGTTGAAGTTGATGCTTCGGGTAATGTATTTGTTGCAGATACCTGGGGCCATAGAATTCGAAAAATTACACCAGGAGGATTTGTATCTACCATAGCAGGCAATGGAAATGCAGGCTTTGTTGACGGTGCACTAGGCATTGCTGAGCTCCAACATCCACAGGGACTTACAGTCGATAATGCTGGAAATGTTTATGTAGCAGACTTTAGCAATAACGCTATCCGAAAAATTAGTCCTGATGGGTATACACAAACACTTGCAGGTACCGGAGCTTATGGATTTAATGATGGACCTGGAGCTACTGCAATTTTTGGAAACACTTACGATGTTGCAGTTGATAATGAAGGAAATGTATATGCCACAGACAGGGGTAATTCTAAAATTCGCAAAATTGAAAAATTTACCAAATTGTATGGAAGTGCTATCGGGCATTTTGGCACACATACTGTGCAGTTAAAAGTAACCAATACTAATGGATTATTTACTACACAAAACTTTTCAATAACTGTTTCAGATGTTACACCACCTTCTGCAATAAATGATTTTATAACTATTTCAGAAGATATTCCTTCGGCTTTTTACCCAATAAATAATGATTTTGATCTGGGTGATAATATTGATACATCGTCTGTTATTATTCTTGATAGCACAAATTACGGCATGCTTTCCTTAATTCAGGCAACTGGGCAACTTACATACTCCCCATTACTTAACTTTTATGGAAAAGATACGTTGCAATATTCAATAAGTGATAAGGCTGGCAATAATAATACAGCCTTTATATATATTACGGTTACCCCTGTAAACGATGCCCCTGTAGCGAATAATGATAATTTAGTTGCTTTTGAAAACATTAGTTCAGTGGTTGATGTGCTTGCCAACGATTCTGATATTGACATGGATAATTTAAGGGTATTTGTTACAAAACCTCCTTCATCGGGAGGAAGTGCCTATGTATCTTCCAACAAAATCACCTACCGTTCGCCAAAAGGTTTTTCAGGAGAAGACGTATTTGAATACCAGGTGTGCGACAATGGATTAGCACCAATTAAATGTGCTATTGCAAAAGTTTTTGTTAAAGTTGAAGGAATAAATGAAATTGTAATTGTCGACCACGAAATGGTTGTGATGGATGAAGATGGCACTTTTTCGGGCGACCTCACCGATGCTGGTGATTATGATCCTGATGGCTCAGAATTATTAGCAACAACAACACCTCTATTAGCACCTATGAATGGGACACTTACAGTTTCTTCAGATGGTTTATATTCATATACCCCTAACCTCAATTTTAATGGTACTGATTTAGCGGTTGTTACAATTTGTGACCAGGGTAATGCGGTTAATACATGCAAACCCGATTCTATCTATATTGCAGTGAACAGCGTTAACGACTCTCCTATTGCTACACCTAAAAGTATAACAGTTGCTGAAGATTCAGGAAATACATCCATCGATATTTCAGGAAATGTTTCTGATATCGACAGCGAAGAAATTACTACAATCATCCTTTCAGGGACAACTACTTTTAGTTCGGCCTTAGAAATGAGTTACACGCCCGCTGCCAACTTTAATGGTACTGATATGATCGTCTATTCAGTGTGTGACCAATTAGGAGCTTGCGATACAGGAACTATAAATATTACCGTAACACCTGTTAATGACCCACCGATTTTGGAAATTACAATTGATAATGTGGAAATAGATTTATTTTCTTCAGAAACAATACCACTGGTTGGTGCATTTACTGATGTTGATGCAGGTGATGTACTCACCGTTGAAGTTACAATGGTTGGTGGAAGCCCACTTCCTGCGTGGGTGGTTTACAATCCAACTTCAACTACTTTGGTTTGTTCTCCCTCCGATGCTTCCCATATAGGAATTTATAACCTGAAGGCAACTGCCACCGATGGAGCAGGTGCACAGGAGTCAACAACATTTTCGGTTACTGTACAACAAGCAAATACTCTTTCAGGTTACATCTATTTAGGTGACAAAGGAGGTGCAAAATCAGGGCTAATAACCAAGGGAGGACAGGCAGGAGATCCAGCTGTTGACGTATTGCTTGTATTGTCTCACAATGGCGTTTTTGTTGATTCAACGCGAACCAATAATGAGGGGTATTACATATTCTACAATTTAGCTCCCCTTATGTATGATATGGAGGTTTACTTCGAAAATTTAGAAGCTGAGTTTGAAATCCAGATCACCTCTGCGAGTGATGCACCGGTGGCTGAAGGATATAATTTTACCGTTTGGCCTGAAAGTGCTATAATAACTGATGTTAATATACCTGGACAGAGTCTTGAAATTAACATGTACCCTAATCCATCGAAAGGTAATGTAATACTCGAAATGGGAAATACAGGAAATTCAGGAACAACCGTTTCAGTTTATAACATTGCCGGACAAAAAATATTTGGCGATCAGTTTTCTGAAAACCGAATACTGCTTAACCTCAAAAATCAGGTGAGTGGTATGTATTATGTAAAAGTAACCACCGATAGTAGTGAAGTGATTAAAAAACTAGTGCTGAGTAAAGAGTAATAGCTGTGCACTTTGTGCCACAAAGTATGGTCAGGGTTTCACTGAAGTGAAGCCCTGACTCTTTCTAATCAGGTTACCTGTCATATAACAAACACTGTTTCTTTGACTCTACACACAATGGATTATTGATCAATACTTTTATTTCAATAATATACGATGTGTTTGAGAACTATTGTTCTCCAACTATTGTTCTTTACCTGAGTCGCATAATCAAAGACAACATTGTCCTTTTTTACGGCATTTAAAATCTCGTTTCTAACATAACAAATCCATTAGAATGAAATGTATACAAAAAAGCTTAACAAATAAATTTTTTAGAACCTTCCATCGTAAAATAACAGCAGGCTTTATTTTATCTCTGTTTTTATTCATACATATTTCTGAATCACAGGCTCAAAATACAGCACCAGTATTTACATCCACCCCAATCACAACAATCATTGATACACAAACGTACAGTTATATGGTGACTGCGAGCGATATTGATAGCAACACTTTTAATTTTACAGCCCCGGTATTACCACCATGGTTAACTTTCTCCAATGATAATCCTGTTAGTACATTCCTTTCAGTTGGGGCAAAAAGTATTGCAATAGGGCCTTCTGGTGATTTTTTTGTTTCACATTCTGAACTCCACCAAATTCTAAAAATATCTCCAGAGGGGGTTGTAACAACATTTGCTGGTTCAGGTATTCCCGGATATGTGAATGGTGCTGGTTCATCCGCCCAATTTAATCTCCCCTATGGCATTGCTGTGGATGCATCCGGGAATGTATATGTATCATCACAAGAAAACCATTCAATACGTAAAATCCTACCTGACGGTACGGTATCAACTCTTGCGGGCTCACTTTCGGGTACTTCTGGATTTCTGGATTCCATTGGGACTAATACATTGTTTAAGAGTCCCTCAGGCATTTCAGTTGATGCAGAAGGCAATGTATATGTAGCTGATTTTGGAAATAATAAAATTCGAAAAATTCTTCCTGATGGCACCACCACAACTTTAGCAGGGTCAGAATATGGTTTTGCTGACGGGCAAGATGCCAGCGCAAAATTCAAAGGTCCTTATAGTGTGGAAGTAGATGGTACAGGCAATGTTTTTGTCGCCGATCCGTGGAACCATCGTATCAGAAAAATCACCCCGGGAGGAATGGTTTCAACTCTGGCGGGAAATGGTAATGCCGGCTTTGTTGATGGGGTAAAAGACATAGCTGAATTTCAACACCCATGGGGGCTCACACTCGATGCATCAGGTAGTGTTTATGTTGCAGATTTTTCCAATAATGCTATCCGAAAAATCAGTCCTGATGGTTTTACTCAAACACTGGCAGGCACAGGTGAATATGGTTTAAATAATGGGCCAGGTTCAACTGCAATATTTGGGAATATGTATGATGTTGCTGTAGATAATGCAGGAAATTTGTTTGTGGCTGATAGGGGTAACAGTGAAATTCGAAAAATTGAAACATACCCAAAATTGACTGGTAATCCAATGGATCACGTTGGCGAACATGTTGTACAACTAAAAGTGACTGATTCAAATGGAGCTTTCGCTTTGCAGGATTTTATAATTTCTGTATCAGCGAGTGGCCCTGCAACTGGTATTTCACCAGTTGATATATTTAACAATATTGCTCTTTACCCTAATCCTTCATCAGGAAAGGTAACAATAAGCACTCGTTTAGCTGGTACTAACAATGCAACTGTGGCAATTTATAATATGTTGGGGCAAATAATCCAAATCCAAAGGATCAACCAGAATCAAACAACACTTAATCTTGAAAATCAACCGAATGGTATGTATTATATAAACGTAGCAACCGGTGGTAAAGAGACAGTTAAAAAACTGGTTCTTAGTCGCTAATAAACAATCCACTTTATGGTTTAAAATCATCAGATGAATTCACAATAAAACAAAAAAGCAGGGACTGATTAGTTCCTGCTTTTTTGTTTTATTAAAATATGCTAACGGTTAACCCTTCTTATCAAGAATAAATAATATGAGACACGTTTTCGAACATATCCCCTTTCATATATTTTTCAAATCAGAAAAATTCCTATCTCCTTGTAACGAAATTCCTTCTTGTGCGTCCGATAAACAAGAAACAAAACAAACGACCTGTTCTTTTTATTCAAATTCAGAAAACAGAACAAAAACAATTTTTCACATAAAAAAACAGGTTGTTCATCGAATAAAATTGAAACAAGGCATTTGATTTGCCAATTTTAAACCAGAAAACAAAAAACAAAACAACAAGCCATGCTCGTACTAAACAATGTTCACAAGACGTATGTCACAGGAAGTAATTCTCTTCATGTATTAAAAGGTATCCACCTCGAAATTAAACAAGGCGAATTTGTCTCGATAATGGGTTCTTCAGGATCAGGAAAATCAACACTCCTGAATATTTTGGGAATCCTTGATTCATACGAAGAGGGAGCCTACTACTTAAACGGCAATCTTATAAAAGATATGAGTGAAACAAAAGCAGCCAAACTTCGAAATGAATTGGTAGGTTTTGTATTTCAATCGTTTAACCTTATCTCTTTTAAAAATGCAGTTGAGAATGTTGCCCTTCCGCTTTACTATCAAGGAATAAACCGCAAAAAAAGGAATAAAATTGCCATGGAATACCTCGACAAACTGGGATTGGCCGATTGGGCCGAACACATGCCCAACGAAATGTCGGGAGGCCAAAAACAACGCGTGGCAATAGCCCGTTCGCTTATTTCAAAACCAAAGGTAATTTTTGCCGATGAGCCTACAGGAGCTCTCGATACAACTACTTCGTACGAAGTGATGGAAATTCTCAGTGAAATAAACCAGGAAGGTATTACTGTCATATTGGTAACACATGAGCACGATATTGCCGCCATGACCCATAAAATTATCCGCCTCAAAGATGGTGTTATTTCTGAAATCATTAAGAATGGTGACTTGAGGAATTTTAAAGATCAATTTTCGAAACAGTTGGAAACAGCCTAAAACAGTGGGCAGTTAGCAGTTGCAGTTGACAAGTTTTAAAAAGGACAATAATTCAACTAGATTTGCCGCACTCGAAACGATAAACCTAAAAATTAACTATCATGTTTGATATTGATAAATGGCAGGAAATACTTGCCACCATTAAAAAAAACAAAATGAGGACTTTCCTCACCGGTTTCTCAGTAGCATGGGGTATTTTTATGCTGATGATTTTGCTTGGTTCCGGAAATGGATTAAGCAACGGTGTGGCCGAAAATTTTAACCGAAGTGCTCAAAATGCCATGTGGTTGTGGAGTGGCGAAACAAGTATCCCTTACAAAGGATTAAAAGAAGGGCGTCCCAATCCGTTTTACCAATGCCGATTATAACATTATCAAAGAACTTCCCAACATCGAAAATACATCGGGGCGTTATTATATTAACGGAAACATTTTTTCGTATGGCAACGAATACGGTAATTACACAGCAATTACATGCCACCCCGACCTCAAAGCTGTTGAATCGCTCGAAATTGTTAAGGGCCGTTTTATCAATCAAATCGATATAAACGAAGCCCGTAAAACAGTTGTTCTTGGGAAAGATATTTACGATGCCCTCTTTAAAGAAAAAGAAGCCATTGGCGAATATGTCAAAGTAAATAACATTCCTTTTAAAGTAGTTGGAATATGTAAAGAAGGTGGTGGCACAAGGCACCGAAATGCTTATCTGCCGGTAACAACCGGGCAAAAGGTATTTAACGGGTCGAACAGGTTACATAATTTTGCTTTAACAATCGATGCTAAAACGGTAGAAGAAAGTAAAGCTATTGAAGATAAAGTAAGGTCAACATTAGCACAAGTCCATAAATTTGATGCTACCGATAGATCAGCAATGGGTTCATACAACAAACTGGAAGATGTAATTGAAACCATGAAAATATTCCAGGCCATAAAAATATTTATCTGGATTATTGGAATCGGGACACTCATTGCAGGTATAGTAGGCGTGAGTAATATTATGCTTATTATTGTTAAAGAACGTACCAAAGAAATTGGCATCCGAAAAGCCATAGGTGCCAGCCCATCCTCAGTAATTGGATTAGTTCTACTCGAATCAATTTTAATTACTACCATAGCGGGCTACATTGGTTTGGTATCTAGGAACCGGGTTTAATGGAAGGTATCAACTTTTTTGTGGAGCAACAATTTGCTGCATCAGCAGCGACCAACTCAGGGCAGGGCGAAACGATATTCCGCAACCCTACTGTCGATATTAATGTAGCCATGATGTCAACTCTTTTACTGGTAATTGCCGGTACTGTTGCCGGATATATCCCAGCCAAACGTGCAGCACGGATAAAACCAATTGAAGCCCTTCGCGATGAATAATTGCAGAAAATGGTTCGAACTAAAAAATACAATGTAAACAAAACAAAAGAATACCATGTTTGACTTAGACCTTTGGAAAGAAATATTAAGCGCCCTCAAAAAAAACAGGCTGCGTAGTTTTATGACTGCATTTGGAGTATTTTGGGGTATATTTATGTTAATCATTATGTCAGGTGCAGGCAAAGCTCTTGAGCATGGTGTGATGGATGGAATTAAAGCATTTGCCTCCAATTCAGCCTTTTTTTGGAGCGAACCTACAAGCAAGCCTTACAAAGGTTTTCAACGTGGCAGGCGTTGGGATTATAAAAATGCTGACCTTGCAATTTATAAAAACATCTATTCCTGAAGTTGAACATATATCGCCCAGATTATTTGGGCCAAATGCTAATAGTGGCGACAATACAATCAGAGGAATAAAAAAAGGAGCTTTTAACATATATGGTGAAAATCCTGAATATTTCTTCATCGATCCATGGACACCCATAAAAGGCCGGTTAATCAATCAAATCGATATTCAGTATAAACGAAAAGTATGTATGATTGGTGAGCGGGTTGTTGAAGTGATGTTTGAAGAAAAAGAAGATCCCATAGGCCAATACCTCAAAATTAATGGTGTTTATTTTCAGGTTATAGGTGTAATTCATGCCGAAACACGTGTTAATATAAACGGAGGACGGAAAACCGGAAGCCATTTTTATTCCATTTTCAACCATGCAACAAGTATACAACTTTGGCGATGTTATTCACTTTTTCTCTGTTACCTCAATTCCTGGAGTTCCGGTAAGCCAGGTTGAAGAAAAGCTAAAAGCAGCTTTGAAAAAACGCCATAAAATTGCCCCGGATGACCTTACAGGCAGTTGGTTCGTTTAACATTGAAGTTGAATGGGTAAAATACATGGGGTTATTTAACGGTATCCAAATTCTAACATGGATTGTAGGTATAGGAACATTGTTAGCCGGAATTATTGGGGTAAGCAATATTATGCTTGTAATAATAAAAGAACGCACACAGGAAATCGGGATACAACGGGCAATTGGTGCAACACCCGGCAAAGTTATTCTACACATTGTTGCTGAAAGTGTTTTCCTGACAGTGATGGCCGGGTATATAGGATTAGCGTTGGGAGTTGGTTTGCTCGAATTAATGAGCATGGCACTTGAATCGGGGGGAGACGAAATTTTCTTTCGTAATCCGGAGGTAAGTTTCTACCATGGCAGTTGCAGCTCTATCAGTATTAGATAGTTGCAGGAACAGTTGCTGGATTAATTCCTGCACGCCGGGCGGTTAGAATAAAACCAATTGATGCCATACGCGATGAAGGCATTTAAAATTATATAGAATAAAAAATGAATATACAAAAAACAATCAGCAATTAACAAAAAACAAAAAATCATGAAAAAAGTATTTAGAATTATTATTATCGTAATTATTATCGGGGCATTTGGAGGCACTTTATTTTTCCTATACAACAAATCAAAAAATAAACCCGAAGTGTTTGAAGTTAAGTCACCTTTTATTAGCAATGTTATCAAAAAAACAGTTGCTACCGGATCGGTGGTACCTCGAAAAGAAATTGAAATAAAACCACAGGTTTCAGGTATTATCGAAGAATTATTTATTGAAGCAGGCGACGCTGTTAAAAAAGACCAGATTATTGCCCGCATTAAAATTATTCCCGATATGGTAAATTTAAATGCTGCTGAAACTCGTGTTAACAGAGCAAAAATAAACCTTGAAGATGCCAAAACTGATTATGAAAGGCTTCAAAAGCTATTCGATAAAAATGTTATCTCGTACGAAGAGTTTAAAAACTCGAAGGTTGCATACGATTCTGCGAAAGAAGAAACCGAAGCATCTGAAAATAATTTAGAATTAATTAAAAACGGTGTAACAAAAAAGGCCAAAACGGCTACTAATACATTGGTTCGTTCAACAATTAATGGAATGGTGCTTGATGTACCCATTAAAATAGGGAACTCGGTGATTCAATCGAACACCTTTAACGATGGGACAACCATTGCATCGGTGGCCGATATGAAAGACATTGTTTTTGAGGGAAAAGTGGATGAAACAGAGGTAGGAAAAATTTCGGAAGGAATGCCAATTGAATTGGAGATTGGAGCTATTGACAAACAAAAATTTGCAGCAACACTTGAATATATTTCACCAAAAGGGACAGAAGAAAATGGTGCTATCCAGTTTGAAATTAAAGCAAATGTTGAATTAAAAGAAGGGCAATTTATAAGGGCAGGATACAGTGCAAATGCAAACATTGTACTGGAACAGAAAGATAGTGTTATGGTGATCCCGGAAGGATTACTAAAATTTGAGAACGATTCGGCATATGTTGAACTGGAAACAGCAGAGCCACAGGTTTTTGAAAAGAAAAAAATTACAACCGGATTATCTGATGGTATAAACATCGAAATCACCGAAGGATTAAAAATGGATGACAAAGTGAAAGGTGAAAAAATGGATCCAAAAAAAATAAAAGAACTCGAAAATGAGAACAATGGCTAATCAAAATTGAAATTAATATTGATTTGAGTAAATTAGCCACAATATAATTATCCAACATTTAAAAAAATGAAAAAAATACTCGCTTTAATATCCGCATTATTTCTGACAGGAATTGTTAATTTTTCTGAAGCTCAGGAAGTATGGTCATTGCAAAAATGTGTTGATTATGCACTGGAGAACAACATTCAGATTAAACAACAGGAATTAACCAACCAATATAATTCCAACCAATTAGGGCAGGCAAAAAGTAATAGGTTACCAAACCTTAATGCCCAAATATCTGACAATTTAAATTTTGGTAGGTCGTTGACTTACGATAATACATACAAAAATGTCAACTCTTCCCAAATTAACGGTTATTTAGGAACAGAAGTAACAGTTTATAATGGTTTACAGTTACAAAACACTGTAAAACAGCGTGCACTCGATTTACAGGCCAGTATTCAGGATTTACAAAAAGCCAAAGATGACATGGTCTTAAATATTGCAGCTTCATACCTTGAAATTCTGTTTGCTGAAGAATTAACACTTGTGTCACAAAATCAAATTGAAGTTACCAAACAACAGATTAACCGCACCAACCAATTGGTCGATGCCGGTAGCCTGGCCAAAGGAGCTTTACTTGAAATCCAGGCTCAATTAGCGCGCGAAGAATTACAATTAGTAAATGATCAGAACAGGGCGCAAATTGCCTACCTAAATTTATACCAATTCCTGGATCTACCAATTTCTGAAAAATTTAAAGTTGCAAAACCAACACTTCCTAACATTAATGCTAACAGCAATGTAGCTAATTCGTTAGATGTATTTAAAAAAGCTGCTCAAAGCCGTCCGGAAATCCTGGCAGCTCAAAGCCGTGTTGAAAGTTCGAAGTACCAGCTATTAATTGCAAAAGGGGCTAAATACCCAACATTATCAATTGGAGCCAATTATTACAACTTATACAACAATCAGTATACTAATTTTGAAGGCAATAAAATTTCATTTAGCGACCAATTAAAAAATAACGAAAGGTACGGAATGAATGTAACTCTTGGAATTCCTATTTTTAATAAAAACCAAGTGAAAAACAGTATTGCAAATGCCCAACTTCAGGTGACTGACTATGAATTGCGTTTACAAACAGCTTCAAACCTCTTGCGGAAAGATATTGAGCAAGCTTACACCAATGCCCTGGCAGCGCTAAAAAGGTATTTCTCAACCGAAGTTGCTGTTAGTTCAATGGAAGAAGCGTTCAGGTATACCGAAGAGAAATTTAATGTTGGAATGGTCAATTCTGTTGAATACAATCAGAGTAAAAATAATTTAACATCGGCTCAATCGGACTTATTACAAGCAAAATACGAATATATTTTCAGAAGCAAAATACTCGATTTTTATAACGGCATAAAAATTGAATTATAAAACAAGTAAATAGTAGTTGTTTTGTTGCTACTATTTATCTTGAGCTTGAACATTGTTTTTTGTGCCCGTACAGAAATGTACGGGCTTTTTTATTTATACTTCTTTTTTGTAATAAATACAATTAGTGTATATTCGTAACCTTATTACCTAAACTAATTAACTGATAGTTCAAGAATGAAAAACATTTTTATTGCTGTCCTCATTGTTTGTTGTGCCATATCAGCAACAGCCAATCCTTTTCTTAAATCGAAAAACGACAGCCTAACCGACACTTTTAATAAAGATTACATCTACAACGTTGCAAAAATTTCTACTAACCTCAAAATTGATGGTGTTTTAGATGAAACAGAATGGCTTTCGGCCGAAAAAGCTGACAATTTCAGTTTGGTTTTACCCATCGATACAGGTTACCCTATTCAACCTTCGGAGGTACTAATGGCCTACAATGAAAAAAGTTTGTATATGGCATTTGTTTTTTACGATACCATACCCGGAAAACGAATTATGGAGTCATACCGACGTGATTTTATGTTTGGAAACAACGATAATTTCCTCTCCTTTTTTGATACATTCCTTGATCAAACCAATGGTTTTTCGTTTGGGATTTCAGCCTCAGGGGCTAAATGGGACGGAACCATGTCTGATGGTGCCAGGGTTAGCCTTAGTTGGGATTGTAAATGGGAATCGAAAACAAAACATTACCCCGACAAATGGATTACCGAAATGCGTATCCCGTTTAAATCTATCCGTTACCCTTCGGGAAGCAAACAGTGGAATGTAAATTTCAGCCGCCTCGATTTAAAAACAAACGAAAAATCGGCTTGGGCTCCCGTACCAAGGCAATTCCCAACTGCCTCGCTTGCATATACAGGTGTTATGAAATTTGAAGAACCTCTTTCAAAATCAAAAATAATGTTATCGATGATTCCATACGTTTTTGGAAGTTACGCCAAAGATTTTGAAGCTGGCACAGGAGCTTCATGGAAAAAAGATTTTGGCTTTGATGCCAAAGTGGGTATTTCTTCATCAATGAACCTCGACCTAACTTACAATCCTGATTTTGCCCAGGTTGAAGTCGACCAGCAAGTCACCAATATTGATAGGTTTGAATTGTTTTTCCCGGAAAAAAGGCAGTTTTTTCTCGAAAACAGCGACCTCTTTTCAGGTTTTGGATTTAATACAGTAACTCCTTTTTTCTCAAGGCGGATTGGTTTGGATGCACCTGTTTTAGCAGGAATGCGGTTAAGTGGTAAAATTGGCAGCGATTGGCGCATTGGTTTTATGAATATGACAACACAAAAAACCGATGATTTTCTAGCGCGTAATTTTACTGTTGCTTCGGTTCAGAAAAAAGTATTTGCCCGTTCTAACTTCGGATTTATTTTAGTAAACAAAGAATACCTGAATCAACCCGATGGTGAAGACCATTTTAACCGGGTTGTTGGATTTGATTATAACCTGGCAACCAAAGACAATTCGTGGACAGGAAAATTTTTCTACCACAGGTCATTCCGACCCACAAATCCCGACAAACAATACTCGCAAGGAACTACTCTGAATTACACAAGTAAAAACTTACGATTGGGTTTATCACAAGCAAGTGTAGGAGAAAATTTTTTAGCCGAAGCAGGTTTTATTCGCAGGAATGGGTATAATTCCCTCAGCCCAAATATTAGCTACTTATTTGTCCCTAATAAAAAAATTACCAGCCATGGAATAAGCTTACAAGCCGATAATTATTTTGATAAAAACAATAATTTGCTGGATTATAATTATAACCTGAGTTACCAATTTGATTTTGAAAACCGTTCAGAATTTAGTGTGGGTATAATCAAAGCTTTTATCAAACTTCAGGAAGATTTTGACCCAACCCATGTAAATGACCACGTTTTAGTTGCCGGAACGGAATATAATTACAGCCACTATTATGTTTCTTATGAATCGGACAACCGCAAATTATTTAAATGGGACATTTTTGCTGCTAAAGGAGGACTGTACAATGGTGATATTAATATGGTTGAAGGTTCAGTTGGATACAGATACCAACCATATGCTAATATTTCGTTGAATTTTAACTACACCGATATTATGCTGCCGCAACCTTTTGAACGTACAAAATTGTGGTTAATAGGGCCAAAACTTGACTTAACATTTACCGACAAAATATTCCTTTCAACCTTTGTTCAATACAATGAACAAATTGATAATGTTAACGTTAATGTGAGGTTTCAATGGCGCTACCAGCCAGTTTCCGATTTCTACATTGTTTACACCGATAATTATATGCCTAAAGGTTGGAGTTCCCGGAACAGGGCACTTGTATTTAAAGTGTCGTATTGGTTAAATTAACATTATTCTGATTTCTAAAAGATTAACAATAATATTGAAAATTATAAAATTTCGTTTTTTACTAAATCGTTAAACCATATCGTGTAGCTTATTATTGTTTCAATCATCAAGAAAAAAAATTAACTTTGCGCTCCTATTTTATACGAAATAGAAATTGTATTATATTGATAGATAATTAATAAACTCAGAATAAACATGAAAGTATCAGTCATTGGAGCAGGAAATGTAGGTGCAACTTGTGCGCAGGTTGTGGCTCAAAAAAACATTGTGAAGGAAGTAGTGTTAGTCGATATCAAAGAGGGACTATCCGAAGGCAAATCACTTGATTTATGGCAAACAGCCCCTATTAACTATTACGATACCAAATTAACCGGTTCAACTAACGATTACACGAAAACCGAAGGTTCAGAAGTAGTTGTTATTACATCAGGTGTTCCTCGTAAACCAGGAATGAGCCGTGACGACTTGATTTCAATTAACGCAGGTATCGTTAAAAGTGTTACTGAAAACGTTATTAAATATTCGCCTAATGCGAAAATTATTATCGTTTCAAACCCACTGGATGTGATGACTTATGCAGCTTTTGTAACTGCAAAAAAGCCAAAAACTGAAATTATGGGTATGGCTGGTATTTTAGACACTGCTCGCTACAAAGCATTTTTAGCTGAAGCTTTAGAAGTTTCTCCTCGTGATATTCAAGCTCTGTTAATGGGTGGCCACGGCGATACAATGGTTCCACTACCTCGTTATACTACAGTTGCAGGTATTCCTGTAACACAATTAATCGATGAAGATAAATTAAATGCTATTATCGACCGTACTAAAAAAGGTGGTGGCGAATTAGTAAATCTTATGGGAACTTCAGCCTGGTATGCTCCGGGTTCAGCAGCAGCTCAAATGGTTGAAGCTATTATTATGGATCAAAAACGTATTTTCCCTTGTTGCATTAAACTTGATGGCGAATACGGCCTAAACGATATGTTTGTTGGAGTACCAGTTGTTTTAGGGAAAAATGGTATTGAAAAAGTAATTGAAGTTGATCTGAATAAAGATGAAAAACAATTACTAGTTGATTCAGCCAATTCTGTTAAAAAAGTAATGGACATTCTGAATGATATGAATATTCTGTAATTTTCACAGATAAAAAAATACATTTGAAGCGGATGGTCAATTAATTTTGATCATCCGTTTTCTTTTTATCTTTATGCCATGCAATACACAATTTCTTTATTAATTATAGAATTGGAAAAAAACAATTTCCACCCTATGATCCGTTCAACATTTATTGATGGAACTAAAGGATATTGGATAATCGATACCGGTGCTTCAAAATCCGTTTTCGATAAATCATTACATTCATTGTATAAAGAAATTGAACCGGATGGTGATTCAGAGATGCACTCAGCAGGAATTTCCGAGAATATGATAGAAACTTCCTCGGGCGAAATAAAATCAATTTTATTTGGCAAATATAGAGTTCGAAACTTTAGGACAGCACTTATCGACCTTACACATATTAACCAGCTATACGAGAAATACTCCGATAAACGAATATGTGGCTTGATTGGTGGCGATTTTCTGGTAAAACACAAAGCTATTATCGATTACGCTAAAAAAGAACTACGAATAAAAAAATAAATTTCATTTTTTTCAATATATTTGCTGCCTATTGAATTTTTAAGTGAAGAGAAACAAACACATATCAAAAAAACTGATTGTAAAAATTGCACTGTTTGCAGTTATTATTGTATCTGCACTTTTAATCGATGAATTTATTGACGATGGTATTATCAATATTGATACCATTGAAAATAGTGCTAAAACAAATATTAATGTTGACCAAACTTATTTTTTTAATATTGTAAAGCCCATCAATTTAAAATCAAACACTGAGCAGCAAACCTGCCATTTATTTCAACGAACTCAAAATAAATTTTTGCAGAAATACCATAACACCAGGGCATTTTTTCATTTTAAATCAGAAAAGAAAATTCCATTACCGCCCAAAATTTTAGCTTTTCATTTTACGGAATTTAATTTCCACCACTTTTCAAATCCCGACGACCTACCTCCGGTTGTTTAATTTCTCTCCTAAGTCATTAATTTATATTAATTGACTTTCAGCATTGCTTACAATATAAAATCATATAATTTTTAAACATAATCTAAAAAAAATGCAAAACAAAGGTGCAATTTTTACATTTGCCATTTTACTGGCAGCTGTGTGTTTATACCAATTAACCTTTACTTATAAGGCTAACAAAGTTGAAAAAGACGCAGTAGAATATGCCCAGGGCGATCCGGTAAAAGAGGCTTTTTACCTCGATTCGATTAATGGAGAAGTAGTATACAACTTTTTTGGGCTTCAAAAATTTACTTACAAAGAAGTTAAAGAACTGGAAATGAACCTGGGTCTTGACTTAAAAGGTGGTATGAATGCTACCCTTGAAGTATCAGTTATCGATATTGTTAAAGCAATGTCGAACTACAGCAAAGATTCAACATTTATTGCCGCTCTTGACAAAGCACAGATAGCGCAAAAAAACAGTCAGGAAGATTTTGTTTCTCTATTCGGAAAATCGTTTGAAGAGACAGACCCGTTTGCAAAGTTGGCAGCTGTGTTTAATACTCGCGAACTTCAGGGAAGGATCAATCCAAATACTACAAATGCCGACGTATTAAAAGTAATCAGGGAAGAAACCGATGCTGCTATTGATAATGCCTTCGAAATTATTCGTACACGTATCGACCGTTTTGGTGTAGCTCAACCTAACATTCAACTACTACAAACAAAAGGCCGAATCTTAGTTGAACTACCAGGCGTTGACAATCCTGAAAGGGTTCGTAAACTTCTGCAAGGAACAGCTACTCTAGAATTTTGGGAAACTTACGATAATCAGGAAGTTTACCAATACATGCTGGAAGTAAACCAAAAAATTAAAGATTTAGAAGCTGCAAATGTAGGAGAAGAAACTGTTGCTGAAGAAATTGAAGAAGAAACTGCAGAAGTAGAAGAAACTGATGCGACATCTGATGTTTCATCTCTGTTAGATGAATTGGAAGAATCTCCAACTGATTCAACAGCCCCAGGTTTAGATAACCTTGAGAACTTCCAAAAAGAATATCCTCTTTTCGCACTTTTAACTCCTTCAACCGATCAAACAGGTAATTTAATGCGTGGCCCGATTGTTGGAACTGCCCACACAAAAGATATTGCAAAAATTGATGCCTATTTTGCACAACCTATAATTAAAAACATTCTTCCACGCACACTTATTCTGAAATGGACAGCTAATCCAATTGATGATGCAGGCAACTATTTCAGATTAATTGCCCTTAAAGTTACAACCCGCGATGGACAACCTCCATTAACAGGTGATGTAATTACCAATGCCCGTCAGGATTTTGACCAATTTGGCAATAATCCAGAGGTTGCTTTTTCAATGAATGCTGAAGGTTCTAAAATATGGTCGAGGCTAACAAAAGAAAACATTGGTAAATCAGTAGCTATCGTGCTCGATGGTTATGTAAGGTCACACCCAACAGTCCAGAACGAAATTTCGGGAGGAAGTTCAAGTATTACTGGTTTAGAAAGTATTGATGAGGCAAAAGACCTTGCAAACATTCTTAAATCAGGAAAAATGCCAGCTCCTGCGCATATCATTCAGGAAGATATTGTTGGCCCTTCATTAGGAAAAGAAGCTATCAATAGCGGATTCTACTCATTTATGATTGCTTTTGCCCTCGTTTTGGTTTATATGTTTTTCTTTTATAGTAAACGTGCTGGTTTAACATCCAATATTGCTTTAATTATCAACATGTTCTTTATCATCGGGGTTTTGGCTTCATTGGGAGCCGTATTAACACTGCCAGGTATTGCCGGTATTGTCCTCACAATAGGTATGTCGGTTGATGCGAACGTGCTTATTTATGAACGGGTACAGGAAGAACTTAGGGCCGGAAAAGGCATAAGGCTCGCAATTACCGATGGTTATAAAAATGCCTATTCTGCAATTATCGATGGACAGGTAACAACCTTATTAACTGGTGTGGTACTTTATTTATTTGGTTCAGGCCCTATTAAAGGTTTTGCAACTACATTAATAATTGGTATTCTTACTTCTCTTTTCTGCGCCATATTTATTACACGCTTAATTTTTGAATGGCAATTAAAGAAAAATATTAAAATCACCTTTACTTCAAAATTAACCGACAATTGGTTAAGAAATACTGCTATTAAATTTCTTGAAAAAAGAAAAACATATTATATTATTTCAGGTGCACTTATTATCCTTTCAATTGGATCATTAGCAACCAGAGGTTTAAACCAAGGTATTGATTTTAAAGGTGGGCGTTCATACGTTGTTCGGTTCGACCAGGATGTAAAAGTTGATGAAGTACGTACTGCATTAGCCGAAGTATATAGCGAAGCTCCTGAAGTAAAAACCTTCGGTGATAACAATACTGTAAGGATTACAACCGACTATAAAATTGAGGAAGAGACGGAAGACATTGATAACGAAGTTGAAGCACTACTCCTACAAGGTTTACAAGCAACAGGTTTGATTAAATCTGATGTTACAATTGCTGAATTTGAAAAAGATTACCGTCAAAGTTCTCAAAAAGTAGGCGCAACTATTTCGGATGATATCCGCAAAGATGCAGCAATTTCGATTGCTTTTGCTCTGGTTATTATATTCCTATATATTTTAATCAGGTTCCGTAACTGGCAGTATGGATTAGGAGCTGTTGCCGCCCTAACGCACGATTCACTAATTGTACTTGGTATTTTCTCTATGTTCTACAGTATTTTACCATTCTCATTAGAAATCGACCAGGCATTTATCGCAGCCATTCTTACAGTAGTAGGTTACTCTATTAATGATACTGTGGTTGTTTTTGACCGTATCCGTGAATACCTCGGATTACATCCTAAAAAAGAACGGGATGTAAATGTAAATAATGCATTAAACAGTACACTTCGCCGTACATTTAGTACATCACTTTCAACATTTGTTGTATTGTTGGCGATCTTCCTGTTTGGTGGAACAACTATCCGTGGATTTACATTTGCACTGTTAGTTGGTGTTGTAGTGGGAACCTATTCTTCACTATTTATTGCCACTCCAATTGCATTTGATACAATGAAACGAACTGCAAAAATTATTACTAAAAGAAAAAAATAATATCAGTCAATAATTATAAATCCGGTGACAATTGTTGCCGGATTTTTTATTTATTTCAATTTCCGTACATTTTGTATCTCAGAAACCATTAAAAAAATCAATTTCAGAACAAATTGAAAAATCTGATTTGTATATTTGTCCAAAATTAGTTTACGATGACGAATTATATATTATTCATTAGTGGAGGCGAAATAGTAATGGTCATGCTTATTGCCCTTCTGTTTTTTGGATCAAAAGCAATCCCCGATATTGCCAAAGTAATGGGAAAAGGGCTACGCGAATTTAAAAAAGCTACCAATGAAATTAAAAGGGAAATAAATGCCCAGACTTCTGATTTAAAAGAAGACATCAACGATGTGACTTCAATTGTTGAAAAAGAAAAAAAAGATATTACAAAAGGAATTACTGACCATTTTGAAGATTAAATAAAATTCAAGCAGTACTAAAATGCTACTAGTCCTATATTCAATCGCTATGCTGGCCTGTTTTTTATTTCTGGCCCGTATTGTCGATCTGTTTTTTATTTCTTCTCTCGACAAAATTTCCAATAAATTAAAACTTTCAAGTGATGTTGCCGGAGCAACACTTATGGCAGCCGGTTCGAGTGCACCTGAACTTTTTGTTGCTTTATTTTCAGTATTAAAGCCAGGAGAACATCAGGGTATTGGTATTGGGAGTATCGTAGGTAGCGCCCTGTTTAATATATTAGTAATTGTTGGTATTGCCTCAATTGTCCGAAAATCAAAACTTACATGGCAACCAATTCTGCGCGACCTTATATTTTACCTACTGGCTGTTGGCCTTCTTGTTTGGGGTATTTGGGATGGTAATTTTTCACTAACAGAAGCAATTGCCTTCTTAATTATCTACGGTATTTACGTTATAGCAGTACTTTATTGGAAGAAAATTTTACCCTACACCGATAATCTTTTTGAAGCAGGTGAAGAAGAAGATTGTGGTGGAAAAGGTTTTATTGGTTTATTTGACAGACTTCTTTGCAAGTTATTCCCGGCAAAAGAAAAATACTACCTCATATTTTTTATATCAATTGTTTTAATTGCTGCATCAAGTTGGGTGTTGGTTGAGCTGGCGGTTGGTGTATCCGAAATTTTGCATATTCCTGAAGTAATAATAGCCTTAACAGTTATCGCTATAGGCACCTCAGTTCCCGATCTTATTTCGTCGGTTATTGTTGCCAAACAAGGACGCAGCGATATGGCCGTAAGTAATGCAATAGGATCAAACATATTCGATATTCTGGTTGGCCTAGGACTACCATTTTTAATTGTAATGATTATCGATGGAGGTGTCATTGATGCAAGTACATCAAACTTGTTCACATCCTCTATAATACTTTTTGCTTCGGTGATTTTCCTTTTTATAATGTTGGTTATCAGCAAATGGAAAGTAGGCAGGTTGTCAGGAATTATTTTGTTACTTCTATATATTTTATACCTTGCCCGCGAAATACTTATTTCATAATCAATTCGTTATTCACAACAGAAAAACAAAATAATTACTTTGATTGAAGCCAGAAACATAAAAAAATCATTTGGAAACCTTGAAGTACTTAAAGGTATTAACTTTCAGATACCTCATGGTAAACTTTATTCAATTGTAGGTGCTAGCGGAGCCGGAAAAACCACCTTGTTACAAATATTAGGAACTTTAAGTAAACCCGAATCAGGCGAAATATTCTTTGACGGTAAAAATGTAGCAGCCTTACCTGAAAAAGACCTTTCATTGTTCCGAAACCAGGAAATTGGATTTGTATTTCAATTTCACCATTTATTACCCGAATTTACGGCACTTGAAAATGTGTGTATCCCCGCTTTTATTGGCAAAGTCCCAAAATCAAAAGCTGAAAAAAAAGCTGCCGAGTTGCTTGATTTTTTAGGATTATCTGACAGACTTGAGCATAAACCGTCAGAACTTTCGGGAGGCGAAAAACAGCGTGTTGCAGTTGCCCGTGCTTTAATTAATAATCCTTCGGTTATAATGGCCGATGAGCCCTCAGGAAACCTAGATACTTCTAACAAAGAAGAACTTCATGATTTGTTTTTTAAATTGCGTGATGAATTTGGCCAAACTTTTATTGTTGTGACCCACGATGAACATTTTGCCGACCAGTCGGATAAAATTATCCACATAAAAGATGGAATAATTTATGACAATGGAAGTAATAAATAATATGGGATGATTAACGGTTCTGAACTAAAAAATTTCCTTGATGAAAAGGTGAAAAAATACAACCAGCCTTCGTTTATTACCTCCGACCCTATTCAAATCCCCAAACAATTCAGCAATAAACAAAACATTGAAATTTCAGCATTCCTAACTGCAACAATTGCCTGGGGGCAAAGGCCAACAATCATAAAAAATGCAACACGTTTAATGGAAATAATGGACAACAATCCATTCCATTTTATTTCTACTTGTTCAGAAAATGATTTGACGGCTTTTGAAAATTTTAAGCACCGTACTTTTAATGGCATTGATTGCCGGTATTTTATTCAATCAATAAAAAATATTTACACAAATCATGGTGGGCTGCAACAAGTTTTCGAAACCGGTTTTGTAAAAGATCAAACAATAAAATCTTCACTAGCATACTTTCGTGAAGTATTTTTTGAAAACAATGGGCCTAAAAGAATCCACAAACATGTTTCAAATGTTTTATCAGGATCAGCAGCAAAACGTTTAAATATGTTCCTTAGGTGGATGGTTCGAAATGATAATAATGGCGTCGATTTTGGAATATGGGACAAAATTCCTCAACACAAACTTATGTTACCTTTAGACGTACATACTGGAAATATTTCCCGAAAATTAGGAATGCTTGAACGTAAACAAAACGATTGGAAAGCGGTTGAAGAAATAACAAATAAACTTCGCATGTTTGATTCTTCTGATCCCATAAAATACGACTTTGCATTGTTCGGTTTGGGTATATTTGAGAAATTTTAAGAATGGGGCGAAATAACTATTTCCAATTTAAACAATTCCGAATTATTCAGGAACAATCGGCTATGAAAGTGGGAACCGATGGTGTACTGATTGGTGCTTGGGCAAATATTACTGATACTGCAAAAATTCTCGATATTGGAACCGGAACCGGGCTAATTGCCTTAATGTTAGCACAACGAAGTAAAGCTTCAATTACTGCAATTGAAATAGAAAAAATATCGATTGATGAAGCTCATTTTAATTTAAGCCAATCGCAGTGGGAGGACCGTATTTCTGTTATTCACCAATCGCTTCAGGAGTTTTCAGAAATAAGCACACAAAAGTTTGACCTGATTATTTCTAATCCACCCTTTTTTGAAAACGATAAAAGAGCGGCAGAAATAAATAGGTCGAATGCCAGGCATTCTGACCTTCTTTCGTACAATGATTTAATAGTTGGAGTTAATAAACTTTTAAATAAAAATGGAAGATTTGTTGTAATTTTCCCCAATACAGAAGGAGAAATATTTATTCAAAAGGCAAAACAAAACAATCTGTTCCTCAATAAATTAACAAAAGTATTTCCTACTCCACAAAAACAAGTTAACCGTTATTTAATGGAATTTTCATTCATTAAAAAAGAGATTATCACTGCCTCTATTACAATTCGGGAAGGTATTAATTCAGAATATTCAGAAGCTTATAAAAAATTAACCAAAAATTTTTACCTGGCTTTTTAATGTTTTAAAAGCAAAACACTTTTTACAATTTGAGTATCATTGGTTTTAATTTTTATATAATGAATCCCGGGCAAATAATTCTTTGATAAAAAATCTATTTTATACGTGCCAGCATCCATCTTCTGATTTATCAAAGTTTCCATTTTAATCCCATTCTGATTGTAAACTTCAATTAAAATCCGGGTTGTCATGGGAATTGAATAATCAATATAGATTTTATCTGTAAATGGATTTGGATAAACATTGTTTAATACAATCTTATTGTTTAATTCTTTGGAATTAATCCCAACAGGAACATCAATTGTCATATTCCAAAAAACAGTCTCCAAAGAAATTCCATCAGATATTTCACATGTAATAGAATAATTACCAATTGATAATCCTTCAGTATGAAACAAATAGGTAGGATCAATTGAATTTTCAATCAAATTTCCATTTAAATACCAGAGATATGCCAGAGAATCGCCATTAAAATCCAAAGCATTCACGATAAACTCAATCGAATCATTTTGCTCAATTTTAAATATATTTTCCTCAGGAAATTTATATTGGACATATGGCGGCATTTGTGCAAATGTTAAATGAAATACTCCTGCACCCTGAGTAGCAGCATATAGATGTTGCCCATCATTTGAAATTGCCAGCTTCTGTACTGAGCGGGTTGATAATCCTTTGTTTAAGGTGTACCACCTTTCTCCACCATTAACTGAATAATAAACACCTGACCGCCAATCTGCAGCATAAATCTTATTCGAATTGATTGGATCAATTGAAATTGACCTTATTGAAGCTTCGGGGTCCATACCAAGGTTTATTTGGTGCCAATTTTCGCCACCATTAATGGTTTTATACATCCCACCATTCTCTACCCCAATATACACAATGCTCGTATCGTGAGGATTTATGGCTATACTCGCTACTGAATAGGTTTGGATATTTGAGTTTACCTCCATCCAATGTTGGCCACCATCAGTAGTTTTATAAATTCCAAATCCATAAACACCCGCATAAACTGTATTTTGGTCTTTGGGGTTTACAGTTATCACCTGAATATTTTTTGTAGTTCCTTCTAGCCCATTATTAATACTTTCCCAGTTAAATCCACCATCAAGTGATTTAAACATACCCGAACTTACAATGTTTGGATCGTAATAAAATGGGCGATCAATATTATAGGGTAATGTACTATACCTGATTCCGAAATACACAATATTACTATCTGAATAACTAAACTCCATATCTCCTATTCCATGCCCACTTTCAATACCAACACTTTCAGTATTAAATATAACTTCCCATGTATTTTGATCAACCGTTTTTAATAAAAAATTACTATAATCAGCTCCACATAACAAACTATTAGGATTTAGGTGATTATTAGCAAGGACATTTTGTTCTCCTATAGGATGCAAAGTAAGTATCATTCCGGTTTCGCCTACCTTCATTTCACCTGCCCCTTCCCAACTTAAGCCTCCATTTTTAGTTTTAGCATTTCCCGACCTGGCAATGGTTATAACTTTTAACGGATCTGTAGGATCAACCCAAATATCTCTCATTTCAGCACCTGAATAACCACTATTATATGCTTTCCATGTGTCGCCATAATCATCAGTTCGAAATATTCCTCCCGAATATGAATTAATTAAAACAGAATTTTCATCAAATGGGTGAGCAGCAATTCCAACTGGAATCCCGGTATAAACTCCATCAACTTTACAATCCTTTGTTTCCCAATTTTGACCACCATCAATACTTACATAGAAAATTTGTTCTGCAGCTGCATAAACAACCTCACTGTTTGAACCAGATGTAGTTATAGAACTAATGTATCCAACAGATGAATTTTCATCGGGGAAAACTTGCTGCCAGGAACTACCTGCATTAATTGATTTAAATATCTTACCTTTTCCGTCACCCCCAAATTGAATATCGCGGCCAGTGCATGCCCACAGAGTATTCGAATTATTATTATCAATATGCAATCCGGCTACAGTAAGATCGGTTAATCCATTATTTATATTAAACCATGTTTCACCACCATCGATACTCTTAAACACTCCTTCTTCGCTAATACAATCTACATCAAAAATTCCGGTTGAAACATACATAATTTCCGGGTTATCTGGATTTATTAAGATATGCCTCACTAAAGCATCTGAATTTAATACTTCACGCCATGTTTCACCAAAATCTGTTGATTTAAACACTTTCCCTCCAGATCCAAATTCCTTCCCTTCTGGCAGTTGTGACGCACTGGCAGGAATTTCAGCAGCAGAAAAAACAATATTTGAATTGCCCGGTTTGACCGCCAGACCTCTAAAATTAATTCCATTCTCAAAGTTTGGAATTCCATCAATCTTTTTTTCCCAATTTTCGCCTTCATCAGTCGACCGATAAATACCTTTTACACCTTTTGTTCCACACCACACATTTTTTACATTATTCGGATCAATAACCAAACAAAAAATTGGAATCGATTCAGCAGTACTCCCAAATAATGATTGAATTCCTGAATTATTCTGATACCAGGAATTACCTCCATTTATACTTTTATGATTACCCGACCATGTATCTGTAACATACATCACCTCCGGATTATTTGGATTAAACCTCACATCGTAACCGATACCTCCCCATGGCCCCCCTGTACTTATCCACTCATTTTCGATTAGCTGTGATGGATTTTCCCAAACTTCTACATTGTCGTAAAAATTATGTGAATCAGGATGATTGTGTAACCTAAATGGAGTCCTTCCTGAAAGAATGGGGTTATTATCAAGGATATTAAACTTTAATTCATCGTTAACAAAAACTTTAATAACATTTTCATTCAATTCAAATAAAAATGAAATCCATTCATTTTTATTCTCACCTATATAACTAGAACCAAGAATTAATTCTTCGGTTATACTTCTTTTAATAAGAGATATGTTTCCATCCTCAGAATTCAAATAATAACCATATGAATTTTCGCCATCAATTTCCCTGTGCCTTAACCAAATATCGTACGATCCACTTTGAGAATAAATATCAATGTGAAATTTAAAATCTAATATTGCTGACTTAATTATCGGAATAGCAACAGTATTGGTTTTGCATTCAAGGACTTTATTTCCTTCAAATTCAATCAAATCCCAGCCGTCAGCCAAATTCCAATTTGCCGCTTCTCCACTTTCAAAATTATCCTGAAAAATTAATTTATAACTTTCTTGTCCAAAACAACATAGATTCAGAACTATTGCCAATAACAATAAAGTATTTTTCATGATTTCTTATTATTTAATAAATAATTACTTTTTCACTCTTATAAACTCCATCCATTTTTAATCGGAAAAAATATATTCCACCAGAAAATTCAGATAAACTAATAGGAATTCTATTGAGCCCTGAAAAAAAGAAACCATCTACTACACTTTTTAACTTATTCCCCTGAATATCAAATAGCTCAATTACAATATTTTGAGCTACGTTAAGGTCAAAATTAATATATACAGTTTTTCCGTAAATTGCATTTTTACCAATCCAAAAATCAACCAAACTGTTTAATAACCTAGGAGTTTGGGAAATAAGTGGATTTGGAATTATTAATTTTTCATTTTCCATTTCAATATCATCAATTTCAAAATTTTTCTCTTTCATCCATTCCTTAAAAAACCGACGATAAATTAACTTCGCATTAATATTAATTACACTCCCTGTTTCAGGTAACTTAAAATAATAATATGAGGTATCAGTTTTAAAAGCTTCTATCCTATTGTCCTCACTAATAGTATGAGGTTTCCATGATGGAGATGGACTTATCCCACTATCATTGTCTTGAAGTATTTTGGCAAATCCTTTCCCTGGTAATGAAGCATAGTTCCCAAAATCTGGATCACCCTGCCCACCCCAATGAGGAACTATTTCTCCTTGAATAAACTCAAGTTTATCATACTTTTCATCATTAGCTGTAACCAGTAAAATTAAATTTCGCGATGGCCGACCCGTTGGAACATGATGCCCAGTTTGATCATTTATTATTGTAACCATTACCTGAAGAGTATCAGAAGATATACGAGAGCTAACGCTCATTGTAACAGAATTTTGTAATATTTTACTATCACGCGAACCAGGCTGTAAATGAGAAGGTATTGTTAACTCATTCCGTTCAATTCCTCCATGCCCCGGGGCAAAGTTTGTTGTAATACTGTCGGGTGCCATATGGCAGGCCTGGCATTGAATACCCATTGCTGAATAAGGGCTTGCCTTCCATTCCGGAAAACTTTGATAAGTTGGTTGATTCCAAAATCGTCCTGTATGGCAAGGAGCACAAAATTCACTTTTTTTAATTTTTGGAAGGTATGAATCAGGATAGTGTACATCAATATATGGGCCAAAAAAAACTTGCTGCTCGTCAGGAGGCCTCAAAAAATCAATCGACAATATACCCGTTGTTCCTTGCCCATCAGTAATTTCTGTATCAAAAACTTTATGGCAAACATCACAAAAAACACCGTTCTTCTCAATTTGATTAATTAAATTTGGATCTGTACTCCAAGGATCATGAACTGCTGCACCAGGAACATGGCATGTAGCACAATTCCCTGTTGTATTGCGGAAATCAAGCTTATACCCTACCCCCACTTCAGAGTTTCCTTCAAAATCAGTTCCATTATACATAGCAAGGAAAAAAGGATTTTTTGCAGATTGTCCATGTGCATTATTTTCCCATTGATTTAAAATTACTTCAGAATGGCAATTCCCACAATTTAATGGTTTTGACTTATCAGGGAATGGTGATATCCATTCATAATTAACATTATCATTAAGAAAAAGAGGGTGTAATGAAATAATAACATTGGTATCACCAGAAATGGCTTTCGCCTCTCCATTAAAATAACCTTCAGCCCATGCACTAACAATAACACTATCACTTATAAAATCCCCTTCTAAAATAAATCTTCCATCGTTATCCGATTGGGTAACAACGCCACTGGCTTTGATCTTAACTTCTGCTCCTTTAAGTAATTGATTACCATTTACAACAATACCCGTAATTTTATTTTGAGAAGAATATGCATTTATACCATTAAAAGAAAGAAGCAAAATCAACAAATAGTTGTATAATGAAAGGATACGATTATGGGTGCTAATTTTCAAACCTCATTATTTTTAAATCAATAAAATTTGTTTTTATTAATTGGTATATTTCTCCCTAACAGTAGAGAATTATATAGGATAAGAGATAATCAAACTTTTAATTACATAGAATATGAAAAGAAAAAATCCTATTTAATTATAAAACAGTATAACAAATATAATAAATATTATATTATAGTTTACTCTAAACCAGAAACAAAAATGGATTAAATACCTTATCCATTTGTTTAGCGAAACATTGAATAGCCTCATGGTCAATATTTGAAACACTTTCTTTTATATGTGCTACTTTTTTTACAACCAATTTCTCCAATAGATTCATTTTTTCAAAATCAAAACCACCTCCAAAAACGCCTGCCGATTTTGCATTCCTATGAAATTCTTCCGGGAAAGCATCCATTAGCTGTTTCTGTGCAACTTCACCTTCGTACATACAACATATAAATAATCCCAATTCTTTATTTAACAGGGTTTCTTTATTCTTAATACAAAAATCTTTTACCTTTTTTTGAATTTGTCCTGCATGAATCGATCCTCCAATAATTACCCGGTCAAACATTAAGGGATCCGGGTCAGAATCAATTTTTAAATTTATAATCGTCACTTCACCATTGAGTTGTTGGCTCAACTCGCTAGCGGTGTTTTCTGTACATCCGTGAGATGACATATAAACAATTAAGGTTTTCATTTTATTGGCATTTTAGTTTTCAGGAAATTATTATTAAAAATATGCCATTGTTGCAAACAATTAAGTTAATAATCGGTTAATTCTCTATAATAGTCGGTTAAAAACGAATATTTAAAGACTTTTTTGTCTTTTATTTGCAATGGAATTTAAAACAAAAAGAATAAATGCAGACTTTAACAATTAATATAGACAAAAAACTTACGTTAAACCCCAACTTTTATAGGATTGAAAAAATTATCAACTTAACAAAAGAGGCTTTTATAATCAGAATGCCCAAAAGCCGTTTTAACTATAAAGCCGGACAACATATTTCGCTATCGATAAGTGGAAATTATCAAAGCCGTGAATATTCAATATACAGTGGCGAAAACGATAATTATTTTGAAATACTTGTAAAAGAAGTATCAGGTGGCCATTTTTCACCAAAACTCAAAAACCTAAAATCGGGCGATATGGTCGAGATTCATGGCCCGTTCGGGAAATTTGGAATTGATGAAAAAAAATTAAAAACACACAAACATGTGTTTATTGCCAGTGGAACAGGAATTGCTCCTTTTCATAGCATGGTAAAATCGTATCCTGAGTTAAATTACCAGATGATTCATGGCGTGCGGTATGCCGAAGAATCGTATGAGGCAAATGAGTATAACCCTGAATGTTTTGAGCTGTGTACTTCGCGTGATAACAAAGGTACTTTTTCAGGAAGGGTAACTGATTATCTGAAACAAACCAATTTTGAAACCAACACTGTTTTCTATTTATGTGGTAACAGCGATATGATTTTTGATGCAATGGACATCCTGAAAAACAAAGATTTTTCGCGCGATGAAGTAAACTGCGAGGTTTATTTTTAAACTTATTTTGAATCAAGCTTAACTCCAAAAGCCAAATCACCTGCATCACCTAATCCGGGAACAATATACGATTTTGAAGACATTCCTTCGTCAATGGCTCCTAACCAAAGTGTTACATTCAATGCTTTGATATTATCGACCAGGTAATTCACACCTTGCCTGCTCGAAATGAGAGCTATTAAATGTACATGGTCGGGTGTACCTTTCGAAAAGAGGGCTTTGTAGCCAATTTCCATTGATTTGCCAGAGGCCAACATTGGGTCCGACAAAATCACCACTTTATCATCGAGGCCCGGGGATGCCATGTATTCAAATTCAATTATAAATTCACCTTCGTCGGTGTATTTCCGAAAGGCTGAAATAAAACAGTTTTCGGCACGATCGAAAATTTTCAATAAACCATTGTGCAATGGCAACCCCGCTCTTAAAATTGTAGCCAAAACAGGTTGCTGTTCCAGTTTTGGAACTTTAGCAATGCCAAGCGGCGTTTCAACTTCAGTTTCAACAAATTTAAGCTCTTTACTGATTTCATAGGCAAATAATTCTCCCAACCTGTATAAGTTTTCACGAAACCTTAATGGATCTGTTTGAATATCAATATCCCTGATTTCAGCAAGGTATTGATCAATTATTGAATGGTTATTGCCTACAATTTTAATTTCCATATCTAATTTTTCTAAACATTACTTTTTTAATAATTTAATAGGCCATGGCAAATTATTCAACTTAATAGTTGAGTACGAAACCGGCTCTGCTCCAAATCCTTTGTAGAATCTGGCCACTCCGGGAATATTCGATCCTTCAAAGTCAAGTACAACATCCTGATTCGCATGTTTCTGAATAAATTGATCCAATAAAAAAAACATAGCTTTATTCTGAATGCCTTCGCTATTGGATGCTGCCGAAAGATATATATACCTTTGAAAAGACCGGACAATAAAAGCGGCCGCACACAATGTGTTATTCTCAGAATAAACCCCATAAATGTGTCCATGGTTTTTATAAACTGCATAGCCAATTAAATTCTGAAGCATTAAATAATTTTTTGCCTTAATTTCAGGTGCCTTTTCCCCAATATTCAGTTTTATAAAATCGACAAACTCCAATATATTTGTTAACTGTACAAAACTAAATTTTTGCGAATATACTTTTTTTAAATTACGCGATGTATTTTTTGAAAAACCTTGTTGAATAACTTGATACTCCTGATTTAAATCCAACAAATAAGTTAAATTTTTCTTTTTATCATATTCTTCAGACAATAGAAGATTTGAATAATTTAAATTGAGTTGGAAGAACCATTTAAACTTTAAAAGGTGTTTAATGAACATGCCCAATATTTCAGGGCTGACCGGCATCGGAGAAAAAACGCCCAACTGTTGAGTAAAAAGTGGCTGCAGCGAATACTTTATGCCAAATTTGCTGCCGGTTGGTAAAGGCATTACATATAAATAATTGCCATAAATAAGAGCTTCCCATTCGGGGCATACCCGGTCGAGGTACCACGAGCATGCATAAACCAAACTGTTCAGCGAATTCGAAATACATTGATCCCACTTAGCAAAATCAATTTCGTGATGTTTCAAATATTTTATGGCACCCTTATTTTCCACTTTCTAATTCGGCTCCCAATTTAATCATGTATTCAAATACTTCATTATAACCTTCCCAATGTTTATTATTACATAACGTTTCGTTATGCCAAAGACTTATAAATGTACCACCAACTTCTTTTACTTCATTCATTAATTGACTAATTTTTTCTTTTGCCTCAGCAGGTCCCAAACCCATATAATCATGCAAAGTAACATCCATTACCTGAAAAGGAAAAATCCGAAGCGAAGTTTCTTTTTCCTTTTTTAAATCATAAAACCTAAATGGCGTACAGATTCCTGCCCGAAACCCAGCCATTGCAGCATAGCCCATGGTATAATCTTCGTCGATACCACATTTAATTAATCTTCGGTAAGTTTTTGGAAACGTTAATTTTAAATAATGTTGCCGGCTTCTTACAACACCTTTACCAATAATACCCGAAAGCCTTAAAATTTCTGATTCTAATTTTTTTACCTTTTTCTTATTTCCTGAAATAAAAGAGGGATGAATGCCACTTAAATATTTAGCGTCCAACGATTTAATCAGATTTTTTAATGGTTTCTTTTTATGCGATATATTTTTATCATATTTCGTAAAATCACTTAAAAGATAAAATACTATTGGTTTTTCTTTTACATTTTCAAAACACTTTTGGATGTACTCATACGTATCATAAGGATCTTTATTAACCTTCCATAGTACTTTAAATCGTTCCTTAATTTGAGTGCCATTGCCTTTAATAATATCCTTTACAAAAGCCCCAGCAGTGCGTGCAAATCCTTTATGCAAATAAGCCCAGGCATTATCAATATCGATAGTAGGTAAAAATCTAAATGTCGATTTTCGAAATTTAATATCAGGATATTTTGCTGAGAGTTGATTCGCCAAAAGCTGAGCCCAAATATTTACCACCGGTTTTTCAATTAATTCATTTTTAAAAAGAATACTTTTTTTTCCAGAATAACGGCCGTATTGATCGTGTTCTTTTTCGAGGTATTCTTCATACCTGGTAACAATAAAAAACGAAGCTGCCAGTGGGTCAAAGGGCAATATGGAATCGGGCGAAGTTTCAAAAAAATATTTACTGTTATTGTAATACACCGATTTAAAATCGGGCATTATGAGCGCTTTGCAAAACAGTAGCCGATGTGGTTTAATATACAACTCATCATCAAATTTTTCCACCGAATAATTTATTTTTGGTAAATCTGATTTTTTAAACTCGCTTGAATTAGTTGTCAGATAAATTTTCTGATGTAAAATATCCTCAAAAATAAGCTTTGCCGTATACTCCAAGCGTGGAGTAATTTCACCTGAATAAATTAATATCATAACACAATTTTTAGATTTATAAAAAATGCATTGCCGCCAAACTAAAGCAATCCTTCATCGGCAAAACTAAAATAACTGTTCTGCCCAATAATAATATGGTCGAGGACAGGAATATCCATTAATTTCCCAGCCTCCTTTAACTTATCTGTAATTTGCCTGTCCGCATCGGAGGCTTCCAGGTTTCCTGAAGGGTGGTTGTGGCATAAAATAATGGAGCTTGCCAGATTGTTAATGGCACTTTTTAATATGAGCCGAACGTCAATCACAGTACCTGATAGTCCACCCCGGCTAATCATTTGTTTTTCAATAATATGATTTGCCCGGTTGAGAAGAATGACCCAAAATTCTTCGTGTGGTAAATCGGACAATGTGGGAATAAAAATATCGGCTACATCTTTACTTGATGTGATTTTTTTACGTTTAAATACATCTGCCTCTTTGCGCCTTTTTCCTAACTCGAGGGCAGCAATAATAGTAATTGCTTTTGCAGTTCCAATACCTTTAAAACCGGTAATAAAGGTAAAACCTTTGCGTCCCAGCTCATTCAGGTCATTTTCAGAAGAATTAAGTATTCGACGGGCCAATTCAACGGCAGTTTCTTCAGTATTTCCTGATCCTATAAGAATGGCCATCAACTCAGCATCAGTTAATGACCTTGAGCCATTAAGCAAAAGTTTTTCGCGTGGGCGATCTTCAACTGCCCACTCTTTAATATTCAATTTTTTATATTCTTCCACTTAAAAATGTTTGTTTCTAAATTTAACATTTTCAACGGTTACAAAAAACTGAATTCGTATGATTATAAGCATAAAAAAGCCTCTCCATATTATGGAGAGGCTTTTAAATATCTAAATGTGATAATTAAAGCTTATTAACTTGAATAGCCAATTTCGATTTAAGATTAGACGCCTTATTCTTATGAATAATGTTGCGTTTAGCTAATTTGTCGATCATAGCTGCAACACCTGGATACAATTTTGCAGCCTCTTCTTTGTTCGACTCACTTCTTAATTCTTTGATTGCATTACGAGTTCCTCTCGCAAAATATTTGTTGTGCAATCTTTTATTTTCGTCTTGCCTAATTCTTTTTAACGCCGACTTGTGATGTGCCATGTTATTTAATTCAATAATAATTTGTAGCCCGTAGGGGAATCGAACCCCTGCTACCAGGATGAAAACCTGGCGTCCTAACCCCTAGACGAACGGGCCCTTTCATTTAGTTCCCTAAATTTGGGACTGCAAAAATAAAGCATTTTTTAATGCCACCAAATTTTTTCAAAGAAATTTTATACCTATTTTAAAGTCTTACTAATATTTTTAGTTTTCTTGTCTAATTCAGAGCTAAATAAACCAACTCAACCCACTGTATTTGTGCGCCTTACCTCCATTTCACCACAGTCCCTCTTTCTTTGTTAAGTAATGTTTCGGAGAGTGAATTTTTTATTTCCCGCCATAAAAGATTAATCAGCTTATGTTTGGCAAAATGCCTTGAGTATACAAGGCTAACTTCCCTTAAAGGCTTTATGTCGTTAAACGACAATACATTAGACCGCCTTTCTTTATACATTGTATCTTTTGCCAACTCCGGGATTAAAGTTATTCCTCCTTCCTTATCAACTATGTTCATTAATGTTTCCAACGAACCTGCTTCGAAATGAAAAGAATGATCTGTGTTTGTTGTCCCCATAAATGAACAAAGATTAACAACCTGATCACGGAAACAATGCCCATCGCTTAATAACCAAACTTCGGGTGTAGCAATATCTTTTATGGTAATTTTTTTCTTTTTATGTAATTTGTGATCCTTATTTGCATATACAAGCATCTCTTCGTAGAAAATCGGTTTTTCCAGAATTTTTGATTCGTTCAAAGGAGTTACCAATATCCCAACATCAATAAGGTCTTTGTGCAAAAGCTGAATTATATTTTCAGTCGTTTGTTCTTCTACTTTAATAAATATATTTGGGTATTTCCGTTTATAACGCCCAACAAATATAGGGAGTAAATAAGGGGCAAGTGTTGGAATTATCCCAATACGCAACATTCCTGACACTTGATTTTTGTGATCTTTTACAATGTTATCAATTTCTTTTGACTGAGTCAGGGTAATTCTTGCCTGTTCAATAATTTTTTGCCCAACATCGGTTGGAATTAGCGGTTGTTTGCTCCTGTCGAAAATAACAATACTAAGGTCTTCTTCCAGTTTTTTTATCTGCATCGACAAGGTGGGTTGTGTAATAAAACAATTTTCGGCTGCCTTGCCAAAATGCCTGTACGTGTCAACTGCAACAATATATTCCAATTGCGTTAAAGTAATCATGATTTTCTGGTTTTCTCAAATATAGAAATAATCTATCGCTTCTATTATTGTTATCAAGAATTATTTAGCTCCAATATATAAAACACCCTTTAAGAATCACTTTTGGGCTACAAAAAAAATGTATTTTTGCAGAAAACATATCAATTATGAACCGTTTACCATTGTTAAGTATTCTTCTGTCTGTATTCATTTTATTTTCGTGTGGCCCATCGCAAGAAGATTTAGCAAGAGTTAAACTTGCCAATGCAAAAACCCTGTTACAAAACTCTGATACTTCAGGGGCATTGGTTTTAATTGACTCGATATCAATTCTATTTCCGAAAGCTATCTATTCTGCTAATGCTGCAAAAAACCTAAAGGGCGAAATTCAGTGGGATTTACTTCAGAAAAAAGAGAATGAGCTTGATTCGGTTAAAGCAACGATTCTTTACCTGGAAAAAAACTTCGTTACAGAAAAAACGGAATTTGACCGTTATTCGCAATACATTCATAAACGCCAGCAGTCCGACCGCCGTTGGGATAAATCGTACCTACAAATCCACCTCGATGAAAGAGGAGAAATATACCTTTCGAGCAATTATTTTGGCGAACAATGGCTCGACCACACTGGAATCAGAGTTTATGATGGGCCCGACCAGGCAAAAACTGAGAAAGTTGATTTAGGTAATGTGAATAATCATAGAAGCGATTTTATGGAAGCCAAATGGGAAAAAGTAAGCTACCGCAAAGGAGCCGACAATGGGGTGATTGAATTTATTGCCAACAATACTAACAGGCGATTAAAAGCTGCATTCCTTGGCAAACGCCTCTATTATATCATTTTAGAAGATTACGATAAAAAAGCTGTAAAACAAGCCCTCGGTCTTTCAAAGGCTATTAGAAGAAAAGTTGTTCTTGAAAATGAAATCAAACAACTTCAAAATAGTCTATCCATTCAATAGTTATACAATTTTATGTACTTCTTCGGGAGGATTGGCAAGGACGGCCCTATCGCCATTCACCACAAGTGGCCTTTGTAATAATTTAGGATGTTTGGTCAAAATATCAAGCCATTCATCGTCGCTATAATTATTCCCTTTAAACTCTTCTTTAAAGAGCTTCTCATGTGTTCTCACAAAATCAACAGGTTTTTTACCTGTTTTAGCGATAATTGCCCGTAAATCCTCTAAGGAAATTCCCTCTTCGAGGTATTTTTTTATTTCTATTTCAAAACCTTTTTCTTCGAGGTATTTTAAACCGGCACGACTTTTTGAACATCGTGGATTGTGGTAGATTTCCATAAATACGTGGTGTTTGTTTTTAATGTAGTTGTAATAATCTTCCTGAGCACGGAAATTCCGGATTGCCATTCCTTTATTGTACTCATTTATCAATTCAGGATCGAGTAGCCTGGCTTTCGAATCGTCGCGCAGCTGAATGTTGATCATCTCTTTTAGCTCTTCCTGAATGTCTTTATCGTAGATCGGGCAAGCAACTTCTATTCGCCGATTAAGATTTCTTCCCATCCAATCAGCCGAAGAGATAAAATATTTTTCATCACCACAATTCCCAAAAATAAAAACACGTGAGTGCTCCAAGTATTTATCGACAATACTAATTCCTTCAATATTATCGCTTTGCCCCGGGGTTTCAGTTTTAAGCCCAAAAATGCCCCTGATAATGAGTTTTATTTTGACACCAGCCTGACTGGCTTTATACAATTTTTTCATCATACCAGTATCAATGAGGCTATTCATTTTTAAAATTACAAACGCCTCTTTTCCCTGTTTAGCCAATTCAATCTCATTATCGATAAGCGAAGCAAAATGCCCCCGCATAGTAAATGGACTAAGCACCAAATGCTGATATTCGTAAGTTTTATAATTCTGTTTAAAAAAATCGAAAACATGGGCTACTTCATCAGCAATACGTGGATCAGAAGTTAATAATCCATCGTCGGCATAAACATTGGCAGTTCCTTCATGAAAATTCCCGGTTCCGATATAAGCATAATTTTTCATAATGCCTGCTTCCTCACGCGAAATCCAGGCCAATTTACTATGGACTTTTAAACCAGGAATCCCATTTATTACCTGTGCACCCTCTTCCTGCAATTTGTTGGACCATTCAATATTTGCTTCTTCATCAAAACGGGCTTGCAACTCAATCACTACAGTCACTTTTTTGCCGTTCCGAATGGCATTTAACAAAGCATTTACCACCTTCGAATTTTGAGCTACCCGGTATATGGTAATTCCAATTTCTTTAACCATTGGATCGATAGCTGCTTCACGAAGCAAGTCAATAAAATGGTCAAAGGTCTGATAAGGATAATGTAACATAACATCTTTCCTTCGTAGCACCTTTAAAATGCTAGTATATGGCCTTAAATCCTTGTGCCTGTATGGTGGGAGCTTTTGATAATAATGGTGTTTTTTTCCAATCTCAGGGAAATTCATAAAATCTTTATGGTTGTGGTACCGCCCGCCTTCAGTCCCATTTTCAATCCTATCCAACTTCATTTTTTTGAGAATAAATTTCAGAAGGTCCTGGGGAATTTCACGGTCATAAATAATTCTTACAGGCCGTCCTACTTTTCTTCTTTTAAGACTTTCGCCCATTTTCTCAATAAAACTTTTTGAAATATCATCGTCAATATCCAGTTCTGCATCGCGAGTAATTTTGAGGGTAAAGGCTTCATGTTGGTCGTAGTCGAAAATCGCGAACAGATCTTTTAAACAAAACCGGATAACATCGTCAAGTAAAATAACAAATTTCTTTTTCCCAATTTTAGGCAATACCAAAAACCGGGAAAGAGAAATATTTGGAACACGGATTAATGAATATGCATAATCTTCGGGAACATTTGATTTTGAAAGTTTAACAGCCAAATAAACTGACCGGTCGCGTAAATAAGGAAACTTCATTTTTTTCGACAACATAATTGGCACCAAATTGGGCAATACCTTATCATGAAAATATTTTCGGACAAAAACTCCCTGTGAATGGTTTATCTCTTTTTCGTTAACCAATAAAATATTTTCTTTCGCTAATTCAGAAAAAATATGTTTAAATATTTCCTGTACTTTTATTTGTTGTGCCGAAACAATCTCCAGAATTTTTTCATATAACTCGGCAGGAGTAAAATCACCCAGTAAGTTATCATCGGCCCTGTCAATATCAACCATTCGCCTCACAGTGGCTACACGTACTCTAAAAAATTCATCGAGGTTATTCGAAAAAATACCAATAAATCGAATGCGTTCAAACAAAGGTGTTTTAGGGTCTTCTGCTTCCTGCAAAACACGTTCGTTAAACGATAGCCAACTAATTTCGCGATTTATAAAAATTGGTTTAGTCTTCATAATCCATTTAACAGTTAAATTCGAGTAATCCGTTTGGCTCTCAATTCTATAAATTTGAGAAATCCTATCCTATTATCAAAATAATATTAACTCTTTTCCCTGTTCAAAAATATTCTTTATAAATGGAGAATTTTGAATGGCTGGAAAAGGTATAATTATTTCTTTCGGAACAGGTAATTCATGGAAAAGTTTCATTTCCCACCAACCAACATTGTGCCATTGCCCTAATTTAAAACCAACAGCTTCGTATTCAGCCACTTTCTTAAATCCCAATTTCTCATGAAAATCAATACTTGAAGAATGAGGAACAGTAATACCTGCCAAAACATTAGTAATTCCTTGTACTTTTAGAATTTCGAACAAACAAAAATACAAAGCCGAAGCAATTTTATTTTTCCTAAAATTGGGATGGACATACACTGAAACTTCTTTGCTCCAACGGTAAGCTCCACGTTGCCGGTGATTAGAAGCATAAACATATGCCACCACCTTTGAGTTTATTTCACATACTAAATATGGCAACTCATTTACAATTGAAGATATCCTATGCCACATTTCGTCAATATCAGGCACATTTTCTTCGAACGAAACAGCCGATTTTAAAACAAAAGGTTCGTAAATATCAAGAATATCCTGAACATCTTTTTGTTGAACAACCCTAATTTGTATGTTTTTATTCGCCTCCAAATTCCATTAAATACGCTTTAATAAAACCATCCAATTCGCCATCGAGCACAGCATTAACATTCCCGGTTTCAAAATTAGTCCGTAAATCCTTTACCATTTTATACGGCTGCAATACATATGACCTGATTTGAGAACCCCACTCAATTTTTTTCTTTTGTGATTCAATTGCCGAGGTTTTTTCGCGTCGTTTGCGCAGTTCCAATTCATAAAGTTGCGATTTTAAAATTCGCAAAGCATTATCTTTGTTCCCAAACTGCGAACGGCTTTCAGTATTTTCAATTATAATTCCTGTTGGAGCGTGTCGTAAGCGAACACCGGTTTCAACTTTATTTACATTTTGTCCTCCTGCCCCACCACTGCGAAAAGTATCCCAAGTTATATCTGAAGGATTTACCTCAATTTCTATAGTATCATCAATCAAAGGGGCAATATACACCGATGCAAAAGAGGTCATTCGTTTACTCTGTGCGTTAAATGGCGACAGTCTCACCAGGCGGTGAACACCATTTTCACTTTTTAAATACCCATAGGCATAATCGCCAATAAATTCAATGGTACAACTTTTAATACCAACTTCGTCACCTTGTTGGTAGTCCATCATTTTTAACTTAAAGCCTTGTTTTTCACCCCAGCGAGTGTACATACGCATTAGCATATCGGCCCAGTCGTTGCTCTCAGTACCTCCTGCACCGGCATTAATTTTCACAACAGCCCCCAGGCGGTCCTCTTCGTTCCGAAGCATGTTTTTTGCTTCGAGTTCTTCCACCTTAACTTCTGTTTCAGCAAACGATTCGTCTACTTCTTGTTCAGTAGCCTCTTCTGCTTCAAAAAACTCATACAGCACCAAAAAGTCTTCCACATACTGGTCAACTTCTTTAAATCCATCAGTCCATATTTTAATGGAGCGGATGGTTTTCATCTGTTTTTCAGCTTCTTTTGAGTTTTCCCAAAAAGCAGGATCCTGTGTTTTTAATTCTTCTTCGAGAAGTTGGATCAATTTAACATCGTAGTCAAAGATGCCTCCTCAGCGCATCCCGGCGCTCAACAAGCTTTTTAACCTGTTCCTTTAGTATCATTTTGAATTGATTTTTTATTAGGGTAACAAAAGTAAAAAAAAATAAAGTGCAGCCCTACTACTTTACGACTTCATTCATATACTTATGAATTAACTGTGGTTCAAATCCACGGCTTTGAGTAAAACGAATAATTTTACCCATTTTCTCAAACCTGTTTGTACTTTTTATTGATTTGGCTTTGTCTTTCATGGTTTTAACCAATAAAACAATATAATTGTTTTCATCAATTTCATCCATTCCAACATTTATTGAATTATCAGACAATCCTTTATGTTTGAGGTGGTATATAATTTTTGTACGGCCCCATTTATTTATTTTAAATTTTTCACGGACAAAAGCTTTGGCATACCTTTTATCGTCGATGTATTGTTCGTTTTTAAGTTGGTCAACAACAGCCTCCGCATCGTATTTTTCCAGGCCCCAGTCCACCAGTTTTTTTCTTATTTCAGAAGCACACCGTTCACTTTTGCTGCAAATAAACGCTGCTTTTGAAAAGGCTTCTTTCGACGAAATGAGACTCTTATCCATAAATTCAAGCTGAAATTATTCCACTAAAGATACTTAAAAATCAGCCTGATGGCAACAAGTAGAACTTATAAGTCGGCGTGGAAATTTGTTTCAGCTGTTTCCCCAATAAAAAATGCTTCCAAATCGGCCAAAGTTGTTTCAGTTTTCTGAACGTCCTTCACAATTTTTCCTTTTTCAAGAATAACAATACGTTGGCATACATCTGTAATATTATCGAGGTTATGGCTCGAAATCAAAAATGTATTGCCATTTTTTGCGGCAAAATCCTTAATAATTTTACGTAATTGAAACTGAGAAGAAGGATCGAGGTTGGCAAATGGTTCATCTAAGAGAATAATTTCAGGTGTCCCCATTAAAGCTCCCACAACACCAACTTTTTTCTGGTTCCCTTTTGAAAGGTCACGAATGAATTTTTTCATTCCAACTATTTCATCTTTAAAAAACTCTTCAAATGTAGTAAGGAAAGTAGCTATATCATTGGTATTCATCCCTCTTAATTCGCCAATAAAACTAAAATATTCATCGGGAGTAAGGTAACCCACAATAAAACTTTCATCAATGTAAGCACCTGTAATTTCTTTCCATTCTTCCGATTTGGCTACATGAATACCATCTATTTCAACTCTCCCCTTGGAGGCTCTGATAAGGTCGAGCACCAATGAAAAAAAGGTAGTTTTACCAGCTCCATTATTACCAACCAATCCAAATACTTCTCCTTTATTTATTGTAAGTTCATTTAAATCGAGGACCACTGTCCCACTATATTTCTTCTGTAAATCGGTTACTTGTATCATTGTTTTGTCTTTTTCGGTATTTAAATATTCTAACTTAACCTCTTATTACGTTGCTTTATAAGCTGCAATCATTTTATGTTTCCGGTTCAAGTATTTTTCGGTAAAGTAATCAATTAATCGAGGGTGGAGGATTATTCCTATTAAACCAACTCCCCCAAGTGCAATATAAGCACCTGTACTTCCAGCAATAAGGTAAATAAGTCCGTAAACAGCCAGTGGCCCAAATAAAATCGGGAAAGTAATTAACCACTGAGAAGCTCCCATTCCCTGGTAATTGAACATAGCACGTTGCTCCAGGTCAATGGATTTGCGGCTGGTTAAACCCAATGCAAAAATTACAAAACTATTCACACCAATATTGTAAAGCATCACCACAAAATGAATATAGAGGACTTTAGGCGAAATAACCATATACCCCAACGAAAGTAAATAAAAAACAATATTTGTAACGGCCATCAAAAAGAAAGCCGATTGAAGGACTTGTTTCATTTTTACATTCTGCGCCATCAAAAAGGGGTAATACCGGCTGTGCCATGCCGGAAAAAACTGGCCATACATCATACCAAAAACACCCGTCATGAACATACCTCCAAGCACAAAAATAAATTCAGGCATTTCTGCGTCATAATCTTTATAGATCAATAGTCCATAAAATATAAAAAGGATTGACATCATTGCTGTTGTTCGGGGGCGTTTGTTCCGGGCAATCATTTTTACTTCGAGCGATAGCATCTTACCGTATTCTCCAATCTGATTTAACCATGAAAAATCGTGTGTTGTACCCTCTTTTTTCTTTTGCGATAATTCGTCGAGGTAAAAACGGCTAAAAATATATTTGTGGTTTAAAACATACAAGGCAATAATTAGTACTGGAAAAACAATAGCTAATGCCGGATACAAAATGATTAAATCGTATAATTTCCCAAAAGTGCCGGTGATATCAAATATTTCAAAATAATCGATGGCGAAAACAGTTGCTGCCAATCCCAGGAAACTATAAAAAAGCACATTTGATTCATTGGTCCGCCATTTCACATAAATGGCTAAAAAATGGTTTACATAAACCATCAAATAAAGTGATACGAACCAGGCTATTAAAGTAACTGAATCTAACTCATTTACCGCTACTTTAAAGGTAAAAGGCAAAATAAGCAACAAGGGCAAAAAATTGAAAAAATGCAGGAGCGACTTATTCAGCATATAATATGCAATTTTTTTACGTTTTACCGGAATAATTAAAAATGGCTGGAACCCAAATGTAGGAAGGGCTTGTACCATTATACGAAGGACAAACTCAAAACCAATATAAACAAAAATAAATGAGTTAAACGCAGTAACCAACGATTGCCCCGGGAAATTCTCAGTGAGCAAATTACTAAGGTTAAAACCCATAAATAAGGCTACTGATGAAAAATAAAGTGCGAGGAAAATAAGGACGCCTTTTGCTGCCATATTTTTTCGCAAATTCGCCGATCGTGTTAATTCGCGCCAGGCAAAAAAGAAGAAAGATCGTTTCATAAAATTTTCGTAATTAGAGATTAGCAATAGATCAAAAAGACTTTTCACATATTATGTATGTAAAGTAATCCTGCAATAAGTTACATAACAAATTATAAATTCATTCAAAAATATCAGTTAGCACACAAACATTTTTAAATTGGTTAACATTTCCCTTAAAGTCAAATAACTCAGTTACAACAATGTATGCACCAATTGGAAGTTTTTGCCCGGTTTCATCTTCGCCATTCCATTGTAATGTTCCATTTGTGCCCAATAATTGGTTTGATGCCAGCTTTAACAATTGCCTTCCGGTTGTATCATAAATCCAAATATTTGCCACATAACCCGATTTCCCTAACTCATATTTAATTGAAAGAAAATCGTTATATCCATCGTAATTAGGCGAAAAATATTTAGGCTCTAATACGATAGTTGGATGGCCTGGTTTTCCTGACTGAGAATTTTGACAACCGGGTGTTGCAAAACCACACGTTTCGGCAGCCGATTGCCAATTATTAAAATTGCTTGAAGGCTGTTCAGTAGAAATCCGCTCCAGAGAAATTCCTTCAACATCGGTAAAAATTTGGGTATGGTTTTCTTCAGCATAAAAAACCCCGTCGACTACCTGAAACGCAGAGTTTAACAGGGCAATATACCCCTCAGTATTTGGCATCGAAGGTAATTTACTTACTTCAACCACATTTTCATTGCAACATTTGTAATTATTTAATATACAATCCTTATCAGTTGTAAAACACAGATATTCACCCGTATTCATTTCTGAATTATCACTATCGTTCTCAATGTTCAAACTAACAGTATCAGTTGAATTAGCCAGATAAAACTGTGATGCATTTAATCTTTTCTCTGAAAGATTATAAACCTCTATAAAATCGACGCACTCATCAAACGGATTAAACAGCAATTCATTAATCACTACTTCGCCGGGATAAGCAATTGACCACCAAATATTATATTCACTGTACTCCAACACATTGCCACATTCATCAATCAGATTGTTAGTGCCCAACTTATAAATTCTATCCTCTTGGAAATTTTTATTAAATGTTAATAATAAATCAGTGTCCGATAGCTGCTCAACCGTTTTTGGATTTCCAATTCCATCTGCCACAAAATAATTCTGAAGATTTGATGATAAACTCATTTCCATTTTTTCATTAAACTGAATTTTCACAGAATTAGATGAAATTGCATTTGCCAGTGTCACAAAAGGGGCAATAATATCTTCATTTTCACCTCGAATTGAATTTTCGCTTCCGGGTGTTCCGCCATCGCTTGCGACAGAATAATCCCAATTGCCTGATGCCCCACAAAATCTATCGGGATCAATACGTTCCAAAGACCAGCCACCAGCATCTTTTTCTTCATCTATTCCCCATTCTGCAGAATAAAAAACAGAATCGATTAATTGGTTTTGCCCGTTAAAAATTTGAACTATTGCCCCCTTATTAATAAGCGAAGGAAAACCTGAAACTGGTATAACCTCAGTCCAGAGCGCCATTTCATTAACAGAGGAGGTTGGCCCAAACACTTTGTACCCGCCAGGTGAAAGAAAAACCTCATCAATTTTTTTCTCAGAATCATTCACACCCAACAACCAGTTTTTGGTAGAAACAGGAAAACCGGCACGGTTATAAATTTCAATATATTCATATTCCGGCAAATTTTGTGAAGGAATTGGGTCGGCCATAATTTCATTAATGACTACATCAAATAAACCTACTGGTGGCAAATAATTAAAACTATAAATAAGCTTCAAACTAATATTCCCCTGCAAATCGGAAATTCCCTTCACCTCCAGTTTTTGTTTTATATCTTCTGAAATTAAAATTTCTAAATAAACAAGATTATTTTGTTTTGAAGAAAGTACTGCCGATAAAACATTTACAAACTGATCGGTTGCTTCATTATAGATTTTAAAACTATCGGCAATAACCGATTCCTGATTTATGGGCTCATTAAAATAAACTGCTAACAAATTTATATTTTCAACTTTTACATCAGTAATACAAAGGGGTATATCATCAATTCTATTTCCCGAAACAATTACTTCATCGAGTATTACTTTATCGGCCGAATAAAAATTGGCCATATACACAATAATCTGAATAGAATCTGCCTCAAGTCCGTTTTGCTCAACACTGTTTTTTCCCCAATTCCCTTCATTTATACCATTTGTGTTAAACAAAATTTCATCACCTCCATTTAACCTGAAAAAGGCTTTTAGGTATTTATTGTTGGTATTTGCTCCGCTTCCGGTTTCTGAGGCTGTTAATTTAATTTTTATGTTGTGAAAATCAGTGGTTTTGATCCACTCTGAGCGCCATAAAATTTCGCCATCAACATCTCTTACTTCAAAACGCCCCCCAGAAGTTGTAACTGTTTTCGCATAATCATTAGTGCTTACAATGTTTAATTCACTAAAAACAATAGCCCAATTATTAATATCTGTAAAATCATGATGTAGTGTTGTACCATCATCATCGCCCCAAATTCCTTTATTGGGAATTACAAAATGTTCTTCCCAAATTGTTTGGGCTGAAGCCTGAATGAAGGTAAAAAACAACCCGAATGTTAAGATTTTAAGAAGATTAAAAACCATATCGCTGCATTATTGAGGTAAAACATTTAATTTAGCGGTTCTGTTAAAAACAGGTATTTTTATACAATTTATAAAATTTTTATATAAAATGAAAGTTGCAGTTGTTGGTGCAAGTGGTGCAGTCGGTCAAGAATTTCTCCGGGTGCTTGAGGAAAGAAATTTCCCTTTAGATGAGTTGGTTTTATTTGGTTCGGCAAGAAGCGCCGGCAAAGTGTATGATTTTAAAGGCACAAAACTTACCGTTAAGGAATTAAAACATAACGACGATTTTAAGGATATCGATATAGCTTTAACTTCGGCAGGTGGTGGAATCTCCAAAGAATTTGCATCAACGATTACCAAACATGGTGCAATCATGATTGACAATTCAAGTGCTTTCAGATATGATGATGATGTACCATTGGTTGTTCCCGAAGTTAACGCCGGCGATGCTAAAATCCGCCCAAGGGGAATTATTGCCAATCCGAATTGTTCAACTATTCAAATGGTTGTGGCATTAAAACCTATCGAAAATTTATCAAAAATTACTAAAATTCAGGTTGCAACTTATCAAGCAGCCAGTGGAGCCGGAGCAGCCGGATTAACGGAATTGGAAAATCAAGCCAAACAAATTGTAAATGGTGAAGAACCAACTATTGAAGCATTTCAATACCAATTGGTAAATAATGTGATCCCACATATCGACGTTTTCCTCGAAAATGGCTACACCAAAGAGGAAATGAAAATGGTTTGGGAAACCCAAAAAATAATGCACTCAGATGTAAAAGTGAGTACCACATGTGTACGTGTCCCTGTTATGCGTTCCCACTCTGAAGCTATTTGGGTAGAAACTGAAAAACCACTTTCTGTTGAAGAAGTTAAAGAAGCTTTTACTTCATTCGAAGGACTTACACTAATGGATAATCCTTCTGAAAAAGTTTATCCTATGCCATTATTTGTAGCTGAAAAAGACGATGTATATGTTGGCCGGATCAGGAAAGACCTTTCGAATGACCATGGCATTACATTTTGGTGTGTTGGCGACCAAATTAAAAAAGGAGCCGCTTTAAATGCTGTGCAAATAGCTGAATACCTTATTAAGGAAGAAGAAGTTTAAAAAAACTTAATGTTCATATAATTAAAAGCCCGGCATAACCGGGCTTTTTTTATTCTTGTTGTTCAGTCCAGGACTGATCGTATAAAAAATCGTTGTACGGAAACCGCTTAACATGCATTTTTTTCACTTCCGTGTAAAGCAGGTTTTTAAAATTATCGATATTTATTTTTTCGGTAGCCGAAATAAATAAAGAGGGGACATTATTTTTACCCATCCACGAATTTTGCCATTCTTCCAACGAAATATTTTCTTTGGTTTTGGGTGTTAAATCATCATCATCTTTTTGCACGTATGTAAATGCATCAATTTTATTAAATATATATATAACGGGTTTATCAGAGGCTTCAATTTCATGTAACGTTTCATTAACAATTTCAATCTGGTCTTCAAAACCTGGATGAGAAATATCGACAATGTGCAATAAAACATCAGCTTCCCTGACTTCATCAAGTGTTGATTTAAACGACTCGACCAACCCGTGAGGTAATTTTCGGATAAAACCTACGGTATCAGCCAAAAGCATTGGCAAATTTTCAACAACTACTTTTCGAACAGTTGTATCAAGGGTAGCAAACAATTTATTCTCGGCAAATACATCCGATTTACTCAATAAATTCATAATGGTTGATTTGCCCACATTTGTATAACCCACCAATGCCACACGTATCATTTTGCCCCTGTTTTGCCTCTGTGTGGCTTTTTGTTTATCAATTTTTATGAGATGCTTTTTAAGCAAGGATATTTTATCAAGGATAATACGCCGGTCGGTTTCAATCTGCGTTTCACCTGGGCCACGCATTCCAATCCCACCCTGTTGTCGTTCAAGGTGAGTCCATAAACGGGTTAACCGAGGTAACATATATTGTAATTGAGCTAACTCAACCTGCGTTTTGGCATGGGCAGTTTGTGCCCTTTTTGCAAAAATATCCAAAATAAGGTTAGTCCTGTCTAAAACCTTACACTCTACTACTTCCTCAATATTACGAATTTGGGACGGGCTGAGTTCGTCATCAAAAATAATAGTCTCAATTTCATGCACTTTTACATAATTGCCTATCTCATTGAGTTTCCCCGATCCAACAAAAGTTACCGAATTGGGCCTATCCAATTTCTGAACAAACTGTTTCTCCACCATTGCACCAGCTGTTTCAGCCAAAAACTCTAGTTCATCCAGATATTCTTGAGCCTGATTTTCATCCTGCCCTTTACTAATAACTCCTACCAGTATTGCTTTCTCCTCAACCGGAGCTGTAATATTCAACTTCGCCATATTAACAAAAAAAACTCCTGACTTATAGGTAAGTCAGGAGTGCAAAAATATATTAATTTTTTATATCCTACTGCAAAACAAAATTTATTGGTACAGTATATGAAACTCTTACTGGTTTTCCCCGTTGTTTTCCAGGTTTCCATTTTGGAAGGTTCGACACAACACGTAAGGCTTCTTTATCGATAGATGGGTCAACTCCCCTTGCTATTTTAGCATTTGAAACAGCTCCGTTTTTATCAACAACAAATGTGACATAAACTTTCCCCTGAATTCCATTTTCCTGTGCAATAACAGGATATTTAATAGAATTAGCGATAAATTTCCGCAAAGCCAATTCTCCTCCCGGAAATTCCGGCATGTCTTCTACAATAAAAAATACCTGAGCTTCATCTTCTTCTTCTTCCTCCGAAGTTGTGATAATAGGTGCTACATCAATCATAGTTTCATCATCGGCTTCTGAGTCTTCAATTTCAAGTTCGTCTTCTATTTCCACGTCATCATCAACAATATTTAACACCTCAATTACTTGTGGTGGCGGTGGTGGTGGTGGTGGTTTTACTTGATCTTCACGGGTGATAGGAATAATTTCTTCCTCAACTTCCTGCACTTGCAATTGCCCCAACGATGAGGCTGTGGACGGTTTAGTTGTCCATTCAAATGCAACAAGAATTATCAGCAAAGAAGCAACCAATCCAATCAGCAAGAAAGTATTTTTCTTGTTTTCAAGATCAGCTTTTGTTGATTTTTTAAGTTCCATACGATTATCTTATTTAGTTTATTCGTTATTCTAATATATTCCCCAAAATTGGGCTCTAAAGATAAAAAATAATTTTAAATCTGCTCAAAAAAAAAGCCGATAAAAAATATTCAGTTAAAAGAGAATATGAGCACGGCCCATGAAAGTCTAATATAATAGAGTATTCGACATTACTTGTAACAAAAACTTTACCAAGAATTTAATTTTCACTGTTTTTAAAAAGAAATATTTTTATATTTGCACCACAAATCAGGGATTAGCTTCCCGATAAAAATCGGGACAGGCAACTTCGCTAATCTTTTTACAAAGGAAGTTGTATTGACATTATGGGGGATTAGCTCAGTTGGCTAGAGCGTTTGACTGGCAGTCAAAAGGTCATCGGTTCGATTCCGATATTCTCCACCCTTATAATCAAAGAGTTACGAGACAATCGTAGCTCTTTTTTTGTTTGCTGTGTACTTTTACTGTGTACTTTGGCATAATAATCACATTATTTTGGAAACACAACAAAGCGATGTTCGCTTCTGTCATTGCTGATGAATTTTGCAATCTCTTTACCGTCTATGTAATGTTTATCGGTAACTCTGAAATTAGCATGTTGCCTTAATTTGGGACCTTGGCGAAAGGAGTAAATTTCGTTTGCAGTTATATAAGTACTTCTGAGGTGTTTCAGTTTAATATCATAACCCCTATCCAGCTTTTCCCAAAAAAAAGTAAAACTTTTACTTGCTTGTGAAACCATCGTATTCCTATCTTTCATTTCGGGTGCTATGATGAATGCATTTTTGGATTTATTTTCTTTCAATCCTATTTCATTCAAATACAATTCAAGTTCTTCAATTATAGGTACATATATAAAATCCAATTCTTCTTCAGAAGTTAAATTTTTTAAACGGTTAACTTTTTGGTTTGGTGTTTTAATGTAAACTGGGATATCTCCTTTAAAATAAATCATATTCCACTTCATTTTAAATATTTCTTCATCCCTTCTTCCTGTGTACGCTTTGAGTTTATATGCATCAACCAACCATGATTTATACATATTTCTTCTTGTATTTTTACCTATCTTTTTTATTGAATTTTCAGGTGAGATTATATTCAATAGTGCTGTGAAGTCATCACCAGTCATTATCATATCCTTACCTTTTTCGGTTTTTTGTTTTACCTCTTTAAAAACGTTTTCCAATTTATACTTCTCCGTTTCAATTAAATATTTGAATAATGCTCTCATCGCTTTTATTCGGTGATTGAAAGTATAATTAGATGCCGTATTATCCGTTAAATAAGCATAATAACGACCTACATGTTTGCTATCAACATCTGTAACCTTAAACAAATCAGTATTAATTTTCTCCGATTCTAAAAATTGTATATAGGTATTAAAATGAGACCTTGCTGAGGATATATATCTTCCCGAATTATGCTTTTTTTTATGTTCAGGTACATTTAAATCTTCAAGAAAATCTAAATACTTAACAATGCAGTCAAATACTAATTGTGGTTTCGCATTTTCCTGAAGTACATTATTTTGGTATGTTCCATTTAATACATCGCTTCTAAAGTTCAAACATTCCTTTACCGCATCGACATAGATTCTTGATTTTAATGTTTTAGAAATCCTCTTCTTTTTCGTTCCAGGAATTACCACGATTGCCCTATATGCAGTTTTTTCGATTGGATGCCTACATCCATTCATCGGTGTTCTATTGCGATGAATTGTTTTACCGCATTGAAGGCAACGTATCTCCAATCCTGTAAACTTCTTGTATTCCAGCTTATCCATTTGCATTCAAAAATTTCATGGCATGTTTGCCTTTGGGTTTATATCTTGGGGTACTATGAATTGACAGAGGCTCTTTAGGAGAATCCATTTTATGCGAATCAAGAGTTGAAAATAGTATAAAAAAGCTCATTAAATGGCTGATGATTAGCGCGTTAAATTTGTTTGAATCCTTGAAAATCAGTATCTTAGAGTCAGTTACGAATTGACAAATTGATATGATTTCCAAGGATAAAGACGACAAGTTAGTAAGAATTTACTTTTATATCTGTGATAAGTTTGAAGAACTACAATTTTATTGTGAAAGGTTTAGTAATAATGACAAGCCGGAATTTACAGACCAAGAGATTATGACTATATATTTATATACCATGCACCATGAAGGGCATATGAAGGTAAAGCAAATTCATCGGTTTGCTTCGGAATACCTAATGTCATGGTTTCCCAAACTTGGGAGCTACCAAGCATTCAATAATCGATTGAACAAACTGGGAGGTGCTTTTACCAGGCTTGTTGAAATCCTCCTTGCCGATTTTCAGCCAGATGATTGTTGCTTGGATCAAAGTTTATTAGACTCAATGCCAATTATAACCTGTTCTGGCAAGCGTTCAGGCAAGGTTGCAAGGGAGATAACAGATAAAGGGTTTTGTTCAACAAAGGGAATATATTATTATGGACTTAAGTTGCACTTGTTAGGTTTTCGACGTATTGGAAAATTGCCCCATCCTGAACAGATATTGTTTACCCCGGCTTCGGTCAATGATGTGACCGTATTCAAAGAAGCATGGTCCGGTATTGTGAACAGGACTTTTTGGGGCGATAAGATATACTATGTAAACGAACTGAATGAACAGATGTTGAAACATCAGAATTCTGAAATGCTTACACCAGTGAAAGCCGTAAAAGGAATGCCTGAAGTAATAAGACAAAGGATTAAAGCAGCTAATGATTTATTTTCAACTGCTGTTTCCAAAGTTAGGCAACCAGTCGAAGCAATATTTAATTGGTTGATTGAAAAGGCTGATATTCAGAAAGCTAGTAAAGTTAGGTCTACAAAAGGTTTAATGGTTCATGCTTTTGGAAGATTGGCTACAGCTTTTATAACATTAGCAATTTAACTCTTGATTCGCATATTTTATACAATTCGCCCTTTTTTGCGTATTCAAATGCCTCTTCCCACCTATCCCCATATTTTTGTTTCAGGTCTTTAATTAATGGCTCATTGTTCACTCTGTCATACTCATATCTGAATATGTAGTTTTTACCACCGTCTTTGTGAATATTTATTTTATGCCGTCTACACCATCGCTTAACGGAAATGGCAGTATGGTAATCCAATAAGTAACCAAGTTCTTTTAAATAAATTCGGTTAAATATTGGACTAACCCCACTTATTAAATCATATGTTGTTTCAGCATTCTTCATTAAATCACTAATCCATAAATTAGACAGTATCTTTAGATACCTATTTTAGTTTTTATATAAACGCAAATTATTATAGTAGGCTACTGGCTGCAATTATCAAACAGGCAATGGATTTAACCTGCGAATTTTATGAAAAATGGTTGTAAAACAAATTCAGGAAGTTCGTTGTACAGTACCCTGGTATACAACCATCAGAAAGTAATTCCGGTGAAGTTTAAATAATTTTCATCAATGAAATAATTAAACCAAAGAATGAAAATTTCAGCATTTATTCTTTAACCAGCTATAATCTTTGCTTTTAATCTTGACAGGGAAGTATGATGCACCCCGAGGTAGTTGGCAACCATCCTGTCAGTAACGTCATTGTAAATATCTTTATATTCATTTAAAAATATTTCATATCTTTTTTTAAGGTCGGTTTCCTTATGTAATTTTAACTGGCGGTAGGTTGAGCTGATGTCCTTTTTTAGTAAGCCATAATAAAATTCGCTGATGTTATCGTTGTTCGTAGCACAACTACAAAAGAAAAATCGGTCTAAAACTCTTATCTCGGTAGCTTTCAAAGCAACCCCATACATATCGCCGGTATAGCTATTGTCTATATTAGCGGCAGCCCTTAAAATTTCACCGGGGCGCTTAAAATCAATAATAATTTTATTCCCTTCTTCATCTTTCCAATACATCATAATTAACCCCGATATCACCATTGTAATCTTATCATCATGGAGAAACTCGGGAATTATTGATTCATTTTTCTCCAGTTTGTGAACTCCCAAATTTGATTTAAGTTGAGTATTCTCAAATAAGTATGTGGGAAAATGGAAATGTGTATCTTCCATAGCATTTAATTTTTTTTAAAGAAACCGGGCCTGGCGAATCAAAATATCATTTTTTCCACTTCTGCCTCCCCAAAGCTAATAAATCTCAGTTTATTTAAAACATTCAGATTGCTTTCCTAACGTGAGTTAATCAGATTTCCAAATGAACAATATTTGTAACTACCTGAAAATAAATAGTTAGCTATAACCGAGAAATACAACGACTAATTTGTTAGCATTTGCTAATAAATTAGTCGTTACGGAAAGGTTGTTGACATTTGCTAACTATAATGTGCTCGTATTCAATCTATTTTAGTTGCATTATTTTTAGAAAAGTTTCAAAATGAAGGACGCACATTTTCGAGACATTATCGAAAAATCAGGAAAAATTTCAGAAGAAATTTTAAACGATAACACATTAAATCATTACTCTTCTTTTTGGCTTTTATTTGGAAACACATTTAAGTTGGCATGTTTATCGAATTTTGAAAATAGCAGATGCATCAGCATGAACTCTGTTTTCTGAGTGCTGCTGTATTGGCTAAAACAAATACAACATAAAGTTATGTATGATCTAACTGATGTTTACTGTTTAGCGTATGGTTGTCCGGCTGGAACTCGAAAAAAAGATTGTCCCTTTAATGAATTGGAAAAGCTTTGCTTTTCGCAACGAGTGAAATGGCTGGAAAATATGGACGGTAATATCAGAAGGTCGATTTTGAAACATCATATAAAGTGTTCAATGCAAAGGGAGAGTAATTATAAACATAAATCTCACAAAAACCGGCATTAGCATAAAACAAATAAAGAAATATACAAACCTAAAATACAGTACAAAATGAATCAATGGACCAGTAAAAACTTAAACGACCAAACCGGAAAAACCATTTTGGTAACCGGGGCAAATACCGGTTTAGGCTACGAAACAAGCCTTGAGCTGGCAAAAAAAGGTGCTCATGTAATATTGGCCGGAAGAGATGAAAACAAACTTCAAGGCGCAGTTCAAAAAATACAAAAGGTGGTTCCTGATGCCCAGGTCGAAACGGGTGTTGCCGACTTGGCATCATTAGCGTCAATACGAAAATTTACGGAGTTGCTTTCAATTAAACATAGCAATCTTGATGTATTGATTAACAACGCCGGCATAATGTTTCCTCCTGCAGGCAAAACTGCCGATGGTTTCGAAACACAGTTTGGCGTTAATTTTATTGGGCATTTTGCGCTAACAGCTTTGTTATTTCCTTTATTGCTGAAAGCCGAAAACGCGCGGGTAGTAACCCTTAGCAGCATAGCCCACCGAAACGGGATGATTGACTTTAATAACCTGAAACTCGAAAAACCTTACGATAAATTTAGGGAATACGGTCAAAGCAAAGTAGCCGACTTAATTTTTGCAATCGAATTGCAACGGCGAATCGATAGGGCCGGACTTCCGGTTTTATCAGTAGCCGCACATCCCGGCATCAGCAAAACCGAATTATTACGATACGATTTCCCCGAAATAATAGAAAACTATAATTACATGAGCGCCAATCAGGGTTCTTTCCCGGCGTTGTATGCAGCTACCCAAAATGTAGCTGGTGGCAGCTACTGGGGCCCTAATAGGCAGGATGAAATTAACGGTTATCCTGCACCCGCATTTATTGCCGAATATGCCAAAGGCGAACAACTTGGAAAACAGCTTTGGGAATATGCCGAACATGAAACCCTGATTTCTTTCCCGTTGAGTTACACTCATTACGAAAATCAATTAACAAGCAAATAAAAACTACTTAATCATGAAAAATATTCTAATTTTTTATAACCTGCCAACTACGGGCTTTCCACCTGAAGAAGGAATATATTTTAAACCTGGAGCAGAGCTATTGATGAGGATGAAAGAAAAGTTTTTTAGGATATTAATATTTGTTTTGCTCCTAAATATGGCTAATGTAACCAATTCAGTAGCACAGGGAACAGCATCGCCATCAGATATTACTCTGGTTGCTTTTGATGCCAGTCAGGATAATAGACCAATTATGTCTGTTGCATGGCATCCTACATATCAGAGATATTATGTTTCGCTTGGAAGTCTTAATCAAATGTATTTTTATTCCTTCAATTCGACAGGTAGCCAGTTGTCAAAAACGCAACATGATTTTGATAACAGAGGACTTTGGTATAACACAAGCAACAATCGTCTGGAAGGAAACGATTATGTCGGGTATTTAGGATACTATCCGCTTTCATCAGGAACTCCCTCCGGCAATGTTACAGGTAAAGTAAAATTATCGGGTATAGATAATACTCAACTAGGCGGGGTAAGGAATAGTGCAAATGGTGAGATTCTTTTTTGGAACGGAACTAGTGTTTTGCGCTATAATTCAAGTGGTACATCCTTAGGAACTATAGACATAACAAAACCAGATGGCGCTACCTTTAATGGTTCACACATGATATACACAGGTGTAGCAGGTAAAGAACTGGGATTTTATGACCGCTCAAATAAGCGGGTCTATCTCTATGATATTTCGGGAGGAACTTTCTCATTTTATGTAAATATGCCTGCTTCTGCCCCTACCCCAGGTTCTTATGGGTTTGCTTACGCCAATAGTCGGGTTTTTCTTTGTGAATGGGGAAGTACATTTGGTAACTGTTATGGGTATCTTCTAAACTATAATGCTTCCGATATAAATATACAAGGTAATAATACTGACATTGTTGACGGGGACGATTCCCCGTCAACAACAGACCATACCGATTTTGGTTCGGCAGCGGTTAATGGTGGCACAGTAGTACGTACTTTTACCATACAAAATACAGGGAATATTGATTTAAATTTAACCGGTTCGTTGCCTTATGTAAGCATTGGAGGAACAAATGCTGCAGATTTTAGTATTACTTCAACACCATCATCAACAATAGCGGCAATTGGTTCAACTACTTTCCAGGTAACTTTTAATCCTTCAGTTGTGGGTACGCGCTCGGCAACACTTTCTATTGCCAACAATGATGGAGATGAAAATCCTTACAACTTTAGCATACAGGGAACAGGTGCAAACGCCAAACCCACGGCATCGATTTTCACAGCATCGCCCGGACCGTACCAAAACTTGGTGTACACTTTTTCCACTTCCGATTTTGGTTATTCCGATGGCGATGGCGACGCACTCAACCATGTGCGCATTACTGCCATCCCGGCAAGCGGAACCTTGTATGTTGATGCCAATAATAACGACACGTACGATACAGGTGAACAACTGGCTAATAATGGTACAGTTTCAAAAGCCGACCTCGATGCCGGAAACCTGCAGTATTATACAACGGGTTCAACCAGCACATCGTTTACCTTCGATGTGAATGATGGCACTGATTACAGCACTCTAACCTACACCGCTACTTTAACTATTACACCCAAGCCAACGGTAACATTGTCGGTTGGCGGCATCAATATAAGCGAAACAGGAGGTTCAACATCTGTTCTAGCTACTTTGTCCAATGCATACGGAGCAACGGTTACCGTTAATTTAGCTTTCACCGGAACAGCTACCTTAACAGATGATTATACACGCTCAGGCACATCAATTGCCATTTCATCGGGTACAAGCGGTTCAATTACTGTTTCTTCTGCTTCCGATTTAATTGATGAAAACAATGAAACAGTAATTGTAGATATCAGCAGTGTAGCCAATGGCACCGAAAGCGGTACGCAGCAAAAAACCATTACCATTACCGATGATGACACTGCGCCAACACTTACAACCGCAGCAATCACAACATTCAATGGTGTTTCTGCCACTATGGGAGGAAATGTAAGTGCAGAAGGAACTTCATCAGTAACCGAACGTGGAGTTGTTTATTCCACAACTGACAACACACCTGAAATTGGTGAAGCAGGTGTAACAAAAGATGCCCACGGCACAACAGGTACTGGTACTTTTAGTGAAAGTATTAGCGGTCTAAGTACGGTAACCAACTATTACATGCAGGCTTATGCCACTAGTGCAGCCGGGACAAGTTATGGAGGAGTAGAAACTTTTACGACAGATAAGGCCACACAAACCATTACTTTTAATGCCCTTGCGGACAAAACCTATGGTGATACCGATTTTGACCCGGGCGCAACTGCAAGCAGTGGGTTAACTGTAACTTACAGCTCATCGAATACCAGTGTGGCTACAATAGTAAGTGGGAAAGTGCATATTGTTGGAGCAGGAACTTGCACCATTTATGCCAACCAGACCGGCAATAGCTCCTATTATGCAGCATCCCAGGTTTCGCAAACGTTAACTGTGAATAAAAAACAGCTGACGATGTCAGTCCCGACTATCACGCTTTCCAAAACCTATGACGGGGGTACCGATGCCGCAGTTACGCAAGGCACCTTAAGCGGATACGTTGGTACGGAAAATACCAACCTAAGCATTGCCTCGCAGGCAGATTACGATACCAAGGATGTAGGCACCGGAAAAACCATCACAGTGGTGTACACCTTAACAGGCAGTGCAGGCAGCAACTATTTAAAGCCTGTGGATTATACCGACAATACCGGGGAAATCACAGCCAAACAGCTGACGATGTCAGACCCGACTATCACGCTTTCCAAAACCTATGACGGGGACACCGATGCTGCAGTTACGCAAGGCACCTTAAGCGGATACGTTGGTACGGAAAATACCAACCTAAGCATTGCCTCGCAGGCAGATTACGATACCAAGGATGTAGGCACCGGAAAAACCATCACAGTGGTGTACACCTTAACAGGCAGTGCAGGCAGCAACTATTTAAAACCTGTTGATTATACCGACAATACCGGTGTCATCACAGCCAAACAGCTGACGATGTCAGACCCGACTATCACTCTTTCCAAAACCTATGACGGGGGTACCGATGCTGCGGTTACGCAAGGCACCTTAAGCGGATACGTTGGTACAGAAAATACCAACCTAAGCATTGCCTCGCAGGCAGATTACGATACCAAGGATGTGGGCACCGGAAAAACCATCACAGTGGTGTACACCTTAACAGGCAGTGCAGGCAGCAACTATTTAAAACCTGTGGATTATACCGACAATACCGGGGAAATCACAGCCAAACAGCTGACGATGTCAGACCCGACTATCACGCTTTCCAAAACCTATGACGGGGACACCGATGCTGCAGTTACGCAAGGCACCTTAAGCGGATACGTTGGTACGGAAAATACCAACCTAAGCATTGCCTCGCAGGCAGATTACGATACCAAGGATGTAGGCACCGGAAAAACCATCACAGTGGTGTACACCTTAACAGGCAGTGCAGGCAGCAACTATTTAAAGCCTGTGGATTATACCGACAATACCGGGGAAATCACAGCCAAACAGCTGACGATGTCAGACCCGACTATCACACTTTCCAAAACCTATGACGGGGGTACCGATGCTGCGGTTACGCAAGGCACCTTAAGCGGATACGTTGGTACGGAAAATACCAACCTAAGCATTGCCTCGCAGGCAGATTACGATACCAAGGATGTGGGCACCGGAAAAACCATCACAGTGGTGTACACCTTAACAGGCAGCGCAGGCAGCAACTATTTAAAGCCTGTGGATTATACCGACAATACCGGGGAAATCACAGCCAAACAGCTGACGATGTCAGACCCGACTATCACGCTTTCCAAAACCTATGACGGGGACACCGATGCTGCAGTTACGCAAGGCACCTTAAGCGGATACGTTGGTACGGAAAATACCAACCTAAGCATTGCCTCGCAGGCAGATTACGATACCAAGGATGTAGGCACCGGAAAAACCATCACAGTGGTGTACACCTTAACAGGCAGCGCAGGCAGCAACTATTTAAAGCCTGTTGATTATACCGACAATACCGGTGTCATTACAGCCAAACAGCTGACGATGTCAGACCCGACTATCACTCTTTCCAAAACCTATGACGGGGGCACCGATGCCGCAGTTACGCAAGGCACCTTAAGCGGATACATTGGTACAGAAAATACCAACCTAAGCATTGCCTCGCAGGCAGATTACGATACCAAGGATGTAGGCACCGGAAAAACCATCACAGTGGTGTACACCTTAACAGGCAGCGCAGGCAGCAACTATTTAAAGCCTGTTGATTATACCGACAATACCGGTGTCATCACAGCCAAACAGCTGACGATGTCAGACCCGACTATCACTCTTTCCAAAACCTATGACGGGGGTACCGATGCCGCAGTTACGCAAGGCACCTTAAGCGGATACGTTGGTACAGAAAATACCAACCTAAGCGTTGCCTCGCAGGCAGATTACGATACCAAGGATGTAGGCACCGGAAAAACCATCACAGTGGTGTACACCTTAACAGGCAGCGCAGGCAGCAACTATTTAAAGCCTGTTGATTATACCGACAATACCGGTGTCATCACAGCCAAACAGCTGACGATGTCAGACCCGACTATCACTCTTTCCAAAACCTATGACGGGGGCACCGATGCTGCAGTTACGCAAGGCACCTTAAGCGGATACGTTGGTACAGAAAATACCAACCTAAGCATTGCCTCGCAGGCAGATTACGATACCAAGGATGTAGGCACCGGAAAAACCATCACAGTGGTGTACACCTTAACAGGCAGCGCAGGCAGCAACTATTTAAAGCCTGTTGATTATACCGACAATACCGGTGTCATTACAGCCAAACAGCTGACGATGTCAGACCCGACTATCACTCTTTCCAAAACCTATGACGGGGGCACCGATGCCGCAGTTACGCAAGGCACCTTAAGCGGATACATTGGTACAGAAAATACCAACCTAAGCATTGCCTCGCAGGCAGATTACGATACCAAGGATGTAGGCACCGGAAAAACCATCACAGTGGTGTACACCTTAACAGGCAGCGCAGGCAGCAACTATTTAAAGCCTGTTGATTATACCGACAATACCGGTGTCATCACAGCCAAACAGCTGACGATGTCAGACCCGACTATCACTCTTTCCAAAACCTATGACGGGGGTACCGATGCCGCAGTTACGCAAGGCACCTTAAGCGGATACATTGGTACAGAAAATACCAACCTAAGCATTGCCTCGCAGGCAGATTACGATACCAAGGATGTAGGCACCGGAAAAACCATCACAGTGGTGTACACCTTAACAGGCAGCGCAGGCAGCAACTATTTAAAGCCTGTTGATTATACCGACAATACCGGTGTCATCACAGCCAAACAGCTGACGATGTCAGACCCGACTATCACTCTTTCCAAAACCTATGACGGGGGTACCGATGCTGCGGTTACGCAAGGCACCTTAAGCGGATACGTTGGTACAGAAAATACCAACCTAAGCATTGCCTCGCAGGCAGATTACGATACCAAGGATGTGGGCACCGGAAAAACCATCACAGTGGTGTACACCTTAACAGGCAGCGCAGGCAGCAACTATTTAAAGCCTGTTGATTATACCGACAATACCGGGGTGATTAGCAAAAAGGCGCTGATAATTGCAGCTGATGATAAAAGCAAAGTATACGACGGAGCGGTTTACAGTCCATTCACAGTGAGTTACGATGGTTTTGTTACAGGAGAAGATAAAAGCGATTTGGGTGGAATGCTCACATTTATTGGCATAGCCACCACGGCAGTAAACGAAGGTACAGATTATATGATTACCCCTGCAGGACTGACTTCGAATAACTACGATATTACTTTTGTCGATGGTGTATTAATTATTGTGCCGTATGTTGCAGGCGACACCAATGGAGACGGACAAATTACAGAACCGGAAGTTGCAGGCGACACCAATGGAGACGGACAAATTACAGAACCGGAAGTTGCAGGTGATACCAATGGAGACGGAAAAATCACAGAACCAGAAGTTGCAGGTGATACCAATGGCGATGGAAAAATTACAGAACCAGAAGTTGCAGGTGACACAAACGGAGACGGAACAATTACCGAACCTGAAGTTGCAGGCGACACCAATGGAGACGGTCAGATCACTCAACCGGAAGTCGCAGGCGATACGAATGGAGACGGAACAATTACCGAACCGGAAGTCGCAGGCGATACAAATGGAGACGGACAGATCACTCAACCGGAAGTTGCAGGTGACACAAACGGAAATGGAAAGATCACCGAACCGGAAGTTGCAGGCGATACAAATGGAGACGGAACAATCACCGAACCTGAAGTAGCAGGCGACACCAATGGAGACGGAACAATCACCGAACCTGAAGTTGCAGGCGACACCAATGGAGACGGTCAGATCACTCAACCGGAAGTTGCGGGCGATACCAATGGCGATGGAAAAATCACGGAACCGGAAGTTGCAGGTGACACAAATGGAAATGGAAAGATCACCGAACCGGAAGTAGCAGGCGATACCAATGGAGATGGAACAATCACCGAACCTGAAGTTGCAGGCGACACCAATGGAGATGGAAAGATCACCGAACCTGAAGTAGCAGGCGATACCAATGGAGATGGAACAATCACCGAACCTGAAGTTGCAGGCGACACCAATGGAGATGGAAAGATCACCGAACCTGAAGTTGCAGGCGATACAAATGGAGACGGAACAATCACCGAACCTGAAGTAGCAGGCGACACCAATGGAGACGGTCAGATCACTCAACCGGAAGTCGCAGGCGATACGAATGGAGACGGAACAATTACCGAACCGGAAGTAGCAGGCGACACCAATGGAGACGGACAGATCACTCAACCGGAAGTAGCAGGCGACACAAACGGAAATGGAAAGATCACCGAACCTGAAGTAGCAGGCGACACAAATGGAGATGGGAAGATTGGCGATGGAGAGGTTGCAATTTGGACCATTGCAGACATAAGGGTTCTCAAAATAAATGAGAGTACTTATGAAAACCCCGATGGCTATATTTACTATTTATTAGATTGCGATTATGCGTCTGATAATGTTTCAGTGACATTTGAGCTTGAACCATACGCTACCTCATCTCATATTTCTTCGTTTGAAATAGCAATTCCAAAACCGGGGATTTACAACGAGAACATTTTAGTTCTTTCTGCTGATAGCTCAAAAACCAGGACTTACCAAATTGTAATTGAAAAACGCTTCAATTTTGATGACATTGTTATTCAGAAATACAACAATGTATTGCTGGTGAACAATAATTCGGAAACGAACGGTGGTTATCATTTTACCTCATTTAACTGGTACAAGGATGGACAGTTGATTGGAACAGGACAGTACTATTCTGCCGGGGACAATGCTTCAGACCAATTGGATTTGGATGCAGAATATGCTGTTGAAATGATTACCGACGATGACGATGTACTAAAAACGTGTGAGTTCACAGTTGCTTATAATGTCTTTAGCCTTGGTGTTGCGCCCAACCCGATAAAATCCGGAAGTACAATTGATGTGACCACTACTTACACTCCTGATATGCTTGCCGATATGAAGATAACCATATACAATCTTAACGGAGCTATGATAATGCAGGAAAGGTCGGGAAGTAATAACAGCCGTATAACCCTTCCGTCATCTTTGACCCCGGGAACCTATGTGGTAACCACGAAGGCCCGGGGTGTTGAGCTGAGTACCAAAATTGTGATTCAATAATATTATGCCATTTAACTTAAATAAAAAATAGACGAGATGAATCAATACAAATTGATGTTTTTAACAATAATACTGTTACTGTCATTTGGGGCAGTAACAGCTCAAAACGAGACAAGAAAAGAACAGGAACTTTCTGTTTACGGAAAAGGAATTTTTAATTCTCTCAAATATAAACTGCCAGAACGGGCTGAGTTAAATAAAGGTTATGGTGTTGACTTTGGTGTTCAATATGCATTGTACCTGAATAGCAACTGGAGTGTTTCAGCGGGGCTCGAATACCAGCAATACCGTTCGGAAGCAATTCTTTCCGGCTTTAACGATTCTTACAGTACAACAGATGCAGAAGGAACTGATTTTGATTTCCGGTCTTCAGCAGATACCTACAAGGAACAGCAATGGGCCGATATGATAAATATCCCTTTAACGCTCCGGTTTGAAACTCCAACTTCATTGTCAAACTCGTCAATATATTCTGCCGTCGGTTTTCAGTTTGGAATACCGGTAAGTGCAAAATACATGGCTACCGCAGAAAACCTAAAAACATCCGGTTATTTTGAACAATGGGATGCCACGTTAAATGGCCCGGCTTTCATGGGATTCGGTAGTTGGGGGACAAAACAAGGCAATAAACAGGAACTTGATATTCGTAACAGTTACTTTTTGCTGATGGAGGTTGGGCTTAAACAGCAATTAAATAAGAAACAAAGTTTATATGTTGGATTTTATGCCGACCTTGGATTGAACCAGATAACAAAAGGAAGCGCTTCTTCGTCAGCGCTGATTGAATTTGATGTCGATAATCCAACGGAATTTAAGTTCAATCCCTTGTTTTATTCTGCAACGCATGCTCAAGGAGAAGCTTATGCAACAAAACCTAAAATTCAAGGGTTTGGTATAAAAATTCAATATGCGATTAAGCTTTAATTAACGACAGATCCAAACTTTGCTATTTTAATTCAATAAGGTGGAAATTGTTATTTTTTTGCTTTTTGTTTGATTGTTTTTATATGGTTTCCGAATGATGAAAACCTGACACAATCTGAACTGCATTAAAAAATACGTTACAAAATTACTGAGGAGCTGGAAAGAGTAATGTAGGACAAGGGATGTGGGATGAGTTAGAATAATAATTTAAATAGCTGAATTATTGCTATAATTTGAGTTTTGTCTTCTGTCTCTCTGCATTCATAAAAGTCAATATAGAATCATAATCTTCAATTAAAAAGTTCGATACTTGTCTGTGGTTCTCCACCTGATAATCAAAGCCTTACAAATTATTTTTGTAGGGCTTTTTTATTTGCATTCAATCTGGTGCACTATTATAATTCTTTTATTCAAAACCTTATTATATGCCTTTCTATATAAAAGCTCAGAACTAAAATCTAGGAGAATCTCTCAAGCATGATTTTCAAATTTTAATACTTAGATTCATTGTTTGCTACAATCAGAAAATTTATTTTGTCCTATCCTCTCGTGATAAAATCCCTTTCCGTCGATAAAAATTGCCAGTTCTTCTATTTCGTTTTAGAATTTGTCCTTTTGCAGTTAGATTTGAATTAAACAAAAAATCAAACATCATGAAAACAACAATAAAACAATTAGCAACAGCAACATTTATCGCTCTTATATTATTAGTTGTAAATGTAAAAGCAGAAGGAACAGAATTAACAGTTGTAAACAGTGAAATCAGTGAAACTTCACTTCAATTGGAAAACTGGATGATTGATGAAACAATCTGGAAACCTAATTCTTATAGTTGGGCCGAGATGGATTTTGAAGATGAAACAAATTTGCAACTTGAAAACTGGATGACAAGCGAAGAAGTTTGGAATTTAAACAACATTTTTGTTGAAGACATTGAAGCAGAAATGGAACTTGAAAGCTGGATGATAAATAAGGAAATATGGAATATAGAAAACACAAATATTAAAACAGAATTAATAATTGAAAATTGGATGATTGATAACAAATATTGGAAATAAAAGTAATGGCAAGTTTAGTTAAATTTTTGAAGGCTGCATTTTATACAGCCTTTTTTTTATTTAATTAAAATTTCCAATCCTGCATACAACTCCTTCACAAAATAATTAGGATTTAGCACTTACCCCTGGCGCAAGGGCTGTTAGTAATAAAAAAACCAAAAAAACCACCCATTGCCATACTTTTTATAATTTCTCCTGAGGTTAAAGTCGCAAATTGTTTTTCTTCAGTAATAAAGAAAAAAATAAATCCCACAACTGCTCCAATTACCATATAGGTAATGGTTTTTTTACCGTGTTGTGACAAAATATTCCTTTTAATCCAGCTTCCTTCAGGTTTAATATCCAATTGCTTAAATTCCATTTAATAGTTTTTTTAATTTACCTATGCAAATATATAAATATATCGATAATATCATTTGGCTATTTTTATTTTAATTAAAATGGTGCACCTTAATATGGCAAAATAAACACTGAATAAATTGTAACCATGGAATAAGGGGAAAAATAAATCGCAAAATTCCAAATACCAGTACCCATGCAGATTTATCGCATATATTTGAAAACCAAAAATCCAATTTATTACAATGTACGATCAACTTTAATATTTACCTTTCAAAACCAGGAAGATAAGCTAAAAACAATGCACTATTTTGAACAATGGCTAAAATTATTCGGTTTACAAGAATGTTGGTACTCTATTTTTAATATATTTACTTAACATAGTTTCACAGCTTGTATACAAACAGTTTTTATAGATATAAAAAATATTATCAACGATTGCACCAAACAAAATGAACTTAATTTATTACCAAATATATAGTTAGTTTAAACTTAGTAACACCTCCAATTTTATAGCTGATTGACATTTATGAAAATAAAATATATTCTTTATTGTTTATTCCTTACCATTTTTGTTTTTAACCTGAAAAATATTTCTGCACAAGTTGACACCCAATTCGAAATTGACAGCCTCACGCAGGAATTAGGAAAAACTAAAAATTCCGATGATAAAAAAAGTATTCTCAAAACACTTTCAAACCGCTATCAGGACAAAGGAAACTGGGAAAAATACGAGGAAGTTGTGAAACAAATGCTGCTTCTGCACAAAGAACAACCCGACAGTTTTTACTTAGCCGAAACTTACAATAAACTGGGAATATCGAACTGTATTTTGGGGCAAAACAAAAAAGCTTTAGACTACTTTCAAAAAGCACTGGAAATCAATCTTGCACAAAAAATGGATTTGATTGCTGCCAACAGTTACGAAAACCTGGGGGTTGTTTATAACGATATGGCCGACTTTGACAAAGCAGTCGACTGCCAGTTAAAATCGTTGGCATTACGTAAAGAAAAAAAAAGCACACGCATTTTTAATAACTATTTAAAATTAGCCATGCTGCACGAGCAAATTGGCGATATTATTAAAGAAAATGAATACCTGGATTTGGCAAAACAGGAAATGCAAAAGCACGACAGCATAACACCCAGAAACAAAGCACTTTTTTACAATCAGCTGGGCGATATTTATAATCAGCGAGGAATAACTGACAGTAGCATTGTTTGTTACAGAAAGGTGATTCTTTTCTCGGAACAAATTGGATGGAAAAGAGGAATTGCAGCAGGTTTAGGAAATTTAGCCGAGGTGCATTATACTATGGGAGCTTTAGATAGTGCCATTTTTTACAACAAACAATCGTTAAAACTATCGGAAGAAATTGCCGATGGTATTGGCACCACTGAAGAATACCGGCGCATAGCAAAACTCTATTCTGAACTTCAGCAGCACGATTCGGTACTTTATTATGCTAATAAGTCCTTAGAAAAAGCAACTGAATTCAATTTACTTGAAGAACAAAGTAATGTTTTAAAGTTTATGGCAAATTACGGTTATTCACAGGGAGATTATGAGCAAGCTTTTAATTTTTTACAACAACATCACACAGCTCTCGATTCCATATCATCGACAGAGGTAAAAAAGAATATTGCTGAATTAGATACGAAATACCAAACCAAAGCCAAAGAGCAACATATTGAACTGTTAACGAGCGAAAATAAACTTAAAAACCAACAAATGTGGCTTTTTGCTGCCGCAACAATTATTCTGATTCTTATAATTTTAATTGGAATTTTTGTTTACATCCGAAAGAAAAAGGAGAACAAACAACGTCAGGAAATGCTAAAACAACAGCTACTTCGTTCCCAAATGAATCCTCACTTTTTATTTAATGCCTTAGGCAGCATACAAAATTTTATGCTTAAAAACGAAACAAAACGGGCTGCCGGCTACCTCAATAATTTTGCCTCGCTAACCCGTAATATTCTGGAACACTCTGCCCAGGAATTTGTCTCAGTTTCCGACGAGATAGAAACTCTGCGAAGCTATATGGAGCTTGAAAAAATGCGCCTGGAAGATAATTTTGAATTTAAAATAAAGTACGACAAAAAGCTGGAAACAGACTTTATTAATATTCCTCCGATGCTTATTCAACCCTTTGTTGAAAATGCCATTAAGCACGGATTAAATAACATTGATTATAAGGGTTTGCTTGAACTTCGATTTGAAGATAAAGGCACCGTTTTACATATTGAAATAATGGACAATGGCATTGGAATAAAAAATGGCAATTTAAACAAGTCAAAAAAACACCGGTCTATGTCGATGAATATATTTGAGCAACGAAGAATTGTCCTAGCAAAAAGAACAAAACAGGCAATTAGTTTGGATGTGATTGACCGTCATAGCTTAAAAACAGAGCAAACAGGCACACTTGTAAAAATAGGAATTCCCATACTTACATAAAATGATCAAAGCTGTAATTATCGACGACGAATTGGCTATGCAGGAGACAAACAGCCGATTACTCTCTGAATATTTTCCCGATATAGTTCAACTTGGAACAGCAAACTCCATTAAAAGTGGAATTGAGTTAATTGGCACTCAAAGTCCCGATTTAGTATTACTCGACATCGAACTAACTGATGGCACTGGTTTTCAGCTTCTGCAAAAATTGCAACCTTACAACTTTAAAGTTGTGTTTATTACCGGTTTTGATTCGTTTGCCATAAAAGCCATAAAATTTAGTGCACTCGATTATATTTTAAAACCTGTTAACGAAACCGAATTTCAATTGGCCATTCAGCGAGCCGTGGAGTTGATTGAAAAAAATGAAAGTACACAACCACAGGTCGATGTTTTGATGGATTCATTTAAACGCGAAATGCAAACCAAAAAATTGGTTTTACGGACCTCCGAATCACTTCATATCATCGACATCAGAGATATTTATTACTGTAAAAGCGACAACAGTTACACCACTTTTTATTTTAAGGAAAATGAAAAAATCCTTGTTTCAAAAAGTTTAAAAGATTACGAAAGTTTACTCACCGAATATGGATTCTATAGGGCTCATCAATCATATCTTGTGAATTTGAATCACATAAAAAAAGTGGATAAATCGGATGGCGGATTTATTATTATGAAAAACAAAAAAGAGATTCCGGTGTCATTACGGCAAATGAAAAACCTGATTTTTTTGTTAGAAAAGCTGTAAGTGTAGAATGGATTAATTATTCAAAATTATTGCCGTTTTGAGTCTGCATTTTCAAAGGCTTCAAAATAAACTCGTTTAAATTGTGTCAATTTCAAACTCAAAACAAGCGAATTCAAATTCATCTCATTCAAAAATATTCAGCTAGCTACCTTTATTAAAAAAAAGGGAAATGGCTCCAGTTCGACGAATTTCACTGAACACATTCAATGCTATCCATCTTGTTCAGATTGAGGATATACTTTATTGCAAATGCGATAATAGTTCCACTACCTTTTACCTTACAAACCACGAACCTATTATTATTTCACGCACAATTAAAGAAATTGAAGAGCAACTCAAAGAATCCAATTTTTTCAGGTCGCACCAATCTTATCTTGTTAATATTAACCACATTATTAAAGTAGATAAAACCAACAATTATTCCATCATTCTTACCGATAATTCATTAATTCCCACTTCAACCCGAAAAAGAAAAGAGATTACACAAATACTTCTAAAAAGTTAGCGAATTCAAACTGACAGGCTTGTTTTTCAAGTTTACTTAAAAAGGGAAAAAAAGGGAAACTAAATTTACTGTATCAAAAACAAAAAAACCACATCTATGAAAACTGCACTATTTGTTCTGTTCATTTTATTTGCCGGAATTTCGTTGAATGCGCAGGTTAATTTAAACGTAAAAAAGAAAGTTAACCGCGAAGCCAATAATCGTGCAAACAAAAAAACAGACCAGGCAATTGATAAAACCTTTGATAAATTAGAAGAAGGAATCGGTAATTTGTTTAAAAAGAAAAACAAAAAAAATAAAAAAGGAAACCAGCAGGGAAACGAATCAACTCAACAAACCAATTCAAACAGTAATAATTCTGGGTCAGATGAAGAAGAACAATTTAAACCAGCTCAACTTAATGTCCAATGGTCGAAGTTCGATTTTGTCCCGGGCGATGAAGTAATTTTTGAAGATTCACCAAGTGCAGATGAAGAAAATGGAGAGTTTCCAAGTCGTTGGGATCTGGTAAAAGGACAGGTTGAAATTGCTACCGTTGATGGCGAAAATGTGTTGATGTTTATTGATGGAAACCCGGAGATTGTACCCTACCTGAAAAATGCCAAAGAAGATTATTTGCCGGAAGTATTTACCATCGAATTTGATTTTTACAAGCCTGTTAATGGAAATAGAATTTCGGTTTACTTATACGATAATAAAAATCAGGAGAAGGCGAATAGCAGTATGTACATGGACATTAGCACTGGCGCGGTTTCTGAAGACCTTAGCGGGGTTTCTGGTGATTTTCCCGGTATCGATTATACAAATAGTGGTGATGCACGTTGGATTCATGTTTCTATTGCTTTTTCGAAAGGCAAACTAAAAGTTTATATGGATGATACACGTGTAATAAATATCCCACATTACGAAGGTAATCCATCGGGACTTACATTACAGGCCTATTTTGCAGAGTTAAAAGACGATAAAGCTTTTTATTTCAAAAACATCCGCATTGCAAAAGGGGGTGTAAAATACTACAACCGTGTGTTATCCGATGGGAAAATTATTGTTAATGGTATTCGTTTTGATGTAAACAAAGCCACCATAAAACCCGAAAGTAACGGGGCAATCAACGAAATTTTCCAATTAATGCAAAAACAGCCCGACCTGAATTTTAGTGTCGAAGGGCATACCGATAGCGACGGCGATGAAGCTCTAAATCAAACCCTTTCTGAAAAACGTGCTGAAGCAGTAATGAACAGGTTAATTGACATGGGAATTTCGGCAAACCGTTTAAAATATGCTGGTTGGGGCGAAAGCAAACCCATTGGCGAAAATGGAACTGCCGAAGGGAAAGCTAACAACCGCCGTGTTGAGTTTGTAAAATTTGCAGGTACAACATCATTAGCACCAAGTAACCAAAGTAATCCGGTATTCGATAAATTAAATAACGATGGAATTATTAATAAACTGGATAATTTGCCCAATGAACCCATCCAAATTTCAAATAATCAGGGAATTGTTAACGGTTCGGGGACTGTAATTGTTTATGCCACATCTGATGGAAATCTGGGGAAAATGGAGATTCTTGATGTCGATAAAAATGACAATTATAAACTAACCATAAAATATATTACTTATAAAGCCGACGGTTCTATTCACAGTCAATCCGAACATTTGGAAATACAAGGGACTTATACCTGTGATCTGGATAATGGAAATGCCAAAGATATGATTGCCTCTGAAGTAGATTTCCGCCTGGGAAGGCAAGATAAAAACACTACCACCATATATGCCGGTGAAATTTCCACTTTGCGAGTTATTTCTAATTAAAAACAAAAATTTCCTTTTTGCTCTAAGAATAAAATCTATAAAATGAAAAAATTATCACTCTTATTTTTTTTAATAATCATACTCGCAGGGTTGGCAAATGCCCAAAAACCGAAATTGGTCGGAAGCTGGCTAATGACAAAAGCCGAAGTTAACGGCAAGGTTCAAAACCCATATTTTATAACCGATTTTAATGAAAATGGGAAAATGATTGTAATGGGTATGGACGCCGGAACCTGGGAATACAGCAAGGCCAGCAATACAATTGTAATGAAATCGGAACTCGACAAAGATTTTGATGGCGAGGGAAAAATTGTAAATCTCACCGATAACGAATTGATTGTTAACAAAGATGGAGCAAAATTATTCTACAAAAAAGTTGTTGTTGCCGACATTTTAAAGGATAATAAAAACTCAGGATTAATCGGAATGTGGGAATTTAAAAATGTACCCAACTTGGAGGCTACAACTCTGGTCACATTTACTGAGCCAGAAGAATTTAAGATCATTCAGAAAGAAGAAAACCATTCAGCCAACTTAAGCGGTACATGGTTTTTTGACAAACAAAATAATTCGCTAGTAATTATTGGACTGCGAGGTGCAGATACCTTTAACGGCGAAAACAAAGTACTGAAAGTTGATTCCGAAAATTTGGTGTTGGAAAATAACGGAACAATTTTTAAAGGAAAATCAAAAGCTCAAAACGCATCGAAAATTGAACACCTAACCTTTTCTGAAAGTGAATTTTACACCGAAGATGGTGACTATAACTATTACGACGATGAAGAAAAATTGCCTTGGTGGAATTGGACAGTAATAAAGTCGAACTTACTAAATGTGAATCAATTGGTGTATAATTATTCGACCCTGATTAATGGCACTGAAACATTCGAAACAAAAACCCTAACCGCCAATGTAAAAGCAACACTCGAAGAAGAAGGTTTTTCAATCGACAATATTTTTATGGGATACGATCGATACAATCTTCCTGAAGATACTGAATTCCCAATAAATGCAGAATTCTCAAAATCACTATACCCCTTAACTGATGATATTTTCAGAATAGTGGGAATCGAACAAATAACAACTCTGGCAGGAACATTTAATTGTATTGTTGTGGAGGTAGCAACCAATTCTGATGTACTGAAAAAATTATGGGTGATTACCGATACACCAGGATTTGGTATTTACGCCAAAATAATTGAAGAAGATCCCGATGAAACCTGGGGCCATTATTCGGTTTATGAATTGCAGGAAATAAAAACTGTTGAATAAACAACTTCTATTCAAAAAAGATCAATCAAATCAAATTTACATAACTGTTACATGCTGAAAAAAATGAAAAACTTAGCCATAATCCTATCCATGTTAATTGCACTTTTTACGTGCAATGCAAACGCCCAAAACCAACTAAAACGTTACGATGTAAAATCGGGAATTGTTGAATATTCAACCACCATTTCGGGAAAAGTAATGGTGAGTAAAGTAAATGGAAACGGTACCGAAAAGTTGTTCTTTAAAGATTGGGGTGCCGTCGAGTTAAAAGAATCGGAATTGACCCAAACAACTACAGTAAAGATTTTTGGAAAAGGAAAAACAGAAACTGAAAATACGCATACCATAAATAAATTGGATAATGGTGAAAGCTATTTTGTTGATTTTGAAAAAGAACAAATTTATGCACGCAGCGACATGGCAATGGCAATGACCAAAGCTTTTCATCCCGATGCCGATGCTGGTGATGTTGGCAAAAATATGTTGCAAGGTATGGGGGGAGAAAAAATCGGCAACGAAAAATTTTTGGGTTTTAATTGCGAAGTATGGGAGTTTTCGGGTGGCAAACAATGGCTCTATAAAGGTGTGATGTTAAAAATAGAAATGAAAGTTTTGGGCATTAGTACCGTCACTCATGCAAAATCAGCCAGGTTTGATATTAATGTAGCCGATGGTTATTTTAAGCTTCCCAATTTTCCTGTTCAGCAAGAAGAAGGTTTTATGGATAATGTCGAGTATGAAGATGATATGGAAGATATGGATGCTAACATGGAAAAACTCAGCCAAATGTCGTTCGATGAGTGGAAAAAACTGGCTTTGAAAGATGATGAAGAGATGCAAGAAATGAGCGACAAAGAGCTGCGGCAAACGTACGATATGATTCAAAAGATGATAAAATTGCGAACAGGGAAATAATAATTAAAAAACTATAACACATGAAATCACACGAAATTGATTACAAAATTGGCGGGCATGACATTCAGTATGTTGAGATAGAACTAGACCCACAAGAAACGGTTATTGCCGAAGCAGGTGCCATGTTGTACATGAAAGAAGGCATTGATTTTATTGCCAAAATGGGCGATGGTTCTGAACCCGAAAAAGGTTTATTTGGCAAATTATTATCGGCAGCGTCGCGTAAAATTACCGGCGAATCAATTTTTATTACCCACTTTACCCATCGGGGTGCTGGAAAAAGCCAGGTTGCCTTTGCGGCTCCTTACCCCGGAACTATTGTACCTGTTGATTTGGAAGAAATAGGCGGTACTTTAATTGTTCAGCGCGATGCATTTTTATGTGCTGCTTTGGGAACAAAAATCAGCATGCATTTTAATCAGAAATTGGGAGCCGGATTTTTTGGCGGCGAAGGTTTTATTTTACAAAAACTTCAGGGCGATGGTAAAGCATTTATCCATGCAGGAGGAACACTCATCGAACACGAATTAAACGGAGAAACATTACGCGTTGATACAGGTTGTGTAGTTGGTTTTCAGGAAGGAATTGATTTTAGTGTTCAACGGGCAGGTAATTTAAAATCGATGGTTTTTGGTGGCGAAGGATTGTTTCTGGCCACACTTCAGGGAACAGGTAAAGTTTGGCTACAATCCATGCCAATCAGTAAATTAATCAGTCAACTTTCTACCGGAGGCTCCAACAGCAAAAAAGAAGATAGTGGCGGATTATTAAACAGCCTTCTTGAGTCATAAAAGAAAACACTGATCTAAATGTCTGCCAATTACAAATAAAAAAATTATTCCCAATTTTAACCACGTTGAGTGAAAATTATGTTCCGATTATGAAAATACAAAAGAGGTTGTATAAAAAACCAACCTCTTTTTTTATTTTTATGGCCAACCGTAATTTAAATACTTAAAATTCTTGTCGTTGGTTATTTACCTGGCACACCCCAAAAAAATCTTTAATTAAAAATCCTTTGCCGACTCGATTATATCTTTATTTTTCAAATCTTTTAACCTTTGTTGTTCAGCCAAATACATATCATTATCTAAAATCAAAGAAGCCACATAATAGTCGTTCATCGATTTTTCTTTAAGCCCTATTTTTATACGTTTACTTCCTACTTCCCAGGTATCAATCCAATAAGTGCCCGTACGTTTTACATCAAATACCGACGGGTACTCGCGATGTGTTTGAGGAGCGCCATACCGGGTTTTAATTACTTCATACAAGTTCTGATATTTATATTTAAGGGTTGTATCGAATTTGATGGTTTTTTCATTACCCGAATTAATACCCATTTGATACATTTGTCCGGCCCCATTAAATGCATAATTAAAATAATAGGTGTATTTACCAATTGTTTTACTTGATTCAAGCCCACCCATGTTTTCTTTTGCCTGGCTGAGTTCATTTTTATCCATGCCAAATTGTATTTCGCCAAAGGCTGTTTTTTGAACTTTATCAAATTCTGCCTTTTTAATGCTATCCTGGTGAGCAGTTTTAATGGCCAACAGCTGTTCCGAGGCTAAAGTATCTTGTTTTATATTGTCGTCGCCAGCTAGCTTCTTTTTAATAAAACCGCAACCCGAAAACAAAATCAGAAAAACTACCAGATAAATAAAACCTTTATATTTCATCCAATTAAAATTAAAAGCTTTCAAAGGTATTGGATGCCTGCCTGTTCGGCAGACAGGTAACTCCCTCATTTTAATTATGCTTGTTTGTGAAGCATTTCTGCATGGTCGTTTCATTTTGCCACTTTTAAATGTGTAATTAACAGTATTAAAAATACATCATAATTCTGTTTTATCACAACAAGCGAACATAAAATAAACTATCGTTTATAATAAATGCTTTTTTTAGTATCTTGTAGAAGTCAATTTCAAACTATCTACCATGAAAAATTTCCTCATTTTAGTTCTATGTGTATTTAGCCTTTCGGCATTTTCTCAATTTGATCCATTACCTTATCGGAATTCAGAAGTAGGCCATTTTAATATCCGAAACGGTAAAATGTATTTTCAACGCGAATACAATTTACCTGTATCGCTTAACATTCTTGAAACAAAATTACGGTCATATAATACACCCCAGGGTGGATTTCAGGTTAAAAAAATCGACAATAACACACTAAACGGAGTACTAATTAATTACCATTTAAATTGGGACTACACTGACCTCAAAAGCCGTAAAATCCCCTTGTTTTTAAAACAACCGGTTAACGCCACATACAAAGTCGAAAAAACGAACAATTCGTACATTGTTACAGTAAATAATATCTGGTTTAAAAACGTTACCAAACCGAACAGCCAGAAACAGCTCACCCTCGAAAGTTTTATGACAGGAAAAAAAGGAGTGGTTTTTACAAAAAATAAAAAAGACATGCGTGCCCTGAAAATGATGGAGCAAAATTTTGATGACATATTTATGATAAGGGGTGGCAATAACAATCAGTTCTAAAAAATTAAGCCATGCTCCCTGATTTAATAAAAAAACAGAAGCATGGCTTAATTAAATTATCAGCCGTATTGACTATTTCATTTTTTCGAAGTATAGTTTTTGAATATCTTCGAGGTACTCCTTACTAATTTGATTGGAATAAATCCTTACAAATTCGTTTAGTTTACCATGCTTATAAAATGAGCCGCTGGCTGCATCGTATTCATGGCCTTCCCAGTTGTATTTTACATCCATCGAAACTTTATCAAATTCCTCCCCATCCAAAAATCGCGGAATTTCAATATACCCGGTATTCTGTTCCTTTTCATCCTTATAAATTCCTTTGCTTAAAATTTCAAGAGTGATAAATTTTACAATTTTAACCTCTGCTTCCAGGTTCCCGGATAGTTTTTTCTTCATCAAAAAATTAATTCCTTGTTTGCTATATGCTTCCTGAATTTTTTCAACTAAATCGAGCTCAGGAAGGTGCCTGACACGAATTACATTTAAAAATTCGGAGCCAATATTCATATAACCTTTGCCGGCATCAAAACTCCACTTATATTTTTTTTCAATATTTTGTGTTGCCCTAATTACTTCTTCAAGTGGGTACTGTTTGTCGAGTACTAAATAAAGGTAGAGTTGTTTTACATTTTGAGGAGTTTCGTGGTAATAACCCGGAAATGGATTTAATGATTCAAACACCAGGCTACCAGATAAAACCTTCTCATCGATAGCAACCACTGAAATATCTTTTGTAAGATTACTAAAGACTTCCATTTTTTTGTTATTCTCCATAATTGATATATTTGGTTTTAATATTTCTAATTTTACACCATGCCAAAAAAAACTGTTCAGATACCCAATATAGGCGAAGTTACACTTATTAAAAATAAACGCTCAAAACGGATACGTTTGTATGTAAAACCCAACCAACAAGTATTTGTGTCTATCCCTTTTCTGGCAAGCTACAAAACTGCAGTGAATTTTGCCAAAGAAAATACAACATGGATAAAAAAACAACAATCTAAACTTAATTCTGGTTTAACAAAATATACCCTAAATTCAGTTATTTTTACTAAAAGCCATGTTGTTAAAATTAAACAACACGATGCGAGCACCCTCAAATCAGTTAATCACCAAAATGAAGTAACTGTTTTTATTTCTTCAAATATTGACATAAACACACCTGATGCACAGGAGTTTATTACAAAAATTATTGCCGAAGTGTACCGGGTTGAAGCCAAAAACTATTTGCCAAAAAGGATTTCGGAACTTGCCAACAAATTTGGATTTAAACACAATAGAATAACCATTCGAAACAATAAATCAAATTGGGGAAGTTGTTCGGGAAATAACAATATCAGTTTAAATTTACATTTGATGAAATTGCCCGACCATTTAATTGATTATATATTATTGCATGAATTGGCACATACGCTGGAAAAAAATCATGGCCCTAAATTTTATGAAATATTAAATAAAGTAACTAATAATAAGGCCTTAGAATTACGAAAAGAAGTTAAAAATTATTCGACATATACATTTTAAAATGAATTGGAACGATTTATTATCAACCAAAAGATTAGGGCTTGAAAAAAAATCAGGATCCCTGCCAATACAAGACCGGACCGAATTTCAGCGCGATTACGACCGAATAATATTTTCATCGCCTTTCAGGCGGATGCAAAACAAAACCCAGGTTTTTCCTTTGCCGGGAAGGGTGTTTGTCCATAACCGGCTCACACATAGCCTCGAAGTTGCCAGTGTAGGGCGGTCATTAGGAAATTTATTATCAGAAAAGTTAGCAGGCTCAGCAAACAATAATTTAATCCCTGAAATTGGATCAGTAGTTTCAGCGGCATGTTTGGCACACGACATGGGAAATCCTCCTTTTGGGCATTCGGGGGAAGCAGCCATCTCTAACTTTTTTAAAAAAGGGCCTGGGAAAGGATTTATATCCCAACTTACAGAAAATGAATGGAAAGATTTTACACATTTTGATGGAAATGCCAATGCATTACGAACACTAACACATCAATTTAATGGAAAACGTGAAGGTGGTTTTGCGCTTACCTATTCAACCCTTGCAGCTATTGTAAAATACCCCTATGAATCGGTTTCAGCTCAAAAACAAAAATTTGGATTTTTTCAATCTGAAAAAGAAATATATCTCAAAATTGCCAATGAATTAGGCATACCAGAGTTGTCGGGCGAACCTAAGGTATTCCCCAGGCATCCATTGGTTTACCTTGTCGAAGCAGCCGATGATATATGTTACCAGGTAATGGATGTGGAAGATGCATTTAAACTTGGAATTTTATCATACGATAAAACGGTTGAATTGTTCCTGAATTTTTATGACCCTAAAAATGATAAAATACAACTCGAACGTATTCACAAAACTTTAAAACAAGTAACCGACCCTAACGAACAAATTAGTTATTTGCGAGCCGGTGTTATTGGAAAACTCATTAATCAATGTGTCGAATATTTCTGGAAACAACAGGAAACAATTTTATCAGGAGAACAAACAGGAAGTTTAATTAAAAATCTGAAGGAAACAGAAGCTTCTGCCATGGAAAAAGTTAAAAAAATATCCATATCAGAGATTTACAATCACCGTTCAGTAGTTGAAATTGAAATTGCCGGTTATAAAATTATTGGCACACTGCTCGAAGAATTTATTGGAGCAATTATAACACCAAAGGAACTTTATAGTAAAAAAATTACGTCGCTTATACCTCAGCAATACAGTGTTTCAACCGATTCAACTTACCTTAAAATCCAATCTGTTATCGATTTTGTTTCGGGTATGACCGATGTTTTTGCCCTTGATTTATACCGTAAAATAAAAGGTATTAGTTTACCCGAAATTGGATAAAATTCAAAATAAATCTAAAATATCCAATAAGGAATAACAAACACGAAAGTTATGCTGTGCTATTTATAAATTTCTTATTCCTTATTGGATGTTGGATATCTTTAACTTATGGTAAATTTATCTTTCAAGCAATCCATCTAGTAATCCCCTGGAGGCCTCTTTCCTTGAATTACCACCTCCCGGCGAAAGTTGTGCAATTAATTTACGGATAGGCATACTTTGTAACCAAACTTTGCCTGTTCCACGCAATGTTGCCAGAAATATTCCTTCGCCACCAAATACCATTGAACGTAAACCACCTGCTTGTTCAATACTGTAGTCAATACTTGTTTCAAAACCAACAATGCAGCCTGTATCAACCCTTAGTGTTTCGTTATTTAATTGTTTTTCGATAACAGTTCCTCCGGCATGAATAAAAGCCATTCCGTCGCCTTCGAGTTTTTGAAGGATAAAACCCTCGCCTCCAAAAAAACCGGCTCCTAATTTTTTATTAAACGATATTGAAATTCTTGTACCCAGAGCAGCACACAAAAAAGCATCCTTTTGTACAATCAGTCGTCCACCCATTTCAGCAAGGTTAACTGGAATAATTGTTCCGGGATAAGGAGCTGCAAAAGCAACTCTTTTTTTGCCCCAGCCCTGATTCGAAAAATGAGTAATAAAAAGTGATTCGCCAGTAATTAATCGTGATCCGGCCGATAATAATTTATCAAAAAATCCGGCACGCGGATTTGATCCATCACCCATTTTTGCCGTAAAACTAATTCCTTCTTCCATATAAAGCATAGCCCCTGCTTCAGCAATAACAGTTTCTGCCGGATCGAGCTCTATTTCAACTAACTGAATATCGTGCCCAATAATTTCATAATCAATTTCGTGTGATTGCATAATGATCTATTTTAAAATTTTAATAATTATACGTTTATTCGTTTCTCATTTGGTGAAATTACACTGATTACTTAAGTTTCTTTTTATTCTCAATGTAAACATTATCCGACACTTTCTTTAAATCCCTCATAAAATCCTTACCGTCAAATGATTTTAATTGAATTTGAACTATCTCTTTCAATTGTTTAAATCTCTCAGATTTATCAATCTGGTTACGAACCAAAATTGAATTAATGTTTTCGAGATTCGATAGTATAACAAGTTCATTAATACTTGCAAAGTCACGAATATTTAATCCTTTTTTCACTTTTTCAGGATTAACCTCTCTCCAGTCTTTTGCACTACATTTAAATAAGGCAACATTTAACAAATCAGCCTCCTCTGCGTAAATCAGCCATTCCTTATCTTTATCGTAATTTTTCTTAGGCAATATATAATCTTTTACAGCATCCGTATGAATCTGGTAATTCGTTTTTGTTAAAATCCGTTTTACATTCCATTCAAGATTATATTGATTACTTTCAATCTCCTTTAATCTCTGATACTCCTTTATAAGCAACAGTTTGAACATTGGACTAATCCACGATCCAAACTCAAAAGCTAAGTCTTTGTGTGCATAAGTTCCACCATATCTACCCGATTTTGAAATTATCCCAATTGCATTTGTAGATTCAATCCATTTTTTTGGAGTTAAATTAAAACTATTTAATCCAGCCTGTTTTCTAAAGGTGTCGAATTCGACATGTTTAAAATGTGGATTATTTAAAGTCTCCCATAAACCTATAAATTCAACAGTATTTCTGTTCCTCATCCAATTACGAATATGGTCAGAACCACCTCCATTCCTAATCATATCAGTTAAGCAGAAATAGTCCTGCTCATCTTGTTTAACAATAGAAATGAGCTTATTTTCAACTTCAATTTGTGATTTACTTGTCATAAAATTAAATAATAACTCTTTTAACAAATTTACAATTCTAATCTGAAGTTTCTATTTTTTTTCTATAGTTCAATTGTAATAAATATCAAATTAATAAATTCGTAATTGCATATAAACTTACACATTAGCAATAGTAATAAAACAATACTCTAATGAAAGGAATGAACACCTATATAAAAATAATTAAACTAGTACAAATTCTTATTCAGAAACATCCTTAAATTACTATCTCCCTTTTTCAGTCACAACGCTTCTTAGAAAATTACATTTATCATAAAAATGGTTTTTGTTAAATTTTGAAACTTGCAAAACTTATAAAACCACCATATTAACACAAAGCACTATTTATTAGGGTAATGGCCCATAATTCTCAAAATTTTGCGACCTTTGTTGCCAATAACAGAAAATAGAAAATGAAACAGCATTCAAAAGATTCAAAATATAACAAACGAAAAGGCCCCGCTTCTTCAACTGGCAAGCCAGGTTCAAGGCCTTCAAAACCAGGCTCAAAACCAGACGAAAAAAGAACAAAACCTGACTACTCAAAAAGAAAAAGTAATTCTGAAAACAAGGGTGAAAAATCTGAGTATTCAAAAAGAAGCGCAAATACTGAGCATAAAGGTTCGAAATCAAACTATTCTAAAACCGGTTCAAAACCAAGGCAAAAAACTGAATTAGAAACTGGTGAAAAAACATGGTCCAAATCCGGGTATAAATCAAGGTATGCAAGAAATACTGATAAACCCAAAATAAAAAAAGAGAAGGACCCGGTATATTCTGAAACCATGCGCTTGAATCGCTACATAGCCAATGCAGGAATATGTTCGCGACGCGAAGCCGACACTTATATTTCAGCAGGAGTGGTAACCATAAACGGGAAAATTGTTACAGAACTTGGAACAAAAGTTTTGGAAAACGATGAAGTAAAGCTGGAAGGGCAACGGTTAAATCCTGAAATAAAGGTTTATCTGCTTTTAAATAAACCAAAAGATTTTGTGACCACAACCGACAATCCAGATACCGATAAAACAGTAATGAGCCTTGTTAAAAATGCTTGCTCGCAACGTGTTTACCCGGTTGGAAGAATGGATAAAAATACTACCGGATTATTAATGTTCACCAATGATGGAGCACTTGCCAAAAAATTAACCCATCCGAGCCATAACCACAAAAAAATTTACCAGGCATCGCTCGATAAGCCACTAACAAAACAACATATTGAATCCATTGCAAATGGTGTTGTTTTAGACGACGGGCGTGTTGTTGCCAATGCTATTAGCTATATTAACAACGTAAAAACCGAAATTGGCATTGAAATACATTCTGGAAAAAACAGGGTTGTAAGCAGGATTTTTGAACATTTTGGCTACAAAGTTAAAAAATTAGACCGTGTATATTTTGCCGGTTTAACCAAAAAGAATTTACCTCGGGGAAAATGGCGCTTTCTCGAACAGAAAGAAATAAACATCTTAAAAATAGTTCAATAATATTTTTTGTAATTTTCAACCATTATTACTGACTAATCATTCTGAGTTTTGGAGAAAGAGTTTCTGGAAATAATACAAGGTAATCAAGGTATCATCCATAAAGTTTGCAGTATATACTGCGATTCGGATGATGACCGCAAGGACCTTTTTCAGGAAATAGTAACCCAGTTATGGAAATCGTTCCCTTCTTTTCGAAGAGAATCAAAATTTTCGACATGGATGTACAGGGTTGCTTTAAATACAGCCATCACTTCGTTTAAAAAATCGAAGCGGAGGCCCGACCAAAACAGCCTTTCATTTGAATTTGTTCAAGTGGTAGATGAAAGTACATCGAATGAAATTGAGGAAAATATTAAACAGTTACATAATGCCATAAACCATTTAACAGGTATTGAAAAATCAATTATCCTGTTATTTCTTGAAAATAAAAAATACGAAGAAATAGCAGAAATTACGGGTATTACTCAAAACTATGTAAGAGTAAAAATGAACCGTATTAAAAAGAAGTTAAAAACGTATATGAATTTAGTTGAATAGATGGATATCAATGACTTAAAAAAAGCATGGAATCAATTTTCATCTGAGGAGGAAGGAAAAAATAAACTTGATGAAGGTCAAATTAAGGCATTACTGGGTAAACATACCAAAAACGTAATTGAAAAAATTGACCGCAACATCAAAATAGGATTTTTGATTTTATTCCTGCTGATAGTATTTATTGTTGTTTATGATGTAATTGCTTCTCCCAAAATACTTGATAACCTACACGAAGGACTTACCATTCCCAAATGGCTATTTTATGTTGATTTTATTTCCAATTTTATCATCGCACTTACTTTTGTTTTATTTGTTATAAAATATTACCGGGTCAAAAAACGATGCGACATAACCTGTGACCTGAAAAATACACTGATACAAATTATTAAAACCTTACAAGTATTTCAGCGGCAATTCTATTTTGCTGTAGTTGTTATTATGTTATCAATGGCTACTGGCTTTGTTGCAGGGATGTATATTGGATTTATGTATAAAGCAAATGAAAATGGAATCTCTATTTCAGAACTTGATACTCAAAATTTATTATTTCCAATTCTACTGGGAACGGTAGTCCTACTAGTTTTATCAGCTATTACTTTTCTACTGCTTCGATGGGGTTTCAGGCGTTTATATGGCAAATACCTTAAAAAACTTCAGGTTACGTTAAAAGAACTTCAAGAGATCGATTAATCGCCAATTACATTTTACGCATATTAAAAACCTTCCAAAACAGCTATTCGATTAACAACCTGAATTCGATATAATGCTTTGAATTTAAGTATGTAACTACATGCGGGCACATCAAAATTGCGTGAATTGGGCTAATCCATCAATTTGAATTACTGAAAAGCTTAATTTTATCAGGATTTTTCTTTGATTCCCTGCCTGTTGGCAGACAGGGTTTCTTTTCATCCAGGAAAAGAAATGAACTGGGGTGTGAGGCAAAGCCCCATCCTTGCATAATACCAGAAAGTTATGAGTATCATATTGCCATGTTTAGGTAGTTTTTTTGAACACAGGTTATTAACAATAACTTGACCTTTATTTAAAAACCAAAATGTTTGTTAATATTAATTTCGCCCAAAAATAACAGATGAAATCGCTACTTAAAAATTCAAATAGTTACTTTTGGATAAGGATAAATTTTAAAAGGATATACTCAAACTTGAATACACAATTAAAAAGAATAAATAAAGTACAATGGCTTTAATAAAATCTATTTCAGGAATCAGAGGAACAATTGGGGGCAAACCCGGCGAAGGATTAAGCCCGGTTGATGTTGTAAAATTTACAGCTGGATATGCACAATGGGCAAAAAACAGCCTTTCAGACCACCCATTAACAATTGTAGTAGGACGTGATGCACGCATTTCAGGCGAAATGGTGAGTTCGCTTGTAATTGCCACTCTAACCGGAATGGGTTGTAATGTAATAAACATTGGGCTGGCAACCACACCCACCACCGAAATTGCTGTTACCGAAGAAAAAGCCGATGGTGGAATTATATTAACCGCCAGCCATAACCCAAAACAATGGAATGCTTTAAAACTCCTGAATAATAAAGGCGAATTTTTAACGGCTACTGATGGGGCTATTGTACTAAATTTGGCTGAGAATGAAAATTTTATTTTCTCAGATGTTGAGAACCTGGGGAAAGTAACCGAAAAAGAGTATTCAGCCATCCATATTCAAAAAGTGCTTGACCTTGATTTGGTAGATGTCGAAGCCATAAAAAAAGCCTGTTTTTCAGTTGCCATCGATGCTGTTAATTCAGTGGGGGGAACAATCATGCCTGAATTATTTGAAAAACTCGGAGTAAAAACTACTGTTAAAATTAATTGTGAACCTACAGGGATTTTTGCTCACACTCCCGAACCAATCCCTGAAAATTTGATTAAAACCTCCGAAATTATCCGGAACAAAAAAGTGGATTGTGGATTTGTTGTCGATCCTGATGTCGATCGGTTGGCAATCATAAATGAAGACGGCTCGATGTTTAATGAAGAATACACTTTGGTGGCCATTGCCGATTATGTATTAGCCAATACTCCGGGTAATACTGTTTCCAATCTTTCTTCAAGCAGAGCTTTAAACGACATTACCCAAAAATACAATGGTAGTTATACTGCTTCAGCAGTTGGTGAAGTAAATGTTGTTGCCCAAATGAAAAAAACAAATGCTGTTATTGGTGGCGAAGGAAATGGAGGCATCATTTATCCTGCAAGTCATTATGGCCGCGACTCATTGGTTGGCGCAGCACTATTTTTAACGCATCTGGCTAAAAGTGGTTTAAAATGTTCAGAACTAAGAAAGACATACCCCAACTATTTTATCTCAAAAAACAAAATTGAATTAACACCCGAAATCAATGTGGATAACATCTTGTTAAAAATCAAAAATATATTTCAGGATGAAAAAATAACCGATATCGATGGAATAAAAATTGATTTTGAAGAATGCTGGGTCCACCTTCGAAAGTCAAATACCGAACCGATTATTCGTATTTATTCTGAAGCACAAACCAAAAATAAAGCTGATGAATTAGCCTTACAAATAATAAATAAAATTAAGGCACTTATTTAAAGCCCAACAATAAAATTTGTAAAACTCCTAAAATCAAAAAATATAATGAAAAAGAAAAAAAATATTGGGATTGTTGCACACGACAACCGTAAAAAGGATATGATGGAATGGGTTGCTTTTAATTGGAAAGAGTTAGCATCGCACGATTTAATTTGTACCGGAACAACAGGCAAACTAACCGAAGATATTATAGCTAAAAAATGCGAAGAAAACGGCGTTGTCCCACCCACCGTAACTAAGCTTAAATCAGGTCCATTAGGTGGCGATCAGCAATTGGGAGCACTTATTTCGGAAGGCAAAGTGGATATGATTATATTCTTTTGGGACCCGATGCAACCTCAGCCTCATGATGTAGATGTAAAGGCCTTGCTGCGTATCGCTGTTTTGTATAATTTGCCTACAGCTTCCAACCGTTCAACGGCCGATTTTATAATCTCCTCTCCTCTTTTCCACGAAAAATATGAACCTATTATTAAAGATTATGAAACGTATATAAAGCGTGATGTTGATATGAGTTAGTTAAATCAGCATCAAAAAATATTTAAATCAGGCTGCTTAATACAATGGGCAGCTTTTTTTGCTTAAATTATAATTAATAATTGTCCTTTAAAAAATATTCTTACTTTTGCGCCAAAATAAACTAAGTTATTAATTATCGGCAGGTTCCATCACCCTGCGGAATAAAAATTAAAAAAATGCAGAACGAATTATTATGGCTTGCCATGCTGCTTGCCAATTTTCTACTAATTATTTTAGCGTATAAACTTTTTGGGAAATGGGGACTAATTACCTGGATACCCATTTCGGTAATTATTGCCAACATTCAGGTTATTCAAACCGTTGAATTATTTGGATTGGTAGCAACACTTGGAAACATTGTTTATGCTTCTTCATTTTTAGTAACCGATATCCTTTCGGAGAATTATGGGAAAAAAGAAGCAAAAAAAGCCGTATGGATTGGGTTTTTCAGCCTCATATCCATGACTTTACTAATGAATTTGGCATTGGTATTTATACCCCTTGCAGGTGATGAATTTGCTTCGATTAGTCATGAGTCATTATCCACAATTTTTACCTTGATGCCTCGTATTGCTGTTGCTAGTTTAGCCGCCTATTTTTTGTCACAAACCCACGATGTATGGGCCTATCATTTTTGGAAGAAACGTTTTCCAAAAGACAATCAGATATGGCTCCGAAACAATTTAAGTACCCTTGTTTCACAGCTCATTGACAGTATTGTTTTTGTATTGATAGCCTTCTGGGGTGTGTTTGAAATGGAAGTACTTAAGGAAATTTTTATTACTACTTATGTATTAAAATTTGTAGTTGCAGCTGCTGACACCCCCTTTGTTTATTGGGGCCGAAAAATATTTAAAAAGAACAAATTCCTTTTTGAAAATTAAAAATCCTGCTGGTTTTGGAAATCCGTTTAGGCATTTTTCCAAAACCAGCGGGTAAAAATAATAAGTACTGGATAAATTTCCAGCCGACCAATTACCATTGTAAAAGTTAAAAAATATTTTCCGGCTTCGGGAATTTCTGAAAAATTAGCGGCAGGCCCAACTTTTCCAAATCCGGGGCCAATTCCACCCATGGTCGTAATTACCGCTCCCAAAGATGTAGCACTATCAGTCCCAATTAAATTCATAATAAAAGTTCCGGCAACAATAATCATGTAGTACATAAAAATAAAGGTTAATACGCCTGAAACCTGGTCGGTCGAAATAACTTTATTGTTGTATTTAATGGGTGTTATCGAATTGGGATTTATTATCCGATGAAGTGAATTTTTTATTTTTTTTAGGGCTATCAGGTTCCTGATAACTTTTATTCCTCCGCCGGTTGATCCAGCCGAAGCACCAATCAGCATTAAAAATACAATTAACAAAATTGTGTGTAATGGCCAAAGCAAATAATCGGCAGTTGCAAAACCTGTAGCCGTTATAACTGAAATAACCTGAAAAAAGGAGTCGCGGAAAGCTTTTTCCACAGGAAAAGAGTCATAAATAATCAGTGAAATAGCAATCAGAGTAGCTATTACAAAAATTATTAAAAAATAAAACCGCAATTCTTCATTTTTTAAAACCCGTTTCAGATTACCTTTTAAAGACAGAATATGCAATGCAAAATTCATTCCTGAAAGAACCATAAAAACCATAATTATGTACTGAATTAGCGGCGAGTAGCCAGTTATGCTATCGTTTTTTGTGGAAAACCCACCTGTTGCTACAGTGGCAAATGAATGGCAAACACTGTCAAACAATTCCATACCTGAAAACCAGAGAAGAAGTGTTTCAACAACCGTTAATCCAATATATATCAACCAAATACGACGCGCAACATATTTAATTTTCACCAACGTTTTTTCTTCAACAACATGCGACATTTCTGAATTAAACAAATACATTCCATTTTTAATAATAAACGGCAAAATGGCTACTAACAGAACAATAATACCCATACCTCCAATCCAATGGGTTTCGCTTCGCCAAAACAAAATACTTTTAGGAAGTACCTCAATATCAACCAATATAGATGATCCCGTAGTGGTAAACCCAGACATGGATTCAAAAAAAGCGTTACAAAAATATGGGATTGATTGGGTCAAAATATAGGGCACAGTACCGAACAAGGCCATAACAAACCAACCGATGCTTACAATAATTAAACTTTCCTGTTTCGAAGGCTCGCTTTTTTCTCGCCGCCGGGTTAACAGAAACATAAGTGCTCCAACACAAAACATTAATAAAAATGCTACTACCATTCGGGAGGTAACTCCATCGTTATACACAATCGAGGTTCCAACTGCCAATAGAACAAAAAAACTTTCAATTAACAAGACATTCGAAATAAAATGAATAATTAAGAGGTAATTAAACCTTTTATTTAATTGTTGCATTAAAAAGAAATGAAATAAAACATACCTGCAAGACACTACATAACAGGCCCATAAACAAGGCCTTTTATAAACAATTGGTTCGTTTTTTAACAGGAAGGAGGAGGCAGGTCGAGCATAGTTTGTTGATGCCTGTTTGTTTGCAGAAAAACAATAAATTGCTTATCAACTAATACAAAAAATTGAAAAAGTGGCTCAAATGAACTATTAACCTTGAAGAAGCTTTTTATTTTTGAAAATTCTTCTGATTCATCATTTTCCAAATATGAAATTAGCTGAACTGATTCAATATTCTGATCATTATCACAATCATAATTCAATACAGTGGTAACATCAGAATAGTCAATACGACTTTTTTCAAATGATGAAAAAAATAAAAACATCACCATCAAACACAAATAACTGAACAAGTATTTAATATTTATACCAATGTATTTCAATCTGTTGCATTTAAATAACTTTTGCAAAATTATTCTTTTTTTAATTCCGAATACAAATAATTCAATTATTTATATATTCGTTAACTAACAATTAAATCCAATAGCCCAAAAATTGTAAAATTTTTACATTTAACTATTGTGAAATTATAATAACCAGTGTGGTTAAAAACTACGATGTAATAGGAATAATGCTGGTGACAATTGCATTCAACAAAGGCATACACAGGCTTCAGCCCATTTGATTCAGAAAGCAAACAAAATATTAAAATCATTAAATTAACCAAACGTTAAAAAAACGTTCAAATCAACATTTCCGAGATGTTCCTAAAGTTGACCAATCTGTGATCCAAAAATTCCATTTCAGGCTCCCCAGCATAACAAAGAATTGTACGCCCTACTTTCTTAGGCAATATTTTCCGAATATAGGATATTCCTTTTAATAAATTTTTATTGATCGTTTTTGAAGATTTTATTTCAACTGCATCGATTTTTATGGCATTATCCAAAATCAAGTCCACTTCATTCTGGTTACTATCGCGATAAAAAAATTGATTATCCATCAATCCCTTATTTTTCCTTGACTCAATAATCTCAGAAACAACCATGTTTTCAAACAACGAACCAAACGTTGGATAAGCCTGAAGATGTTCAGGTTGCTGTATTCCAAGGATCGCGCAAGCCAAGCCCACATCGTAAAAATAAATCTTGTGTAACTTCACCAATCTTTTATTTAAGTTGGTAAAATAAGGAGGCAACCGAAAAATAATATACGATGTTTCTAAGATAGAGAGCCAAGAATTAATGGTATGAACCGAAACACCAATTTCGTTAGCCAAATGGCTGGCAACAAATATCTGCACACTCTTCCTGCACAAAGCTTTATAAAACTTCTGAAAATGTTTAAATCTTTAATGGTTATTAGTTGCCTTATATCGCGTTGAACATATGTTTCAAAATAATCTAAGTAAACTTTTGTAGGTAGAAGATTAGCGTCCCAAATCCTTGGATAAAATCCTTTATACAGGATGGTTTCAATATCCTGCTCATTTTTATCTCCTAACTCTTTAAAATTGAAGGGAAACAATGTATAAAGTGCTGTACGGCCAGCCAGCGACTGGTTATTCCACTCATTAGATTAAACTGTTGGCTTCCAGATAATATAAACTGTCCGGGTACATTTATTTCATCAACAATACCTTGAATATATGATAATAGATTAGGAACGCGCTGAACTTCATCCAAAATGACTCCTTCACGGCAATTTTCCAGAAATCCTACCGGGTCGCTTGTAGCCAGTTCATAATTAAGTGGATTTTCGAGGGAAATGTATTTCTTTTCGGGAAACAGGTGTTTTAATAAAGTTGTTTTACCAGATTGCCTTGAGCCTGTTAAAGTGACCACGGGAAAACTTTTAACACCTTCCAGTAGTTCGTTTTCAAGTTCTCTTTTTATGTACAATCTATGCAAACATGAAGTAGAACTTCATATTTGCATAGATTGTAACTTTAAATAATTATTTATTTCTTCAAATTCTCTTCGAATAATTTAAAAATTCGTTTGTACTCATCAGTCCAGCTGCTTGGTTCACGGAAACCATGCTGTTCTACCGGATAAATGGCAAGTTCCCAGTTCTCTTTCCCTAGTTCGATGAGGCGTTGCGACAAGCGAACAATATCTTGAAAATGTACATTATCATCCACCATTCCATGGCACATGAGTAAGTTTCCTTTTAATCCTTCAGCAAAATAAATGGGCGAACTTTTAACATAAGCCAGGCTATCTTCAACAGGAGTATTTAAAATATTGGCAGTGTACCCATGATTGTAATGTGCCCAGTCGGTCACCGACCTTAAAGCAGCTCCGGCAGCAAACACATCAGGATTGTTAAACATTGCCATAAGCGTAATAAATCCGCCATACGATCCGCCATACAACCCAATACGGTTGGGTGACACATCATATTTTTCTGCTAAAAACTTTGCAGCATCCACCTGGTCCGATAAATCTTTCCCACCCATAAATCGGTAAATTCCAGTGCGCCAATCACGGCCATAACCAGCACTTCCACGGTAGTCAATATCAATAACTGTATAACCATTGTCCACCAAAAAATTATGAAACTGGTATTCCCTAAAATAACTACTCCACCATTTATGAGCATTTTGCAAATACCCTGCACCATGGACAAAAATCACTGCAGGACCTTGTTTTTGGGGCGTTTCAGGTTGGTACAACCGTGCATTAACTTCAGCTCCATCTTCAGCATTAAAAGTTACATATTTAGGGGTCCGCCAAGGGTATGCAGCAAAATCTTCAGTAATTGAATTGGTTACTTTACGTGCCATAGCCCCAGGTTTGTTTTCCTGCACATATAGCTCCCATGGCTGGTTAGCCGATGAATAAAGGACAGCCAGATTTTTTTCATCGGGCGAAAGGGTTACATCGTTGTTTCCTTCCATTGAAGTAAGCTGAACCATTTCGCCACCTGTAATTGGCATTCGGTAAAAATGCCTGACACCCGGATGGACTTTATTTGCGGTAAAATAAAAACTTTTTTTATCCTTCGATATCCGTGGCGAATAAACCTCAAAATTACCAGAAGTAAGAGCCTTTTTTAATCTCGTCGTTACATTTAAGGTGTATATATGTGAATACCCCGATTCTTCACTTTGAAACCAAATCGAGTTCCCATCAGGCATCCAGCCAATATCGCCGGTTGAAAAGTTCCAGCCACCAATTCCAGGGCCACCTATCCAGGCTTCATCACGTTGCCTGTCAAGCAATTCAGGCTTTCCTGTTTTTGGATCGAGCAATAAAATCCAGCGGTCTTTATTGTCGTGCGAAAGAGCTACAACAATGGCCAAATCTTTTGAATTATTCCAAATTGGGCCCATCATATTTACTTCCCTATCAGGAATCTCAGCATCTTCAGCAGGCATTTTATTTGGATAATCTTTAACATAATCGGGGAGGTCTTTTATCCCTGGCAATCCTGAGGTTTTAACTGTATAGTTTTTATTATTTTCACAATCAAAAATTCCCATCTCAACTATTCCCTGAGGGCTTCCAACTTTGGTCCTTGTTTTTTGATCTTCGGAATAACCTGTTTCTGTTACATAATGAAACACAGCTGTTGAAACAGCACCTTTCGGATTCTGATAGGTAGAATAAACAATGTACTTTTCCGAAGGGCTTAAACTAGCATCATTTACCCGGTTTTTACCTACATATATCTCGCGGTTTTTTTCTACTTTTTCACTTTCACTTTGATTTTCGCGAGCTTCTTTTAACTGTTTGCGCTCATTTAAAACGTCAAATAATTCCAATTGTTGGTCACTAAGCCATTTATCCTGCCCCATGATTTCCTTCTTGTCCTTATCCTTGGTGGTTGTAAATTCAGTTACTTGTGTAATCAGTTTTGAATCAATGTCAATTTTAAATAAATTTTGCTGATTCATAAAACTAATGGTTTTTTCATTCACAAACCGGGGTTGTGAAATCCGGCCAATTAAATCAGCCAAAAGTGTTTCGTTTTGTTTTTTGAGATCAACTAAAACAAGATTGCCATTTTTAGTATAAACCATTTTAGTTTTATCCGAATTATAATTTTTCGAACGTCCGGGTAGTACTGTTTTTTCTTTAATAGGTACCAGAACTATTGATTTTTCTTTTAAGGAATATTTATGTAACGATTCCAATGTATCCTTATCCGGATTCCAATTAAAAAAAATAGTTTTACTATCATCTGACCAACTAATAGATGAAGGCGAAGTACCAATCCATTTAGCAGGGTCCTGCATTATCTTTTCGATTGTTAAGGCACTTTTATTGTTTTTTTGTACTTGAGAATAAGCAATACAATTTATTAAGATAAAAATTAAAAAAATCAGTTTTTTCATTAGTACTTTTTTATTGAATTTGAATTTATACAATTATTATCTGACACCCAAGAAAGTTTGTTCCAGGAATAAAAAGGAATATTTTTATGGATTTGCTGAATAAAATAATCAAATTGTTAACTCTATGTATTTTAATCCACCGAAATTAATGATTTTTCTTTCCCTAATTCAGAATAAAAATCATTTTAAGAGTTAAATAGAGGTTGATTTTTTACTTTTGCAAAAAAAATATATTTTATAATGAAGGTATTTAAGTTTGGTGGTGCTTCGGTAAAAGATGCAAAGGCAATAATTAGTGTAGGTAAAATATTACAAAACTATTCAGACAATATTGTAGTTGTGGTTTCTGCGTTAGGAAAAACAACTAATTTATTAGAAGTTTTAGTAAAATTGTATTTTCAGGAATCGGAAGAACGGTGGGATATATTTACCCATTTTAAAAGGTTACACCTGGATATTTGCAAAACCCTTTTAACCCCTGATTCCTCTGAATTAAAAGACATCAAAAAATTATTTAAAGCACTCGACACCAAATTAGATACAACACCTTCGTTGGATTATAATTTTGAATACGATCAAATTATATGTTATGGAGAGTTGGTTTCAACGCTTATTATAAGTGGGTACCTAAATAAATCTGAGCAACCAAATAAATGGATAGATATTCGGACTTGCCTTAAAACAAACAGCACATACCGCGATGCCACAGTTAATTGGGAGTTAACACAAAAACTAACCCTCAAAAAATTTAATTTCAAAAAAACAAACCTGTATGTCACTCAAGGTTTTGTAGGATCAACAATGGCGAATTTAACAACTACACTTGGCCGCGAAGGTTCTGATTATTCAGCTGCTATTTTGGGTAATATTTTAAATGCCGAAAATGTCACTATCTGGAAAGATGTTCCTGGTGTCCTGAATGCAGATCCTAATATTATTGAAGATGCTGTAAAAATTGATGAACTTTCATACCGCGAAGCAGTTGAAATGGCCTACTCGGGGGCTAAAGTTATTCATCCCAATACCATGAAACCCCTTCATAACAAAGATATCCCTCTGCTTGTTAAGTCATTTTTTGAACCGGAAGAAAGTGGAACTCTTATAAAAAAAGTAAATCATAAAATTCACTTACAGCCTGTTTTTATTTTTAAAGAAGATCAGGTACTTATTACTTTATCGTCGAAAGATTTTTCAACTATAGATACAACTGATATTTCGAATGTATTTGAAATACTAAACAAATTCAGATTTAAAATGAATTTGATCCAACAATCGGCCATCGATTTTAGTATTGTTATTGATAAACCTGAATTTGACATGGAAAAAGCCATTGCCAAATTACAGGAAAGTTATGAAACAAAATACAATACCAACTTACGATTAATCACAATTCGTCACTATACTGATGAAGCCGTTGAAGAATATACAAAAACTGAGAATGTGTATTTGGAGCAGAAAAGCCGAAGAACTGCCCGAATTGTCGTTAAATAATTTAGCATTTACTGTTTTTGAATACCTATAAATTGTAATTTTAATGCCCTTGGGTTGACATATACATCAAAAGCTGTTAAAAAATAAACGGATGAAACGAAAAAAACTCTTACCCTACATTATTGGACTTGCCGTAATAATTATCATTTTACTTATTGTCGGTAAAAAATCCGGCTGGTTTGGTGGCGAAGTAACCATTAGTATTACAACCCAAAAAGTAGAAAGTATTACTATTACTGAATTAATAAATGCCAACGGTAAAATACAACCCGAAACAGAAGTTAAAATCAGCCCCGATGTATCAGGTGAAATAATTGAACTTTTTGTTGAAGAAGGCGATGCTGTCACCAAAGGGCAACACCTGGTCACCATAAAACCCGATGCTTATGTTTCAGCATTTAACAGGATGGAAGCATCACTCAATTCGGCAAAAGCCCGATTGGCGCAGACTGAAGCCCAACAGATAGAAAGGGAGTTATCATATAAACGTTCGAAACAGCTGTATGATTCAGGAACCATCCCTGTTTCTGAATTTGAAACTGCCGAAGCTGCTTATAAAGTTGCACAATCGGAAGTTAAAGCTGCTCAATTTTCGGTAAAAAGTTCAGAAGCCTCGGTTGCCGAAGCTAAAGAACAGCTTACAAAAACAAAAATATATGCTCCTATCGACGGAACAGTTTCAAGATTAAATGTTGAAAAAGGTGAACGTGTTGTGGGGACGAGTATGATGATTGGTACAGAAATGATGGTTGTGGCCGACCTCGACCGAATGGAAGTTAAAGTTGATGTTAACGAAAATGATATTGTAAAAGTTTCGGAAATGGACACAGCTCTTATTGAAGTGGATGCATACCTTCAACGCAAATTTAAAGGTGTTGTTACCGAAATTGCCAATTCGGCGAATGTTACAGGAACCACTACCGATCAGGTAACAAATTTCGATGTAAAAGTATTTTTACTAAAAGAATCATACCAAGATTTATTAGAAAGTTCGAACAATGGTTTTTACCCTTTCAGGCCTGGTATGTCAGCAACAGTTGATATTCAAACCGAAACAAGGGCCGATGTAATCTCAGTTCCAATTCAGGCCGTAACCACACGGATTAACAAAGAAGCTGAAAAAAGGAACATGATAAAAGGCGAAATCACTAATGAAGATGGCGAAGAAACCGAAACAGTTGTGCCTAGAAATGAAAAACAAGAAGTTGTATTTTTATACGAAAATGGAAAAGTTAAGAAAGTAGAAGTAAAAACCGGTATTCAGGATAATAATAATATCGAAATCCTGGAAGGAATTAAAGTTGGCGACGAGATTGTTGTTGGCCCTTATAACGCCATCAACAAAACGTTGAAAGACAGTATGCAGGTTAAAAAAGTAAAACCTGAAGAATTATTTCAGAATAAATAACTGGCACCAGTTAATATGTACGACCGCCCTTTACGTTTAGTTAAGGTTTTTGAAGGAACCAACTGGGAAGCAGGGCTGGTTCAGAGCTTATTAAATAATGCTGAAATTGAAACATTTTTAGCAGATGAAATAAATGGGCAAGATTCCATGTTTCGTTTTACTCCTGGTTCGGGAGGTGTAAAAGTGATGATTTCGAGCGATGACTTTGAAAAAGGGCGTGAAGTTGTCAATGCTTTTTATGAGAATGAACAAAAGGATTAGTATTTTTTTTAAAATATTGGTCCCATCAGAGTTATAGCACAATTCCCTTTTCTTAATAAAATTCCGGAGAAGGGAATTGTTTTATTATAAATACATCAGAAGTTTATTTGACATTTAAATTTTCTAACCTCCCAGTTCAAAAATAATTTCCAACATCTAATAAATCTGATTTTTTGTAAAAACCTCCACTTTTCTGCAAGGATTTCCAATCTCATTCGACTAATAGTTCAAACAGAATCATATGAAGATATTTATATCCTTTTTTCTTTTAATGGGATTGTCCTTTTTCGTAAAGGCACAATTGCCAAACCTTGAGCTTAAAAACCTTGATCAGGAATGGGTTTCACTCGATGAACTAAAGGGTGAAAAACTAACAGTTATTGATTTTTGGGCCACTTGGTGCAAACCTTGCGTAAGTGCTATTCCAAAGCTTAATTTATTGCAAAAAGAATTTGAACCACAGGGCGTTGAATTTATTGGCATTAACACCGATGGTCCCCGTAATCAATCAAAAGTAAAACCATTTGCCCGAGCTTTAAATATTGGCTACCCCATTTTGTTTGATCCCGACCAGGAAGCGGTAGATGAATTAAATATTGCAGTACTCCCCACTCTACTCATTTATAATTCAAAAGGAAAAATGGTTTTCCGTCACGAGGGTTTTAGCCCAGGCGACGAAGTGATTTTTAAAGAAAAACTCACAGAAATATTAAGCAATAAATGAGGTATAAAACAATCATATTAGGTCTATTTTTTGCTTTTGCTTATATTCATTCACAAGCACAAATAAACGTATATAATATTGCCGAATACCAGTTGGGTAACATTCCGGGCAATGAACCTAACGATGCCAGCTCTATCTACGAGCAATTAAATGTGAGCTATAAATGGAAGTGGCTCAAAGCCTCGGCGCGTTTCGAAAACTTTTATTCCACTGAATCGTTCAGGAACCAATACTCAACAGTAACGCAATATTCCTTAACCTTTCGGAAAAAAGGATTAACAGTGAAAGCAGGCAATTTTTACGAAACCCTCGGAAAAGGTTTATTGTACCGTGGATACGAAATTAAAAACTCTGTTTTTGAAGATCAAATTTACCGTACGCGGCAAGGATTTTACCGCGATACAAGAGGAGCTTCTGTTTCGTATTCAAATAAATCGCTAACAATTAAAGCCCTTCATGGTAAAACGCTCAATAATTTATTACCTCCTATTAATAGCGAAAACCGAGTTGATGTAGTTTCGGGAGGTGAAATAAGTGGCCGGTTCTTAAAACAACGAGCCGGAATAATTTACCTCGACACCAAAAGTCCGGCAGGTAGATACAATTATCTATCTTCATTTTTAGAAGGTCAACTTTCTAAAAATCTGGATTATTACATTGAATTCTCACATCAAATAAATAATCAACAATTTTTTAGACTGAACGACAAGAATTCTTATGGCGGATATTTAAGCATAAATTATTCGGTTCCGAGATTTGGTTTGAGTTTCGAGCTTAAAGATTACCACAACTTGTTTATTGGCTCAGGCATTTCTGACCCTCCTACACTGGTAAAAGAACATTCGTACAGGCTACTAAACAGAAGCACACATATTACAAATTTAACCGATGAAAGTGGTTTACAACTGGAGGTTTTTTATCAGCCATCGCCAAAACATTTAATTACGATAAACCATGCCAGGGCTGTGAATGATTTTTCAACCATAAAATTTAATTTTTACGAATATTTTATTGACTGGCATATTGAACTCAATAAAAGTTCACGACTAAAATTATTTGCCGATTATTCGCTAGATGAAGTAGTTTCGGAGAAAAACAGAATTTCCGCCGGTGCTTATTATACCCGTTTGCTAAAAAACAGTTGGTCGGTTTCGGTAGAAACAGAATTTCAACAAATAACTAAATCATTTGGTGAGTCAAATAAGTTTAACAATGTATATGCAGGTTTCATACTTTCTAAATCAACCAAATTTTCGACTGCTCTAATTTGTGAATTTACCAACGACCCGGTAGTAGCCGACCTTTCAGGAACCACAAAAATAGAAACAAAACAACTATATCCGGGAGTATTGCTGAATTACAAACCCGACAATAAAAACAGTTTCCAGTTATTTGCAGGAAACCGCCGGGGAGGCCCGGCTTGCACTTCAGGAATTTGTTACGAAGTACTCGATTTTAAAGGAGTAGAATTACGATGGACACTACGATTATAAACAAAAACAATAAAACGATGAAAACAATTTTTACTTTATTAATAGCAGCCATATTTTCGGCATCAACAATAAACGCACAAAACCAGGGGCAAACTGCTCCTGATTTTAGCCTCAGCCAACTTGATGGGCAGGATTTTAAACTTTCAGAGAATTCAGGAAAAGTGGTGCTGATTTTTTTATTAGGTTACAATTGCCCATTGTGTAAAGCGGCAGTCCCAAGCATTCAATCGGGCCTCATCGATAAATTTAAAAATAATAACAAATTTTTAGCCATTGGAATAGACACATGGGATGGAAGTAATTCACAGGTACAGAATTTTAAAAATTCAACGGGTCTTGATGTTACCTATTTAACAAAAGGAAGTTCGGTAGCTAACAGTTGGAACACAACCTACGACAGGCTTGTGGTTATTGATGGCGACAGGGTAATGGCCTTTAAAGGAACAAAAGCTGCAAGCTCCGATATTTCAGCTGCTCACGATGCAATTGAAACTGCATTAAACAACATCACTACTACTTCTCAAATAATTCACAACCAGACTTTTGAGTTAAGTCAAAATTACCCAAATCCATTTTCCTCCAATTCAACAATCGATTTTGCTATTAAAAAATCGGGAAATGTTACTTTGTATATTTATAACATTGCTGGAAAATTGGAGAAAAAACTGATAAATGCTTATTACCAACCCGGAAATTATTCGTTTCAAATTAATAGAAAAGGGCTTAAAAATGGATTGTACTTTTATAAGCTTAAGTCGAATGGTTCAGGACAAATCAAAAGAATGGTGGTTAAATAAAATTAGATTCAAAAATCCATCCTTTTGAAAAACTATTTAATTCCCCTCAAAATACTGGCGTGAAACGATGGGTGTAATTCCTGTTGTTTCGGTTGCTTGAACTACCAAAGAAGTTTGTTCTTTGACAGGATTTCCATCATCGGTATAATTTTTATTCAGTTTAATAAATTTTACACTTTCACTGTTGTATTCCACCGAAAAATCGTAAGCCACATCAGTTACAAAATTTCTGGTATCTGGAGCCAATGCAAGTCCCCGGTTTATTTTTGATTGTTTAGGCGCCATAGCCCAACCTTCAATTTTAATAACAGAATAATCATTCTTGGCAATGTATATTTTACCTTCAAAACGCGAAGCATAAAAATCGCCTGAAATTTCATATGTAGGATTGTATGTTTTAAATCCAATAACCCAGGCTGTGGTATTTTCTATTTTTGTTTCTTCTTCCATTGTTAATTCAAATCCCGAAAGAAGGGACTGATTAAGAATAGAAGAAACCGATCGGGCAAAATCAAGGTCAAGCAACTCATCAATATTGGTGCTTCCTTCAAAAAAGCTATAGCTTTCAAAATTTTTGGTGACCGACGAAAATTTATAATTACGGTTTTTAAAAGCATCTAATTTAGAAGGTGTTGCATAACCCGTTTTATCATAAATATCAACTGTTGCTTTCCTAAAATAAATTGTATCAACAGTGGTTTTTTCAAACGTATAATTACACACTGTGTTAAAAGGGCCTGTTGCAAAATTTTTAGCTATATCATCCGAGGCAGTCCTTAAAATGCGGTATATTACTTTTGATTGAGCATTTATATCGATGTTTGAAATACTATACGATTGTTCTGTTAATTTAATAAGATTAAAATCTTTTTCAAATAATTTAAAAACCGGTAATTTTGAAATTGAGTACCCAACGGCAGAAAAATAAATATTCCTATCAAAAAACTCGGGCGGAACCTTTAATTCATAATTCCCATCAATGTCGCTGGCTGTACCATAATAGGTTCCCTCAAGCCCAATATTAGTGTATGCAACAGGTTGGTTTGTAGCACTATCAACAACTTTCCCTTTTATAAGTTTATTGGGAACAACCTCCTGTGCAAAAGCAGTAATTATAAAAAAAGACAACAACAAAATGGCTCCTATTTGTTTCATATTTATCGGTATTCAGCATTTAATACTCTAATTGATTAACAGAAATATTAAACAATTATTTTAAAAACTTTGGATAAAATTACAAATATAATACCAACCTACCCGAATTATACGTTATACACCCGTTGTTTTATTTTTTATCTTTGTTAAAAATTAAAAAAGAGGGTCATGAGAAAAAGGCAGTTCCTTTGGTTATTTATGGTTTTACCATTACTTTTTACTTCGTGTGTAGCCAAAAAAAAGTACCTTGCTATGGAGACGGGGCGGTTAAAAGCTGAGCAAAAGGTCAGAGAATTAGATCAGGCAAACATAAATAAATCGGAACGTATTAAACAGTTAATTGCAGATTTTGAAACCATAAAAAGCGAATTAATGGAAAGTGATGCCCAAAAAGGGAATTACATCGATGACCTTAAAAAAGAAATTGCCAATTTATCTTCAAATGTCAGTTTAACCAGTGAAAATCTGGAAGAAAAAAAGTTTGCTTTCGAATTTGAAAAACGCCAGCTAAATTCTACTATTTCAGAAAAAGAAATTATCATTTCTTCGTTGCAAAACGAAATTGAAAAATTAAAAACTGATTATAGTGTTACCAATTCAGAAATTACCCAAAAGAATTTTGAACTGACCCAAAAACAAAGCACCATTGGCCGCCTGGAGAGTGAAAAAATCAGGCAGGATGAAAAACTACAGGCCAACCTAAAAAAAATCGACCAACTTTCGAAAGAAGTTACCGGCTTAAAATCACAAATAGCCGAAAAAGATGCCACTATTACACGACTGACAAACAATGTAAAACTCCTAAAAGACCAGATTGGAAATTAACTTTAATAACCTAAATAACTATGCCTAAACTATTATTACTTATTACAGCTATTATTCTGACTTCTTTTTCAGGAGTACAAGAAAAAAACGAGTTTAAACCACTGTTTAACGGAGAAAACCTGGATGGATGGGAAATTCACGGTACCGAAAAATGGTATGTCGAAAACAATTTATTGGTGTGCGAAAGTGGCCCTGATAAAGATTACGGTTACTTATCAACCAAAAAAGAGTACAAAAACTTTGAATTAAAAGTACAATTTAAACAGGTTGCCGATGGCAACAGTGGTATCTTTTTCCGTTCGACTTTCGAAGGAACTATTGTATCAGGATGGCAGGTTGAAGTAGCCCCTCCCAACCATGACACAGGTGGTGTTTATGAATCGTATGGCCGAGGATGGTTAGTTCAAATTCCAGAAGAAAAAGAAAACATCCTAAAAATGGGTGAATGGAATGACATGACAATTAAGGTTGTCGGCGACCACGTAACCACTTGGTTAAATGGCACTCAAATGGTTGATTTTGAAGATGAGAAAATTGGCCAGGGTGAAGGGTCAGTTGCACTTCAGATTCACGATGGAGGTGGATTAAAAGTTGTCTGGAAAAATATTTTGATTAAAGAACTATAATCATAAAAACATAAAAAAACGGGGCTTAGTGCCCCGTTTTTTACCATCATTATAATTGTAAAATTACATCCCCCAGGGGTATTGATCTCGTGACACACACACTTCCCCACTTATTTGTTGACCCAAATCTATTGAAAAAATCAGTTCATCCTGCCCTTCGGCATAAGGTTCAATCACTTTTATTACATATTGCCCCGTTGGGATTGTTTTAACCTCGATGTTTAAATCGAACAAACAATTACAATGGCATCCTGGTGTTTCTTCCGATTCAAATATTTTTAATGTATCACCTTTCAATTCTGTATAAACTGATAGTTTACCAGGACAACAATTAAATCCGGTATTAATATGATTTAATGTTAAAATATTGGAAGAAGGTTCGTAGGAATAATTAATACAACTTTGATTATTTGCTATTGAAAGATCAAAAGAAGCTGACTTATTCCCTTTACATTCAGGCTGGTTTGTTACAGTACTCTGAATGTTTTCAAGCTGATCGGTAGTTTGATCGTCGTTACAGCTATTAACTACTAAGCCTATCATCAATACAATCATTCCTATTTTTAAGGTAGATAGCTTCATGGTCCTAATTTTAGTAAAACATACTTATTAATCAAAAGATGTAATGAACTTTTGATTGGTTGCGTCATAAACTAAAATCAAAAAAAACGATTACTTTAGCAAACCTTCACTTTTATATATTTCAAAATATTCCCTAATGGAGGACCTGACCTGGTATTCATTGGAGGTATAAGCAAGTACATTCTGAGCATTAAACCAAATCATAAATGTTTCGGTTTGTTGTTCATTCATACCAGTTAATTTAATAACCATCTCTTTATTATAGTTGCGCGAATGCATTTCCCAGTTTTTTTCAAGTGCCATAGCCCTGCGAACTTTTCGCTTACGGATTTCCTTTTTACTCAGGTGGTATTGCCAAAACGAAAGCGGATTAAAAAACGCAACTAGCAAAGGAGGTTTTTCATTAAATGCATCTCCCCGTAATTCAGGGTCAATATCAACAGGCATTCCAACAGGGATACCGTCTAAATTTACTTTTTGTTTTTCTCCTTCAACAGTTACTTCCCTTATCCCAAAAACAATAGGCCTTATAATAATTGTTAAAATACTATCCTGATTATAGGTTGGAGGAACATGAATAACCTGCTTTGAAAATCCCATGGTTGAAATCACCAAACTATCAACATTTAGCATGTCTAGCGTAAAATACCCCCCTGAATTTGAAGTTGTACCACCATGTGTGCGATTATTTATTACATGCGCATAAGGCACTGCCATTCCATCACCGGCACTGATTATTTTCGCCCGTAAACGGATAGGCATCGGATCAATTAGGTCCCAGTCAATACCAGACAAATCATCCTGTGAAAATGAAACGACAGATGAAACGATTAAAATACTGAATAAAAAAAACCTCCTTATTTGCATGGTATAAAATATCTGCTTTCAAAATTATTATATCAGTATCAACTTTAGCTGAAAATAACACATTTTAACTGAGTTTTAACATTGTTTAAGGAGCAAAAATAGAAAAATTACAAATTAAATCTCTTCCAAAAATGAATTACCAATTATTATTTACTAAAATGAATAAAATACCAATACGTATCAGCAAAATCTTCTTGCATATTAATAGCTGCCTGCCCCATATTGCCATTGTACTGCGTAAAAACTGCAATGTACTTCCGAAAGTCTTGTTTTGTTTTTGAACGTATTTCCAATCCACCAAAATCTGGCAATTCCCCTTGATTACTGAGGCTATACATCAAAGCCACCTCTTCAATATGCCGTGGAATATTTGCGTATCCCCTTTCTTTTAGGCTCTTCGATTGAGTAATTATTGCGTTCACATTTTTTCGAAGCATTAACCATGAAATACCGTATTCAAAAACCTTTTTATTCATTTTATTTGAATTCATCAAACCTGCTAAATTTAACTGAGGTTGTTTCGAATCCACAAAAAAATCGGTGTCACTGAGCAAACTTTGTTTTACACTTAATTCAGGGTCTGCTTTTACCAATTCAGGATAAAAAAGCATTTTTTCATACTTTTTAGCCCATTCTTTATAATAAAAGGTGTTTTTCAGAATAGAAATGTATTTTTTTGCCATTCGGAAATGCCCATTTATCAAGTTGGTTTTTACCAGCATTTTTAAATTCTCAGGACGGTATCCTTGCGAAACCATTGACTCATAAGCCCAATGATGTGCTTCATTAATGAGCCCAATGGCATAATAAAAATATACTCCACGGCTAATGATGTTATTATTTAACTCCCATGGTAACACCAATGCGTCAGTCCCAAAATCCTGCCTTCCTGAAAACAAATTATTTGCCATTTCTCCTTTTTCAGATAATGCCAAATTAAAATAAAACTGTCCCAATAAATTGGTTGATGGATTAGTCTGATGGCTTTTAATAACACCATCCCAATCGTGCAAAACAACCTTTTTTTCAATTTGAAATAAATGAGCTGATTTTGAATCATGCAATTTTGACATTTGAAATAGTGCCAAAATGAAAACAATCGCCAATAAAACAACAGGGTAAAAAGGCGCCATTCGCCCTTTAAGTTTCAGGTTTTCGAAATATTTAATTAATAAAGGAAATAAACCAATTACGGCAATCAAACCATAAAAAAACACTTCCTGGTTAAGGTTTTCTCCAATTGAAAAAGGGTAAAATAATCCAACTCCCCCAGGGAAATAAAATAATACATCTTTAAACAAAAAAAAAGAAGCGGCAGTAATTCCTAAAATACTGCCGGAAAAAATATACCTCGAATTTCCCTTCAGGTAAATAAAACAATACGCTACATACATGCCTGCATAAACGATAGCATAAGCACCAACAGCAAAATAAAACAATGGAAATAGAATAAGAAAAATCCACTGAATGACTTTTTTTTGAGATAAAACAGATACGTAAAACCAAAAACCAACCACTAAAAAACCAAGATTATGGTATAAGTAATAATTGTAGTTTATCTGCAATAAAAACATAAAAATGGCTGGCAAAAACACAAGAGGTAAAATCACCTTTTTTGTGTCAGAAAGTTTTTGATTTATTTTATAAAATATAAATACTGTTTTTAACAACAATAGAGTGATAATTGCCACACCCATAATTGAAGAAAAGTAAAATTGGGTTAAAAACTTACCTCCATATTCAAGCAAACCTCCGGGCCGGTATATAAATTCATTAAAATAATCAGTTGTCCAAATAAATAAAGACATATTCTCCTGAACGAAAAAAATGTAATCGCCAAACTTTATAAAATAAAAAGCCGAAATAAACGTCAATACCAACATAAAACCAATAACAAAAAAAACATTGCCTCTTTGTTTAAGTTGGGAATTTATGGATGTAATTTCAGAAGGATTACTCATGGATATTGTAATTAAAAATTAGTTGCCGGCCCAGGAAGCATTTAAAGGTTTATCATTGGCAGTACGAGCAATTTCGCGTGGCCCTATTTTAATTTCTCCGGTAACAAATTCAGGAACATTGTAAGTTTTTAGCATTCTATCGTAAAAAGCCGGGTCTTTTTGCGGCATAATAAATGGTTTTCCGAAAGTTCCATCTTCCCTTACATAAGCAATGTAAGGCCTGGCCGAAAGCCCATCGCCACGTTTGCTACTAAACACCAGCCACCTCCCATTCGATGACCAGGAGTGGTAACTTTCGGTTTCGTCGCTGTTAACGCTCATTTTCGAAGCTTCTTTGGTTGTAAGGTCCAGATTATACAAATCAGCTTCTTTGTGCCAAATCGAAAAGGTCCCAAAATCGAACAATGTAAAAACCAGATTTTTCCCATTGGGAGAAATACGGGGAAAAGACACACTTTTACCAATGACTTTGGCATTGTAAACCATCTCCATTTCACCAAAACTTCGTAAGCCAGCATCAAAAGAACGCCGGGCTAAACTGTATTTTACATCCTCCACATCAAATCCTTCGGATACTTGATCGGCAACACAAAAATAAATGTACTTTCCATCGGGTGACCAGGTAGGAAAGGTTTCCAAGTATTGAGCAGAATCGTTTCCACCAATAGGCAACATTTCATTTTTTTCGGTATCATAAATCACCAATGATGAAGCAAGGTCGTATACCTCAATATTTTTATGCGGGTCGGCGTAAAAATTCTGTACCACTTTATTCGATGAATAAGCAACAAATCGCCCTCCGGGATGCCAATATGGATAAACCGCCCCAAAATCCATTTCTTTTGTTTTGAGGTTGGTTTTCGTAATTTTTTCGCCATCAACAAAATAGGTCCCTCCCTTATTTCCCCGTACATGTAACATAAATTTATCGGGATCATTCTGACAAAACGAATGGCAATTAACACAGTTGTGTTCAATCAACTGATTTTCAACCATTGATGATTCTTCAAAATTAGTCAAATTACGTTGCACAATACTTATTTTATACCAACCTTCATAACCGGGGAACAACAGACGGTAAAACAAATATGGGTCGATGGATTCGTTGGCAACAAACAAATCAAATGGCTTAAACTTTTTGCCTCTCCATTTTGATTTTCAACAATAACCTGAATACTTATTTTATTTCCTTTATTTTCAGACAACAATTTTTTCCATGCTTTTTGAGGAAACTGAATTATCCCATTTGACGATTTTAAAAGTATTTTATCACCCAAGGAGCCAAATACTTCTGCCCAATACCATTTTCCTTCTTCGTTGATCTTAAAATTTAATGGAGCAATGTTTGGTGGAATTGTTATTCCCGAAACAGAAGGCTGTATTTTGGGATTTTCATCAACACTTACCAAATGTTCAGGAAGATCTACCGAACAAGATAAAACCAACAGAGTTAATGGCAGCACATATAATACAAAGCAAAATTGCCTCCACGTAATTTTCAGCAATTGTTTTACCATTGTGTTAAGTATAAGTTGATTTTCAAAATTATAAATATCTTTCAGAAGGACACCAACATCAATATTTTTATTTTTTAAATATTCCCCACTTGATTGATGGTTAAATCCTTTGAAAATCTATTCTCTGATTTTCAAAAAAATAACAATTATCAGGCAACCAAGAGTAACATATTCAGTCATATAAACGTTATTAAGACATATTGTACCAAATAAAAACCAAATGAAACGATCGATTATAGCCGTGTTGCTTTCTTTATGTTTTTTTGAAGCAATACCTCAAGAAACATTTATAATTGCTACCGACAATCAGCTAAAAAGTTCTACCGATTCTCTGGTCCACCAACAAATATCTGAACAATTTAAAAATAATTCTCAGATTGGTATTTCGTTGGGGATTGCCATAAACAACCAACGCTTTTTTTACAATTACGGTACCGTCAAAAAAGGAGTACAACAACTACCCACATCCGAAACAATTTATGAAATCGGCTCCATCACTAAAACTTTTACAGGTATTCTGCTTGCACAAGCCGTAATCGAAAAAAAAATTGATTTAAATAAAAATATCCGGAAATTCTTAAAAGATTCTTTTCAAAATCTTCAATACCATGGTGAACCCATCACACTAAAACACCTAGCCACACACACTTCGGGATTACCCGAAGACATTTACCCCGAAAAACTATTAAAGATGAATGAACCAACTTTGTTCGATGTAATAAAAGCATTTAATGGTTTTTCAAGTGATTGGTTTATGGAAGAATTGCATAAAATACAACCAGACACTATACCCGGAACAAAAATTACCTATTCGAATATTGGGTTCAACCTTCTAGGTATTATCCTTGAAAATATTTTTGGGGAATCCTATCCTGAACTTATTAAAAAATATATTACAAACCCCATAGGAATGGAACAAACAGAAACTGTTCCTTTTACATCAGATACAACAGATTATACAATTGGGTACGATAAAAACGGAAAAATAATGCCGCATATCACTTACCAGATTGCTGGTGCAGCCGGAGGTTTAAAATCAACAACTAATGATATGTTAAAATACATTGCCGCCAATATGGATGAAAAAAATGAGGCAATTAAATTATCACATCAAAAAGCCATCGAAACAAAAGATGAAGTTATTGGATTGGGATGGCAAATACAAACACTATTTAATAAAAATGATGCCATCTGGCACAATGGCGGTGAACCCGGATTCAGCAGTTATTGCCTGATAATCCCCGAAAAAAAGTGTGGCATTATTTGCCTTACCAATCAACGGGGACGGCAATACGAATTTTCATTATTAAGTAAAGGAATTTTAACGCAATTATTAGCTCCGTAACGATTGGATCCTTTCTTCCAACATTTTTATTTTAGCTTCAGCATCGGCTTGTTTGGCTTTTTCAACAGCCACAACAGCTTCTGGAGCATTGGTTACAAAACGTTCATTACCCAGCTTTTTCATTACCGAAACAAGGAATCCTTTAGTGTATTTTAATTCCTCTTCCAACTTTTTAAATTCCTCTTCAGCATCGACATGTTCGCCAAGCGAGATATAAAAATTGGTTGACATTACCCTGAATGAAGCCGCATTTTTTACTTCTTCGGTAACAACATTAATTGCCGACAGATTTCCCAACTTTATCAAAACAGAATTGTAGGCAGAATCATAACCTTTATCACCTGGCTGAATACTCAATTCCAATTCAATTTTGTTCGCCAAATTATTATCTTTCCTGATTTTTCTAATTCCTGAAACAGCTTCTTTAACATTTTCAAAGGCAGCCAACAATTCGACATCTATTTTCCCCGCATCAGGAGAAAGGCTTACCATAATACTTTCGCTTTCATTCCTTTCTATCAATAACTGCCAAATTTCTTCGGTAATAAAAGGCATAAACGGGTGTAACAATCGAAGTACTTTATCAAACAGAATTACAAGTTCGTTATATGTTTTGGCATCGATTGGTTGCTGGTATGGTGGTTTTACCATTTCGAGCAACCACGATGAAAATTCATCGCGCACCAACGTATAAACGGTCATCAAAGCTTCCGAGATCCTAAACTGGTCAAACTGAACAGAAAGTGTTTCGATCACTTCATTCAATTTTACATTAAACCAGTTAAGCGCTAACGCTGAATGTTCGGGCTGTGGAATTTCATCAGAAATCTCCCAGTTTTTCACCAACCTGAAAGCATTCCACAATTTGGTTGAAAAGTTACTTCCCTGTTGAGGAAGCCCTTCGTCGAATAATAAATCGCCACCTGCAGGCGAGCACAATAACATACCTACCCTTACACCATCGGCACCGTATTTTTTTATCAGGTCGAGTGGGTCGGGTGAGTTCCCCAACGATTTTGACATTTTGCGGCGTTGCGCATCACGCACCATTCCTGTAAAATACACATTTTTATAAGGCAGATTATCGCGGAATTCATAACCAGCTATTATCATTCGTGCCACCCAGAAAAAGATAATATCGGGGGCAGTAACCAAATCGCTTGTTGGATAATAATAATTAATTTCGTTGTTTTCGGGTTCACGTACTCCATCAAAAACCGAAATGGGCCACAACCAGCTCGAAAACCAGGTATCCAATACATCTTCATCCTGTTTTAAATCAGAAAGAGTGAGTTTATCATTTCCTGTTTTATCGATGGCTTCAACTAATGCTTTTTCAGGTGATTCGGCACATACGAAAGTCCCATCGGCCAGATAATAAACAGGTATTTGATGGCCCCACCACAACTGGCGGCTGATACACCAGTCTTTGATATTTCCCATCCAGTGACGGTACACATTTTTAAATTTGGCAGGATGAAACTGAATGTTATCATTCTCCACATTATCCAATGCAGGTTTTGCCAGGCCTTCCATTTTCAGGAACCATTGTGCCGATAATTTGGGTTCAATCACCTCATCGGTACGTTCCGAAAAACCTACTTTATTAGTATAGTCTTCAATCTTTTCAACATTATCCGCTTTTTCCAGATCAGCAACAATTTTTTTGCGCACCTCAAAACGGTCTTCACCAATATACAATTGGGCTTTTTCGCTCAACGTACCATTGTCGTTAAAAATATCAATGGTTTTGAGGTTGTGTTTCATACCAATACCATAATCGTTGATATCGTGAGCCGGTGTAATTTTCAAACAACCAGTACCAAATTCCATGTCAACATATTCGTCCTCGATAATTGGTACGGATCGGTTAATCAATGGCACCAAAACCCTTTTGCCTTTTAAATGTGAAAAACGTTCATCGTCCGGATTTACGCACACGGCGGTATCGCCCAAAATAGTTTCGGGTCGGGTGGTAGCAATGGCTACAAAACCATCTTCGCCTTCAATTTTATATTTTAAATAGTATAATTTCGACTGAACTTCTTTGTAAATAACCTCTTCGTCCGACAAAGCGGTTTTGGCACTAGGGTCCCAATTCACCATTCGGATTCCGCGGTAAACAAGGCCTTTGTTATACAAATCGACAAATACCTTAATAACAGAGTCGCTCCGGGTTTCATCCATGGTAAAAGCGGTACGTTCCCAGTCACACGAAGCGCCCAGTTTTTTAAGCTGTTCCAAAATAATTCCACCATGTTTATGTGTCCATTCCCAGGCATGGCTTAAAAACTCATCGCGCGAAAGGTCGTGTTTGTCAATTCCTTCGGCTTTCAATTTATTCACCACCTTGGCTTCGGTAGCAATCGATGCATGGTCGGTCCCAGGTACCCAGCAGGCATTTTTTCCCAAGCATCCGGGCACGGCGGGTTAATATATCCTGAATAGTATTGTTGAGCATGTGCCCCATGTGCAATACGCCGGTTACATTTGGCGGCGGAATAACAATGGTGTACGGTTCACGCTCATCGGGCGTAGAATGAAAAAAACCTTTGTCGGTCCAGTACTTGTACCACTTATCTTCAACCTCAACAGGATTATACTTACTTGGAATTTCCATAAAAATGAATCATCTGAGGAGGCATACATTGACCACTATAGGTGGGCTTCTCAGCATCCCTTTAAAAAAAGAAAACGATATACCTTAAAAGCTGATCCAATTAGTTTTCAACCTCAGGATAGAAATAGAGAACTTATAGACATTATACCATTTTTTACTGATTATGGTATAACAACAGAAACATTGCGACAAAGTTTAAAGGCAGGCTACGGTTCAAAGCCATTTTTTCTTAAAAATGCATTACCACTTTACAATTGGCTCCAAAAAAAAGCTGTAGTTAAACTTTTCGGAACTGATTTGGAGAAAATAAGGCGAAATAATCTTTTATTAGCTAGTCCTGATGGAACATTATCAAATTGTTGTGCTCCCAAAGTTTCATGTAAATGTTGATATGAAACAACGAGTATTATTTTTCTGCTCCCTCCTCACTTCACCATAATCACCCGCTCCCTCACCATCCCCTCATCCCCTTGCAGCACAACAAAGTACGCCCCTGATGAAAACTCCCCGGCGTTCCATACAAACGTGTGCGCTCCCGCGTCCATCCGCTCGGCAGCGAGAGTGGCGACACGCTGGCCGAGGATGTTGTAGACCGCGAGTTCGGCATGTTCCGCGGAGGGAAGCGTGCAGGTGATGGTGACCGCGCTGTTGAACGGGTTGGGGCCGGCGGTGAGGGTCATCGGAAATGGCGGGGATTCTTCCACCAGCACCGGCGAAATGTAACCTTCCACCGGAACCGGTGTCCATGCAGCGCCGCCGTTGTCCGAGCGCCAGATACCCGTGCCCCATGTGACCGCAAACGCCGAATTGCCGGTGAATTCGAGATACTTCACCCGCCACGGCAGTGATTCGAACGCACGGTTCCAGGAGCCGCCGCCGTCGGAGGAGACATAGACGCCTTCATTGTGGGATGTCACGTAAATACCGCCGCTGTGCATGACCACGAAGTCTACACGGGGATCGTCAGGGATGGCGAGCACCCGTGTCCAGGTCGCGCCGTAATCCGGGGAGCGCCAGACGCCTTCGCCCCAAGTGGCAAGGATGAGTGTGCCGTCGGCGTATTCGCCCAGTTTGTGGGTATCGACATGTTTCGGGAGATCGCTGGTGAGCGGCTCCCATGTTGCACCGTTGTCGGTCGAGTGGAAGAGGCCGTCACGCCTTCCGGTGCAGAGGATGTCGCCGTTCGAAAGCTGGAGGAATCCGCGCGCCTCGATACCGTCCATGCCCACCTGAGTCCAGTGATCGCCGCCGTCATCCGAGGTGAAAACACCGTCGTTGGTTCCCACGAGCATGGTGTCGCCGAGAAAGAGGAAGTCGAGTCCGGTGGGATCGATGCCGAGGCCGTCTTTGATCTGCGTCCAGGTCTCGCCCTGATCGCGGGAGCGGAAGACGCCCTCATCGACCGTGCAGACATAGATTGCGCCATCCGGGCCCTCCTCGATGTGATGGAGATACATCCCCGGCAGGCCCATGTAGTCGAAACTTATACCGCTGTCGGTGGAGCGGAAGATGCCGGTGTGTTCGGTGCAGGCGAACAGCACACCCGCATGTGTCCCGGTGATATAGTAGAAGTATTCCGGGTATGGGTATGGAAGTGGATCGTACGCCGTGCCGGGTACACTGAACACAATGCTCAGCAGCGGTATCAGCACGAACAGGCGTTTCATCATGGCATTGTCCTCTCAGCAAATCTCAATAATTCGCTTCCATCCGCGGCTTGATCAGCTTCGTCCAGATTTTGTATCCCTCCGGGGTCATGTGGAGATCATCCTCGAGGAAGATGTCCATCGGCTCGCCGTCCGCGTTCAGCATGGCGCTTGCCACATCGAGGTACGCGAGGTTGGCGTGCCGCGTGGAATAGCGGTCGATCAGCATGTTGGCCCGGTTCATCTCCGGCCAGATGTTCCAGCGTGCCTTGCTTGGCTTGATGGAGACGAAGAATATCACGGTTTCCGGCAGGCGCGAGTGAACCAGTTCCACGAACCGGGTGTAATCCGCCAGCACCGTCTCGGCTGACTTGCCGCCGCCGATGTCGTTGTCGCCTTCATAGAATACGATCACGCGGGGCTTGTAGGGGAATACAATGCGGTCGGCGAAATAGATGGCGTCCGTAACCTGCGAGCCACCGAAACCGCGGTGGATGATCGGCAGCGGGGCCATGTCGGCAACGACCGTGTTCCACATGCGGATTGATGAGCTGCCGAGGAAGAGGATGGCATCCTGCGGCGGCGGAGTTTCTTTGTCCATGGCCTCGAATTTGGCGATGTCAGCTTCGAACCGGTTGGCTTCCTGCGCGATTGCGAACGACGGCATGAGCAATGCCGCGAGTATTGCGGTGCAGAGTGTACGGATCATGATATCCCCCTGAGAGTGAGTTAAGAATATACTATTGGGAAGATAATCGAATATCTCTGGCAGGCAAGGGCAAACATGACATTCGGGCAATAGATAAATAGTGTAGAGGCGTACGAACGTGCGTCCCCAGACTGCTCCCCGCTCTCCTGACCAAGCAATACATCAAAGCGGAATCAACGTTTATTAAGATAGACAATATATCGTTATTTTACAAATACTTAACTCACCCCCTTGATCCCCCTCTCTATTGCAATAGAGAGGGGGAAACCGCGTCAGCGGAGGGGGTGAGTTCGTCTTTATTCAGAGATATTCTTCTCAATCACAAGGTTTGTCAACACTTTTCGGGCGCACGTCTGTGCGCCCCTACACATATTCGGCCGCGACTGCTCTTAGAACCAGAATCTGATGCCGAGGCCGGCGTTGCCGTTGAGTTCGGTGTCGGGAACCAGGTCCATGACCGGCGCGATCTCGAAAAATACATCCAGCGGCGAATCCTCGAAGGTGTACGCCACACCCGCAACGAAGCGGATGCCAACACGGCTGTCCTCATCCTGAATTTTCAGCCTGCCGCCGATGCCGAAGTAGAGGGGCAGTTCGCCCTCGGTGATATCGGTTTCGTCACGGAGGATGGTCCAGTTATGATGGAGCCAGTCCACATGAATGTGGAGGTCGGCGTCGCCACTGAACGACCATGCCGCGGCTGCATCAACCGCTGTATCGCCACTGAGCCAGTGCTTGAACGAGATGCCGGTGGGTTCGCCCGCGATGATGCCGATGCCGGTGCCGGACGTCTGGGCGGTGGCTGTGAATGTCATGGCCGCGAGAATGAGAGTGGTCAGGATGAGTACCTTTTTCATGCATTCCTCCGTGTCGATGAAATCTATGGTGAGCAACATTTATAATCGTTCTGCCGGATAGTGAAAATATAACATCACCGCGGTAAGGAATCCACCGGGAAAAACAATCCGGCCTCCAGCCGATTCCTCTCCAGCCTTTCCCTTGCATTTCCTTCGTAAAATCCATATATTCTCAGCTTACCTGTAACCCGCTGGATACAAACGACATGCGGGGCTGCTCACACCGATGCGGCACACAAATCACCGAATATAGAGGAAATCATCCATGGCCGACGCTCCCGACTTTTTCCAGGAACACCGCCTCGCCAAGCGCGAACATCTGCTCGACAGCGGCGTGAATCCCTACCCGTATGCTTTTGCGGCGACCCACACCATTATGGACATCGCCGCTGCATTCGATGCCCTCGAAGCGGAGAAAGCCACTGTGGTCGTGGCTGCACGGGTGCTCTCGGTACGGAAAATGGGCAAATCCTGGTTCATGGACATCATCGACCGCGGCGAACGTTTCCAGACCTACGTCCGCACGGGTGAAGCGTCGGATGCTTCTGTCGCTCTCGTACCAGATCTGGATATAGGTGACTGGGTGGGTGTCAGCGGCGAACTCTTCCGTACCCGCGCGGGTGAGCCGACCATCCTCGTGCGCGGCCTGGAAATCATCGGCAAGTCGGTGGCGGATGTGCCCTTCGGCAAAATTCACGACGGTGCCACGAGCTACACCCTCAGCAGTGTCGAAGTACGCCGCCAGCAGCGTTATCTCGATTGGATCACCGATCCCGATTCGGTGCGCCGCTTCGAGACCCGTTCGCGCATCATCCGCGAAATACGCCGCTACATGGAGGAGTCCGGCTTCCTCGAGGTTGACACTCCCGCGCTTGAAATGGTGTACGGCGGCGCCGATGCGCGTCCTTTCACCACCACGGTGCATGCACTCGGCGGGCAGCAGGTGTTCCTCAACATCTCCCTCGAACTGCCGCTCAAGCGCTATGTTGTCGGCGGTTTCCCGAAGGTGTTCGCCATCGCTAAATGCTTCCGCAACGAGGGCATCGACGCCACCCACAATCCCGAATTCACCCTCATGGAGTGGTACGAGGCTTTCACCGACTACAATTTCCAGATGGAGCGCTTCGAGGCGCTGACCTGCCGGGTGGTGGAAGCCATCGCCGGATCGCCGGTCATCACCTATCAGGGGCGCGAAGTGGATTTCACGCCGCCCTGGCCGCGCATCCGCATTCCTGAAGTGATCGAGGAACTCTTCGGCGCACCGATGGACAAGCTCGACCGCGCGAAGCTGGAAGCCGATCTCGACGCCGCCATGACCGACGAGAAACTCTCATTCATCGGCATCACCCGCGCTGAATTCCGTAAAAACCTCGCCGCCGAGAAGCTCGGTGCACTGGTTATGGACATCGTGGAGCGCGAACTGGAAGTCTCGGGACGCCTGTGGACACCATGCTTCATCTGCGACCATCCCCGCGACATCTCGCCCCTGACCAAGGTCAAGCGTGGCAACCCGCTGTTCGTGGAGCGCTTCGAGCCGCACGCCTGTACGTTCGAGATGGGCAACGCCTACAGCGAGTTGACCGACCCGGTGGAGCAGTACGAGCGTTTCATGGGACAGCGCGGCGGTGGCGACACGGGGAAAGATTACGAGGAGCACCCTGTGGACATGGACTTCGTGCATGCCATCGCCTGCGGGATGCCCCCCACCGGCGGCGTGGGCTTCGGCGTTGACCGTCTCGTGATGCTGCTGACCGACACGGATTCGATACGGGACATCATCCCGTTCCCGATGCGGATGGGGAAGAAAGAGTAGGATCGGCGGAAGTATCCGGCAAAACAGTGTCGTTGAGTATACAGCGTCACTGTTTTGTTTATGAATTCTTACCCTGTTTGTTGAATAATTGTTCCGCGGGACAGCCGATCTCCCGTTGCGCGCAATGACAGCATGCCAGCGAGCCGCGGATGAACGTACAGCGACGGCAATTTCTTCGCCGTTGGTCATTTCAGCCCAGGCGTCGTTGATCGCCTTGTCCAGCTCAGGCTGGAACTCTGCCTCCATGATCCACTGACGGATCTTGCCGCCGGTTTCAATCAGTGCGCGGGTATCGTCCGCATCGAGCGCATTCAGCGCTTCGTTGATGCGATCGGCAAGGCCGCTTTGCGCCAGAAAGTCACGATAAGCAAGCGCTGTGGTGGCAAAACCGCCGGGGACACGCACACCCGCATCACTGAGCTGGTGGATCATTTCACCCAAAGACGCATTCTTGCCGCCGACTTTGTCGACATCTCCCATGCCTGCCTGTTCCAGGCGCAGTACATAATCCTGCAAAGCCAATTCTCCTGAGTCTGAGCCGTTTGACGTAAGGATCATTATTATTATTTTCTCCGAAAGCCGGATAATACTGCAGAAAAACCAAAAAATCTTCGCTTCGGCGAAATGTAATTTAACTACAAAAACATAGCGCAGATTTTCTGCTAAAGTAGCTTTTTCCAACACCCCTTTGCACTGCTCAATTGTCGACAATCAGGACCGCTACATGACTAGAACCGCCTTCTTTATCTCCGACGGCACCGGTATTACCGCCGAAACTCTTGGCCACAGTCTGCTTTCGCAGTTCGAGGCGATCCGGTTCGAGAAGGTCACCCTGCCCTATGTTGACACCATCGAGAAAGCGCAAGCGGTCGTTGAACGCATCAACAAGCAGGCGGAGGAAGACGGCAAGCCGCCCATCGTGCTGGACACCATCGTCAACGACGAAATCCGTGACATGCTGGCTACCTGCAACGGCTTCAAGATCGACGTTTTCTCCACCTTTCTCAAGCCGCTGGAGAGCGAACTGGAAACCCACTCTTCCTACTCGGTGGGCAAATCACACGCCATTAACGAGATGGAACGCTACAAGGACCGCATCGATTCAGTGAACTTCGCGCTGGATAATGACGACGGTGCCCGTACCCGCCAGTATAACCAGGCGGATATCATCCTGGTCGGCGTGTCACGCTGCGGCAAAACCCCCACCTGCCTCTACATGGCGCTGCAGTTCGGTATCCGCGCGGCCAACTATCCGCTGACCGAAGAAGACATGGAGGCCAACCACCTGCCGGAATCCCTGCAGGAGCACCGTCACAAGCTCTACGGCCTGACCATCGATCCTTTCCAGTTGGCCGCCATCCGCCATGAACGTCGCGCCAACAGCCGTTATGCTTCGCTGGATCAATGCGACTTCGAGGTGCGCACCGTTGAGCGCCTGTTCCAGAAGGAAAACCTCAACTGCATCAATACCACCAATTTCTCGATTGAAGAGATCGCCACTCGCATCATCAACGAAGCCGGACTCACGCGTCGTATCAACTGATCAGCGCCGTGCTTCGAACTGCGACAGATCCAGCTCCACCGGCTGGCCCAGCCAGTAGGCGTGATCGGTATGATCCTTGTAGTCATCGCCGGTTACGCCGTGTACCAGCACATCCAGATCACCCCGTTCCGCATCCAGCCAGGGGATGAAACCGTCGAAATCACGCTGACCGAACAGAATTTGCACGCTCCAGCGGGGATGGGGACCTACCGGCTTCTGGTGGATACGCCCCACCTTCAGGCCGAATTCAGTGCTGATCTGCTCACAGATTTCGGTCACGCGCTGTACACTGCGCGCGTCAAAGTAGATATGGGCGTGATAGGCCTTGTGGCGATTGACCGGATAGTGCTCAGAAGGTGCGGCTGTCATGGTATTTCCCGTTTAAAGCAATCAAACAGGGAGTGTACGCGCCTGGCACCCGCTATAACAAATCCTCTCCGCCCATCTGTGCCGCGCCGGGCTTTTCTCATAAAATGGCGCCCTGTTTTCATTCAACTCATTGTGTGGAGTTCTCGCCATGCCAAAAGTGGCTGATGTCAAACGTGGCAACCTGGTCGAAATCAACGGCCAGTACATGCTGATCCAGCAGATCGATATCTCGAGCCCGACTGCACGCGGCGCCAAAACCCTGTACCGCATCCGCTTCAGCAAACTGCCGGGGGGCGGCAAATACGAAGAGAGCTTCACCGGCGACGACATGCTGAAAGATGCCGCGCTGGAACGTCGCAAGGTGTCCTATCTCTACAAGGAAGGCGACCTGTACACCTTCATGGACACCGAAGACTACTCGCAGTACATGCTCAACGGCGATGCCATCGAAGAACAGCTGCCCTACCTGATGGATGGCATGGAAGGCATCATGGCGCTGCTGGTCGACGGCAACATTCTGACCATTGAATTGCCCTCAACAATCGTAATGGAAATCATCGAAACCGTGCCGGGCATGAAGGCCGCCAGCGCCACCGGCCGCACCAAACCGGCCAAATTCGCTACCGGCCTGGAGCTGCAGGTTCCCGAATACCTGGAAGCGGGCGAAAAGGTTAAAATCAATACCGAGACCGGCAAGTTCCTGTCCCGCGCATGACCATTCAGGGCAGCTGCGGCTGCCCTCTCTTTGTATCCAGCGAAACGCCCTGCATCACGTCAGGCCGGAAGCGCTGCCGTTGACAGGACTGATGACTTCCAGTTCAACACCGACCAGCAGTATGGCAAACTCTTCGCCCCCTACCCGCGCGAGAATATCCTGCTTATGAAAGCAGGGGCATGGAACATCATACCAGCCAAACGGCCAGTTGGTGTCCATCTGCATACTAACCTTAGGACACAAAACCCGTTCAATAGCGCCTTCAGGGGACAACACTTTTTAAAAGCCCCGCTCAGTCGGCATCAGCCGCATCTCTTGCCAAGGAGACAACCTTCATCACCATGATGCCGGCAGCCCGGGGTAGAGCTAACCGTCGATGATACTGCGGTAAAAAGCCAGCTCTCGCTCCAGCACCGCCGCCTGATTCTCTGGCCGACGGAAGCCGTGGGCCTCATTCGGGAAAAAATGGGTTTCGACCCGAATACCGTTGGTCTTCAGACATTCCGCCATACAGCGAGTCTGTTCGGGCAGCACCACCCTGTCCTGCTCACCCTGAAAGAAAATCACCGGCACCCGGATCTGATCGGCATGCTGAAGTGGTGAACGCTGCGCATAGCGCTCCGGCACCTGTTCAGGATCGCCAATCAGCCAGTGCAGGTAGCGGGATTCGAACTTGTGGGTCAGCTGGCTCAGCCGTGCCGGATCACTGACACCATAGAGACTGGCACCGCCGCTGAACAGACTTGAACGACAAAGCGCGCTGAGCGTCGTATAGCCACCCGCGCTGTTGCCTCGGATAAAGACGGCCCTGGAATCGGCCAGCCCCCGGCCAATCAGATCTTGAGTAACAGCTTCCACATCTTCAACATCGCTCCCCCCCCACTGCCCAGCCAGCTGCATGCGGTAGTCACGACCATAGCCGGTGCTGCCGCGATAGTTGACATCGGCAATCATGAAACCGCGCTGGGTCCAGTACTGGATAGCGGGCTTGAATACCGGGGCAGTCGTTGCGGTAGGGCCGCCATGGGTCCAGATCACTAACGGCAGCGACTGGTCCGAAGGCACACCGGAGGGACGATAGAGAAAGTAAGGCACTCGCTCATTGCCGCATTCGGCATACTGGCTCACCGGCAGGCTCGGAGTGAAATCAGGCATGCACGCGCCATGAAGAATGGCTATTTGATCGGGATCATCGGCGGTCAGATCTGTATCGACATGCAGAATCGCCGGCAGGCGATCACTGAACTCTGCCACACATGCCAACTGACTGCCATCCAGAGCACACGTATGCAATCTTGACGGCATCAGGCTCAGTTCCAGCGGCTGCCAGTCACAACCGTCATGTTGCCAGAGGCGTGAATAGCCCTCGCACTGCCCTACTGCCAGCAGCTCACCCTCGCTGTTCCAGCCATAGGTACTCAGACCAAATTGCCAGGGAGCAGTGGTAAATTCGGTATTAACAGGGCAAGTGCCGGCCAAAGGACACCACTCATTCCCATTATAAGCCTCGATCCGCCACCAGTTGTGCTTGTCCACGACTGCATGCAGTTGACCATCAACGGAAAATTTCGGCTGCGCCCAGGCAGCATCCTGCCTATCCGATATTGTCTCGATCTGTTCTATCTGTCCTTCTCGGTTCAATTGCGCCAGCAGCAGTCGCGTGTTGCGCCAGGGCTGCTGGGGGTGCCCCCACTCAACCCAGGCAAGCTGACGGCCATCAGGACTCATGGCAGCTGAACTGTAAAAGTCGGCCCCTTCTGCCATGGCGGTAACCTGTCCGCTCTGCAGTTCAACACTGACCAGGCAGTTAACCGGTTCAGACCCCTTGTACTCCCTGGTTTCACTAACCGCAATCAGCCGGTCGCGGTAAGGATCATAGTGCAGGTCGGCAAAACGGCAATCGGGCATACGCGTCAGCCGCCTTGGCGTGCCGCTGGCTTCGAGCGGAACCAGCCAGATCTGCTGATCGGCATCGTTGACGAAACAGGCATGGCTACCGGCAAGGCAC
>CAXXYG010000028.1:0-43315 GCA_963666575.2 Prolixibacteraceae bacterium
TCAGCCGGGCACTTCTAAAAACGGTATCGCCCGAAGAAATAGGGGCTGCTACAACACCAAGCAAAGCCAGTATTCCACCAATTTTTCCTAAAAGAGAATTGGAAATTTCGTTGACAATAAAAGCAGCGTTCCCGTTGTTGTCCGCCATCACTTCATTCAGTTCGCCGACACCTCCAAAAAAACTCATGCTAATTGCTGCCCATATAAGTGCAACAATACCTTCGGAAATCATAGCCCCGTAAAAAACACTTCTGCCATATTTTTCGTTGGTAATACAGCGCGCCATTATGGGCGATTGTGTGGCGTGGAAACCAGAAATTGCCCCACAGGCAATGGTAATAAATAGCATTGGGAAAATTGGGAATTGGTTTTCATTGGAATGGCCGTTGCTGATATGTAAAATATCTAATTCAGGAATTTGATAGCCTTTTACAAAAAGTGCAATAATTAATGCAACAGCCATAAAAAGCAATGCCAATCCAAAAACAGGATAAATACGGCCAATTATTTTATCGATAGGCAATAGGGTGGCTAATAGGTAATAACCAAATACTACCCATATCCAAAAATTCATTGAAGCCAGGTTTATGGTTAATCCCGAGAGAATTTTTGCCGGGCCCATGATAAATACCGCACCAATAATAATTAATAACAAAACTGTAAATCCGCGCATAAACTGTTTAACACCTGTACCCATATAAATACCTACAATTTCGGTGATGCTAAGTCCTTGGTGTTTCACTGACAACATGCCTGAAAAATAATCGTGAACAGCTCCTGCAAACACTGAACCTAACGCAATCCAAAGAAAAGCCACCGGCCCCCACATGGCTCCGGCCACGGCGCCAAAAATTGGCCCCAACCCAGCTATGTTTAAAAATTGGATCAGAAATATCCGCCATCCAGGCATTGGCATATAATCAACTCCATCTTTTAATGTAAAAGCTGGTGTTTCGCGGTTAGTATCAATGCCAGCAATTTGTTCAACGAATCGGGAGTAAAAAAAAATAACCCAGAAGTAATATTATTAATGAAGCGAAGAATGTAATCATGTTTTCTAATACTTATTGTTTTTATATCTCTGAATGTCTCTTAATGTGTTTTTATTCAGGTCTTTCTGTTTTTTAAGATATATAAAGGCGTAATTGGCAATAAAACGGTTTTTATTTTTAAGTAATTCTGCCACTTTTTTTTCTACCAAAATATTATGTGTTTTGTGAATTGTAAATATTTCCAAAATTGATTTAACAAGTATGCCGTTTGAGTTATTTAGTGTGGATGACAATTTTTCGATAAAAGAATCATTTAACTCGGATACGTCCATTAATTTTTGAATGATAGTTTGTTTCTGCAAAAAATCCATTCTGTCATAACCCGCAACCAGTTTTATTTGAAATTCGCTGGTTAATATTTCCGGCTTTATGGCGATTAATGTTTGTTTGCTTAAAGAGGCATCTTTACCTAAAATATTTTTTAGTAGTTTATTTTGAATTTCATCCGAGATGTTATTGTTTCCTGAAATAGAATTGATGACCCATATTTGGTCTTCACTGTTTTTACTGTTAAGAATTTCTAAAATTAACTTAGAAGAAAACCTTTCGGATGTTAATTTTTCGATTTGGTGCTTTGTAGGACCATAAACAATATGCCAAAGAGTGTAGGTAGTATAAACGGCATCCTTAACTATATAGTCGCGCACAGCCGATATTGTTGCTGCCGAAACTGCATCAACCATTGTTTTTGTTGTGTCTTGTTCAGGAATCAATTCTGTTAATGAATAGTTGGCCAAAACAGAATACGGATCGGATAGCAACTGGTGTAACCTGTCATATTCATTTGAATTAAATTGAACATGCTCTGTTTTACTAAGAAATTCTCTGTCAGGTAATTTAAATCCCAGGTACCGGCCTGTGATATACCAAAAAAGTTCAATGTTTACCATTCGGCATTTTCCATCGATACAAACCCCGGTTTGTATTTTTCGTGAATACATCATCGGCATCCGGTTTTCGCTTATATATTCAAAAAGTGTGTCACCTTGAATAGTGTCTTGAAAATCAATAATATGTGGAATTATTTCTTCAGTTTTATGTAAAAAAGAAGGTTCATTTAACCGAATCACATTTTTTTTCCTGATTTGGAAAGAAGTCACAATTAATCCTGTAAATAATATGAGCAATACTTTTTTTTTCATGCTTTTATTTCCCGGACAGGCTTTTTTGCAAAAAACCAATAGTGATTTGGAATGTATTGCATAAAAAGGCAAACTGGTTTTGAATGTCAGTTAAATAGTGTTTTAATAGATCAGAACAGTAGTTCTTTGCAGTATTTTGTTTGTAACTATTTGTTTCGCTACAGTTATGCAATACTTTATTTAGCTTTCAATAGTTGGTTAAAATATTAGTAGCAAATAAAGTTAACCCCGATGGAATAACCACCGGGATTTTAACTAACTAAACTTTAATAGCCTGGATTTTGGTCAGCCTGTGTTAAAGCCGGATTATTATTAATTTCATTTTCTGGAATTGGCCACAAATAACGTTCATCGATAAATGTTTTGCCAATTTTCGCAAATGCTTCCTTAACAGTTCCGGTACGTTTTAAATCCCACCAGCGTTTTCTCTCCAGTAAAAATTCGTATGCCCTTTCCTGGATAACAATTTCACGGAATTCTTCTTTGCCTAATCCTGCCGGAAAATCAACATCCGACGTACTGTTTAAATCATAGCCATAAGCTCGCCTTTTGATTATATTTAGTTTTTCCAATGCATCAGCCGAAGGTGAACCTTCAGCCATACACGATGCTTCTGCATACATTAAAAATGCTTCGGCATAGCGGTACATAGGGACACTATAAACTCTAAGTCCACTTGGATCAGTAATAAATTTTTTAAATAATATTGGTGATGATGCAGGAAGTGGGACAGTTTCACCAGCTGCATTTAGATGTTCAGTATAAAGGTTAAAATCTTTACGCAAATCATTGTCATCCCAACTATCGCCGATAAATGATTCTGTTATTGGAAGCCATGCAAAATAACCAGTCCCTGAATAATTATAAGGGAAAGTATTCCCTCTGTGAATATAAAGTGGAATGGTTGATTGGCGAGTTTCGGAATGATGTGCCGACATGATGTCTTCGGTTGAAGTTTCTACGGCAAAAATCTTATAAAAATCACTCGATTGTGTTACCTCGACCAAAGAAAATTGGCCACTATTGATTACTTCAAGGGATTTTTCTGCGCATTTGCTCCAATCTTCAAGTGTTAAATAAACCTGAGCCAATAACATTTTAGCTGCCCATTTTGATGCACGTCCAGTTTCAGATCCCACCGATTCAGGTAAATTAATTTCAGCCTTAAGTGCATCGTCTAATATTTGTGCATATATATTTGCTTCCGATTCTCGTGGTGCTGCAAGTTCACTTAAATCAGTACTCTCGTTTAAACGAAGAGGAACCGGCCCCCAAAAACGAACCAGATTAAAATATGCTGCAGCTCTCAAATAATGGGCTTCAGCCAGAATACGGTTTTTAGTGGTTTCACTAATGTTTTCAATGGTTGCAACATTCGTGATAACGGCATTTGCACGGTTAATTCCTTTGTACAGGTTTGACCAGTTTGATCCGGCCCTACCTATGTTATTTGGGTCGAGAACCTGGTTAAATACAGTAATTGGAGCCTGTGAACCACGTCCGTTTAAATAATCGCCGTGAAGTTCCTCGAATAGGTAATAGGTTATTCCATAATAGTCGCCATCCATTGAGGCATAGGCACCTGCAATTGCTCCTTCTGCATCAGCCTCGTTGGTATAATAATTGGTGCGGGAGACAAAGTTCTTTGGAACTTCATCAAGCATGTCTTCACACGATGAAAACAGAGTTATTAGCAATAAAAATATAGTTATTTGTTTCATAATATTTAAGACTAAAGATTATTAAAAGTTAAGTTTGATACCAACAGCATAGGTTTTTGCATTAGGGTATGCGCTTTGGTCAATTCCCACACGTAATCGTGAACTTGCAGAATTTGCGTCGTCACTTCCAAGGGTACTAACTTCAGGATCGATTCCCGGATAACTGGTAATAGTGAATAAGTTTGTACCTGAAATATAAATCTGAGCTCCATCCAGCCAGGGCATTCCAATTTTTTTACTCTGGATGGTATAAGCAAGTTTTAAAGCTTTTAATCGCAAGTAACTGCCGTCTTTAATAAAACGGTCTGATACTCCTACCGCAGTACTTTTACTGATTTTAGGGTATTTTGCGTTTGGATCAGGATTTTCAGCAGTCCAGTAGTTTCCATATAAATCGGCAAATTGATTTGTTCCACGCTGGAAAGAGTTTAAGTGAGAACCTGCAGTTGCCCAGAAAATATCATTTCCCTGAACTCCTTCAAAAAATAGATTTAAACTAAAGTTTTTGTATGAAAAATCAGAGTTTATACCATAAATAAAGTCAGGGTAAGGGTTGCCAAGAATCACTCTGTCAAGATTATTAATTGCTCCATCGTCATTATTATCAATGTATTTAATATATCCGTTTTCATCTAACCCATCTTCTTGTAGGCCAAAGAAAATACCAAATGGTTCGCCAACACGGGCTAAATTTATTGCTGAATAAAAAGGATTTCCTATTCCGGATCCATAAATATCACTATCGCCGGCTAATTCAACAACTTCGTTTTTGTTGGTTGAGATATTTGCCGAAATATCCCATTTAAAATCACCGGTCAGAATATCGGCTTGTACAGTAAATTCTAATCCTGTGTTTTTAATTTCACCTATGTTTTGAAGGTTTGAACCAAATCCAACAGAAGGAGGCAAAGGAACTTCAGAAAGCAAATCGGTGGTATTTTTTTTGTAATAATCGAATGTTAAACGCAACCGGTTATCAAATAAATTGAGGTCAAAACCAACGTCAAACTGGGCAGTCGTTTCCCATTTTAAATCGGTATTTGCAATTCCCGAAGGTACAAATCCAATTTCATCGGAATGATTTCCATAAATATATTTGACAGATGACATCCTGTCAAGCGACTGATATGGGCTTAAAGCAGTATTTCCTGTAACTCCATAACTAGTTCTGAATTTAAGGTCACTCACAAAGGTTAATTCTTCCATAAATGATTCTTCAGATATGCGCCAGGCAAAAGCACCTGATGGGAAATACCCCCATTTGTTATTGGCTCCAAATCGTGAAGAGCCATCAGCTCTGGCACTTGCAGTAAACAAATATTTGTTATTCAGCGAATAATTAGCCCTGGCCAGGTATGATGCCAGGGTCCAGTCGGAATAGCTGGAATTTGGAGTATTTACTGTTTCAGCAGCAGCAAGGTCCCAACTTTCGGTTGTATTATTTGCAAATCCTGAAACGCCAATTCCAAAACTCCTGTACAGATTGGTTTGGTAGGTGTATCCAACAAGAAGATTTAATGAATGAATTTCATTAATTATTTTTGCAAAATTTAATGTATTCTCATTCAGGAATGAGTTACGGTATGAAGAAGATTGAGAAGCTCCACCCCGGTCATTATTATAGATGATTGGAGTAAAACCATTGTACAAATAATTTTCGTATTCCAATCCAATAAGGGTTTTAAAGGTAAGTCCTTCCATTAATTTTAGTTCAAGGGTGGTGTTACCGATTACTGAATTACTCAAATTATTGCTTTTTCTTGGACTGTCATATAGCATTGGATTACGCATGTCAACAGAACCAAAAGAATAGATGGTTTCAATTCTTGTGGGTAGGCCATTCTCATCGTAAGCCTCTAATGTTGGCGGTGCAGCCATTGCCCCCGACAACATATTATTACCGTAATACCCGTTATTAGCATTTACCCGGTTGTTTTCTCTTCGGGAAAGATTGATGTTTACACCCATTTTAGCCCAGCTATTAACTTCATGGTCAAGGTTTAAACGCAACGAACCTCTTTTAACTCCTGAATTAATAATTATTCCTTCCTGTTCAAAGTAATTGCCTGATAATGAGTACCGGGTTGAAGCTGATGCACCTGAAAATGTGATTGTGTGGTTCTGGATAGGAGCATTTCTGAAAATTAAATCCTGCCAGTTAGTTCCTGGATTTTGAACCTCATTTAGATTATAGAATGGTTCTTGGTCGTTGTTTTTTAACCATTCGTTGGCAACCTCTGCATATTGTTTTGCATCCAGCATCTCATACCGGTTGGCTTCTTGTTGAACACCGAAGTAACTGCTCAATTCAATTTTTCCTTTTTGCCCTTTTTTACCTCTTTTTGAAGTAATGATGATTACACCATTGGCTCCACGCGATCCATAAATAGCTGTTGCCGATGCATCTTTTAGAATATCAATTGATTCAATATCTGATGGATTAAGGAAATTAACTCCCCCGGTTATTGCAAATCCATCAACAACATAGAGTGGACTGTTGTCTCCAATCATCGAGTTGCCTCCACGGATACTCACCTGGATAGAACCTCCGGGTTCTCCTGAATTTTGAGTAATTCGAACGCCAGCTGACCTTGTTTTTAAAGCATGTTCGATGTTGTATGACGGAACTGCTTCCAAGTCTTCGGTAGAAACGGATGAAACAGACCCAGTAATATCCGATTTTTTCATGGTGCCATAACCAATGGCTATAACCTCTTCCAAACCGATAGCATCTTCAATTAATACAGTGTTAATTATATTTTGGCCAGCAATTTGTACTTCAACAGTTTTCATTCCTACGAACGAAAAAACGATGACACCATCAGGAGGAAAATCTGAAATGGAATAAGTCCCATCCATATTTGTAACAGTTCCTTTTGTTGTTCCTTTTAGCAATACTGTTACACCGGGAATGGATTCACCTTGTTCATTTGTTACTTTTCCACTTAAAGCATTAGTTTGTTGGCTGTTGTTTGGTGTGATAACAATCAGATTATTCTCCATCACCTTGTATGTTACTGACGAAGTTTCCAGTAATTTTGACAACACAACATCGATTAATTCATTTGAAATATCAAAGTTGATACGTTTTTCTAAATCCATAAATTTTTCGTTGTAGAAAAAACGGTATTCACTTTGGTCTTCAATTTCCTGAAAAACCTCTTTTACAGTTTTGTTTACGGAGTTCAGCGAAAGTTTAGTTGTCTGCGAATAAACTGAAGCCGAGAGTTGAAAAATACAGAAGAGGCTCAGGAATAACGTTAGCTTAGTCATAAGCATAATTTTTTTAATGCCCCATTTTTGAAGATAGGACAATCCATTACAATTTTTTTTCATAAATTTGTTTCATTAAGGTTTAATAATTAGTTGCCTGCGTACTTCAATAGGCGGCAATGAAAATTAACAAAATGTAATTGGGGGGTCTGGCAGGACTTCCCAATTTTGTTTTACTGGTACTTTCTATTTCATAATTGCATTTTTATAGTTTTTAATTTTATCAGGATCTTCATTTATGTATACATTTTTTTTATCGATAAAATACTTGATGGGAGCCGCTAAGCTAATTACCTCCATAACCTGGTTCAGGTTTTCGTCTTCAAGTGTCCCTCCAAAGGCATAGTTTTTTAATGATTCATTTTCGAAAATAAAATTTACATCGTAACGCCTTTCAAGTTTTACGGAGAGTTCACTAAGTTTTTGATTACTAATAATCCACCTTTTATCTTTCCATGAAATGATGGGTTTCGGGTCAATTGATTTTAGGATTGTAAGCGACGGTTTGGTTTTATTTGGTTTATTAACGGCATTCACCTTTTGAGTTGTATTTGAAATGGCCAGTGTTTTTGTTGATTTGGAAAAAACCGCTTTTTCATTGATTTTTAACAAGTATGGTGTTTTTAAATTGTCATTAACGGTTTTAAGCGATACTGAACCCTCAATCAGGGTTGTTTCAATCACATTTTCTTCGGAATAGGCTTTAACATTAAACTGGGTACCAATTGCTGTTATTGTAATAGCTGATGTTTCAACATTAAATGGTAAATTTTTGTTTTTTGCCACATCAAAAAAAGCCTCTCCTGTTAAGGTGATATTTCTATTTGCCACACCATAATTGTTTTTATACTTCACCGAAGTTCCGGCATTCAGCCAAACTTTTGTTCCGTCGGGTAATTTTAAGAACGACCGTGAGCCCAGTGGAGCAACATATTCAACAAGTTGAGATGAAAATTGTAGTTTGTTTATATTCAAAAAGTAAAAACCACTACCGCCAAGAATAAGGGCAAACACAAATACCGCTGCAATTCGTAATATTTCAGAATTAATTCTTTTTAAAGGAATAAATACTCTGTTCTTTTTATTGATTTGCCCGTAAATATCATCCCAGGCTTTGTTTGGATCAAAGCCATGTTTTTTTTCTATTTCGGAGGTGGCTTGCCAAATGTCATTTATCTGATCGAAAAACTTTTTGTTTTCTTCACTTTCCTGAATCCATTTATTTAAAACTTCAAATTCATCGGGATTTAGCCCTCCTGATAAAAAACCAATTATGGCTGTTTTAATTTCTTTCGGAATGTTTGTATTTGTATTCATTTTGTAGTTCTCTAATTTGATGACACAAAAAAAGGCCGGTGGTATTACCCGAGGCGAAGATCTTTTAATAAAAAGTTTAATTACGAGTAAAGGTATTTTATAATTGCACGAGGATTTGTAAAACTAAAATCGGTAAATAGGGTTTTAACGCATCTTTTAATTTTAATAAAGCACGGTATATCTGTACTTTAACAGTATTTTGTGAAATGCCCAGTTGTTCGGCAATTTGTTTGTGCGAAAGGTCATTTATGCGGCTCAGCTTAAAAATTTCCTGGCATTGTTTAGGGAGTTTTTCAATTTCAACTTTTATTTTTTCTTCAAGTTCCTGCACAATCAGGTTTGCCAGGGGGTAATCCTTACTCACCGGATGATTCATTCGAAGATTTAATATGTGAATTTCATTTTCAGAAATCAGTTTGTTTCTGTCTTTTTCACGCGTAATATAATTCAGGCAGGCATGATGGACCGATTTAAATAAATAGCCTGATAATGAACTTGTAATTTGTGAATTTTCTCTTTTTTCCCACATTTTTAAGAATACATCTTTGACGATGTCTTCAGAAGTTTCTTTTTGACGAATAAATGTATTGGCATACCGGCACAAACGTTCGTAGTACGATTTAAAAATCAACTCAAAAGATTTCTGGTTCCCCTTCTTAATTGAACGAATTAGTTCTTGTTCAAGTACTGTCATTTAAAAACAAAATGCTAATTGTAATGGAGCGAATATAGTGTTTTTAAGGTGTAATAAAAATATGGAAATTGCCTTCATAGTAATCAAATGCATAATTAAATTCCTTTTTAGGGAAGGTTTGTTTGAAGCTAAGTATAAGAAAGTGAGTTGGCTACATGTAAGATATGATGGTTTGTTTTATTGTAATAAAATTCTAACAAACACTACTACGTTTTTTATACTGAGTTTGTATTTATGTGGTTTTAACAACAAATTAGCTTAAAGCTGTTCTGCATAAAAAAGGCAGTATATGCGCTGTGTAGAAGAATGTAGAGTAAAAGTATTCAGGTTTATGGGGTAAATAACCAGATTATATAACCGGGTAAAAATAATTATCCAACAGGTTAAGATTAAACCAGGACGAGTTAATAAAAATGAGGAACGAGTAAAAAAATAAGGGGCACGAGTATGTTGGGGAGTGCTTCAAAGTCAATTTGTTTGCAGGCTTGTATTAATTAAAGAGAAAAGAGATTTTAATGATTTACTGTTATCTTGAGTGATTCAACCCTCTGATCCTTCTCTGCCCTTTCTTTCTTTCTTTCTTTCTTTCTTTCTTTCTTTCTAGTGCTAACTTTAATAATATATTCTCCATTTGGTAATCCACTTGTATCTATTCTATATGGTAAACTCTCCACGTTCGAATTAAGTACTACTATTCCCATCTTATTAAAAACACTGAGGGAGATATCATTGTTATAGATCTCTTCTTTTAATGTTGACATTTTTGGATCAATGTCAATATCAACATAGCTTGAGCTAGGATTTGGAAATGCCTTATAATACCTACCGCAATATCCTGGATAAACAGTGATTCCCGAAGGGTCCGATTCTCCACATTCATTTGTTATTTCTACTCTTACCGTTCCGTAATCCGGATCATACATTGCAGTTTTCAGTCGAATCCAATTTGCCATTTTGGCTTGCCATATCCAATTACCCGGATAGGTCCAGTCATAATCATACTCTGAATCATGTCCACCTGGAGGGTGGGCTGTATATGTGTAAAGTTCATCAGGGCATACTGCTGCCTGGCCTGTTACAACAGTAGTTTGAAATTTTCCGACCCAGAAAGAATCGCTAGTTATTTGATAAGATGCATTCCCACAAGTTGTTAAATTATATGTGATATAACAATATCCATAAACACTTCCTGAAGAGGCCTGTATGGAGGCAGGATTACCTGAACCACTGCTTGGAGTAGTTTTATTCGAAGGGCTAACAGACCAGGTAATCGTTCCATCAGGATCGTCATTCAATGTATATGATTTATTGGTTGTGCATAAAAGAAAATCACCAGAAACCGATAAATCAAGTTTGTAATATTTTCTTTCGGAACCATCATAGGGACAAGCATCGTGATCATGTCTGTACAATGGCCATTTCCCCCATTTTGATTCATATATTCCAGATGTGCCATTATATATAACAGCAGAATGATCACACCAATCAAGCCACAAACCTTCACCAGAATCCCATTCCCAACAGGATCCATACCATACTTTTTGACCCTGATTCTGGTATTGTACTTGCACATAACTTCCATCATCCCAGTATTTTTCAATATTGTCTGGTGGTGGTGGTGTGTCATATTGATCTTCACGATCAAAATTTGCTAAATCGCTATCAAGATAAGCATATACAACATCATTATTTCCATTATGTTCTACATGCCAAGCATATCCATGGCAATTATATGATCCATCGGCATTACCAATTTTTTCAACATAATCTTCTTCATCAGTATTTGCTGCTATCCAAGCTGCTGCCTGCGCCTCCCATGCAGCAATTTCAGGAACTGAACCAGCACCATCATTATGATAATCTATACTAGTACCTAAGGGTGTACATACTTGTGCATATACTCCAATTGTGCAACAATTAAATACGATATAAAATATTATTGTTTTTTTTCATTTTAATTTATATTTTATTCCAGACTTTGCAGATATTCAAGGGCAAACTGATTTATCGTCTCAAATAAGATTACATCCTCCTCATTTTCAAAAATTCTAACAATAGGATCGTGAAAACTAAAGATCAATTGTAATTTATTGTTTGCTTTAAGTTCATCAATAAATGGCTGATAATTAATGCTATTTAAAATTCGGGACGTTAAGCATGCTCCTGAAGCTCTTGCCATGAAAGGTTGTATATATCGCCCATATTTATACTCAAACTTTCGGGTGACTATTTTAAGCAATTCAACTTTTTTATTTTCAAACATATTAAGAATTTCTTCCTGGCCTAAAAGTAATTCATATCTAAAATGCCTTTTTTCAATATAATCAGGTAGGGAGAAAAATCCTGGAATATATCCATCATCAGATAATGAATCATATTTATTAATTAGAGCCTTAACGAAGCTATCCTGAAGTAAAAGCTCTTGGTATATTTCCAATGTTGCTATAGAGTCTTGAAAAAGTATTTGAGGCCCAATACTATCATGGGCTATTCTTTCAAAATTCCATCTTGTATTTTTCATCAATTCATCAATACTATCTATTAAAGTTTCAGATTTAATTTGTTCTTCAGAAAGTATCTCATCATTATCTAAAGTACAGGTATTACTTATAGCCAGTATTAAAAATAGTAGTAGAATGTAAAACAGTTGAATAAATATTTGTTTATTATTTCTCATATGCCTTACCTATTAATAGTTATTTAGGAATTCTTCAGCTTGTTTTATAATATGGTCAATGAAAGCATTATCATTGATCATTCCGGTATGGTTGAAAAAATTGAATTTCTCAGAATCCAGATCTTTTATGAATCCATTTTTATCAATTATCCTGGCACAAATAAGTGCGGTTGGAGATGTCCCGTATAAAGAATATATATTTGGTAATGCTTTTTTTGAATGATATCTCTCTATAGCTAAGGTAAGAAGCTTGTTTTCTTGGTCACGATTTAAATATTTAATGAATTGATTATGTGATAAGAGTAACTCAATATAAGTGATATTAAAAGTATATAATCCCTGGTCAGTTAGGCTCCAATTATTATCAATTCTTAGGGGATCTATTAATTTGTATTTCTTTATCAGAATATCAGCTGCATCAGTTCTATTTAATAATTCGTTAAATCCATTAAATATTGAACCTACATAAGCTAATCCTGCACAATAAGAGTTTCTTGTGAAAATTAAACGCCATTCAGGATATGATAAGCATGATTCCGTCAATGCTTTTGTGCTTATTGAATTTAAAATATCTGGTGGAATATTATATGCATCTAACTTAGCTTCATAAGAGTCTAATTGTTTCCATTCTTCAGTGCCCGGACTAATAGGAAAATTCCAAATATTTTCAGTTTGTTGGGCATATAAAATGCTGATATTGATAAGTGCAAGTAGGATTGATAAACAAATGAGAATAGTTGTCTTTCTCATAGCTTAGAAAGTTTAATTAAATCGAATTTCTCATACCCTTGATTACTTATAATAAATTACTAGTGTCATGTCAAGATGATATTGTCGGATAGAGCTTCTTTAGCTTTATCCTTGCATCATTGGTTTTTAATTCCCAATTTGTTTTATCCTCCTTGTTTTTCTTCGCCGTTTTCCACGCCCAAATTACTTTCTTAACCTAGTTAATACAATCTATTCTATTCTTTTATGTAGACATTGCTCCATAATTACATTCAGATCAATATTCAACTATATTCAAACAACTTCCATATTTTGAGGCATATACAAAATCAAAACTGTTGCATATCTGTTTGTCTTTTTATGTTCATATGAAACCGAAAAGGCTCCAGCTTTATGCTTCGTTAAACTACCTTTTTAAAGGTTAATTAGAAATTTTATTTAATATCTAATAAAAAGTTATAATAAAATAATTTAAAAGTCAAATAAATATATCAAAATCTAACAGATTTAGGGGTAGTGTAGGGATGGGGTTTTAGTCGTATGGCGTAAATTTTTTAGATAATTGGCAGTCGCAGGGGGTTAATTCATGTTTTATAATGTTTCTAGGTATTCTTTTAATTCTTCAACAGCTTGTAAACACGACGAAGTAAAATCATCGATATAGGACCTGTACAGTTCTATTTTTTCATTATTTTCAGTAAAAATCTGAAGTTCCTTCATTTTTACACCTAAGTCATTCATCCCTACAATTAATACTGACGACTTGGCTTTATGTGCTTCTTTTCCAAGGTCAATATAATTTCCTTCTTGAAAGTGTTTCTCCATATTTTCAATAAACTCAGGCACCTGGCTAAAAAAAATGGTAATCATTTCATTAATAAAATCAGGATCTCCCGAAGAAACTTCTGTTAAGTATGATAAATCAGTAATTTTATCTTGAGGCATTAAATTGTAATATTAATTAGTAATTGATGCAATATAATAAATATTGTGAAACGCAATTTTTATTTTTGAATGAATTTATTAACCCTTTACGCTGATATTTTTCATGTTTGATGCGGAACAATTACCTAAATTTGTACTTAATTTTAAATTTGTCTTTTTTTACAATTGTTATTAACATAAGGGCCTAGAAAACCTTAAAATCTGAATAATGAAAAAAACTGCATTAAATACTATTCATTCTGAATTAGGAGCAAAATTAGTTGAATTTGCCGGATATGAAATGCCAATAGAGTACAGTGGTATTAAAGATGAACATATGACGGTTCGGAATGGAGTTGGAGTTTTTGATGTGTCGCATATGGGAGAGTTTTGGGTGACTGGGCCGAATGCATTGCCTCTTATAAAACGAATTACTTCAAATGACCCGAGTTTGTTGGAACCCGGACAAGCGCAATACACCTGTTTTCCAAACGGAAAAGGAGGAATTGTTGATGATTTGTTGGTTTATTGTTTTGACCCTGAAAAATATTTGATGGTAGTCAATGCTTCTAATATTCAGAAAGATTGGGATTGGGTAAATTTAAATAATAACGAAGGAGCTGATTTAAAAAATGTATCAGACGATTATGGACAGTTGGCAGTTCAAGGACCCAAAGCTACCGAAATCCTTCAGAAACTTACAAATAACAACCTTTCAAAAATAAGGTTTTATACATTTGAAACTGGCCTGTTTGCCGGTGTTGAGGACGTTATCATTTCGGCTACCGGTTATACCGGGGCTGGTGGTTTTGAATTGTATTTTAAAAATAACGATGCTGAAAAAATATGGAATGCGATTTTTGAAGCTGGTGCCGAGGCCGGAATTAAACCAATAGGATTGGCTGCCCGTGACACACTCCGTTTGGAGATGGGGTATTGTTTGTACGGGAACGATATTGATGATACAACTTCGCCCATTGAGGCAGGATTAGGTTGGATAACAAAATTTAATAATGGGCGCGAATTTATCGACTCAAGTTTCCTTAAAATGCAGAAAACAGAAGGTGTCAGCCAAAAATTACGCGGTTTTATCATGTTGGAAAGGGGAATTCCCAGGCACGATTATGAAATTACCAATCAACAGGGTAACGTAATTGGCCGTGTTACTTCAGGGACCATGTCGCCAGTTTTAAATCAGGGCATCGGAATGGGGTATATTGCTTCGGAATATGCAGCTTTCGGTACAAATGTTTGTATAAAAATCAGGAATAAATTAATTAATGCTGAAATAAAAAAATTACCCTTTGTATAACTATCCGCTTTTTACCTAAATTAGTTTCTGGATTTTTAGCCGAATATTCAGTTTTTGTTAAAACTTAGTAACAACTGGGTCAATTGAGTTAATAATTACACACTTTTCTCCTATATTTGATATCAATTTAAAACTTAAGTTCACCTCATTTATAAGTTGCACTTTTGTATTATTTGCAAGTTTAGAAAATTACCATGATTTAAATCAAGGTAGTGGCAGAATAAATAATGTTAAATAACTTATTATAAATAAGTAAGAGTTGATATTTCTCATCAAACCGGTTTAATTATTTTTCTTCATTTGTAGTATTAATTGCAAAAAAGGAATAAAAATTTGATGAGTTTTATTTTACTTGGAATTAGTTAAAATTTTTAATGCATTCTCCAAAAACTAATTAACAAATGAAAAAGCACAATTTTTACGCGGGGCCCTCAATTTTGCCCGAGTTTACAAAAAAGAAAGTGGCAGAAGCTACCATTGATTTTGCAGGAACAGGTTTGTCGGTTATGGAAGTTTCGCATCGCAGCAAAGAATTTGTTGCTGTTATGGATGAAGCCGTTGCTTTAGTAAAAGAATTATTAAAGGTTCCAGAAGGTTATTCGGTTTTGTTTTTACAAGGAGGTGCAAGTTTACAGTTCTTAATGGCTCCTTACAATTTGTTGAATAAAAAGGCTGCTTACCTGAATACCGGGGCTTGGTCGAAAAAAGCTATTAAAGAAGCTAAATCATTGGGCGAGGTTATTGAGGTTGCTTCATCGGCCGATGCTAATTTTAATTTTGTACCTAAGAATTTTGAAGTGCCGGCTGACGTAGATTATTTATTCGTTACTAATAACAATACCATTTTTGGTACTGAGTTATTTGATGAACCGAATGTATCCGTACCTCTGGTTGGTGATATGTCATCAAATATTTTTAGCCGTCCTCTTGATGTGTCAAAATACGACCTGATATTTGCCGGTGCGCAAAAAAACCTCGGCCCATCGGGGGCAACCTTAGTAATTGTAAAAGAGAGTGCTTTGGGCAAAATGGATAGGGCTATACCAACCATGCTTGATTACAATACCCATATTGCCAATGGTTCAATGTTTAATACACCTTCAACTTTAGCTGTTTTTGGGTGCCTTCAAACCTTAAAATGGCTCAAAGAGTTAGGTGGAGTTGAAGCCATCGAAAAAATCAATATTGCAAAAGCAAAAGTTTTATACGACGAAATTGACAGGAACAAATTATTTGCCAGCACTGTTCCCGATGAAGCTGACCGTTCGAGAATGAATGTTACTTTTGTGATGGCTCCTGAATATGCCGAACTAGAGAAAGCGTTCCTTGATTTAGCCACTTCTAAAGGAATGGTTGGAATAAAAGGACACCGCTCAGTAGGAGGTTTTAGAGCATCGATTTACAATGCCATGCCAACTGAAAGTGTTCAGGCATTGGTTGATGTAATGAAAGAATTTGAAAGTCAAAACTAATATAACAACTGCAGGATTTTAATCCTGCAGTTTTACCTTTTCTACTCATCAAAAGTATTTGTTCTGATTGCAATTAAAGTTATTCCATTATTAATGGTTGAATTAATCAGATATGAAAAAAATTTTAATTGCCACAGAAAAACCGTTTGCTTCAATAGCGGTAAAAAAGATTTCGAAAATAATTAAATCGGGAGGATTTGAGTTTGAGTTCTTGGAATCGTATAGCACAAAGTCAGAATTGCTTTCGGCGGTAAGTGATGCCGATGCTTTGATTGTTCGAAGTGATAAAATTGACAGTGAAGTTATTTCTGCCGGGAAAAATCTAAAAATTATCGTACGGGGAGGAGCTGGGTATGACAACGTTGATTGTGAAGCTGCCGCCGCAAAAGGAGTTGTTGTCATGAATACTCCTGGTCAAAATGCCAATGCTGTTGCCGAATTAGCAATTGGAATGGCAATTTTTGGAATACGCGAATTTTTTTCGGGTAAAGCCGGTGGCGAATTACGAAAACGTACACTTGGATTACACGGTTTTGGATTTGTTGCCCGGAATGTTTTTCGGATTGCCAGGGCAATGGGTATGAAAGTAATTGTGTATACCCGTTACAGCAAAGCCGCTGCCGCCGCAATTGGATTAAAAGTAACGCATTCACTGGAAGAGCTTTATGAAAAATCGGATATTGTTTCAATTCATGTTCCGGCTCGTGGCGAACATTTAAAATCGGTGAGTTACGACGTGCTTAAAGCATTTAAAAAACGGCTCTGTAATTGTAAATACTGCCCGCAAAGAGGTAATTAATGAAGGTGACCTTTTAAAAATTATGGGTGAACAAAATGAGATTAAATACCTGGCAGATGTGGCTCCTGATAAAAAACAGATTTTTGAAGAAAAATTTGCCGGGCGGTTCTTTTTTACACCCAAAAAAGTGGGTGCTCAAACGGTTGAAGCCAATGTTAATGCAGGTGTAGCAGCTGCCGAACAAATAGTTGCTTTTTTTAAAACAGGCGATGAAACCTTTAAAGTAAATTAATATTAAAACCCTGGTTTTTTTATATAGTAGTTTAACTTTGTAACTTTTAATAATTCTAAATTTTTAATATTCCAGACATGGCAATAATAAAACCATTTAAGGGACTTCGTCCGCAAAATGAATTGGCTCAAAAAACGGCTTGTTTACCATACGATGTTATGAACAGTGCGGAAGCTGCTGTAATGGCTGAAGGTAACTTAAACAGTTTACTTCACATCACAAAAGCAGAAATTGATTGCCCTGCCGGGACTGATGTGCACTCAGAAACAGTGTATAATAAAGCCGTCGAAAATTTTAATGATTTTCAGGAAAAAGAATGGTTGGTTCAGGATGACAAAGCCGGGTATTACATTTATGCCCAAACAATGAATGGCCGTACTCAGTATGGAATTGTTGGTGTTGCCGCCTGCGAAGATTACCACAATGGCATTATCAAAAAACATGAACTTACCAGGCCGGAAAAGGAGGACGACCGTATGATTTTAACACGTTACCTGAATGCCAATATCGAACCGGTTTTTTTCTCGTACAAAGCAGTTCCCGAAATTGATAACATAGTTGAAAATATTGTCAAAAATCAAAAAGCCGATTATGATTTTGTAGCTGAGGACGGATTTGGCCACCATTTTTGGGCGGTTACCGATAAGGCAACCAATAGCAAAATTGAAGAATTATTTTCGACAAAGGTGCCGTTTACATATGTAGCCGATGGGCATCACCGTACTGCTGCTGCCGCACGTATTGGTTTAGAGAAACAAGCCCAAAATCCAAACCATACCGGCGATGAAGAATACAACTTTTTTATGGCGGTTCATTTTCCCGATAATCAATTGCAAATCATCGATTATAACCGGGTAGTAAAAGACTTAAATGGGTTGTCGGATGAAGAATTTCTTTCAGCCTTAATAAAAGGATTTGATGTTGAAAAAATTGGTGTTGATATTTTTAAACCTACAGCATTACATGAGTTTGCCATGTATTTATCGGGCCAATGGTATAAGTTAACAGCCAAACCTGGTACCTACGATGATTCAGATCCAATCGGAATTTTGGACGTAACTATCTTGTCTGATCAAATCCTTAATCCTATTTTAGATATAAAAGATCTAAGGACTTCAAACCGTATAGATTTTATTGGAGGAATCAGAGGATTAGGTGAATTAAAAAAACGCGTTGATTCGGGCGCTATGAAAGTGGCTTTTGCTTTGTTTCCTGTTTCAATGCAACAGTTGATAAACATTGCTGATACCGGTAATATAATGCCACCTAAAACCACTTGGTTCGAACCAAAACTACGATCGGGGCTGGTGATACATAAACTGGATTGAGTGGAATGATTCCTTTAACATAGGAAGAATAATTTTATTAAATATATTATTAAGAATCCCGGGGATAATTCTTCGGGATTTTTTAATTTTAGGACAATTAACGGCCTAATCTAAATTATCATGGTACGAAAAATAATTATTTGGTTTTTTGTAATTCTTTTATCGCTTATAGTTGCTGGTATTTTGTATTTCAGGATATTTATTTATCAACCACCCCTTATTTCTGAAAAAGACCTAGCTACAACACAATTGATGCCATTGCCGGAAAAGATGGTACTGAAAAGCGGGACTTTTATTACTTCCGATTTTTCTGTTCAGTATAATAAAAATTGTGATGACAATATAAAACGTGCAGTTTTCAGGCATTTCCCGGGAAAAGAAAATAATGATAGCCCAAAACAATTTATAATAAATGTTCAGGAAAAACCGGAGGGAAAAAGAAAACCCATCGAAGATGAAAGTTATTCGTTGAAAGTAAGTTCTCATAAAATAATCCTTGAGGCAAATACAATTTATGGAGCTTTGTGGGGAATGGAAACTCTTTCGCAGTTAGCTGATATTGAGGAGAATGTAATAAAAATACCAGCGTGTAAAATTGAAGATAATCCCCGTTATCCATGGCGCGGATTAATGATAGATGTATGCCGGCACTGGATTCCCAAAGATGTTGTATTGAGAATAATAGAAGGAATGTCGGCTGTTAAATTAAATGTATTACACTGGCATTTATCTGAATACCAGGGATTCCGTGTTGAGTCTAAAGTGTTTCCAAAATTGCATGAGCTGGGTTCTAATGGAGATTATTATACACAAAACGATGTAAAAGAGATTATAAACTTTGCTTCTGAAAGGGGGATCAGAATTGTTCCTGAATTTGATTTACCAGGTCATTCAACCAGTTGGCTGGTAGGTTATCCTGAATTGGGAAGTGCTCCGGGGCCTTACGAGCTTGATGAAAGTTTTGGTGTGCTTAATCCGGTAATTGATCCCACACGAGAAGAAGTATATTCCTTTTTCGACCGTTTTTTTGAAGAAATGAGTGCCTTATTTCCCGATGAATATATTCATATTGGGGGCGATGAAGTCCATCCACACGATTGGGAAAATAATCCGGAAATTCAAAAATTTATGGGCGAAATAGGATTAGCAGATTCACATGATTTACAAGCCTATTTTAATAAACGGCTGCAGTCTATTTTAACAAAATACGGCAAAAAAATGGTTGGCTGGGACGAAATTTTACATCCTGATCTTGACTCAACCGTTGTTGTACAGTCGTGGCGGAGCCAAAAATCATTGTGGCAGGCCGTTAATAAAGGAGGTACAGCAATTCTATCGGCTGGTTGGTACCTCGACCACAAATTACCGGCCGGAACTCATTACAAAGTTGATCCCGAAATATTGCCCAATGCTGTTACCATCGAACCTGATACCCTAAATTGGAAATCGTATGCGTTGGATTTATCGTTTAGTGAAAATCCAATCGAAATAGAATTGACACTTTATGGTGAAAGTGAAAACCTGCGTGGATTTATGTCACTTATGGGAACTATTATGGCATTCGAAGAAGCTTTGTTCGACGGAGAAAACCTAGAGTTTAAAGTGAATTCTGATTATGGCGAATTAACATGTAAGGCCGTTATTCAGGATGATAAATTTTCAGGAACCTTTGGGCTTGGATTGATGAAAATGGATTTGTCGGGAGAGCAAATTGGTGGAAATAATATACCTGGAACAAATCCTCCAAAAGTTGAAAAAACAGAACCTTTAACAGAGGGTGAAAAGAATAAAATTCTTGGTGGAGAAGCTTGTATGTGGACCGAAGTAGCCACTTCTTTAAATATTGAATCGCGGATATGGCCTCGAACTGCAGCAATAGCCGAAAAATTATGGTCGCCGGCAAGTTTAACAAAAGATGAAAATAACATGTACCGCCGATTAAAAATAACTGATAGTTATTTGGTTGGTCGTGGAGCAAAACATCTATCCAATCAACAATTGCTATTGGCCGCCATTGCCGGAACCGGAAATATAGACCCGATTAAAATACTTGTTGATGTTCTCGAAGAAGTAAAATATTATAACCGGTTTGGCAGTTTCGAAAACTTAACTGTAAATACCCCTTTAACAGGATTGGCAGATGCAGCTATGCCCGAAAGTTTTACCGCTCTTGAGTTTACTAATTTGGTTGATGGTTTTCTGGCTGATTCATTGTTTAAAACCAATTCGGTACAATTAAAAACTCTTTTTAATAAATGGAAAGCAAATCATAATTCTGTTTTGACTTTGATAGATGAAGGAAATAAAACAGAAGGCCTCGAATTGCTGTCTTATAAATTGGAACAAGCGGCCAAAGTAGGTTTGGTTTTGCTGGAAGCTAAAGAAACTGGTGTTGAATTAATTGGAGAGCAAAAAACAAATATAATCGAGGTATTAAGTTCTGCTGCTGAACCTACAGCTGGTGCTGAATTATCTATTATTAATGGTATACGAAAACTTTTGCCTTAAGCAGGTTAGGGCATAAAATGGTATGTATTTATTTCAACTTCAGGGAGATTTGTTGAGAATTAACTGAAGTTTCTTCCACTAATCTAAATCGAAATAACGAATCAATCGTAAAAAAATAATTACTTTATTTGTTTTACCGACATTTAATATTTTACTAGGTAGGTGCTTTATTATTTGCGTCATTAAAAAGTAGTTTATACTTTTAAATAATGTAAACAGTATATGATTTGTTAAAACAATCTAAGTTTTCAGGAAATATAAAAATCAACTTGATGAATAAAATTATTTTAATTGTATTAGTAAGTATGCTCACCTTTTCCTGTTCACAAAAAAACTGGAAAGTTGAGCAGAATGGAATAGTTGTTTACCCAACGTCGCTAAAAAATGAGGCAAACGCAGTACGCATTGTTCCCGTAAGCGAAAAAATCATCCGTGTTTCGGCAAGTCCAACCAAATTATTTAACGGCAATCAGAGTTTGATTGTTATACCCTCAGATGGTACCGTTAATTATGATGTAAAAGATGATGGCAGGCAGGTTGTCATATCTACTTCAGCCCTTGACGTTAAGGTTTCTAAATCAACTGGCGAAGTTCAGTTTTTTGATATTAATGGCAATTTAATTTTACAGGAAAAAGAGGAAGGTGGCAAAAGTTTCGAGGCCATGGAAGTTGATGGAGAGGCAGGTTATTCTATTCAGCAGGTTTTTGAATCGTCTGACGATGAAGCGATTTATGGTTTGGGGCAACACCAGGCTGATGAAATGAATTACAAAGGTAAAAACGAAGAACTTTTTCAGTACAATACAAAGGTATCGGTTCCATTTATTGTTTCAACCAAAAATTATGGTGTGTTGTGGGACAATTATTCTTTTTCAAGGTTTGGCGATCCACGTCCCTATGGGCAAATTGATCAATTTGTTCAGTACGATAAGTATGGCAACAAAGGAAACCTGACAGCAACTTATGTTGATGATTTTGAAACGAATCACGTTTATACTGAAAGGGGAGAATCATTAATTGATTACGAAAACCTGGAAACCATCACTAATTTCCCTGAAGGATTTAATTTTAACCAGTCACAAATAACCTGGGAAGGCGATATTCAACCCAATGAAACGGGTGTGTTCCGTTTTTTACTGTATTATGCGGGTTATACAAAAATTTGGGTCGATGGGCAATTAATGGCCGATAAATGGCGTACATCCTGGAATCCTTCGGTGGCCAAGTTTGGGGTCGATATGAAGAAAGGCCAAAAGTACCACGTTAAATTAGAGTGGAAACCCGATGGAGGAGTATCCTATATCGGTTTAAAAGCACTTTCCCCGGTCGATCCTCAGCAACAGGAAAACATTTCTTTTTATTCTGAAATGGGCGACCAGATTGATTATTATTTTATGAACGGTAATTCAATGGATGAGGTAATAGGCAACTACCGCACTCTCACTGGTAAAGCGCAGGTAATGCCCAAATGGGCAATGGGTTTCTGGCAAAGCCGCGAACGGTATAAAACTCAGGATGAATTACTCAGCACATTAAAAGAATTCAGGAAACGCCATATCCCTATCGATAACATTGTTCAGGATTGGTCGTACTGGGAAGTTGATAAATGGGGAAGCCAGGAATTTGATGCTTCACGATTCCCCGATCCTGAAGGAATGGTCAAAGAAGTCCATGATAATAATGCGCGGATAATGATTTCGGTGTGGCCAAAATATTATTTAGGAACAGAACATTATAAAGAGTTTGATAAAAAAGGATGGATGTACCAACAGGCTATAAAAGACAGTGTTCGCGACTGGATTTATCCGGGATATATTGGTTCGTTTTACGATGCCTACAATCCGGGTGCAAGGAAACTATTCTGGGAACAGATTAATGAACATCTCTATCAAAAAGGGTTTGATGCATGGTGGCTGGACGCTACCGAACCTGATATTTTATCGAATGCCAGTATGGATTACAGGAAAAAATTAATGAATCCAACTGCCTTAGGATCTTCTACCAAATATTTTAATGCTTTTGCCCTGATGAATGCTAAAGGAATTTATGAAGGGCAACGCGAAGAAAATCCCACCAACCGTGTGTTTATCCTTACCCGGTCGGGATTTGCCGGGATGCAGCGATTTGGAACAGTAACATGGAGTGGTGATATAGGCACTTGTTGGGAAGATTTAAAAGCTCAAATCCCTGCAGGGATCAATTTTTCGATGTCGGGATTGCCATATTGGACAATGGATATTGGTGGATTTAGTACTCAAAAGAAATTTGAAAATGCCAAAGAGGGGAGTGAGGCGATGAGGGAGTGGCGTGAGTTAAATACCCGCTGGTACCAATTTGGTGCTTTTGTCCCTTTATTCAGGGTGCATGGCCAGTTCCCTTATCGCGAATTATATAACCTGGCTCCTGAAAAACATCCGGCCTATCAGTCAATGCTTTATTATAATAAATTACGTTATAGGTTGATGCCATACATTTACAGTATAACAGGTGCTGTGTACCACAACGATTATACAATTATGCGTGGGTTAGCAATGGACTTCACTAAGGATACTCAGGTTAGAGATATTGGCGATCAATATATGTTTGGCTCCTCGTTAATGGTTTGCCCTGTTTATAAGTATGATAGTCGTCAGCGTGATGTTTATTTCCCCAATGAAAGTGGATGGTATGACCTCTATTCCGGAAAATACATTGTTGGTGGGCAAAAGTTGAGTGTAGATGCTCCTTATGAACGTATGCCTGTGTTTGTGCCCGAAGGATCAATTATCCCTGCTGGCCCTGAAATTGAATATACCGATCAGAAAGTTGGTGCCCCAATCGATTTATACATCTATTCGGGAAAAGATGGCAGTTTTGATTTATATGAAGATGAAGGAACCAATTACAATTATGAAAAGGGCCGGTTTAGCTCGATTAAAATGGCCTATTCCGAAGCAAATAAAAAGTTAACCATAAAAAAAAGGGAAGGCCAATACAGTGGAATGGTGAAAAACCGAATATTCCGATTAATTTATATTACACAAAATCAACCAACAGCCTTTTTATCTGAAACAAATACTGTGAAAGAGGTTAATTACAGCGGCGAAGAAATTGTTATTCAGTTATAAGAAGGACAGAAGATGAGATTTGTTAAAAAGAAAGTTTATTTGGTAATAAGCTTGGTATTTTTATGTGTTGTTTATTCACATGCACAAGTATCAAACGAATGGAATACAGTAAAAATGGGCGGGGGCGGATTTGTTTCAGCTGTTATTGGGGCGCCCGCAGAGAAGAACCTTTTTTATGCACGCACCGATGTGGGTGGTGCTTACCGTTGGGAAGAAAATACTCAAAAGTGGATACCTTTATTGGATTGGGTTTCGGAAAGTGAAAAAAGCCTGCTTGGTGTTGAAAGTTTGGCCATCGACCCACAATCACCTAATAAATTATATATTTCAGCCGGCCTTTCGGGTTATGGATGGGGTGGTGCTTCCATCTTACGCTCCGATGATTATGGCGAAACTTTTGAAAAAATTCCGGTCGATTTTTACATCCATGGAAATGGAATGGGGCGACAAACCGGTGAACGGCTGGCTGTTGATCCCAACGATGGAAACATTGTATTTTGTGGAACCCGTAAAAATGGCCTTTGGAAAAGTACCAATTCAGGGGAAAACTGGTCGCGGATAACCTCTTTCCCCATAACCTCAACACCCAACCTGAATGCTGTTTGTTTTGTGCTTTTTGATAAAAATACAGGTTCATCAGCAACACCTACTCAAACAATTTATGCCGGAAGTTCAAAAGAAGGTGATAACATGTTTGTTTCAAAAAATGGAGGCGAAACCTGGAATGTAATTCCCAATGCTCCAACGATTAATGAAATTAAGCCACAACGGGCAGTTTTATCCTCCAACGGAAATTTGTTGTACGTAACTTATGCCAATGGCGCCGGGCCACATGCTCAAACATGGGATGGTGTAAATGACCCAATGGACAAGGGTGCTGTTTATAAGTTTACTGTTAGTACGGGTATTTGGGAAAATATATCGCCCATAAATCTATTGGATGGTTCAATTTGGGGCTGTTATGGTGGTTTAAGCATCGATCCTAATAACGGTCAGAAAGTGGTTTGCTCAACTATCAATCACTGGGGGCAGCAACAAATTTATACCGATGGTTCATCGGCCTGGGGCGACAGGATTTATGTTACGGAAGACGGTGGCAAAAACTGGAAGAACTTGTTTAGTGGTAGCAATCCCATGAAGCTGGATAAAAATGGAATAAGCTGGATATCAGGGCATAACTTACATTGGGTGGGGAGTGTAGTTCTTGACCCATTTAATGACAAACGCCTTTTTGCCAGTTCGGGAAACGGTATTTTTATGACTGAAAATTTGAGTACAACAGAGACATCAATTATGAAGTTTTGTGTTGATGGATTGGAAGAAACTGTACCGCTTGATATGGTTAGTATTCCCGATGGCCCTTTTGTTTCGGTAGTAGGCGATTACGATGGTTGGATTCATGAAGATGTTGCCCAATTTCCAACAGGGAAAAGGCATGAGCCTAATATGGGTACTACCACAGGAATTGCTTATTCGCCTCAAAATAAACAGGTATTGGTGAGGGCAGGAAGTTCAGCAGCTGTTTTGTATTATTCAACCGATACAGGAAAAAGCTGGAAATTTTTTAACGGTGTACCCGATGTTTTTAAAAATGGGAAAGTTGCCGTTTCTACATCAGGAAATACAAATATTGTAGCCTGGGTTCCTGAAGATTCATCGAATAAAATGTATATAACCACCAATTGGGGTGTAACATGGCAAAATATTTGGAATAATTCGTATGCCTCGTTAAAAGGGGCTCATCCGTATGCCGACCCAATGGACCCAACCTTGTTTTATGTTTATTCCCCTTCCGGAGGGAAGGTGTATAAATGTTTTTTTCCGGTTCACGGTGGAAATGCCGAAGTAACCTTGTTGGGTGATATTGGATCAGGAGGTTCCCCTAATTTGGCCGTAAATACACATTTGTCTGCCGATTTTTGGGTGGCTGTTGGAAGTGCCGGTTTAAAATATTATCAAAATAATTCATGGTCATCTGTTAACAATATCAATGCAACAGCCGTAACACTTGGCAAAGAAGCTTCCGGAACAAATTATCCAACCCTTTATGTTTGGGGTACTGAAGGTGATACAAATGGGCTGTTTGGTTCAACCGATAAAGGAGTCTCCTGGCAACGGATTAATGATGAAGCCCATGAATATGGTGGCCTTGGAAATGCCGGGATGATTTTAGGAGACAATACTGTTTTTGGGCGGGTTTATATGTCGTCGGCCGGAAGGGGAATTCCGTATGTCGATTCTGAAAATCTGATTACATCGGTAAGTCAGCCACTTAATAAACAAAACCAACCCTTTGATTATTTTCCTTCTCCTTTTTCAGAAGAATTTACAATAAACACCTATAAAAATTTTAGTTATTCAGTTTATTCAATTAGTGGGGCATTAATCGAAAAAGGTAACCTTCGAACCGGAGAAAAGCTGGGAGCAAATTGGCAAAATGGAATTTTTGTTATTCGTTTGAACGATGGTGTTAACAATTACCATTTTAAAATAATTAGACAAGGAAAATAAGTATTGATATTTGTTATCTTTCAATTTACCACATTAAATAATTTGAAGGAGATTTTCAAATGAATCAATAGATATTGTTTGGTTGAATTACTGGCATATTTTTCAAATCCTGCATGGCATTTATTAATCCTACTTTAGTGTATTTTTGCAGGTCGTCCGGAGTAATACGGCATTCAAAAATGTGGCCTTCCTCAAGCAGTCGGGCCCGTTGAGTGCCGGGTAGAAGCGGCGTATTGGGTGTCCACCATTTTTTACCATCAAAGAAAACAGGATTGGCTGTGTAACTATCAGACATACAACCTTTTTTAACAATTAAAATATCGTCACAGTTGCCTCGCTGCTCAAACAATTTTTGAAGTTTTTCCCGATTGGAATATTTTAAATGGTAATCAATAGTATTATCATAAACCAACTTTAGGCTGTTAATATCCCGGTAGTTGTGGGGCAAAAACTCTATTTTATCAATTTTGGGTGAATAAGTAATACGGCATTTGTATATTCCAATTTTAAATTCTGTAGGAATAATAATTTTTTCTGAAAGTTCTATATCAGTGAAAATTCCAAAATGATTTTTTAGGGCAACATTAAAACGAAGGGTGTGGAAATGAATATTTACCAGTTTGCCGTTGTTTAATTGTATGGTTTCAAGCAATTGGGACATATACTTTATTTAATAATTCATCGTATTCGTCGCGAGGTTTACTTTGAAATGTAATACCACCACCACTTTTATAAATTAATTCTCCATTTGTTTGTTGTTCAATGTAGCGGATCAGCACACAGCTGTCCAGGTTTTTACCGTCGAAAATACCAAAAATGCCGGTGTAATAACCACGTTCATAATTTTCAACATTTTTTATTATTTCAACCGTTTTGGGTTTTGGTGCACCACTGATAGAACCTGCCGGCAACATTTTAAAAAATAGTGTCCCAATTTCCGATTCGTAACCTTTGGTAAGTTTACCGGTAATTTTCGAACTCATTTGAAGCAGTTCCCGGTTATTGGTTTTTATGCGGTCGATGTACCTGAATTTTTCAACTTCAATATTATCGGCAATAATACTTAAATCATTTCTGATAAGGTCAACAATTGTATTGTGCTCAGCCAACTCTTTTCGGTCGTTTTTTAATACTACCCGGGCATTGTCAACCGATCCATCAATTGTACCTTTCATAGGATTAGAAGAAATAATTCCTTCGTTGACTTGAATAAAAATCTCAGGAGAAAAACACACAAATTTATTTTTAAGTAGAATTTTATAAGGTGCCGAACTTATCTGAAATAATTCTTTTAGGTTGAGATTGGTTTTTACCTGGGTAGGTTGCGTATAATTCAACAAAAAAGTATCCCCTTTTTGAATGTGTTTTTGGACTGTATCAAATCCTTTTTTATAGTTGTCAAACGAAACCGGTTTTGTATTCCATTTGGTTAAGTGAGGTTTTACCTTGGAATAAGGTAGGTGTTTGTTGTTTGGTGTCGACCAGTAAAATTTTTCTTTAGCTTCTGAAAGAGCTAGTATAATCGGTTTTTTGGCTTCGAAATCGATCAAAAAAACAAAGGGTATTTTATTTTTACCCAGTTTATTCATTAATAATATTGCCTCGTCCGAAGTATATTTCATGGTCCAGCAAAGATATAATTTTAATGGTTTTATAATTAATTGAAAAGATTCGGACAGATAATTTTGTTATTTTTACAACAAATACGGCTAAATGGAGATTGAGAAAAAGATTAGGGAAATCAGGGAATCACTTCCTGAAAATGTAAAAATAATAGCTGTTTCAAAAACCAAACCAATTGAAACTATTTTAAAGGCTTATAAATCAGGGCAAAAGCTTTTTGGAGAAAATAAAGTGCAAGACCTGGTTCAAAAAGAAGTACAGTTGCCTAAAGATATTGAATGGCATTTTATTGGCCATTTACAAACCAACAAAGTAAAATTTCTGGTCCCTTTTATAAGCCTTTTACATGGTGTCGATTCTTTAAAATTACTCAAAACAGTAAATAAAGAAGCTTTAAAAGTAAACAGGATAGTGTCGTGTTTATTACAGTTTCATGTAGCTACTGAGAATACAAAGTTTGGATTATCAAAGGGAGAAGCTGAAAAATTGCTTTGTTCCGAAGAATTTAAACAACTTCAGAACATAAAAATTTGCGGTGTAATGGGTATGGCTTCTTATTCCAACGATGAAGAATTGGTGAGGAGTGAATTCAGGGAATTAAAAAGTATATTTGAAGAGCTAAAAAAAATACACTTCTCCGAATCGGCAGATTTTAAGGAGATTTCGATGGGTATGTCTGGCGATTACCCATTGGCTGTTTTGGAAGGAAGTACAATGGTGCGGATTGGCAGCAAAATATTTGGCGCCAGGAATTATTAACTAAAAAGGATACAATGGCAAATTTAGAAACAACATACCTGGGATTACAATTAAAAAACCCCATTGTAATAGCAAGTTCAGGATTAACCAATTCGGTTGAAAAGATAAAAAAACTGGAAGAAGCCGGAGCTGCGGCGGTTGTTTTAAAATCGGTGTTTGAAGAACAAATTAACAATGAAATTGGGCATCTATTAAATACAGAGCCTATTAACAACGATTATCCTGAAGCTGAAGATTATATCAGGGCCTATACACGCGACAATACAATTACGAAACACTTAATTTTGTTGAGAGAAGCAAAAGAAGCAGTTAAAATTCCTGTAATTGCAAGTATCAACTGTATTTCATCGGAAGAATGGACAACCTTTGCAAAAGATTTTGAAGAAGCCGGTGCCGATGCCCTTGAATTGAATATTTTTTATGTTCCTACTGATAGGAATACAAAACCAGGTGAAGCTGAACAACTGTATCTAAATATATTGAGGCAGGTAAAATTAGCTGTTTCAATTCCTGTGGCTGTAAAATTTGGAATTTACCACAGCAATATTGTTGGTATGGCCGATAAATTAAAAGCAAATGGTGCCAATGGTGTAGTAATGTTTAACCGGTTTTATGAACCGGATATCGACCTTGATAAATTGGAACTAACATCTTCTGAGATTTTTAGTACCCCTTCCGATATCAGGCGTTCTTTACGTTGGGTGGGTATGGTTTCTTCTGCCATTCCAAAATTGGATATCGCTGCTTCCACTGGGATTCATAATGGCGATGCAGTGATAAAAATGCTTTTGGCAGGTGCTTCCGTAACCCAGATATGTTCAAGCGTTTATGTTAATGGCGAAAAAGTTGTTACTCAAATGCTGGAGGATATTAATGCATTTATGAATAAATGGAATTTTAAAAAAATCAGCGATTTTCAGGGAAGACTATCCTATAAAAATATAAAAGATCCAATGTTATATGAAAGGTCGCAGTTTATGAAGTATTTCTCAGGAAAAAAATAGAGGATGGCTATTTTATGAGGATTAAACTGTTTTTTGCCGTTCTTCTGATTTTACCTTTTTTTGTTTTAGGACAGAATGCTTCTCTTGAGATTTTTTATGGCTCCGATAATATTATTAAATTTTGCAGCGATTCAATAGCAGCTGCGCCTGATATTAATATCAAAGGCGATGATGGTTTTGATGTTGCATCGGAGGGGATTAAAATATCTATTGCTAATCATAGAAGAGGGGAGGACCTCCTGGTTTACAATGGCCCCAATAATCTAACTGCTCAATGGAATGACAACTATGGTTACCTCGAGATTAAAGGAATTGGGACATCGAGTGAGTATGAGGAGGCTGTAAAACAGGTTTATTATAAAAACCTGAAAGCACAACCAACAAATGGCACCAGGTCACTATCGGTAACATTAATCGATGCAGATTATCTACCTTATACAACCCATTTTTACAGGTATGTTTCTGATTATAAAATTTCGTGGGAAGATGCCCGTGATTCTGCAGCTGCTATGGTGTACAACGGATTGGAAGGCTATTTGGCAACCATTACTTCATCTGTGGAAAACGATTTTATATGGTCGAAAATTGATGGAGTTGGCTGGATCGGTGGCACTGATAAAGACCAGGAAGGTGTGTGGAAATGGGTAACCGGGCCACCAGCAGAGCAGGTGCAGTTTTGGAAAGGTGCTGAAAATGGGAGCCGTGTAAATGGTATGTATTCCAACTGGAGTAGTGGTGAACCTAACAACGTTACTTATATTCCTGAAGGGGAGGATTTTGCCCATATCAATCAAGATCCTGGTAAAGCTGCTAAAACGTGGAATGACCTACGAAGCACCGGCGAAACAGCTCAATATTATATTCCTCAAGGATTTATTGTTGAATTTGGTGGTATGCCCGATGATCCACCTATTCGGTTATCTGCCTCCATTGAAATAGAAATTAACAAAATTCCTTTTGCTGATGAGCGTGAATTTACGATCTGCCAAAATGAAAATGTGGTACTGAATATGGTTGCCGACGGTTTTGAATATTCCTGGTCTCCAAATAACAATATATCTGATCGATTTAAAGCTAATCCAAGTGTTAGCCCTGATGAAACAACCACATATGTTGCCACCGGAACCTTCGGTGAATGTATTGATACTGCCAGTTTTACTGTGAATGTAAATCCAATTCCAATCCACATGTGGGATAAGGAAATAGTTATTTGTGAAGAGGCATCTACCACAATCGATCCGGGAAGTGCTGAAACTTATTTATGGGAAAACGGAGAAACAACAAGGGCCATCACTGTTTCTGACGAAGATTGGTATTCGGTTCAACTTACTAACGAATTTAATTGTTCGAATACCGATAGTACACAGTTAAAATGGAGTATTATTCCTGAAATTAATTTTGAGGACCTTGATACACTGGTCTGTGGATCAAAACATCAAAAACTAAATATCACCTTCGAAAAAGAAAACGTTCAAACCATTGTATCGTCTTTCGAACCGGGAGTAATTATTGCAAATGCTGATACAAAATCTCCCTACATTTCGGTTTCCGATTATGGAAAATACGGTTTTGAATTTAGTTTGGAAGACCAGTACCAGTGTCGTTTTAAGGACACCATAAACATTGAATTCCATAATCAACCAACTGCACAGTTCCAAATCGATGAAGCTGAATGTGAAGGGTACAATTTACGTTTGTATTATACCGGCTTAAAAGTAGAAGATGCCTTGTTCGATTGGTACTCAACCGACTCGTTGTATTTTTCAGGGATTAATGTTGATACAATGGTTATACCTCTTGGGTTTGGTTTGCGAAACCGCACGGTAGGTTTAAAAATAAACGAGCAAGGCTGTGTCGATTCATTTAAATTACCGGTTACTGTCACTCCTATTCTTGATTTTTGGACTATAAACCCTGAAGCCTGCACACCTCACGAAGTTGAATTTGATTATTCCGCTTCTGAGTCAGTTGAAAGCTTTTTTTGGATATTTGGTGATGGTGGAAATTCAACTTTGGATAAACCATCTCATTTGTATACCAACAGTACTGTTGATGATAAAACATTTGATGTTTCGTTAAGAATTGTTTCAGATGAAGGGTGTGAAAATACGGGTATTATTGAAGATGCAGTGACTGTACATCCTATTCCTGCTATCGATTTTGATATTGATGAAACGAAGTGTTACGATTCAGGGACGTTGGTGAGTTTTGTTGGTTCAGCAACTGAGAAAGACACATTTTTATGGGAATTTGAACATTTTGAACCGTTTGATTATGAAAATCCTGGAATAACTCCAGGCCCATTTACTATTTATTTGACTTCAAAACCACAAGCCGAAATTGGATTGTCGGTTACTTCATTATTTGGGTGTAAAACCACACAAAAAGTTGTTAAGAATTTTAAACGGAAACCTGAATTTCAGGTGGCAATTGATACGTTCCAGGGTTGTCCACCACTTGATTTGGCAATGTCTGTTTTTCCAATCGATGGGATAGATCAGGTAACTTATACATGGAACTTTGGCGGTGGGCACTCAGGAAGTGGCACAGAAGTAGATCACACATACAGTGAGCCCGGTTTTAAAAATGTTTTTGATGTATATTCTTCTTCCACCTTAACTGGTTGCAAAGACACCCTTGTTTTTCCCGATTCTATTTTTGTGTATCCTGTTCCTAATGCGGCATTTACTGCCACCCCTGAAGTGGCGTTGATTAGTAATCCATTAATTCAATTCGATAATCAGAGTGAAGGTGCTGAATTTTATAACTGGGATTTCGACGATTTAACTTTTTCAGAAGAATTGGATCCATCACATTCTTTCCCCGATATGGGTTTTTACGATGTGCTATTAACCTCTTTCAATAATTTTGGATGTTTTGATACGGTCAACCACCGAGTAGCCATTGCCTTTGATAAATTGTTTCCACCAAATGCGTTTTCGCCAAATAGTCAATTGGAAGAAGACCGTGAATTCAGGATTTATGCCAAAGGTGTTGTGGAAGAAGGTTATTTGTTGGAAATTTTTAACCGCTGGGGAGAAATAATTTTTGCAACCACAACCCCTCAAATTGGTTGGGATGGAAAAATGAAAGACGGTAATTTTGCTCCTGCCGGTGTTTATATGTGGGTGATCCAATACAACGATTTTATTGGGAAACACCACAAACAACAAGGGGCGGTTACGTTGTTGTTTTAGGATTTTTTAGTGAGCGGGTGACTTCGAGTCACCCGCTCACTAACGAATTAAATTGCCGGAATCTGCAAAATCTGCCGCGGACCAACTTCCGCTTTTTTGCCCATAAAAAATACCAGCGAAATTTCGTGTGAGCCATAGCTGTAGTTCGATAATTTTGAAAGAGTATAGTCGAAACTGTAACCAATTTTAAAATTGGTTTTGGCAAAACCTACCATACCAATCAGTGCATCGGGCCTGGCCGAAATATTATTGCGGAACCAGGCTCCAAACATCACCGATTTTTCAATCATGTACATACCCAGGTTCAGTTGTTTAAAACTTCCCTGTTGCTGGTAAATAATGTTGGGCGATAAAGTAAACTCGCGCGATAAAAGTCCCCGGTGTAATTTATGTGTCCGGGCTCCAAGGTTTACTGTAATTTTCCTTGGCAAGGAGCCTTTTTGGTCACCAGGGAGAATCGATTCGTTGGGTTTGGTGAGGTGGTTAATGCTTACTCCCCAATATACATCGTTCGATTGGCCAACAACACCCACTCCAAAATCGGGGTAAATTTTACTTTCCCGCTCAAGCCCGGCCGGAAGAGGCCCATAAATGTTACCATTTAGCTGATTAATCATCGATGGGAAAACCAGGTTTGTGGGGTCAAATTGTTTATAAACTAAACCAGCTTGAAGTCCTGCTGTCATAAAAGTCCATTCGCTCAATTTGATGTGGTATGAATAAAAAAAGCTGGCACTGTTTGAATTTATAACATTATTTAATTCGCGGTCGTGAATGAGTTGAAATCCCACACCTCCATTGACTTTTTTCAGGAATTTATCGTACGAAACAGAATAAGTAGTATAAGTCTGCCCCTTTTGAGGCCATTGGTTGCGGTAGTTTAAAGTTGTTCGTGGTAATTCAGTTGTACCAGTAAATCCGGGATTCAGGAATAATGGATTGGCATAAAATTGTGAAAATTCAGGGTCTTGGCCAAATGAATTAAAAAAATTCATTAACATAAAAATAACAAATAAGACCCTCCTCCCCATGGACAAATTAGTTGGTTTTATTAGAAAGGCCCGAAAATAGTCATTTAATGTAACATTTTAATCGCCTCGTTTAGAAAATATTGCTGATTTGTACTCAATCCTGATAAGTTGTTTTTTATATAAGTAATTAAAGGTTCTATAGTTGATTTTCCTGGTAAAAATTCTAAATTTTCGATCACTGTAAATGCTTCAAAACCAATTAATTCATCTTCCTTAATGATTATATCGATGAATAATTTTAAGTATTCAGAATAGTCAAGTCCATTCTGCCAGCAAATTTCAATGAGCTGTTTTTTTATTTTTTTATCTGCTTCACCTTTAATTGCCTCCATAATAAAAGGGACACATTTATTGTCTTTTAATTCTGAAAGAAATAAAAAGGTTTGTTTTTTAACTTCTTCGTTTGTAGTTTGTTGGTACATTCTGATCACATAAGGAATGTACTCTGCTTTTCCTTTATTTCTCAGTTGTATAATCCCTGAAATATTATTGTGTTCGTCGTCCGATTGAAGATTGTCAATTATAGTTTTATTTAATTTTATGAGTTCCATGCTATCAATTTTGCGGCAAATTTATATTAATAACTGTCAAAATCATAATCCAAACTAAATTCTTCAATTTATTCGATACTTTTGTTCCTCACAATTAAAAAAGATGGATAAAATCCGTGAATTAGGCGAAGCAAAGGTTGGGAAACTGATGTTTAAATATTTTATTCCGGCATTTGTAGGTGTATTTGTTAATGCTCTCTATAATATTGTCGACCGCATATTTATTGGACAGGGAGTGAGCGCTGAAGCACTTTCAGGAATTTCCGTCATATTTCCTGTGATGCTAATTATGATGGGTTTTGGTATGTTGATAGGAACCGGTACAGGTGTGTTGGTTTCGATTAACCTGGGGAAAAAGGAGTTTGATGGTGCCGAAAAAACATTGGGTACAGGTTTTGCACTAATGTTGGCTGTTTCGGTACTTGTAATGGTAATTATTTATGTGTTAAAAGTTCCTATCCTCCGATCGTTTGGTTCTACCGAAGAAACATTTCAATACGCTAACGACTACCTCAATATTATTATTGCGGGAATGCCATTTATGATCATTGGTTTTTCGCTAAACAATGTTATCCGCTCCGAAGGAAATGCTAAAATCGCTATGGTCTCCATGATTTTAAGTGCCGGTGTAAATCTGATTCTTGATCCAATTTTTATTTTTTGGCTCGATATGGGTGTGAAAGGAGCGGCTTATGCAACTATTATATCCATGTTTGTTTTAATGGTTTGGGTGCTTTTTCATTTCAGGGGGAAACGTTCAGTAATCAAACTTCAGAAAAAGTATATCAGCCTCGATATTCCAATCTCCAAAGAAATTATTGCCCTTGGTATGGCACCTTTTGCCATGCAAATTGCCAGCAGTTTTGTGCAGGGGTTACTGAATAAAAAACTCATCCTTTTTGGCGGCGATTTAGCGGTGGGAGCCATGGGAATAATCAATTCAGTCATGACACTGGTAATTATGGCTATAGTGGCTGTAAATATGGCAGCACAGCCTATAATTGGGTTTAACTTTGGAGCCAAATCAATAGGAAGAGTTAAAGAAACAGTAAAGATTGCCATAATTTCGGCCACTCTGATTGCAACCGGGGCTTTTATCCTTATTGAAGCCATGCCGGGTTTGATTGTTAAGCTGTTTAACAGCGATAGTAAAGTGTTGTATGATATTTCGGTGAATGGATTACGATTAGTAATTTTGGCGTGGCCATTAATAGGTTTCCAGGTAGTAGCATCGCACTTTTTTCAGGCCATTGGAAAAGCTAAAATTGCCATGTTTTCTACGTTATTCCGCCAGGTGATTGGATTAATTCCGTTGTTGATTATTTTGCCGGCAATTTGGGGTATCGATGGCATTTGGTTGGCCTACCCGTTAGCCGATGCCCTTTCGGCTGCGGCAGTTTTATTTTTATTGCTGCGTGAATGGAAAAAACTTAATTTACTTGAAATACAGAATGGAAAAGTTTAAAATGATATTAATTCGTATCAGAATATTCCTGACTTTTTTATTCCTGTTGGTGGGTTTATTTTGCCTGTTTTTTTACCCGGAATTATTAGGCATTAAATTGATGGATTCTTTTCCTTTGGGAACGCTGGTTTCGTGGATAACACTCATTTTAATGCCTCTTTTTTTCTATTTACTAATTCCCCAAAAGGATACGGATTCATTTAATAGAAAAAGTAGAAAAACGATACAATTAGTTATTTTTCTGGCAATTATTTGGGGTGTTTTTTCATATTTTTTATCAGGAAATTGGGCATTTATTTTTACAAACAGTACTTTAATGTACGTGTGGTTAGGTTATACCGGGTTTATTGTAATTGTTCCGATAATCGTTTTTATTACAGTGCTGATAAGAAGATTAGTTCAACTTGTCTTTTAGGGCTTTGTTACTTCTTTAATTGAATATCAATAAGTATAGGATTGCTATTTATTGTAATGTTATTGTTTATTATTCTATTATTTCCTTGAATGTTTTGTTTGTCTTTAGTTTTCAGAAAATTAAATGAATAGATATAACCTATTAAATGATTTTTATATACCGAAATAGGAATAATAGGGATAGAGTATTCATTGTCAAGAAACAATCCATACTCTTCATTTTTTTCGATCATTTCTAATAAATCTGTTTTTTTATCCCAAAATATGTAATGGATGGCTCCAATTATTCCATTTTGAATTTTAAAGATTGTAAAAGGGAGCGGATCATAAACATCTACAAAACGGTAATATTTATCACTCGATTCAATAAATTGATAATCGTAACTATTTTTTGGGATTTTATACTTTCCCAGATTAAAAACTTTTGAAGGAGTTCTATTCAAAAATTTATCAATCGAAAAAAGTGTATCGCCCAATTTTTCTTTATAAAAAATATGATCGTTAGATTCATATAACAAACTAAATTCAAATTTAAATCCACTTTCCCGAACATGGCTGGTTGTAATTTTTTTTTCAATATTTCCCAATTCATCCAAAACCACAATAGCATCCTTCGAAGAAGTTTTTGCCGGAGCATCAGGCATAGCCGCAATTATTTTATCTGAATTAACAATAAACTGAGATGATCCATAATTATCAATTTCCCGAAGATACTTCCCGTCAAAATCAAATACCTGAATACTCTTAGTTACATTCAGATACATGATTTGCTTAATAGCGTCAACAGAAAAATCCGAAAGATTTGTATATTCCTTAGGGCCTCTTCCTTTTGTCCCTATGGAACGGACAAAATCTCCATTTCTTTTAAACATATAAAGGATGTTCTCTGAATCGAGTATAAAAAAATTAGTTTCAGTGGTTACTATTTTTTCAATTCCACTAACCGGACACATTAAATCTGTTTGTAGTGCAATAAATTTCGAATTGGTTACATAATTTTCGATGCTTATTTTCTTTTTTTGCTCTATGGCTTTTTCAAAATCCAAAACCACTAAATCATTTGATTTTGTACAACTAACATAAAAAAGAGAAATTATTAAAAGGAGTGTGAAGTTATCTTTCATAGATTTTTCTTTTTTTTGCTACTAAAACACTAAACTAATATTGCTTTATTTTTTTGTGGCCTTTTGTGTTTTGGTGCTTTTGTGGCATATTTTCTTTTGTATATTAATATAATCAGAATCTATATATGGACAATTAAAACTACAAAAATTGTACCTTAATTACAATTATGATAAAAAGTTGTGGAATAATAATAAATTGAATAAGAGTCGAATATGGAAAAAAAATTCTCTCTTAAGTGCCCTTTGTACCTACTTTAAGACCTATGTGGCTCAGGAATTTAGAGAGAAGGATTAAAACAAGGATAGTTTAGTCTGTTTGAAGTATGTAAAATACTAACTGTAAGCAATATAGACTGGTTCACGCAAAGAGCACAAAAAAATCGCAAAATACGCAAAGAGCATATTTTTATTTACTTAGCGTTCTTAGCGTGAAAATTTTACTGTACAAGTAGCATAAAATCAAAAATCAAAACATCCTGAATAAATACAATACAACAAAGTTGGTATTGTTTTATCCTAATTGTTTAATTTCCCCTTCAGTGCTTCCCCTGTATACGAACCTTTTACTTTTACTAAATCCTCAGGCACACCTTCAAACACAATGTTCCCGCCTTTATCGCCACCTTCGGGGCCCAGGTCAATCACCCAGTCGGCCGATTTAATAATTTCAAGGTTGTGCTCAATAATAACGATGGTATGCCCACGTGAAATCAACGCATTGATAGAATCCAATAATTTACGGATATCGTGGAAATGAAGGCCAGTGGTTGGTTCATCAAAAATAAACAGGGTAGGGCTATCCTTCTCTTTTGCCAGGAACGATGCCAGTTTAACACGCTGGCTTTCACCACCCGAAAGGGTGCTTGACGATTGCCCCAGTTTTACATAACCCAATCCAACATCCTGTAAAGGCTGTAAACGTTTTTTTATTTTCTTTTCGATGGATGATTTCCCCTGAGCAAAAAACTCAATGGCTTGATTAACCGTAAGGTTTAAAATATCGTCGATGTTTTTATCGTTGTATTTAATATCCAGAATATCTTCTTTAAACCGTTTGCCGCCACAACTTTCGCAAAGCAGGTAAACGTCGGCAAGGAACTGCATTTCTACTTTTATGGTCCCTTCGCCCTGGCATTCGTCGCAACGGCCACCATCCACATTAAACGAAAAGTGCGATGGTTTTAAGCCCATGTATTTTGAAGCTTGTTGTTCCGAATAAAGTTTACGGATTTCGTCGTATGCTTTTAAGTATGTTACCGGATTTGAACGCGACGACTTCCCTATGGGATTCTGATCCACAAATTCTACAGCAAAAAGTTGTTTAAAATCGCCCAAAATCGCATCGTGCTGGCCGGTACGTTCGCCATACCCCTCAAATAATTTGGTCATAGCCGGGTGCAGAATTTTGCCTATTAATGATGATTTCCCGGAACCACTTACGCCAGTAACCACTGTGAGAGCATTTAACGGGATTTTAACCGTTAAGTTTTTAAGGTTGTTTTCGCGGGCACCAACAATCTTTATGTTGTTTGCCCATTTGCGCCGATTTTCAGGAATTGGGATAATTTCTTCACCCAACAGGTATTTGGCTGTGAGGCTGTCAGTATTATTTTTCATCTGGGCTGTTGTACCCTGAAATATCAATTCTCCACCATGGATACCCGCTTTGGGCCCAATATCAATTACCTGATGGGCAGCACGCATAATGTCTTCGTCGTGCTCAACTACCAAAACAGTGTTGCCCAGTTTTTGAAGTTTTTTTAATACCGAAATCAGCCTTTCTGTATCGCGGCTATGCAGCCCAATACTTGGCTCATCCAAAATATAAATGGAACCAACCAAACTACTTCCCAATGAAGTTGCCAGGTTTATACGTTGTGATTCTCCACCCGATAGTGATGATGATAAGCGGTTGAGGGTGAGGTAACCCAGGCCTACATCATATAAAAAGTCGAGGCGGTTGTTAATTTCAAGTAAAATTCGTTTGGCAATTGTTTTATCGTGTTCCGATAGTTTTAAGCAGATAAAAAATTTCTTTATTTCTGCCACCGGTAGCAACACTAATTCCTGAATGGATTTTCCGCCAACTTTTATATAACCTGCTTCTTTTTTGAGCCTGCTTCCACGGCAATCGGGGCAGGTAGTTTTCCCCCGGTAACGCGACAACATCACGCGGTACTGTATTTTATAACTTTTTTCTTCGAGGTGCTTAAAAAAGCGGTTAAGCCCTTTAAAGTGTTTATTGCCTGTCCACAATAAGTGGCGTTGTTCATCATTTAATTCATAAAAAGGTTTATGAATAGGGAAATCAAATTTTTCGGCACTGTATATTAATTTGTTTTTCCATTCGCCCATTTTTTCGCCGCGCCAGCAGGCAATACAATCCTGATAAACCGACAATGATTTATTTGGAATCACAAGGTCTTCGTCAATGCCAATTACTTTGCCGTATCCTTCGCAGGCAGGGCAGGCACCAACCGGATTGTTAAAACTGAATGTGTGAATTGTTGGTTCCTCAAAAGTGATTCCATCGGCTTCAAACTTGTTCGAAAACGATTTGGCCGTAACTCCTTTGTCTTCAAATAATTTTACAATACATTCGTCGTGCCCTTCAAAAAAAGCGGTTTGTATGGAGTCAGCCATTCGGCTTTGGGTGTCATCGTCATTCGAAATTGAAATCCGGTCGACAACAATATTACAGTTTTCGGAACAAATAGTTTCTGATTTATTTTTCAGAAGTTCGTCAATTTGTTTTATTTCGTTGTCCGACTCAAGCCGGGTAAAACCTTGCTGTAGTAACAATTCTGCTTCTTCAGCAACCGACCTTCCATTTTTTGTTTGAAGAGGAGACAAAATCATACATTTAGTCCCTTCTGGAAAAGAAAGTAAAAAATTAACCACATCGGTCACATCGTTTTTTGTCACTTCAACATTCGAGATTGGCGAAATAGTTTTGCCAATACGGGCGTACAACAATTTCATATAGTCGTAAATCTCGGTCGAAGTTCCAACAGTAGAGCGCGGATTCCGTGTATTTACTTTTTGTTCGATGGCAATAGCGGGTGGAATTCCTTTTATAAAATCGACTTCAGGTTTATTTATCCGGCCAAGGAATTGCCTGGCATACGACGATAAACTTTCGACATACCGGCGTTGCCCTTCAGCAAATACAGTATCGAAGGCTAACGATGATTTACCTGAGCCTGAAACACCCGTTATTACAATAAATTGGTTACGTGGAATTTTGAGGTCGATATTTTTGAGGTTGTGCACCCGGGCACCCTTAATTTCAATAAAGTTTGAAATTTTATTTGTTGGCATTTATCTGTTTTTCTGAAATTTTTACAAAAATAGTCATTTATAGCTGGCGAAAAAAGGCGGTTTTAATTATTTAGCAACAAAATGATAATCAAGAATGTTGTTAGAAATCTTTTTCTTTAAAAGGAAAAATGTAGTGGTTTATTTGTATTTTACAATAAAAAGCTGCATTTTCGCAAATAGAAGTTATAAATTATTCATCATTAAACACGATTGCCTATAGATACATTCTACTTTTTGTTTACAGAAAACTAAATAGAAAGAGATGTTCAAAACAGAGACTTTGAGCGATTTTGAACTCGTTCAACAATTCATTGAAGGCAATCAGAATTCACTGGAAATTCTTATTAATCGTCACAAAAATCGGGTGTATTCCTATATTTTATTGATTGTAAAAAATCAGGAATTAGCCGAAGATATTTTTCAGGATACTTTTATTAAAGTGATCCGTTCGTTAAAAAGAGGGAAATACGTTGAAAATGGGAAGTTTGTTTCCTGGGTTTTACGAATTGCCCATAACCTTATTATCGACCATTTTAGGAAAGTAAAATTGAAAGGAACTATTTCAAACGACAGTTCTGAAGTTGATATATTTAATTCCCAAAAATTCTCTGAGGATAATATTGAGGACCAGATTGTGACCGAACAAATATTGTCGGATGTGAAGGAATTAATTAAAGAGTTGCCCGAAGACCAGCAACAAGTGATTCATATGAGGCATTATTTGGGATTAAGTTTTAAAGAAATTTCGGAGCAAACAGGTGTAAGCATTAACACAGCCCTGGGGCGCATGCGTTATGCTTTGATCAACCTTCGGAAAGTGATTGATGAGAAAAAACTGGTACTAACTAAAAATTAATAACTTGTAAAACAATATTTTTCATAGGCCAACGTTTTTAACTAAAATAAAAAATATTGAAGGCCTATGATGAAAAGCTCTACTCTAACTTATTTGTTTAATTCTTACAACATAATACCAGAAAACACTTCAGGTGATAATTTGGATGCGTGTTTTGAAGAATTAATAGTTGACATAAACATCGATAGTATTGAACCATCGGAAATGTCAGTTAAAAATGTACTAAATTTTGCTCGTTCATACGACGTGGAAGAATCAAAATTAACGGGTTATATCGAAATGATTTTAAATTAGTCTGTTCCTTTTGTTCAGTAAGTACCCCGAAGGTAAAATCTTCGGGGTATTTTTTTTGCCTGAAATTTTGTTTTTATAAAAATATATTCTAGATTTGTGATATTAAAATGATATCAAAACAATTAAACTTTAATATTATGGAAAAACAATTTTCACCAACCTCAGGTTATCTTTACGTTTTTATTGAATTGTTCCTTATTATATTTATTGTATTGGGTTTTATGCGCGGAATGATTATTCCTGCAATAGTATTAATTCCTGTATTTGTATTAATATCTATTGGATTTACTGTGGTTGACCCCAACCAAAGTTGTGTGTTGGTTCTATTTGGCGCTTATAAGGGCACCATAAAAACAAATGGTTTTTTCTGGACAAATCCGTTTTTTTCAAAAAAGAAAATTTCATTGCGTGCCCGTAATTTCGACAGCGAAACCATTAAAGTAAATGACAAGCTTGGAAATCCGATAATGATCGGACTCGTTTTGGTATGGAAAGTGGAAGATACCTATAAAGCAGCTTTTGGAGTTAATGAATTTGAGCATTTTGTGGTTGTTCAAAGTGAAGCGGCTTTGCGAAAATTGGCTGGCCTTTATGCGTACGATAATATTGAAGATGAAAAGGCAAAAATTACGTTGCGTGACGGAGGCGAAGAAGTAAATGATATGTTGGAAAAAGAGATTGTTGAGCGCCTTGAAATTGCAGGTATTCATGTAATTGAAGCTCGTATAAACCACATTGCCTATGCTCAGGAAATAGCTCAGGCAATGCTCAAACGCCAACAAGCTACAGCAATAGTTGCTGCCCGTTTTAAAATTGTTGAAGGTGCAGTAAGTATGGTTGAAATGGCCCTTGAACAACTTGCCGAAAAAGAAATTGTT
>CAXXYG010000029.1:0-142308 GCA_963666575.2 Prolixibacteraceae bacterium
TGCAATCTTTTGCATTTGATTCGTATACACAGAATTCAAAGATCTCAATTTCTGTAGAAAAAATGAAGTTGGAGAATATCATTATACAAATTGAAAACGATTCAAAATACCGTTTTGCATACAACCGGAATGAAATTGATGTTGACAAAAACTATTCTGTCGATATCCAGGATGCCGAAATAAAAGAAGTGTTAAATCAGCTTTTTATAGGTGAAGAAGTTAACTATTCAATTATTGACAGGCAAATTATCTTATCACCAACAAAACCCCCAATTATTTCCCAACAATCAAAATCTATCACTGGTAAAGTCACCGATTCCTCGGATTTATCTCTACCCGGCGTTACAGTAGTAATTAAAGGAACTACCAAGGGAACAATTACCGATGCCGACGGGAATTATTCACTTTCAAATGTTCAGGGTGATGCAATACTTGCTTTCTCTTTTGTAGGTATGAAAACTCAGGAAATTCCAGTTGCAGGTAAAACTTCAATCAATGTGGTTTTGAGAGAAGATGCTATTGGTATTGAAGAAGTAGTGGCCATCGGCTATGGAACATCGAAGAAAAAAGATTTGACTGGAGCTGTAAGTCGCGTAAATATTGAAGAAAGCCGAATGCAGCCGAATACTAATGCAGCCCAAATATTACGGGGAACAACAGCAGGAGTTCAGGTAAGCGACAATGGTAGGCCCGGTTCTAGTGGTACCATTATGATTCGTGGACAAAATTCAATTTCAGCAGAGAATAATCCATTGATCGTTTTGGATGGGATCATCTATGCTGGCGGAAATTTATCTGATATAAATCCGGGCGATATTGAATCAATTGACATTTTGAAAGATGCAAGTTCTGCTGCGATATATGGCTCTTTGGCAGCCAATGGTGTTATTGAGATAACTACTAAAAAAGGAAAAGAAGGAAAACCCCGGATTAGCTTTAATGCTTATACTGGATTCTCCGATTATGCGCATATCCCTGATTATTTGAATGCTGAAGAATATTTGGCTGTTCGGGAAGATTATATAGCTGCTGCTGGACCAACCCCGTTTAGTCCGATAGAGTTGGTAAATATTGCTGCTGGGCGGACGATAGATCCTTTCGAGGAGATTAGACAATTTGCTCCAATGTCCAATTACGAACTAAGTGCTTCCGGTAAATGTGATAAAGTAAATTATTTCTTCTCAGGATCATATTCTGATGCAAGTTCCCCGGTTGAGGGTGATAATTTCAGCCGGTTGTCCAGCCGGTTAAATGTTGGAGTAGATGCGACTGACTGGTTAAAAGTTGGTATTAATTCCGGGTACTCCTCAAGAGACAATTCCGGGGTTCGTGCTAGTCTTTATAATACGACTTACTTAAGTCCTTATGCAAGCCTTTTTCTTGAAGATGGAGTTTCACCAAGACCCCTACCAATGGACAATGGAATGGTTGCAAATCCACTTCTAAGCACTATTCTAGATGATAGGAAGTCGATAACAAATGTCTTATTTACAAATGGCTATATTGATGTGGATATTTGGAAAGGGATATCTTATAAGCTAAACGCGGGTTATACACGAACGGATTCTAAAGTATTTAGTTATAGTCCTGCTTATGAGCCATTAAACAGACTTGGGTCAGGATCAAAACATTATGGCGAGAATCAAAATTTTACTTTAGAGCATATCGTAAAGTATAATCAAACATTTAAAGACAAGCATATAGTTGATTTAACACTGTTGTATGGTATCTATGAATTTGAAAGTCAGAGCGGAGATTTATCAAGTAAAAATATTTTCAATGATGCGTTAGGATATAATTCCCTGGAAATAGGTGAAAGCTTTAATATTGGAACGAATGCTTCGGCAAACAAACAAAATTCGAGCATGGCAAGGATTGGGTATGCTTATTCTGGTAAATATTACCTGACCCTTAGTTTACGAAGGGACGGATATTCCGCTTTTGGGGCAGGTAAAAAATATGGAATTTTTCCTGCTGCTGCAATAAGTTGGAATGTTTCAGAAGAAGATTTCCTTGCAAGTGCAGATTACATTGATTTCTTAAAATTAAGAGTCTCATGGGGAAGAAATGGTAACCGGGGAGTTAATGCATATTCATCGTTAAGTAATGTTGAACAAAATAATTATGTTTTCGGCGATGGCGGAAGCACAGCGGTGGGCCTAAATATAAGTTCATTTGCAAATCCAAATTTAGGATGGGAAACGACAGAAAGCCTTAATATTGGAACGGATTTACGAATGTTCAAAAACCGAATTGTTACTTCAATCAATTTTTACACCAGTAATACCTTTGATCTGTTGTTGGAACAGACGATACCTAATACCAATGGTTTTGAAACTTACTTGAGAAATATTGGGAAAACGAAAAACACCGGGCTCGAAATAGATTTGCAAACAACAACGATCAAAAACAATGATTTTGAATGGGATACCCGAATCGCTTTTTCCTTCAATAGAAATAAGATTATAAAACTTACCGGCAGGGATTTGGACGCAGATGGTGTAGAAGATGACGATATTGCAAGTAAGTGGTTTATAGGTGAACCCTTAGGCTCAAACTATGATTACACTTTTGATGGTATTTATCAGGAGGGAGATGATCTTTCTCTAATTCCTGGCGCAAAACCCGGAGATATACGGTTTAAAGATATCAGTGGTCCTGAAGGTACTCCTGATGGACAAATTACACCTGACGACCGAACTGTAATAAGTAATGATGAGCCTGATTTTCTTGCTGCTGTTACAAATATTTTTAAATATAAAAATTTTAGCCTTTCCATTACTTTTAATACATGGCAAGGTGGAGAAAGTCCCATATCTTCAATAAACCCTGGTACTAATTTTGCGGATCAGGTGAATTTTTTGGACGTTCCTTATTGGACTCCGGAAAATAAAATTAACACTGCTGCAAGAATTGATTACAAAAACCCTCTTGGCTATGGATTTTATCAAGATAGAAGCTTTGTGAGGTTGCAGGATGTTTCATTAGCATATAGTTTTCCTGCTTCAATGGTAAAAAGAATTGGTATTGGTGCTTTGCAAGTTTATGCCAGTGGAAAGAACTTGATCACATGGACCAAGTGGGAAGGTTGGGATCCTGAATTTGCCTTGCAAGGAAGAGATGCCGGTAATAATGGACCTCTGCTTAAATCATATACGATCGGTCTTAAAATTTCACTATAAAAATTGATAATATGAAAATTAAAATAAACATTATATTAATACTTACTGCTTTTTTAATCATATCTTCTTGCAGTCATAGTTATCTGGACGAAGTTCCACTAGATCAGTTTAGTCCTGAAAATCTTTTGACCAATGAATCCGGGTATGATGCAGCAGTAATCGCTTTATATGAAGGCGCACGTAATGAGCATACGATTGCTTCAACTAATTTTGAATATATGACGGTCGCTACTGATCTTACCCAATGGGGAAGGAATGATTCACGTGGAAATAAAGATTATAGCTTATTAAATTCTAGCTTAGGCGCTACGATAGTCTATTGGGACTGGGCCTACAAGCAAATGATTGTCAGAGCTAATACTATTCTTGAAAATATTGATGATCCTGATCTGGATATCTCAGATGAATCAAGAGGCAATATTAAGGGACAGGCATTGTTCTTCAGGGCATATTCCTATAATTTTTTGGCAAACATTTATGGCGGTGTGCCAATCGTTTCAGAACGGTTGACAGAACCAAAGTTTGATTTTATTCGAAATTCAAGAGAGGAAGTTTTACAATTTACTGCTAATGATCTAGAAGAAGCCTCTCAGATTTTGCTTATAGAAGTCGAAGATGGAAGAATACCAAGGGCTGCTGCTTTCCATTTATTATGCGAAGTGTATATTTCTTTGGGAATGGAAACAGGTGATGTCAGCTTTTATGACAAGTCAGTTAATGCAGCCAGCAAAGTCATCAACAAAGAAGCAGGCGATTACCAAATTATGACTGAGCGGTTTGGCCCAGCCAGTTCAAAACCAGGCGATGTATTTTCAGATATTTTTGCAGATGGTCAAATTAATAAGTCTGAAGGAAATAAGGAAGTTCTATGGGCCTGGCAATTTGAATCGTATACCCCGGGTGGTTCTATTGGCTATTCGGCAAATAACAGTGTCCGTTATTGGGCACCGGAATATGATAAAATAAAATCGCCAAATGGATATGCCAATCTTGCATGTGATAGTTTAGGCAGAGGAATTGGTGTAAATTCACCAACAAACTATGCAAAATACGATGTTTGGAGTTTGGATCCAAACGATATGAGAAATTCCAGTTTTAACATTAGGCGTACTTATTACTACAACAATGCAGCTGACCCGGAATATTTTGGCAAGCCAATAAAGACCGGAATGAACAATGGTCAATTAACGATCATTAAAGAAGATGGAACATTTAGCAGCAATGTGCTTGATACCTTGCGCCAATATTATCCATATTTCCGTAAAATTGAAGGATCACCTTTCAATGATAGAAACACGAGTGGAAATACCTCAAAGGATTTTAGCAGAATGCGAGTTGCCGAAACCTATCTGTTAAGGGCTGAAGCTTATTTTAGAAAAGGAAACTTGGATTTAGCGGCAGCAGATATAAATGTTGTTCGGGCAAGGGCAAATGCGGTTCTGATTTCCAGTTCTGACGTAACTGAGGATTTTATCTTAGATGAACGTGTCCGGGAATTAATCGTTGAAGAACCAAGGCTGCGCACTTTGATCAGAATGGGGCGTTTGGTTGACCGTGTTCGCACGTATAATTCAATACCTTCTGTTCCGGGAGGTGTGTCATCTGGTGCAACGATTCAGGAATTCAATAAATATTGGCCAATTCCACAGAAGGTAATTGATGCTAATACAGGTGCAACGTTTGAACAAAATCCTGGTTATCCTGGAGCTTAATTAACAGATAACAACTTAAGAATAATTAATCGGGAGCTTGTCTCCCGATTTTTACTCAATTATAAAAATGAATAGAAGAGAACTCTTACAAAAAATAGGTTTGGGAATAGCTGGTCTGTTTTGCAGCAATATACTTTTGGCATGTACCAAGTCGGGTAAAATTAACAGCAACGGAGAAGGTAAAACACTACTGGTGGTTTCTGGCTGGCAGGATGTGAATATTGGGGATATAGCCCACACTCCCGGACTTTTGAATGTGTTGGAAACATTTCTCCCAAAAGCCAAAATCATTCTCTGGAAAAAAAGTAATGCAACTGAAGCAGTTAAACAATTACTAAAAAATAACTTTCCAAAAGTTAAAGTGATTTATGGGAGCGTGGATTCGGAAAAAAATGTTAATAGCCAGGATGTATTGGATGCATTTATCCATGCCGATGTCATGGTTCATGGATCAGGGCCATCAGTGGTAGGCCAATCCAATCTCGAAGCATGGATGAAAGCTACCGAAAAACCCTTTGGGATATTTGGTGTAACCATCCAGTCGGTAAGCAATAGCTTGAAGGAATTACTTCACAAAGCCTCGTTCATTTACACGCGTGAAACAAAATCAATTGAGGTATTAGCAAAAGCCGGGATTACCGGAACACATATTTCTTTTGCCCCTGACGCCACCTTCTTTATGAATATCCACGATGATCAGAAAGCAGAGACTTTCCTGATTAAAAACGGATTGGAAGAAAAGAAGTTTATTTGTGCCATTCCTCGGCTCAGATATACTCCTTATCACACTTTTCGTCCTAATAAGGCAGGATGGAGTGCGGAAAAAATAAAAATGGTAGAAGAAACCAACCTGAAATACAAAGAAATGGACCATGCCAAACTTCGTGAAGCAATGGTTAGGTGGGTGCGGGAAACAGGCAATAAGGTTTTGGTTTGTCCTGAAATGACTTATCAGGTTGATATTATGGATGAGTTGCTGATTGACCCACTTCCTGATGATGTAAAGTCATACGTTATAAAAAGAGGGTACTGGCTTCCCGATGAAGCGGCATCTATTTATCAGAGTGCGCATACTATTTTAAGCTTTGAATGTCATTCTCCAATTATTGCACTCGCAAATGGAACTCCGGCTTTTTATTTACGTCAGCCTGAAGATACCATCAAGGGGCAAATGTATTATGATTTGGAATACGATGATTCGACTTTCGAAATAATGGAAACAGTAGGTATACAAATTGCTGATCGATTAATGGAGGTTTATAATAACTATAATTTAGCACAAAAACAGGTTGCAGAATCTAATGGTCGAATTCGAGAAATTTACAGGAATGCTGTAAAAGCAATATAGAATTTTGTTTTTTCAGTCATAGATGTGATCGGTCAGATAATCAGGTATTTGCTACTTAAAACAGCACAATGCCTTAAAAATTAGTAAATTTATTAATAATGCAGAGTCGAAGGAAATTTATAAAACATGTGGCAGGAGCCAGTGCTGCTAGTTTAATACCACTATCTCTATACCCACAACAAAAGCCCGGTCAGGAAATGATCTGGGCAAACCTAATCCACCTTAGTTATAATCTGTGGCATGATAATATACCCTTAAAATATCAGGATGAAAACTTCACCTGGACTGAATGTAAAAACGAAGCGCGAGGATGGCGTGGCTACAGGTCTTCCCTTAGTTTCGATGAGAACACCTGGGATGTTATTATTAAAGGAATGGTAGAAGCCGGTATAAATATGGTGGTTATCGATCTTGGAGATGCTATCAAATATGATAGCCACCCTGAGATTGCTGTTATAAATGCATGGTTCCCTGGGAAATTAAAATCTGAATTAACCAGATTGCGCAAACTGGGGATAGAACCAATTCCAAAACTCAATTTTGCAACTACCCATGATGTATGGTTAAAGCAATATTCAAGAATGGTCTCAACCGATATTTATTATGGTGTTTGCCGAGACTTGATCAACGAAGTTTCTGACCTTTTTGATAAACCGCGTTTCTTCCACCTGGGCATGGACGAAGAAACTGCTTCAGCCCAAAAGAACTACGATTATGCTGTAATACGCCAAAAAGACCTTTGGTGGGACGATTTCTATTTTTATGTTGAAGAAGTTGAAAAAAATGGTGTGCGTCCGTGGATATGGTCCGATTATGCCTGGCAACATCCTGAACTATTCTTTAGAAAAATGCCCAAATCAGTAGTTCAAAGCAACTGGTATTATAACGATGAGTTTAATACAGAGAAGCTTAAAAAACATCAAAAAATCCCTGTGAAATTATATTATGATCTTGAATTACACGGATATGATCAAATACCAACTTGTAGTAACTGTTTCCTCAAAGATGAAAATTTAGAAGAAACAATTAATTATTGTACAAAAGAGGTTTCGCCATCAAGGCTTTTGGGCTTTATGGGAGCTTCGTGGCGACCTACACTTGCCCCTTGCCTTGAAAGGCATATTGATCAGATAAATAAAGTTGCTCGAGGGATGAGGCATTTTTATAAAGTTGAAGGGGATTTTTCTGAAAAAAATAAATTACCATCTAAAAAGTAGCTTCATCATGAGAATTTAAGTTTATGATAAATTATTCCATTAATCCATAAAATTTGATTCTGCCTGTTTTTATTTGGTCAAATAAAAAGCCTGTTGATCCTGGTATTTAATAGTTCGTAATAATCGCTTTTAAATGATTCTTTAAGAAAACTACTTTTAATTAATTCTTGTGAATTTTGCATCGTATTTTTAAAGCGTTTTAAACTATTCTCAATCTGTTTTGCATTTAAGGTCAGGTTTAATCCAAATTCGATAAAATCATTTCGATTTAGTTTCCTTTTTTTACCGTTGAGGTTTAATGCCATTTCCTCGGGATCATTCTTTTCAGGAATGATTAATCTGGTCGATAATAAGTCATAAGCAGGGGATAAGGTTATCATCCCATTCTTTTGATATAACAATGAAAAATTCTTTAGGTGCATATCAGCATTCCCGGTTATAAAACAAAAGAGGGTAAGGTCGAAAAATGTCAAAACATCAAATATTGGATTTGATGAATATTTTAAAATTACCTTTCCAATTTGCTCCATCGAACCTTTATATTTGTCTTCGGTTAATCGGCCGGTAAGCTGGCACATATCTTCCATATGTAATTTTTGCTTTTTCCCGAACCTGTCAATACGCCTGGTTATATAAGCTAATTCGCCTGACTGAAGTTTTATTAGTCCATTAGGGACTGTTGGGATTTTAAAAACGTTAGCCAGTTTCATAGTGAGAGATTCATTTTCTGGCAATTGGGTATATTGTTTGGTAGGCGGTTTTAATATAAAATCACCCCATAATCCGACAAGGGTGAGCCTGTCGGGCTCTACTTTTTTTCGTTGTAAGCTTAATGAGAGTTTTGCCTGGACTCCGGGTACGGTTACACGCTTCCCAATAACTTTTAAGGCCAATTCTTCCATTTCCATAAGAGAATAAGGCAATATCGGAACTTCAGTATTCCTAAAAATTTTTTTTACACAAGCTGGGTGGTAGTTTTCCTGCCCTTCTGTTAACGGTTTGTAACAAATTAAACAATTATTCATTTTCTGAAATTGGGATTATGCTTACAGCTCCAATACAATCTTTACAACATGTTAAAAGTAATCCCATGCGGTCGCGGTTATCAATCTTCCAATGTTTATGGGCGATTTCCAATAACCAGCCTTCAGGGATCAATCCATCAAAGAAGGGGAACATTACCGGGCTGGTAAAAAATTTCTCCTTTATTGGAAGAGTGAGGCTTATTGCAATGGCTTTTTCGTTTTTCAGATAACTATCAATGTATTCAAATGTATATCCGTTATCTGTCTCTGATAAAATACCGGCTATTTCATCTTTAAACAATACGTTAGCTTTTCTGTCCATCGGTTTCAATTAATTTATTTTCAACTGGAGCCATTATGTGCCCAAATAATTGAAGGACACTATTTACTTTGTCAAGCCTTAGGGATGTTTTACCCTGCTCTAGCTCCCGAACAAAACGAAGCCCAACACCTGCTTTTTCTGCCAACTCCTGTTGTGTTATTCCTAACAGTTTCCGGCGAGATTTTACAAATTTTATTAAATCTTGCATAGTAATATACCTTATAGGGTATAAATATACGAATTATTTTTATTTTATACCCTATCGGGTACGAGTTGATTTTAAAACACATTGTTATACCCGATGAGGTGTAATATGGCCTATTTAATATGAATAATACTAATCGTTTTGTGCCATTTTAGACTGGTTTATTCAGAATAAATACCCATTTCTGGTTTGGATAATAAGTATTTAATAACCAATTTTCTTTTTAAGCTTTTTCATATCATTGCTTACTTTTGTTTGAACCACCTTTGAATAAATCTGTGCGGTTCGGATACTTTTATGGCCCAACATGGAGCTGATGGTTTCAATAGGGATACCATTTGCAAGTGTTACGGTTGTAGCAAATGTATGTCTGGCAATATGGAACGTTAGGTTTTTATCAATATCGCACAAATCAGCTAATTCTTTAAGATAGGCATTGAGTTTTTGATTACTTGAAACCGGGAAAACATGATCGATCGTACTTTTTTGAGGATGATTTTTATATTTTTCGATTAAATCAAGTGCCTGAGGTAGCAAGGGAATATTTGATTGGTTTTTGGTTTTGGTACGTTCTGTAAAAAGCCAAATTTTTCGGTCAATTCCTTTTCTGATATTATTGGATGTTAATTTGGATACATCAATAAACGAAAGTCCGGTATAACAGCAGAATACAAAAACATCACGGACGATCTCCAATCTTTTAATAGTGAGCTTTTTATTTTCCAGATTAAAAAGTTCATCCTGCGTAAGGAATTCCCGTTTTACTTCTTTTATCCTTGCCTGGTATTTCGCAAATGGGTCCTTCGATAACCATTCGTTTTTATAGGCCAGATTAATCACCTTCCGGAAATTTTTAATATACTTAATTGAACTGTTATGGTTACATTTTTTGACTACTTTAAAGTAGTGTTCAAGGTCAGTAACGAATTGATATTTTATTTGTTGTATCGGAATATCATTAAGTTTATACTGATGCTTCAAAAAAGCTTTAATATGGGTTAACGTTGTATTATACCTTTTTATAGTTGTCACAGCATACTCAGTTCCTTCCAACTCTTTCATCTGCTGGTTATGGTATTCAAACACTTCTATTAAGGTCCTTTGATTTTCTGAAATTCCCAGGAATCTGTTTTTAAGGCTCCTTGCAGTTATAGTTTCTCCAATTTTGACCATTTCTGTATGATGATCAATTAGTTTGCTCCTTAATGTGTGTAAATAATTATTAAAAGCTTTTATTTCTGAAGATTTACCAATTGCTCTATTTGAATTGTTATCCCATTTTTCAGAAAGGATAAATCTTTTTGTTGAAATCTCAGCACGTTCACCATTTACTGTTATTCTTATATAAACAGGTGACTTGCCTTCTGAATTTATTCGATTATTTCGAATGAAAAACAATACACTGAAGGTTGAAAAAGTATTCATGGTAGTAAAATAAACAAATTTGTTCACCTAATTTACAAAAAATATTAATAAAAACCAAAATATATGGTATTTATAAATTACTGTTCAGTAGTATTTTACAGAAGATTCGGTGAACAGAGTACATCATCTAATTTGTTCACCGATTTGTTCACCATAATTTTGATTATTATTGGTTTTATTTGAAGGTGCCTAAAAATTAAAAGCCTGTAAATCAACTAATTTACAGGCTTTTGTTCTTATTTGGTGTGTATTTCGTGGAGCTGCCGGGAATCGAACCCGGGTCCAAACGAGGAAGCAATAAGCTTTCTACATGCTTAGCCCCGATTTAATTTTCGAATAATTGCCGGATCAAGGCCACCAACAATTACCTTAGTCCCTTAAGTTTCGCTGAAGTGGCAGGACAATACCTCAACTAGCTTCGATTTATTTGCACCGCCTGATCGGGCCGCTTCAAAGCGATAGCACCCGGGCAATGTCTCGTCCCAACACCTAGTGAAGGGATAAAGCGGAACCTACTTAATTCGGTTACGCAGCAAGAGCGTAGTTATTTTCGCCAATTAGAGTGTGGCCATTATTTTAAAAGGTCAACAACCAAAACCCTGCATGCTTACTTACCTCTTCTACCCGCTGTCAAAACCAGTCAGCCCCGGTAATTAAGGACGACAAAACTACACATTTTACGCTGAAATTTCAATTTAAGTTATAGATTTTAAGGTTTTCATTTTTATTAATTATACGGGTGAATCAAGTATCAGATAACTAGTCAAATAAAAAGTATAGGAACGGATTGAAGTTACTATTATAAAAAGAAACCCACCTGGTTGCAGATGAGTTCCATATTATATTAATCGTGTTTATAATATCCCTAAAGATTAAGGTTGACGTGCAACTTCTCCGTGAGTAGCAAGGTCAAGCCCCTTAAATTCTTCGTTGGTTGTAACTTTTACAGCCACAAATTTATTAATCAACATTAGCATTCCGTATGTGAATACCGAAGCCCACACAATTGCCAAAGCTAAAGCTGCTACTTCTTTTAAGAGGAGAGTAAATCCACCTCCATAAAATAAGCCATTGGGGACAGACGGGTTAATTGCCTGGTTCGCAAATAATCCTAAAAGTAATGTCCCAAATACACCACCCATTCCGTGAACTCCCCATACATCAAGGGCATCGTCCCATCCACGGCTATCTTTAAACTTAACCGCACCATAGCAACCAATTGCAGCCAGAATTCCTATTAATGCTGCAATAGGCATTGATACATAACCTGCAGCTGGTGTAATTGTGGCAAGGCCAGCCACGGCACCTGTCATTAGTCCAATAAAAGTGGGCTTTTTATTTCCGGTAGTCCATTCAATTATCAGCCATGTAACTGCTGCAAATGAGGCTGACAAATCGGTATTAACAAAAGCAGCTACGGTAATTTCATTTACATCTAGTTCACTACCGGCATTAAAACCATACCAACCAAACCAAAGTAGTGATGTTCCGATTGCAACTAAAGGTATATTATTGGGTTCTGTGATCCAAACCTTTCGTTTGCCAACATATATAACGGCTGCCAGTGCTGCAAATCCGGCTGTGGCATGAACTACAATTCCACCAGCAAAATCAAGGACTCCCCATTCTCCAAGAATTCCGCCACCCCATATCATATGTACAAACGGGTAATAAACAAATATTTGCCAAAAGATTAAGAAAAATACGTACGATTTAAATGTTACACGGTTTATAAATGCACCGGTAATTAAGGCTGGAGTTATAATTGCAAACATCATCTGGTACATGACAAAAATTAATTCAGGGAAATCATGTTCGGGATACATCGTATGTATGCTTAGCCCGTTAAAAAAAGCTTTGTCTAAATTTCCGAAGATGCCCCAAAAATCGGTGCCATTGGCTACATTCCCACTAAAACTCAATGAATAACCAAATGAGAACCAAAGAATAGTAGTAATGCCCAACGATACAAAACTTTGCATCATTATATTCAGGATATTTTTTTTGTTTCCTAAACCACCATAAAAAAAAGCTAAGCCCGGTGTCATAAGCATAACAAGGCTGGTAGCTAAAATCATAAATGTTGTTAATCCTTTATCCATATGTCTGTATGTATTGTATAATAACTATAAGTCGTCTAAAAATAGACACTTTCTAGAGCATTTTGTACAACTAATATGATATTTTATGACACCCTGCTATTTGTTAATGTAGAATTGATTTTATGTAAATTAATTTCATTTACACCCTAGTGTGATTTGGGGTAGTGTCGATAGCTAAAATATTTAGTTAAATAAAGTGAGGGAGTTAATACACATTTAGTAAATAAGTTTATTCAAAAAAATAGTATCAAGAATTGTTTAGTGAAGTCTATCAAAATAATTTTGATTATCTTTCTAAAAGAATGAAACAAGCTTTACAAAATTATAAAATAGGAATCCTTCGGGAGACAAGGAGATATAATGACAGGCGAGTTGCCATAACACCTCAAACCGCTCAAATAATATGTCGGCAATGGCCTCATGTTACAATAGTTGCTCAACCCTCCGAAGTTAGGGTATTTACTGATGCTGAATACAAAAGTGCTGGTGTAGAGGTTGTTGAAGATGTTTCGGATTGTGATATTTTGATTGGTGTTAAAGAAGTTTCAGATGATTTACTGATTGAAGGGAAAACATACATCATGTTTGCACATGTCGCTAAAAAGCAAGATCATAACCGAGGTTTTTTTAAAACAATGGTTGATAAGAATATCACACTCCTAGATTATGAGTATTTTACAAATAAAAATGGGAACAGGTTAGTGGCTTTTGGGCATTGGGCCGGCATAGTTGGTGCGTATTACGCTATTATGGGAATTCAGAAAATATATAAAGGAAAGGATATTCCACATCCTTCGAAGTTTTACAATGTAGATGATATGAACACTTTTCTGAAAACCTTAATATTACCCCCTGTTAAAATCGTTATTACGGGCGATGGACGGGTTGGGAAAGGTGCTGCACAGGTTTTAAGAGATCAAGGTATCCCACAAGTTTCTTCCAAAGAATTTCTTAATGAATCATTCGAAACAGCTGTTTTTTGCCTGTTATCATTCCATGAATATGTGATGCCCATTGATGGGAATTTTGAGAAATACAAGGAGTTTTTTGTAGCTCCTAATGATTTTAAATCCACTTTTTTGCCATATACACGAGTAGCTGATGTTTATATTCCGTGTCATTTTTGGGACACTAATTCGCCCATGTTTTATACTGCAAAAGAGGTTCAAAATGAAGATTTCAAAATTCGTTTAGTGGCAGATGTAAGTTGTGATGCTCCGGGCCCAGTAGCGACAACCATAAGAACTTCGGAACACAATGCTCCTTTTTATGATGTTGACAGGTTTAGCCTACAAGAAAAACCTCCGTTTTCAGATGAAAAAAATATTACGGTTGTTGCAGTCGATAATTTGCCTACTGCATTGCCAGTAAATGCATCGAATACTTTCGCCGAAGCATTGCTGGAGAATGTTTTTCCAGCATTTTTTAACGAAGATGAAGATGGGATACTTAAAAGGGCTACAATTCTCAAAGAAGGGAAAATAACTAATAATTATAGTTATCTACGTTCTTTTCTGGATAGCTGAACATTATTTTAATTCTTTGCCTATGAATGTTAGTCCAGGTTTTAAAGCCACTTTGCGTATTTCAGATGTATTTATTTCGATAAACTCATCCTGTTCAGGATCGACTGAAGTACCAAAATAAATATTATAATTAACCCCCAAAGGGACCAATATTTTGCAGTTTTCAATCGGTGGGATCCGGATATCCATAAAATCGCAATAATCTTCATTGTCCCAACTAACATCAGTAAGCATATTTACAAACATGGTATCGTTTGTAGTGTTTATGAGTTTAAAGTTTTTAAATTCCTGGTCGTGAGGAATATAGTCCATGTCTGTTTCGGTTGCAGTTGAAAAAATGGCTGATCCAATTGTTAATAAAATATCAGCAGCAACCTTTCCCGACCGGCTTGAACGTAGCTCTTTTTGACGTTTTATACTTGATTGGTCATGGATATATTTTGATGATGTACAGGAAAACTGTACCAGAAGGAATAGAATTGCAAAAATGGTTATGTTGGTTTTCATCTGTTTGTAATTGTTAATTTTTTAAGGTACCCCATGTAACTCCCATATTATTAATGTATCTGTATGTATAATTGCAAACGGTCATTTCATCTTATAAAATTATTTTTTATAAAGGTATATGCTGTCTCTTCCGGTGAATCACAGACTGGCTGAAGCCAGCGATAATTATTTTCGAACTTGTTTTCGAATATTGAAATTTATGGTTGTTTCGTACCTGGTTTAAACACAAGAATTATACCAAATAGTTTATCTTGAAAGTTGAATGATTATTGACATAAAGTGTAAAAAAAAAGGATGCTACCTGCAAAAAGCAAATGCATCCTTTTCAAAAGATTTAAATTTTATTATAATTTTACCGAAGTTGAAATATCCGTTGCTTTTTGTGAAATATAATCAATTTTTATTTCACCTTTTCCTTCAATAATAAATTGGTAATCGACTTTGCCATACCCTGGTACAAGTATAAATTGAACTTCGGGTTTGTGTTTTTTATAGGTTACTTTATCTTGATAGATATTGGTAATTTGTCCGCCGGCAACCACTTTGGCTCCTGAAACTTTCAAAATATCTTTTGGGTGAAGTTTGCTTTTTGCAGCCTGAAATGACATCGATGGCATAGCATTATTGTTCGATAGCCTAACTCTTACACGGTAAAGATTTTTGCCAATTTTTTTTGTTTCTAAAGTTTCTATTTTTACTTCAGGTGTATTTTCGGCCGAAAATAAAACTACAGATGCATTACGGTGAACCAATTCAGGAAGCATAAATACATGTGGTAAACGTGAACTCATTTTTACCCATCCTCCAATTTCAATATCGCCATAAACCGGGTGTTTGAATGGTTTCCATTCTTTATACAATTCGCCCAGGGCAACATGGTCGTTAAACTTTAATTGTTCGCGGCTACGTTCAGGAGAACCACCCCTCCGGTTAGCTGTTCCTTCCTGAGGAACACTTGGAATAGGTTTTTTTGTATCTTTCCGATAGGTCTCGTGGTCGTTAACAAACAATTCGCCCACAAAAGAATAGGCCCCAATTAAGTCATACATGTACGAGTCAAAATCGCCATACGTACCATACAGGTCGTACGAAGGTTTATATACATAATCAGGAGTCATTTTTTCTGCATTTTTCCCTAATACATCAAATACTTCAACATCGCGCCTGTCAATGTCCACATCTTTATTTGAAGGAGGCCTCAGCCACATACCACCATTATTGTGAAAAGCGTAAGCCATAATAATATTAGGCCTTTTTTCTATGTATTGAGCAATAGATTTTAGTCCTACCGCTGATAGAGGAAACAATCCGGCACCACTTTGAACATAGTCAGGCCTCCAGTTAAATCCCCAGTTTCGGTTTGGATCGAGGTAGCCTTCAGCATCTTCATTAATTTGGCCGTCGCCATCGTTGTCAATTCCTTCTTGCCCAAGTATTGTCCATTCGCCTTTTTCACCTTCTTTAATTCGAATCATCAGGCGTGGATCTTCTGGATCGGTTTTATAATCACCAAAAGGATCCTTGATTCTCATACGGCAAATGTTGCCATCACCATCCAGGTCATCGGTAGGATCTTCATCAAACAATCCATCATTGTCATCATCTTTTGGAACTCTGATTGTTCGGTTAGTGCTTGGAGTATTGGCATCTTCGAAAAAATGGTACCTGCCATCTACATTTACAACGGGGATGATATAGTGCGCATTTTTGTCGACAACTTTTGTGATTTTATTATTCTCACCATATTTTGTTAAAAGCATGTTAGCATAATACAAACAAACTTCGCCTGCCTGAACTTCATTTCCATGGATATTTCCATCGACATAAACGCCTGGTTTATCGAGGTGTTTTCCTGTTTTTGGATTGTTGATGGTTAAGGCATAAATATCGCGGTTTTCTTCGCTTTGCCCAATTACATCGAGAGTAGTTAATGATGGGTATGCTTTATTTAGTGCATGTAGAGCAGTTACAACTTCTTCGTAATTGTAATACCTGTCGAAACGTAAGGGAACCTCAATATTACCTTTTGGAGCTGTGAATCCTGTTAAGGTAAAAATTGCGAGTAAAAATATAATGGTATAGCGTTGCATAATTAACCTCCAATTTTGATTTGTTTAACATCGGAACCAACTGATTTTGATTCAATTTTTGCAGTAACTGATATGCTTTTATCAGTTTTAATAATCCACGATAATTTTTTTACCTGGTTTCCACCTATTTTGCCCAGAGGTGTTCGTTTAATTCCTTCCAGATATTCAAAAACCATCTCCATCAATAACTATAACAACTGGTGCAGGTTGTTTATTTCTTTCTCCTATCGAGATTGGATATGGCAAATAGCCTGTGTTTTCAATAAAAAGCTCAAGTTTGTAAACACCAGTACCCAGGTCGGTTACTTTTTCTTTTAATATTTTAATTTCAGGCAGCTTCTCCGAAAGTTTTAGTAGCCATGGTAATTGAACCAAACACAAAGAGTCAATTTTATCGGTAGAAGGTGTATTCTCAATAAATGGAATATAACCGCCAATTTCAACTTTACCTAAGGTTGGGTGTTCAATTTCTTTCCAATTAATAAAACCTTTTCTGTCCTGATTTTTATCGATATAGGCCAAAAGAGCTTTGTCTTTCTCCTTTAATTCGCCTGATTTTTCAGGTTTAGGCATTTTTTTAATCATGCCAGCTAATATTTTGGGAGAAAGTTCTTCGGCTTTAATTTTTGCGATGAGCTTTTCTGCATTAATCCGTTCCGAAAGTTTATTGTCTTTCAAAAAGGAAGTAATTTTTTCATTTCCCAGAGCAATAAAAGTTTCGCCGTCCATCTTCTCAAGTTCTTCTACAGTAATGCTTTTGTTATCTTTCTCCTCTTCTTTTGCTTTGGGAACAGTAAATAAATTCATACTGAATGAAGGTACTCCAAGGTGGTAATATGCCCAGAGTTCAAAAGAACCATCTTTTGCTTTTTCCGATGGCAGATTTTCTAAGCTTAAGTTTTTCTCTTTAGCGTATTTTTTATAATCTTCTGAAAATTTTGTGTAGAATTTTAAATCATCTTCCAGGGGATTAACCGCTGCACCTAATCCCATTAAACTTGCAATTAAGGCTGGAGTTGCTTCCATTCCCTCTGGCAATAATGGTTTAACCATTTCAACAACTTCAGCCATTTTATAGTTTTTTGCCGGGTCGGCGCCAATCATTGCTGCATAACGCCTGGGTACTTTAAAACTTTCGAGGTTAGCTCCTCCTTTTCTGCCACCCTTTGGAACTGCACTTACAAAGTCGGATGTGCCCAGTGTAAAAACCATATTTATCTCAGGCCGTCCATATATAAATTTCATAATGGCATATACTTCAGGAGTGCTACCGGCGTATAAACCCGATTCTTTTTTAGCATGTGTAAAAAGGTGTGGGAAATTGATTCCGACATTTACTCCACCAGGGCCGTCTTCGTTGTATTTTCCATCATTGTCGTTATCAATGCCTTCAGAATAAAGTTTATATACTCCTCGTTCTCCTTTGCTTACATCAGCTTTTACCAATATTCGAGGGTCGGCTTTTGAAACTATATAGGTCCCTTCCGGATCAGCAACCCTCATTTTTGTAATAAAACCATCATTGTTTAAGTCATCAAATCCATCTTCGTCTGTTTGCTCATCAACATCGTTATTTACCTCCAAGTTGTTTGTGGTTTTTTGATAAACAATTTTTGAGAAATAATTTTCAGATGCATCGGGATTTGGTAAGGGTAAAATATACCATGTTTTATTTTTAGTGTATTGAACAGAATCCAGCAACATTTGAGCCAGATAAAGTGCACCTTCGGTTGAAACAGGAGTGATTCCTTCAAAATTGGCTCCAACAAAAATAGCAGGCTGGTTGCTGGTTTTATTTCCAATTTCAAGAATTGTGATTTTTTTTCCACCCGGGCTTGTTGTAATTGTATGAAGCGTGGTAGTTGACTGGTTTGATTGGTTAAGATTTTTTAAGGCATTTTGAACATTTTCGTAATTTTTATACGAATCGAATGTTAGCCTGTTTTGCGCATTCCCTTTTGTTATTGAAAAAAGAAAAATACAGCATAGCCCCAGGCATAGGTTTAACAGCTTTTTTAACATAGTATTATTTGTATGAGTTGATTTGATTTTTAAAAATACTCTTTTTCATCAGTATTAAAACGAGATTATATTTTTTTTCTGTCTTTTACTTTCGTTTTATTAGACATGGATTTGAATAACTGACAAATGTCATGTTTTTAAGGAGATAGGTGAATTGTACCACCTGTTTTTTGAAGATATTGAATAGAATGTTATAGGTATATAAAACAGTCGGGATTTTTTGAACCTATTCAATTTTAATAATAAAACACAGGAATAACTGATTATACCATCAAAATGAAAAAAAAACTGGTTTATTTGCTGATCGGTTCAGTAATTAAACCAGTTTTAAATTTATTCAAATGAGGCATTCGGGAAATAATGTAACCCTCAATTAAATTTGTGAATAGTCAAGAGGAGTTAAAAATATACGTTTTACTTTGCTAACAGTATTGGCGTATTCAGGTTTGTTCTTCATGGTATTCCAACCATCGCTGCTTATAAATTTTGCCCAGTTTTTTTCCCGCTCATCCATATCGTCGAACCATAACATGTACATTAGCGCAGGCATAAATTTGCCTCCCAATATTTTTGCAAAAAACACAGGGTGTAGTCCAACTTCTTCAAAGAGAGGTAACTCTTCTTTATTGAACATCTCAATTTTGCGGCGCGCTGCATCTTCATTGTAACTTTCGTAAGTGCGTAATTCAAACAATCCCCGCGATTTTTCAGGCGTTTTAAATTGTGGAATACCGTCGAAAGCTTCCATTAAATATGTTTCATACCGGGTAAAGATTAATTTATCGGGAGGTAACTCAAGGTATGGTTTGGCATTTGTCAAATATGTTTTGTTGGATAACAATTCATTTTGAAATTGAAAAAATGTTTCGCTATCGGGGTAAGCAAAAATGATAAATACTTTTGGTGGGTCTTCAAGGCTGAATTCTCCAAATGCCCCAATTTTAATACCAAGGCTATTTGCCAGAGGGATAATAGCTTCTGATATGTAATTTTTTAATGGGCCCTTTGAGCCGCCTCCGGTAAGCTGATATTCACGTAGCTCATAAAAATCTTTTTTGCCAGCTTGAACAGTTTGGGCCTGAATTGTGCCACTTGCCAGGGCGGCGCCTCCAGCTATAGCCGATGTTTTTAAAAAGGATCTTCTTTTCATAATTTTTAAAGTTGGTTTAGAATGAAAGGACAAATTACAAATAATTTGACGAATTATTTAATTTTATTTTCATGTCGAGCAATTGCCGGATTTGTTTTTAACAGAACTAAGTAGGGAGAGTAGGCCTGGTGATTTGGTACTGCTGATAGTCAACTTAAGTTTTGATTGTAACAATTTGCCTTGATGCTAAATAAAAACTACTTTTTGTGTAGCTGTTTTTTCGAAATTCTGAAGGACCAATAAATAATAACCTTTTGAAATACCGCTGTTTGAGATAATGATTGATTGACTTCCTTCTGGTACTTCTTTATCAAGAAATACCCGAATAATTTGCCCTGAATAGGCCATTAAGCTGATAGTAACTTTTCCTCCGGGCGATGAAAAAAATATGTTTGCAGAACTGGTGATTGGATTTGGTGAGATTGGAAGGATTTTAAGCTCAAAGTTTTCAAAATAGGTATCGGAATATACATTTGATTTGAGAATAGGAATTAATTCAAAATCGTTAAAAAGAATGTTTTCAATATCCTGCGATTTTAATTCAAACCAATAATGTAGGATAGATGAATACACTCTTCGGAAATCAATATCGTATGGAACATTGTCTTTCCCTTCCACTTCGTTTGGAATGAGGGGATTGTTGCCATAAACTATGGGATTAATGGCGCATCCAAATAGCATCATAGGGTACGATTCGCCGTGGTCAGTCCCATCACTTTTGTTTGATTTTATACGCCTGCCGAACTCCGAATAGGCCAATGAAATGACCCTTTCTTCGATGTCAAGTTGTTTAAGGTCATCCTGAAATGCATAAACAGCTTCCGAAACATATTTTAGAAGTGCAGCATGTTTCCCGGTTTCTGTTTCGCCGGCAACCACCTGATTGGCGTGTGTGTCAAATCCACCAAGATTTACAACATAAATGGGTGTATCTAATCCTCCGGCAATGAGGCGGGCAACAATTTTTAATTTGTCTGCCAGCTTGTTGTCTCCCTGTTCAGGATAAAGTGTCGATAAATTAAGGGCTTTATCTGAAGCATCTCGAATAGTACCGAGGTATTTTTCGGTACTTTCCATCACTTGGGTGATGTACTGTAATTCATAACCATAAGGTGTATCAGGGAAAATAGTTCCACCCGATTGTGATTCATAACTTGTATTTGTATTGGGAACCACCACACTAAAATTTGGGACTTCGCCCTGGCATGTTGGCGATGTCCGGCTTCCAATTGAAATGGCAATGGGGTGGGGCGATGAACTGTTTGGATAATCTTCAGGATAAGTGGGATGTAGTGTTTCTAAATACCGGCCAAACCAGCCCGACGGTAGCACCGTTTCTGAATCGGAGGCTGATAACACTATTTCTTTCGACCTGAAATGTGAAAGATTGGGATTGGGGTAACCTACATTTTGAATGAACATTGCTTTTTCCTGGGCATATAATTCCTGAACTTCAGCCATTGAAGGATGGATACCTTGCAGGTCGGTTAATTTGATTATTTTTTTTTCAGGAAGAATTACTTCTGGCCTGGCTTTTACTAAATTGCCGTATTGATCTAGCGGGATGAGTGTGTTAAGTCCATCATTACCACCGTCGAGTTGAATCAAAACCAGGACCTTACCGTTTCCATTTATTCCGCCAGGCGACGTTTCTTTAGCAAAAACATTAATCGACTGTCCTCCAAGTAACAATGGTAAAGAAATAATTGAAGCTGTATTTTTTATAAATTTCCTGCGGTCCATAATTACATCAATTGGTATTCGGCCATAAGAGTTACTTTGGCAATAAATAATTTTAACCGGTCGGATATGAGTTTTTTCTGATTTTCATCTTCCGGATTATTAATATAATGTGTCCATTCTATGGTCCACTCAAAATCAGGTAAACCTTGAATAAGTATATCTTTAAAAATCTGAATTTGTGATTCGGTGGCTGAATGAGGGAAAAGGAGTCCGGTTACAGTGCTAATCAGGGTATTAATATCTGACGGATCTTCAGCCAGATAAGCTATTTTAAAAGGGTCAAAATACATTTTCTCAGGCATTTCTTTGGTTTTAAATCCCTGAAAAATTATGGTTTGAATAAAACTTGCCCGTTCGGGGACTGTAGCTGTATTGATCCATATTTCATCGAAAAGAGGTTCGAGGTACCATGCTGGCCAACCAGCCACATCAGGAGGATTGCCAATTTCCAGGTCCTGTTCGCGAATGGCATACCTTATGGAGTTCCAAAGGCTGTATTTTATAACCGGGTCAGTATTTTCAGGAATTTCAAATTCGAGTTGCCGTAAAATACCGGCACTCACTTCCAGAGGATTTTTGATCATACATCCGCGAAGATTTGTGTCGAAAAAGTGCTGGCTTGATAAAAGAGTCCGTAATACCGGTTTTAGTTCGTACTTGTTTTCAAATAAAATTGTACTTAAAGGTTCAATTATAGCTTCTTCAATTTCCTCTTCAATTTGGTAATAAACCAAATACCTGTATAGTTTTCGTACCAGGTATCGGGCAGTATCTTTTTTCTCAAAAATGAGTGTGATAAGGTCCTTGTATTCTTCTTCTTCGTTATTTGAAATACTTTTATGATTGTAATATTCCGAAAATATTTTTTTGCTTTTATCGTGTTTCGACGAATTAAAGTAGGCTTCTTCGTTGGCATTTATTTTCCAGCCGGTAAGTACTTTGGCAGCTTCACGAATATCGTGTTCAGTATAAAAAGTATAATTTCCTTCGCCAATTAATGGGCCTTTGCCAATTGTAAATAATTCGAAAAGTTCGCGGGCATAATTTTCGTTTGGTGCTCCATTTACGTTTTTAAAGCCATCGAGGTAGTCCAACATTGCCGGCGAAACAGTAATTTTTTCGGCAAAGGTTTTAATATTCCCAAGGGCTTGTTCTCTCAGAAGTGTATTATACGTGTAATTAAAATTTGTATTCCTTACCACGTCGTGTTCGGTTACAAAATGGTTGTGCCAAAAAAAGGCCATCTTTTCAGTCAGGTTTAAATCGCGGTGAACTATTTGCCCCATCCACCATGCGAGGTAACTGTATAATCGTTCGCTGCGGTAATCACTGTTGTACTTAATTGTTGTCCAGGTTTGGCCAATGGGCGCTTCTTCATCACTTTCTTTTACTGATAATGGTGGCGTAGGAGGTGCAATCGGGCCTGTTAATAAAAAATCAAGAGCTTCTTCAGCAGTTTTATTTTTAAGGAATTCAATTTCACTGTGCCGGGCACCAAAAACACATCTGTTAAGTAAGTGTTTTGTTTGCTCATAGCCTAATTCCCCTTCAATAGGCAGAAGGCTTAAAATCCCGGATTTTAATTTGGGATGGTTTTTATTTTCCAGATTGTTTTCCTGCGTTCTCATCAATTGGTTTTCACTTAAAACGGAAACCAGCTGATATTTGTTCAACAATAAATATTTATGCAAAAAAAAAGGCCGTACCTTTTGGGTACAGCCTTTTAAATAAATATAAATGGTTTTATTCTTCTACTTTATCTTCAACAGGCGAATAGTCCATGGCAGCCATTCGTTTGTATGAATTGTAGCGCCATTTTGCATTCTCTTCAGATGCAGCAAACAATTCGTCAGCCTCAGCCGGGAATGTTTTCTTTAATGAAGTATAACGCACCTCACCGTTTAAGAAATCCTGGAATTTGCTCCAGTCCGGTTCTTTAGAATCCAATTGGAATGGGTTTTTACCTTCACCTTCCAATAGCGGATTGTGGCGGAACAATGACCAGTAACCTGCTTCAACAGCTTTTTTCTCTTCTTCTTGAGTTTTACCCATGCTTGCACGCAAACCGTGGCTAATACAAGGAGAATAAGCAATTATTAACGATGGGCCAGGATAAGCTTCAGCCTCTTTTAATGCTTTGAAATATTGTGATTGGCTAGCTCCCATTGCAACTTGAGCAACGTAAACATAACCGTAACTCATCATCATGGCACCCAGGTCTTTTTTACGAATCTTTTTACCCGAAGCAGCAAATTTTGCAACAGCTCCTACCGGAGTCGATTTTGATGCCTGGCCACCAGTGTTTGAATAAATTTCGGTATCCATTACCAAAACGTTGATGTCTTGTCCGCTGGCTAATACATGGTCTAAACCACCAAAACCAATATCGTAAGCCCAGCCGTCGCCACCAAATACCCAAGTCGATTTTTTAACCAGGTATTGTTTTAGTTTCACGATCTCTTTGGCATCGCCACTTGCGCTATTCGTAATTACATCTAATACTTTTTTAGAAGCCACTACCGAACCATTTGCATTTTCTTTGTTTGCAATCCATTCTGTGTAAACTTCTTTTTCGGCATCGGAAGCACCATTACTCAAGGCACCTTGCATAATTGTTTCAATGCGGTCGCGTTGTGCTTGTACTCCTTCAGCAAAACCAAAACCATACTCGGCGTTATCTTCGAATAATGAATTTGCCCAAGCTGGCCCGTGGCCTGAATCTTTATGCTTGCAATATGGAGTTGCCGGAGCTGAGCCGCCATAAATTGACGAACATCCAGTTGCGTTGGCAACCATCATACGCTCGCCGTATAATTGTGTAATTAGTTTAATATATGGAGTTTCACCACAACCAGCACAAGCTCCCGAGAACTCAAATAATGGTTGAGCAAACTGCGAGTTTTTAACTGATTTGGTTTTGTCAACTACATTTTCTTTTAATGCAACTTCGTTAACCATGTAATCCCAACGTTTAATTTCGTCTTGCTGGGTTCCAAGTGGTTTCATTACCAACGATTTTTCTTTCGAAGGGCAAACATCGGCACAGTTTCCACAACCAGTACAGTCAAGTGCACTTACCTGGATTCTGAAATTCAAACCACCAAATACTTTTGCCGGTTTTGCTGCCTGTACTTCAGTTCCTGAAGGGGCAGTTTCAGTTTCTTTCTCATCTAACAAGAACGGACGAATAGCCGCGTGAGGACAAACATACGCACACTGGTTACACTGAATACAGTTATCAGCTTGCCATTCGGGCACGTTTACAGCAACACCTCGTTTTTCGTAAGCGGCAGTTCCTTGCGGGAATGTACCATCTTCGCTACCAACAAAAGTAGAAACCGGAAGATCATCACCACGCTGCCCATTAATCACATCAACAACATTTTTAATGAATTCCGGACGTTTTGCATCAACTTCAACATCACCAACTACAATGTCTTTCCATTCGGCTGGAACATCAACTGCAACCACATTCTTACCACCCGCTTCAACAGCTGAGTAGTTCATGTTTACTATGTGTTCTCCTTTATTTCCGTACGATTTGACAATTGCAGCTTTCATTTGATCGACAGCAACTTCGTAAGGAATTACTCCGGTGATTTTGAAGAATGCCGATTGCATGATGGTATTTGTACGGGTTCCTAAACCTAAATCTTCACCTAACTTAGTTCCGTTAATGATGTAGAATTTGATTTTGTTTTCCGCCATATATTTTTTCATTCCGTCAGGAAGACGACGTTTGGTTTCTTCGGCATCCCAAATAGAGTTCAACAAGAAAGAACCACCTTTTTTCAGTCCTTTAAGGACATCGTAAAGGTTAATGTATGCAGGAACGTGGCATGCAACAAAGTCTGGTGTTGTTACCAGGTAAGTTGAACGAATTTTTTTCTCGCCAAAACGAAGGTGAGAACATGTAAAACCACCCGATTTTTTTGAATCGTATTGGAAATAACCCTGACATGATTTGTCGGTTGCATCACCAATAATTTTAATTGAGTTTTTATTTGCACCAACAGTACCATCAGAACCCAAACCATAAAATTTTGCCTGGTAGGTTCCTTTTGGAGTCATGTCAATTTCTTCTTTTAAAGGAAGTGATTTGAATGTAACATCATCTACGATACCAATAGTGAAATCAGCTTTTGGCTCATTCATTGCAAGGTTTTCGTAAATAGATACAATTTGTGATGGAGTAGTATCTTTTGAACCTAAACCATAACGGCCACCAACAATAATCGGTGCATTTTCTTTTCCATAGAAATGTGAACGAACATCTAAGAATAATGGCTCGCCACCAGCTCCCGGCTCTTTTGCGCGGTCAATTACAGCAATACGTTTTACTGATTCAGGAAGTGCTTCAACAAAATATTTTGCAGAGAATGGACGGAATAGGTGAACTGAAATTAAACCAACTTTTTGGCCTTGTGCTGTTAAATAATCGATCGTTTCTTTAATTGTTTCAGTTACCGAACCCATTGCAATAATGATATTCTCTGCATCTGGAGCGCCGTAATAAGTAAAAGGGCGGTATTTTCTACCTGTCAATTCACTTACCTGATCCATGTAATCGGCAACAATATCAGGAACGGCCTCTGTAAATTTATTTCCGGCTTCTTTTGCCTGGAAGAAAATATCAGGGTTTTGAGCAGTACCTCTTGTTACTGGATTTTCAGGATTAATGGCTCGGTTACGGAATTCTTGTAAAGCATCCTGGTCAACCATTGGAATTATATCCTCCATTTCAATGGCTTCAATTTTTTGGATTTCGTGTGAAGTCCTGAAACCATCAAAAAATGCTAAGAAAGGAACTCTTGATTTAAGAGTAGCCAGGTGAGCAACACCTGCTAAATCCATTTCTTCCTGAACAGAACCAGCCCCTAACATTGCAAAGCCAGTTTGACGTGCAGCATAAATATCGCTATGGTCACCAAAAATTGAAAGGGCATGTCCAGCCAAAGCACGGGCACTTACGTGGAAAACTGTTGGTAATAATTCGCCGGCAATTTTATACATGTTAGGAATCATAAGTAATAATCCTTGTGAAGCCGTATAAGTTGAGGTTAACGCTCCTGATTGAAGAGCACCGTGAACAGCGCCTGCTGCTCCACCTTCACTTTGCATTTCAGCTAAACGTACCGGGCGGTCAAACATGTTTTTCTTACCAAATGCTGCCCATTCGTCAACATATTCGGCCATTGTTGACGATGGCGTAATCGGGTAGATACAGGCTACCTCACTAAACATGTAACTCATATACGCTGCTGCGTAATTACCGTCGCATGTAATAAATCTTTTTTGCTTTGCCATTTTATTAGTTTTTATAGATGTTTTTATTATTTGATAGATTTATAAAAGTCTTAATACAGAAAACCAAAAAGCCACAATGGAATTTTAGCCCCTTTTCCAATTTCAATCATATCGGCAGCCGCGTAGCTACCCGATGGTGCTTCCGTTTTCCGGCCTCCAACATAAAAACTGTAGGTGTTGTTTACCAGAAAATCAGATTTTAAATTGCAACTAATACTATTTTGATAACCTAGCTGATTGTAAAAAAATGTATGCCTTAAATTTAAATTTTCGATATTATTAGGAGCCACAGCATATAACAAATTTGTATTTTGAAGATAGATTTTGTCTGGTTTCCGCATCTGGTCATCACCATTGTTCCCATCGTTATACAATAAATTAATTAACCGGGCATTTTTTAAATATTTGAGGTAATTCATAATAGTTGCCCTGGAGGTTTCTACTGCCGCTGCCAGTTTACTAATGTTCGGATTTAATGGGGTTTCAAGGGCAATTATGTGTAATAACTTCCTGAGTTTCGATAAATATTTTAATTCTATTTGATTTAAATATGGGACATCTATCTCCAACGCCAAGTTGATATTCTTCAACAATTTGATATTAAAAAAATTAGGGTCGATCATAAAATAAGGGAAATAACCGTATTTTAGGTATTGCCCAAAATAAGCAAGTGGTTTCACTTTGCCGATAATTTCTTTAGCTATTTCCTCGTGGTTTTTAATTATTTCGGGCAATGAGTATGCCTTAAAATTCTGATTGGTATTGTAGTTTAAAAACTCGCGGAATGATAAACCTTCTAAATGATATATATGTGCTATTCCTTCAAGGTCGGGATTTCCTTCAACTACCCTCAAAACCGGCGATGAGGTAAATATTATTTTAAGGTCAGGAATTTCATGGTAACATTTTTTTAATTCCGCCGACCACTCAGGATATTTCTGAATTTGATCGAAGATTAAAACTTTGCCTCCCAATTTTGAAAATTCATCGGCAAAGGAATAGATTTTCCTTTTTGTAAAATAAAAATTATTGAGGTTGATATATAAAACAGTATTGTCTTCTTCATAAAACTGTTTTATATATTCAAGTATAAAGGTTGTTTTACCTACACCACGAAATCCTTTAATACAGATTAAGCGGTCTGACCAGTTAATTTGTTTTAGTAACTCTCTTGAAAGCGATGACTCAGTACTTTCAAGGAGTGAATTATGTGTATTTATAAAATCTTCCAAAATGTTTTATTTGCCGACAAAAATAATCAGTTTTATTGTAATGTTGCTATGTGTGGATAGCAAAATTAGGCTTTGCCTGTAATTTATAATTGATAAGAATAACTTTAAGGTATTTGTGGTTACACTCGATAAGTAGCTGTAATTTTTCAACTCAAAATTTGTAAGTTTGTTGCCTTAATAAAAACAGATATATGCATAATAAGCCTGAATTATTACTTCCGGCAGGAAAAGTTGAATCGTTTTTTGCTGCCATTGAAGGTGGTGCCGATGCCGTTTATTTAGGGCTGCGAAAATTTAATGCCCGAAACAGGGCAACCAATTTAAGCTTTAAACAAATTCAGGCTGCAGTTAAGTTGGCTAAATCGAAAAACGTAAAGGTTTACATTGTTTTAAACACGGTTGTAAAAAATTCAGAAATAAAAGAAATTGTGGAAGTCCTCCACTTTTTAAACTTTATTAATGCCGATGCTTTAATTATTCAGGATTGGGGGGTTTATTACCTGGCAAAAAAATATTTTCCTAATTTACCTTTACATGCCAGTACCCAAATGGGGAATCATAATTCGCATGGTGCAAGTTATTGCAAGGAAAAAGGTTTTGAAAGAGTTGTGGTAGCCCGTGAATTAACCATTCCTGAGGTTACTGAAATCTGTAAAAAAAGTAACATTGAGATTGAATTATTTATACACGGTGCTTTGTGTTATTCTTTTTCAGGAATGTGCTTGTTTAGCAGTTATTTAGGTGGAAGCGGAGCGAATCGTGGATTATGTGCGCAACCTTGCCGCCGGAGTTTTAGCAATAAAAAAGGCGATCATTTTTTATTCAGTTTAAACGATAATCAGCAATTGGAACTTATTCCTGAATTAGAAAAGATTGGTGTGGCTTCTTTAAAGGTGGAAGGCAGGATGAAATCGGAAGACTATGTTTATCAGGTTGCTAAAGCCTACCGAATGGCCATCGACTCTCCGCAGCAAATACCTGAAGCTTCGAAGCTTCTCGATTTTGATTTTGGGCGGCCAAAAACAGGTTATTTTTTGTCGGGCGATGTGTCGGATGCACTCTCGGGTGATACGGCTACCGGTAAATTAATTGGTAAGGTAATAGCAGTAACTGCTGATACAATATTGATTGAAGCTAATCCCGGGTTACAAGTTGGTTTCAGGATTAGGATTTATAGTCCGGGCGAAGAAAATCGGGTAACATTTAAAATCAAGGAAGTACACAAACAAGGCGATTATTATGCTGTCTTTTCGGATGAAAACAAAGTAAAACCTGATGATTTGGTATTCCTGACAGCAATAAAGGAAAAAAAATTCCCTTCAAAAATTGATGAGTCGAGCGTTAAAAAAGTGCCTTTTATCAAACGTAATTTGGTTGAGAAGGTATTCGCCGATTTAAATCAATGGCCTTCGTCCAAAAAGGCTGATGAAGTATATGTAAGAATTGCATCAATGAGTTGGATGCGTAAAATTTACCTCAATGATATAAATGGGTTGTATTTAAATTTGCCTCAGCAGGAATTTAAAGATTTTGACGCAAAGGTTCCTTTTATTCAAAAGAATAAACAGAAAATATTTATAGAACTTCCGCGCTTTATTGCTGAAAAATCGTTGGGATTTTATGAGCAAAAAATAAAAGGATTGGCAAATGCCGGAATCAGTAATTTTGTAATAAGCCATTTATCGCAGCTAAAAATAATTCCTAAAGGTGTAAGAGTACATACCAACGAAAATGTGTATGCATATAACGATGCTGCTATTAAAACACTTAAATCAGAGGAGGTAATAAATTTTACATATCCTCTTGAGAATGATTTTGAAAACCTTTCAGTAGGAAAAAACCGTGATGGATTGGTGCCTGTTTATTTTTATCCGGAATTGTTTTTTTCAAGAATGCCAATAGAGTTGGATAAAGAAGCCATTTTTAAAGACAGGGATAAAAGTGAGTTCAAGCACATTAAAAAAGATGGGCTAACCATTATTGTCCCCGGAATACCTGTGTCGCTGCTTCAGTTTAAAAAACAATTTTCAGAGAAAGGTTTTAGCCGTTTTTTTATTGATATAAGTTATGATTCACCTTCGAAACATTTGTTGAAAAAATTGATTAACAGATTGATTCATTCTGAGCAGGTACAACCTTCAACATCGTTTAATTTTAAAATTGGCCTTAAATAAAAACGGGTACCTGAATCAGGCACCCGTATAATATATATCTAAGAGTTAGTTTATCGTCCGCTATTCATCGAAATTAAAAATTCTTCGACCGATTCGGTTTTCATTAACCTGTCGCGCATAAATTCCATGGCTTCCATCGAATTCATGTCAGCAAGGTAACGGCGAAGGATCCATATTTTATCAAGCACATGTTTTTGCATTAATAAATCTTCGCGACGGGTACTTGAAACCGTGATATCGACAGATGGGAAAATTCGTTTGTTCGATAATTTCCTGTCGAGTTGAAGCTCCATGTTACCAGTTCCTTTAAATTCTTCGAAAATAACTTCGTCCATTTTCGAGCCGGTTTCGGTAAGTGCTGTTGAAAGGATCGTTAACGACCCACCTTCTTCAATATTCCTTGCAGCACCAAAAAAGCGTTTTGGTTTGTGTAATGCATTCGCATCAACACCACCCGATAATACTTTTCCGGAAGCGGGCTGTACAGTATTATAGGCCCTTGCCAAACGTGTTATCGAGTCGAGAAGAATTACAACATCATGGCCACATTCAACCAAACGTTTTGCTTTTTCTAAAACAATGTTGGCAACTTTTACGTGCTTGTCGGCCGGCTCATCAAATGTCGAAGCAATTACTTCGGCGTTTACGCTGCGTGCCATGTCTGTTACCTCTTCAGGCCTTTCATCAATTAAAAGTACAATCATGTATACTTCAGGATGATTGGCTGCGATTGCATTTGCAATTTCTTTTAATAAAACAGTTTTACCTGTTTTAGGCTGAGCTACAATTAATCCACGCTGGCCTTTACCAATTGGCGTGAACATATCGATGATTCGAGTTGAGATATTATCGTGGCCCTGGCCGGTAATTTCAAATTTTTCGTTTGGAAACAGAGGTGTTAAATGTTCAAATGGCACCCTGTCCCTAATGTAATCAGGAGTACGGCCGTTTATTTCATTCACTTTTATTAATGGGAAATATTTTTCACCTTCTTTTGGAGGCCTAATAGTTCCCATAACTGTATCACCTGTTTTAAGGCCAAACAGTTTAATTTGCGACTGCGACACATAAATATCGTCAGGCGAATTGAGGTACATATAATCAGATGACCTTAAAAATCCATAACCATCGGGCATAATCTCAAGCACACCTGTGTTGGAAATGATGCCTTCAAATTCATACGCTTTTTCGCCTCTCTTGTCGTTATTCGAAGACCTTTCATTTGGTTTATGGCCTTCTTTTTTAAACGGTTTATCAACGAATTTTTTCTTTTTTTCCTGTTTCACTTCCTGAACAGGTGTATTTTCATTTTGAACAACAACCTCCGATTTTTTTACTACTACCTTTTTGGCTTCAGCTTTTTCAGCAGGTTTTGCTTCAACGGATTTTGGTTCGACAGGCTTTACTTCTTCAGTTTTTGCTGGTTTGTCTTTACTAAAATCCCTGATAATAGCTTTTATTTGTTCGTGCCTTGAGGGTTGAGGTTTATCGCCTTTTTGCTCAGTAGGTTTGGCAACTTTCTTTTTTCCTCTTTTATCATTCAGATAAACAGGTTCATGTGTTTCTCTGCGAGGACGACGTTTCCCTCCTTGGTCACTTGACTGTGAAAGGTCAGGATTTATTGCCTCTTCTTTTGGAGTTGATTGATCACTTGATTTTCGAAGTCTTAGCCGGGATGGCTTTTCTTCCCGTTCAGTATTTTTAGACCTGTTTTCAGATTGTTGGGTCTTTTTTTCAGCCTCAAGAATTGCTTGAGTGTCAAGAATCTTATAAATCAAATCTTGTTTTTTGTACGACTCAACCTTTCTGATATTCAGCTCTTTGGCGATATCCTTAAGTTCGGGTACCAATTTTTTATTCAATTCTAAAATATCGTACATATAGTTTTTATTAAATTTCCTGATTAAAGAAATTGTACACTTGTGTAATTATAAATGGAACAAAGTGGGATAAAATTCAATGAATTATGGCGCAAGTATAGTTAATTAGTTGTAATTAACCAAAAACATCTTGCTTTTTTAGGTTTAATTATTTCCGCAAATATACAAAAAACTATAGTAATCTCAAAAAATTGATTTTAAAGGTTTTATGCCTTTTAAAATTAGTTGTTTAATCATGCTGTAAAAAAATAAAAAAAAAGTTTGTCGATTTGTAAGTAACACGTAATTAATTAACTATATTCAAAGGCTAGAAAAATGACCTCAAGCTTCGGTTTGTTTGTTCACATTATGAAGAATTTGCATTTTTTACAATGAGGCAACTAAAAATAACAAAACAAGTAACTAACAGAGATACTTTATCGCTTGATAAGTATTTACATGAAATCGGAAAAGTTGAACTTCTTACGGCCGAAAAGGAAGTAGAATTAGCTAAAAGGATTCGGAAAGGAGATAAAGCTGCTCTGGAAATATTGATAAATGGGAATTTACGTTTTGTTGTTTCAGTTTCAAAACAGTACCAAAATCAAGGTTTAAGTTTGCCTGATTTAATAAATGAAGGCAATTTAGGATTAATTAAAGCAGCCCAACGATTTGATGAAACTAGGGGTTTTAAATTTATTTCGTATGCTGTTTGGTGGATCAGGCAATCAATACTACAGGCTTTAGCCGAACAAGCACGAATTGTCAGGTTGCCTTTGAATAAAATCGGTTCAATAAATAAAATACATAAAACATTTAGTAAACTTGAACAACAATTTCAGCGTGAACCAACCCTTGATGAGGTGGCTAAAATGCTTGAAACAAGGCCAGAACTTATTGAAGACTCACTAAATGTAGCCAGTAGCCATATTTCGATGGATGCCCCATTAAAAGAAGAAGAAGGTAATAATTTGTACGATGTTATGTTAAATGACGACTCGCCCAGCCCCGATATTAATTTGATGTCGGGTTCTCTCCGGAAAGAAATTGAGAGGTCGTTAGCTACACTCAGTGAAAGAGAAGCTGAAATTTTAAGGTATTATTTTGGTTTAAATTTTAATCAGCCACATACCCTTGAAGAAATTGGCGATGAATTTGGTTTAACCCGTGAGCGTGTGAGGCAAATTAAAGAGAAGGCGATTAAAAAATTAAAAAATCAGTATAGGAATAGGTTGCTAAAGGCTTATCTTTGCCAATAAAAATTCATTTATGAACCGATTGCTTGCACCTTCTATACTTTCAGCAAATTTTAATAATCTCAAGGACGATATTCAAATGCTAAACAGCAGTAGTGCTGATTACATTCATTTTGATGTAATGGATGGTGTGTTTGTACCAAATATTTCATTTGGATTGCCGGTTATTGAACATGTTAATAAAATTGCTACAAAACCTTTGGATGTCCATTTAATGATTACGGACCCTGATAAATTTATTGTGCCTTTTAAAAATGCAGGTGCATCAATAATAACAGTCCATTACGAAGTATGTAACCATTTGTACCGGACTATTCAGACAATTAAGGATTTGGGAATAAAAGCAAGTGTTTGTTTAAACCCTCATACGCCGGTTTTTTTATTGGATGATATTATTTCTGAATTGGATATGGTACTTCTAATGTCAGTAAATCCTGGTTTTGGAGGGCAGAAGTTTATAGAAAACACTTACAAAAAGGTGCGTGAATTGCGCCACTTAATCGATAAAAAACAAAGTTCATGTTTAATTGAAGTTGATGGTGGCGTTAATCTTTCAACAGGAGAAAAATTGTGGAATGCCGGTGCAGATGTATTGGTAGCAGGTAGTTTTATTTTTAATTCGGAAAACCCACTTGAAGAAATTTACAAATTAAAAACTGTTTAAAACAGAGCGCCTTTTTTTGTACGTAATAGTGTCGGTAGCAATGGTTAATCCTTTGTCCCTTACCATACAGTCGGCTGAGCAACTTCCACAACCTTTTGATGCTCCATGGGCAACCTGAGTTTTCCGATTATTTTTTGGAATAAACGTTTTAACTATTTTTTGAATAGCTATAATTGTAGCAATTGATATTGTCAAATATGTTAATATTTCCTGAACCATAATCTTTATAACAAACCAGTTTGTAAAATGATTAACAACTGTTTAAATTATACAAAATAATTTCCAACCTGAAAAACAATGAAAGCAACCACCCATGCAAGTGCTGTTGTATAAATAACTGTAAAAACTGCCCATTTCCAATGGCCCGATTCATTTTTGATCGTCGCAATGACTCCAATACAGGGGAAATATATTAATACAAAAACTAAAAAAGCGAGGGCTGCTGATTTACTATATACTTTTTCACCTTTATTTTTTCCGGTTAAATAAGTTTCATTCCTGAGTTTTGTCTGGAGGTTCACAGTATTTCCATCTTCCGATTGGTATAATACACCCATGGTACTGATAATAATTTCTTTGGCAGGAAGTCCGGCCACTAGTCCTACAGTCATTTTCCAGTCGAAACCCAATGGTTGCATAACCGGCTGTATTACTTTTCCAATTTTTCCTAAATATGAATTTAATAACCTGTCCGATTCAAGTTTGATTGTTTTTTCTGTTATCTGTGATTCTTTTTGTTGAGGGCTTAAGTTACTGTTGTTAATGGCCGAAATTTCAACCTTTAGCACTTCTTGTTCTTCAATATTCCTTGGAAAATATTCTAAAGCCCAAATTATTATAACACCAATTAAAATTATACCTCCAATTTTTTTTAGGTAGTGGTGTGTTTTATCCCACATGTGGTAAACAATGTTCTTTACGGTAGGAACCCGGTATGTTGGAAGCTCCATTACAAAAGGAGTTTCTTTATTACGAAAGATAGTTTTGTTTAATATTTGGGCAGTTATAAAAGCAATAATAATTCCGGCAAAATAGAGGCCAATTAAATAAATTGCCTGGTATTTTTGGAAAAAAGCAGATATAATCAGAATATATACCGGCAACCGTGCACTACACGACATAAAAGGAATAATCAACATGGTTAATATCCTATCGCCTTTGTTTCGTAGAGTTCGGGTGGCTAAAATGGCTGGCACATTACACCCAAATCCCATAATAATTGGAATAAACGAACGCCCGTGTAAACCAAAACGGTGCATAATTTTATCCATTATAAAAGCCGCACGGGCCATATACCCTGTTCCTTCAAGCAATGAGATAAAAAAGAAAAGGATTAATATGTTGGGTAGAAAAACAATAACGCTGCCGGTACCGCTTATAATGCCATCAATCAGGAGGTCTTTAAACATTCCTTCGGGCATAATTGTGTTGATGGTTGAACTGAGGAGTAAAACACCCTTGTCGATCCAGTTCATGGGATAGCCACCAATCTTAAATGTAGAATAAAAAACGATAAATAACATCAGGTTAAAAATTGGAAGGCCCCAGAATTTATGGGTTAATACCTGGTCAATTTTTTCGGACCTGCTTTTAACAATTTTTTTAGGCGGCCGGTATGTTTCTTTAAGTGCGCCAGCAATAAAACCATATTTGGCATTAGTAATTATTGTTTCACTATCCTCGTTTTCAATGCCCTCAATGCGTTTAATTTCTTTTTCGGTGATTTGTTTTATTTCATCAAAATTGACATAACCCACCAGCAATTCACTAATTTGTTTGTCGCGTTCAAGTAGTTTGATGGCCAGGAAACGCGAAGAAATTTTATCGGTTATGGGTTTATTAACTTTTATTATTTCCCTGATTTTTCCTATGGATGTTTCCAGGTCTTTCCCATAGTTAATATGTATATGTCGTGATACCGAATCTTCGCCGGTATATACATCTATGACTTTTTTTAATAATTTATCGACTCCTTTGCCTTTTGTGCTAACTGTTGGTACAAGGGGCATTCCAACCAGTTTTGAAAGCGATTTGTAATCAAATTCCTGTTTGATTTTTTTTAACTCATCATACATATTCAGAGCAACTACAAGCCTGACATCCATGTCGATTAACTGGGTGGTTAAGAATAAATTTCTTTCGAGGTTCGATGTGTCAACAACATTTATTATTATATCGGGAGTTTGTTCATAAATAAACTTCCTGACAAAAATTTCTTCAGGAGTATAAGCTGTTAAACTATAAGTGCCTGGTAGGTCAAAAATATTCAGCGTGTATCCGTCTTTTTTTATAGTAGTTTTTTTTATGTCGACTGTAACACCTGAATAATTACCAACTTTTTCTTTTGAACCCGATAAATAATTGTAAAGTGTTGTTTTGCCACAATTGGGATTTCCTACCAGTGCGATATTGATTGTTTTACTACGCTCAGCCCCGTTGGTATTCGTTATGTTCCTGTCGATAACACCTGAGTATTTTCCAACAATTGGTTGTTTAAGGTCTTCAACCGGAACTACTTCAATAAGGTCAGCCTCCGATCGGCGAAGTGAAATGTTGTAATTCAGTATTTTAAACTCAATGGGGCCATTAAAAGGTGCTTCTTTTATTACTTTTACCTCTTTGCCTCTGATAAAGCCCATTTCGTTAATACGTTTCCTAAACGACCCATGGCCAAGGACTTTACAAATTACAACTGTTTGTTTATTTTTTACTTCACTTAGTTTCAATCCGTTTACCTTTCCTTGTTTGTATTTAAATTAAATAAAAATTAGCATGCAAATATATTTTATTTAATGCGATAGAAAAAATCTTTTCAAGTACTTTTGTTTTTATCAGGTAATTATTTTTTATTTACCAAATATTAGTGGAAAATGGAAGAAGAAAATTTTTTTAAAAATATAGAAGAAACATTTAAAAATATTCCTGATAATTTTAATATTCTGGAGGAACAAATAGACATTAAAGTCCAATCGGAATATTTTGAATATTCCCGAAAAATAAAAAAGAATAAAAATGTAAAAGAGTTTCTTGAATTTAAAGATACCCTTTTTGAACCCATCGATATTGAAAGGAAAAAAGAGGTATTGGTGAGTTTGGCTTCTTTTGTCGATGTTGTTGCATTCCGGGCTATAGAAAAGTATTATAAATCGCCCGATAAAGAGTTAAAAGATTGGGCTGTTTTAGCATTTCAGGAGAGCCGGATGATGCTGCAAAGTTCGTTGCTTGAAGAACAGCAGGTTTTTATTTCGACGGGTATGGGCGGTAAGGGAAGTAGCTTAAGGTACTTTGTTGTTTTTTTTAATATCCTTTACAGGTCGACGCTTGAAGAATTTCAGGAAAAATTGTTAAACAATGAATTAAAAGATATTGTTGAAAAAAATAAGGGTGAAATTGAAGAATTAAATTTTTATAATGGTTATTCAACAGCAACTATTTTATTACCTGTAAAAGCAGTTTTAAAAGATGTTTTCACCAGTTTAATTGACGAAGTTAACCAGTATGGTGATTTTTTAAATGAAGATGTAATAATTACCAATATTAAAAAGCTGGATAAAAAGGAAATTAGTAAAATTATTGAGGAAAGGGAAAGGTCTCCAAAAAATGATGAAGATGAAGAAAGTTAATTTTGCCATACAGGTTCTGCCTGAATCAAAAAACCTTGGGAAATATGAGCTTGTAGATAAGGCTATTGCCATTATTCAAAATTCAGGATTTGTGTATCAGGTATGCCCTTTCGAAACAGTTGTTGAATGTACTTTGGAAGAAGGATTTGAATTGGTAAAAAATATCCATAAAGAATGTGATAAAGCCGGGACTGAAAAAATGATGACTTATTTGAAAATACAATCTGATTTTTCAGATGATGTGACTATAGATGATAAAATGGGCAAATATAAAGATCAGTAAAATTATAAATTTACATTGCTGGTTTCGAAATAGTTTTTATATTTGCACCGCTAAAATAAAGGACTTGTAGCATAATTGGATAGTGCACCTGACTACGGATCAGGAGGTTGGGGGTTCGAGTCCCTCCAAGTTCACAACTTTCGAATAAATAAAAGCCTGTAACATACTTTGTTACGGGCTTTTTTGATTTATTGTTTATCCGATTTCTTTAATTATATATATTTTATTTCCTCATTTTTTAAGAAATCACTATTAAACCATTATTCAATTTGTTTTTAAACAATGTTTTTTTAGAATCAACTGCTTTTTTTTTACTTTTATGGTCAATTCTAAAATTAAGAAGCCATGTTGAAAGAAAAAATGTTACAAGCCTTAAATAATCAGATAAATGCTGAATCGTATTCTGCATTTTTATACCTGTCGATGTCAGCTTATTTTAGCAATAAAGGTTTGCCGGGATTTGCCAATTGGATGTATATTCAATATCAGGAAGAATTGACACATTCAAACAAGTTTTTTAATTATATTATTGAAAGAGGCGAAAAAGTTGAGTTAAGGGCTATTGAAGAGGTTCCCAACAATTTCGAAAGTATTATTGCAGTTTGGGAAGCTACACTTGAACACGAGCAGAAAGTAACAAGCATGATTAATAACCTTATGGATATTGCAGTTGCTGAAAGTGACCATGCCACACAAAGTTTTCTAAAATGGTTTGTTGACGAACAGGTTGAAGAAGAAGCTAATGTTACCGAAGTTCTCGATACACTTAAACTTATCGATGGCCAGGGGAATGGCATTTTTATGCTCGACCGCGAGATGAGGTCACGTGTATTTGTTGATACAACGCAGGCAGCCGGATAAAAACATTAATAGTATTTTATTGGAAGGCTGCCTTTGAGCAGCCTTTTTTTTTAATTTAAAAACAATGGAATTAACCGAGGAAATATACACCAGGTTTGATACATTAATTGATAAGTGCCGATTAAGTAGCGATGAAAAAGGTATAGAATTAGTTAATAAAGCTTTTCAATACAGCAAAAATATTTTAGGGGATAATAAATTTCCTACAGGCGAATATATTATTAATCATGCACTCGATGTAGCAACAGTTATTGCTGTAGAAATTGGTTTGGGGATTGATTCGGTTGTGGCAGGTTTGTTGCACAATGTAAAATATGCAGGTTTGGATAAACAGGCCGATACCCAAACGATAATTGATAAATTTGGCGAAACTGTTTGGAGTATTTTAGACGGTATGGCTAAAATTAATGCACTTGGTACCGACACAGTTGATTTGCACTCCGAAAATTACCGAAAACTGCTGTTGGCTATGGCAGGCGATGTACGGGTAATTATTGTAAAAATTGCCGATAGGTTGCAGGTTATGCGCAACCTCGATAATTGTGATAAAGAAACGCAGAACCGGATTGCCAACGAAACTTCCCATTTATATGCCCCGTTAGCACACAGGTTAGGCCTATATAATGTCAACTCCGAATTGCTTGATATTTGTTTGAAATACCAAAAACCCGATAAATATCATTTGGTATTAGACCGTTTAAAAGAATCGGAAACCGAACGGGAAAATTTTGTGGCTGAATTTGTAAAACCAATTGAATCAAAGTTAAATTCGCGTGGATTTAAATTTAACATGAAAGCCCGCACAAAATCCATTCATTCTATTTGGAATAAAATGAAGGGAAAAAAAGTTTCATTTGACGAAGTTTTAGACCTTTTTGCTATTCGTGTAATTTTAGAATCTAAACCAGAGAATGAAAAATCGGATTGCTGGACAGCTTACTCAATAGTTACCGAAGAGTATCAAACCAACCCTGAACGGTTGCGCGATTGGATTACTATTCCTAAATCGAATGGTTACGAATCGCTGCATACTACAGTTATGGGCCCCCAGGGGAAATGGGTAGAGATCCAGATTCGTACCCATAGAATGGATGAAGTGGCAGAAAAAGGATTGGCCGCTCACTGGAAATACAAAGGGGGAGTCGGAGGTAAAGAGTTCGATAATTGGTTGATGGGAATTCGCGATATCCTCGAAAATCCCGATTTAAATATTACCGATTTTATCGATGAATTCAGAATCGATGCCTATCAGGATGAAATTTTTGTTTTTACGCCAAAGGGCGATCTGAAAAAATTATCAGCAGGGGCAACAATGCTCGATTTTGCTTACGAAATTCATTCCGACCTGGGCGATAAATGTGTTGGAGGAAACGTAAATGGTAAAAAAGTAACCTTAAAATATAAATTAAAGAATGGCGACCATGTGTCGATCGATACCTTAAATAATCAAAAACCAAAATTAGACTGGCTTGATTTTGTCAAATCAACAAAAGCAAAAAACAGGATCAAAGCCCGGTTAAATGAAGATAGAAATGCTGATATTGATGACGGTAAAGAAATTATTGCCAGGAAATTCAAAAACTGGAAAATTACCTTAAATGACGACGCTATTCGTAAAATGATAAAACATTTTGGATTTAAATTGGCGGTCGATTTATATTATAATGTTTCTATTGGTAAAATTGACCCTTTAGAAATTAAGTCGCTATTTGTTGAAAAAGAGTTTGAAAATTCAAAAGAAATTATTGAAGACGTTTTTTCGAAAGATGCAATTAAAGATTTAGCCTTCGACAGTGGTGAAGATTATTTAATTATTGATAAAAATCTGAACAATGTAATTTATAAATTATCGCAATGCTGTAATCCGGTACTTGGAGATGATATTTTTGGATTTGTGACCATCAATGAAGGGATTAAAATTCACCGCCGAAGTTGCCCCAATGCACCGCAAATGATTGAACGCTATCCTTATCGATTAATAAAAGCCCGATGGAAACAAAATATACTAAAAAGTTCATTTTTAGCTTCATTGTTTGTTTCGGGGACCGACCATATTGGTATCGTATCTGAAATTTCGCACGTAATTGCCAAAGATATAGGTGTTCAAACCAGGTCGTTGAATGTCGAAACAAACAATGGACTTTTTGAAGGTACATTTAAAATTATGGTGTATGACCTGAATCACCTCGATTTTTTAATTCAGAAACTTAAAAATGTTAAAGGAGTTACTTCTGTTACAAGGGGCGATTAGGTATATTTTGAATTTTAAAGAACTGGCATGAAAATTTTAATAGCACCAAATTCTATGAAAGGAAGCCTGAACGCATTTGAATTTTCAGATGCAATTGAAGAAGGTTTTAATCGTTCAGCTAAGTTGTTCGAATTCAAAAAAATACCTGTGGCCGATGGTGGTGATTTTACCGGGCCAATTTTGGAAAAAGTCTTTAAGGCTCAAGAAGTTGGAGTTGTTGCTTCCAATCCGTTGGGAAAAAAAATAAACGTTTGTTATGCTATTGCCAAAGATACAGCCATTATTGAAATGGCCAATATCTCAGGAATAAAACTACTTAGCGACGATGAGTTAAATCCTATGGTTACGAGTAGTTATGGCACTGGTGAGCTAATTCAGGATGCTATTCAAAAAGGGTGTAAAAAGATTTTTGTTGGTGTTGGAGGAAGCGCTACAGTCGATGGTGGAATAGGGATGTTGTTTGCTTTGGGTGCTCGTTGTCTTGATAAAAATGGCAATGAACTACCTGCAAAAGCAACAAGCCTGAGTGATATAAAAAAAATTGAATGGGATTCAAAAATAAATTCTGAAATAGAGATTATTATTATTTCAGATGTTGTTAATCCTTTATTGGGAAAAAATGGAGCTGCACGGATTTTTGGCCCTCAAAAAGGGGCTACACCTGCAATGGTTGAGGAACTGGAAAAAGGGCTGGCAAATTGGGCACGAGTCCTTTTTTCTGAAACAAATATTCAGGTGGCAGATATGCAGGGAGCTGGAGCCGCCGGAGGTATAGCTACCGGATTGGTTGTTTTCTTAAATGCAAAAATTGTTTCGGGTGCTGATTTTATTCTCGATCAATTAAATTTTGATGCTGCCGTACAATGGGCTGATTTGGTTATTACGGGTGAAGGGAAAATTGACTCAACAACAAACAACAATAAGGCTCCATATGCTGTTGCTCTAAGGGCTGAAAAACTTGGAAAACCTGTAATTGCAATTGCCGGAAGTAGTTCTTTGGAGGAGGGTGAATTATTCCATCGGATTTTTTCATTGTCCAATTCATCAATCACAACTGATTATGCCATTAAAAATGCAAAAAAATTAGTTGTTCAAGTATCGGAACAAATTGCACGGTTTGAAAGTAATATGTTTTAAATGAAAGAAGAAAAAAATATAATAGAAAAAATGGAAGCCTTTTTTGAGGCCGATAATTTTTCGGAAGTTGAAAAATTGTTGTCAGAATTTGAAGGTAAAAAAGATGCCCGGTTTTGGATGTTAAATGGAAAAATAGAACACAAAAACCAGCGTTGGGGAAACGCAATAAATTCCTTTCAAAAAGTGGTTGACGCCGATCCATCAAACAAAGAAGCGCAAGTGCAAATAGATATAATTAAAAACATAATAAACTACTGGAATCCCGATATGTTTAATCCTTAAATAGGCGTATTTAATTCACTCATAATTATCTATAAAAAAATAGGAAGGGATGTGTAATTTCTAAACCGGGCACATTTTTAAAAACAATCAATCACAATTTTTTTAGGATTTTGTCTCACTTTTAGTATTTTTGAACTTCTTCAAATAAAAATAACAGATATAATTAAAAAGTATAACTGTAAAAAAAAAGAACAATGAAAAGATTTTTTGTAATTAGTTTATTGGTTTTATCAGCAGTAATAGTAAATGCACAGGATGCAGCTGAAATGTTAAATCAGGCAAATGAAGCTTTAATAGCGAAAGATTATGCCAAAGCATTTGAGTTATATGATGGTGCTATGAAAAATATTGGTGAAGTAGAAGTTGATGCAGCTATCAACTTTAATATTGGTTTTTCTGCTGTTCAGGCAAAAAAATACAAAGCAGCTATTCCTTATTTTGATAAAGCCATTGCAGCAGGTGCTAACATAGCTAAATCACATGAATACAAAGCAACAGCATATTCAAAGTTAAAGGATTATGCCAAATCAGTGGCTAGTTATGAAGCAGCTATTGAAAGCGAAACAGGCGATAAAGGGAGTATGATTTATAATGCAGCAATTACTGCTTATAAAGGTAAATTGTACGATAAAGCTGTTGAGTTGTTTCAAAAATCAATTGATGCAGGTTATAAACCTGATGGGTCATATTATTACAAGGCTGTTGTATTGAAAAAACTGAAAAAAACAGATGAATACAAACAATGCTTAATTGAAGGTGCTGAAAAATTTCCTGCTTACGATAAAATAACTTCAACTCTTTCGAAAGAATATGTTTCAGAAGGAAATGCTTTGTATAAAAAAGGAGCTGCTATATTAAACGGAGCCAACGAAAAAGTAAACAGTGGTACTTTAAAAACCACTGATGCTGGCTATGCCACTGCGGTTGCTAATGCTAAAGTTGAGTTTAAAGCTGCTGTCGAAGTCCTTGAAAAAGCTACCGCTTTGGATGCTGCGAATGAAAATGCTAAAAAACTTCTTGAAGCTTGCACAACAAATTTAAGTATGTAATTTTTGCTAAATATACATTGAGCCCCGGGAAATTCTCGGGGCTTTTTTGTTTTAATGATTTAGATTACCTTTTTTAAAAAATCTCTTTTGTAAATTTGTGAAAACTAAACATTCATATTATGCAAAAGATAGTAATAGTTTACTTTTTTGCCTTTGTTGGCTTAATAAGTTGTCAAACAAATACCACATCAAAACAAAGTGAAAAAATGCCGGTTAACCAGGAAATAAAGAAAAAAGCAGATGAATTTACATCCTTTAAATTAACTACCGACATTTCGGTTTTAACTAAAAAGGAAAAACAAATGTTGCCATTTTTGTTTGAAGCTGCCGATATAATGAATGAGATTTTTTGGGAAGAAGCCTATGGTAACAAAACGGCACTTTTTGCTGAAAATAAAGATGAGGCAATATTAAAATTCCTAACAATCAATTATGGCCCATGGGAACGGTTAAATAATAATAAATCGTTTATTCCTACAGTTGGAGAAAAACCTGCTGGTGCCAATTTTTATCCCCCCGACATTACTAAAGAAGAATTTGAGAAGTGGGAGAGTGAAGATAAAACCAGTTTGTATACTTTGATTCGCCGCGATAAAAACAATCAACTTCAAGCCCTGCCTTACCATATTGCTTTCGAATCCCAAACAAAAAAAGCAGCTGCTTTAATTCAAAAGGCAGCAAAATTAGCTGAAGACGAAGGTTTAAAAAACTACCTAAATACGCGCGCTACTGCATTATTAACCGACAATTATTACGAGAGTGATGTTGCCTGGCTCGACATGAAGAACAATACCATTGAGTTTGTTGTTGGCCCTATCGAAAATTACGAAGACCAACTTTACGCTTATAAAGCTTCGCATGAAGCATTTATTCTGATTAAAGACAAAACCTGGAGTAAAAGGCTCGAAAAATATGCAGTTCTGCTTCCCGGATTACAGGAAGATTTACCATGCGAACCACTTTATAAAAATGAAACTCCCGGAATTGACTCTGATTTGAACGTATACGATGCCATTTATTATGCTGGCGATTGTAATGCAGGAAGTAAAACAATTGCCATTAACTTGCCCAACGATGAAAAAGTACGTTCAGAAAAAGGAAGCCGGAAATTACAATTAAAAAATTCCATGCAGGCGAAGTTCGATAAAATTTTAATACCTATTTCAGAATTGTTGATTGATGAAAGTCAACGTAAACATGTGAAGTTTGATGCCTTTTTTGAAAATACCATGTTTCATGAAGTGGCTCATGGATTGGGGTTGGGAAATACTGTCGATAAAAGTGAGACTGTACGAGTTGCGCTAAAAGATGTATATACTTCGTTTGAAGAATCGAAAGCTGATATTTTGGGGCTGTGGTGCGTTTATAAGTTGAACGAAATGGGCGAGTTTGCCAACAAAGATATGATGGATAACTTTGTGACCTTTATGTCTGGAATTTTCCGCTCGGTACGTTTTGGTGCTGCCAGCGCCCATGGAAAAGCCAACATGATGCGTTTTTATTATTTCCAGGAAAAACAAGCTTTTACCCGCGATGAAAAAACCGGCACCTATAAAGTTAATTTTGAAAAAATGAAACAAGCTATGTTGGACCTTTCTCGCACAATTCTTGAAATTCAGGGCGATGGCGATTATGAAACTGCCAAAGCTATTATCGAAAAAAATGGTTTTATTAAAGAAGAATTGCAAAACGACCTCAACAGAATAGGCGAAGCAGGTATCCCTCGTGATATTGTATTTGAACAAGGGCCTGATGTGCTTGGGTTGTAAAATACTTGTTTAAAATTACAGAGCCCTGGATTTATTTCTGTGGGCTTTTTTATTTTAAACATTCTTGCCAATAACTCTCAATTCAAAAATAATAGTACTTTTTTACCTTTGAATACAATGAAAATATTAAGCAAAATATTTATACTATTTATAATTCTTTTGACTGGTTGTTCTGAAGATGAAGGCCAACAAACCACTTCAAAACATTTAACTCTTTTTATTGTGAATGACATCCATGGGCAGTTGGATAATTTTTTAAAAATGAAGCATGTAATCGATTTAGAAAGACAGGAAACCAATGTTCTGGTTGTATGTGGCGGCGATATTTTTTCAGGCAATCCGGTTGTCGACAATGCAGTAGAGAAAGGTTTCCCAATGGTTGATTTGATGAACCGCCTTCAGTTTGATGTTTCGGTAATGGGTAACCACGAGTTTGATTATGGAGTTGATGTATTAAAACACCGCGTAGAACAAGCTAATTTTGCATGGATTTGTGCTAATGTTAATTCTTCTAAAACAAATATGGCTCAGCCCGATGCATACAAAACTATTACTAAAGGAGATGTAAAGGTTACATTTTTGGGATTGGTTGAAACCAATGGGGAAACAGAATGGAACCATTCCTTCGGCTCATCCCTGGAAAATGGGAGGATTGACCTTTAAAAGGCCTGAGAGTGTTATAGGTCAATATTCATCGGTTAAATCACAGGAAAACGCCGATTTATTTATTGCTTTATCGCACTTGGGATATGGAGGCCCAAATGAGATTTTGGGTGATATAACTTTGGCCAATCAATTCTCTTGGTTCGATTTAATTATTGGAGGGCATTCGCACCAAACAGTTAATTCAGTTCATAATAATATTCCTGTGTTTCAGGCAGGTAGTTACCTGCACAATTTGGGTAAAATTGAAATTACTATTCAGGATAAAAAGGTGGAATCGTATGATTTTGAATTGATAAACCTGGATAATTATACGGAATTTGATTCAGAAATAAAGGCGGTTATTGAAAGCTATAATGAATTACCTTATTTAAATGATGTTGTTGGTTTTTCAAACCAAACTCTTGACAAGTCGGCTGTTGGCTGTTTTTATACGGAAGCATTGAGAACAGCAATGAATGTTGATATTTCGTTTCAGAACACAGGAGGTATTCGTGCTACACTCAATGGGGGGGGAAATAACCAAGCGTGAGATTTTTGAGATTAGCCCCTTTAATAACGGGACGGTAATTTATGAAATGACGGTTAAGGAAATTAAAGACTTCTTAAAAGGCACTGGTTCTGGATTTTATTATTCTGGAATTGTAATCGAACAGGTCGATCGGGAAATTGAAATTTGGGATAAAAATGGCAACCGGTTACCAAACGATGTTACAATGAGTGTTGGGGTCAATGATTACATACCTGCCGTTCACGATTTGTATTTTTCATCTGATGGAAACAAACAACTTCTTTCCGATGCCGAAACAATCATATATTACCTCGAAAATATATACGGGCAGTTAGATTATACAGAATCGAATTGTTATTTTAAGTATAATTAAAATTCTCTGAATCAGGTTTTTAGATTGTTCTATTTATGAATATTGGCAGAGTTTTATAATATTTGGGAAAATATTACTGTATTCTAACTTTTGAGTTATAGTGAATCATGAATTCTTGAATTAACCACCCTGTATTTTAAAAAAGTGAACTTTTTAACTTGTTTTCCTTAAAAAGGGAAAATGAAATGTAACTATCCACTATTTGCCTTACTAAATAAACAACAATAAGATTTACAGTTTGAATAAAGAAGATCGTTTTAACTCTATTTTATCGGAAAATAGTGGCCGTATAAAGAGAATTTGTAGGTATTACAATTCAAATTCAGAAGATCAAAAAGATATGTACCAGGAGGTGCTGGCAAATATCTGGAAAAGCCTTGATAACTTTAGGGGCGATTCGGCCATCAGCACATGGGTTTACCGTGTTGCCGTAAATACTTCTCTAAGTTTTACTGGCAAAACATATAAGCAAATGAAACTAATGGTAAATGCCGATACCCTAAACCTCAACTCTCTTATGGATGACGAAGAAAGTAAAGCCAAAAAGCTTCAGGAAAAACAATTAAATCAGCTTCAGGTCGAATTGAATATGTTATCAGTTATCGATAAAGCTTTAATATCGTTGATGCTTGAAGGGCTGGCCATGAAAGAGATTGCTGATATAATTGGCATTACTGAATCGAATGTTAAAGTTAAAATCCATCGAATTAAAGTATTTCTTAAAACAAAATTGGAAGGAGCGGGTCATGATCATTAATAATAATCAGGAAAAATTTAATTTAAGCCAATTTGTAGGTAAATTAAAAACCGAAGATATAAGGTATGCCAAGTTAAGCAAAGGGTTGCAAACTGTTTATTGGGTTTTAATTCCAGTGTATTTGCTGTTAGCCATATTAACTTTTATCGAAACAAAAGAGATTTTTCAACTTGTTGGGTATTTGTGTTTTATTATATCGTTCGTAATATTTGCCCTCTTTTTTAGAAAATATTACAAAGAATATAACTATGTCGATTATTCATTGCCAACCATTAAAATGTTAAAAAAGGCGGTTTGCCGTTATAAACCTTTTCAGCTAAAAGCAATTTGGATTTTAATCGCTCTATTATTTATGGATACCGGTTTAAGTATAATGATGTCAGTTCATTTTTCAGTATCTGTAATACAGGTTTATTTTATTGGAGCAATGAGTGTTGCAGTTTTAATAGGTTTGATAATTTGGTATATAAAATACAAACCACTTTACGATAATGCCAAACATTTAATTTCAGAAATTGAAGGAGGATGAGGTTGGGGTAAATTACGATTCTACAGTGTTGATTTTCATATAGCTTAAAAGGAATCCTGACATGGGTTTTTTCCAAAAATAACCATTAGGAGTAGCATTAAAGGAAATAAAGAAAGAAGTAGTTTTTTCTAGATTGCTAATTTTTTGGCATTAGTGTAAACATTTTTTAGGGCCTTATGTTGAATTATTAATACTTACTGGTAATGTAATGAACCCAATAAAAACTGACATGAAAGAGAACAAGGTACGCCAATTGGCAGCAGTCATGTTTACTGATATTGTTGGGTATACAGCATTAATGCAGGGTGATGAGGAAGTGGCAATTAAAGTAAGGGAACGCCACCGTGAAGTTTTTAACAAACAACACGAAATATTTCAAGGCAAAATTATTCAATATTATGGCGATGGAGCCTTAAGTATATTTAAAAGTGCCATTGAAGCTGTTCAATGTGCTATTGCTATACAGAACTTTATGAGAAATGGTAATCCGATTCCGGTCAGAATTGGTTTACATATGGGCGATATTGTTTTTAATAAAACCGAAGTATATGGCGATGGTGTAAACTTGGCTTCACGAATTGAAAATATGGGGATGCCTGGCACAATCTTATTGTCTGGCAAATTGAACGATGAATTGAAAAATCATTCCGATGTTTCTACTACATCTCTGGGGTATTATGATTTAAAAAATATTACAGATCCAGTTGAGGTTTTTGCCGTTACAAATAAGGGAATTACTGTTCCGCAACCTTCAGAATTAAAAGGGAAACAAAAACTGCTTCAGCATACAATCGCCGTACTCCCTTTTGTAAATATGAGCTCGAATCCTGAAAATGAATATTTTAGTGATGGAATTACCGAAGAAATAATTAATGCTTTGGCTAAAATAAAAAGCCTGAAAGTAACATCGCGCACCTCGTCCTTTTTTTTTAAAAATAAAAAAGTTCCAATCAAACAAATCGGAAAGGAGTTGAATGTTTCTGCTATTTTGGAAGGTAGTGTCCGGTTGTCAGGGAATACAATTCGGATTACAGCGCAGTTAATTCAGGCCGAAAAAGATTTTCATTTTTGGTCGGAAACATGGGACAGGAAAATGGAGAATATATTTGAAATCCAGGATGAAATTAGCCTATTGATAGCAGATAAATTGAGGGAACAATTTGGACACTTTGAAATTCAGGAGCATTTAGTAGAGAAACAAACCAATAGCATTGCTGCATATGAGTACTCTTTGAAGGCAAAATTTTATGCCAATAAATGGAATCCGGAAGATGTACAGATAGCCATCTCGTATTATAAAAAAGCATTAGAACTTGATCCAAATCATGCTGAATCAGTGCTGGGTTTGGCCGATTGTTATAGTTTTATGGCCACTACAGGATTTATGCCTGCCGAGGAAGGCTGGCGTAAAACAACAGAATTAACCAACCAGGCGTTGCTTCTTAACAGCCGTTTGCCAGGAGCCCATTATCAGTTATCAAATATCTCTTTTTTTACCGAATGTAATTACGCCAAAGCATTTAACGAAATGGCAAAAGCCATTGAAATAAAGCCAAGTTTTGTTGATGCACAACAGTTTATGTCTTTTTTATACATTATTTCGGGTGATAAGGAAAAATCTCTTGAACACCTCAGAATCGCTTTAGCCATTGATCCATTGTCGCAGGAAACACTATTTTTTAGTGCTTATTTTCATTACATGTTGGAAGATTTTTTGACGGCGTTATTAAAACTCGATGAATGTTTGGTAAATAATCCTAAAAATATACCGGCACATTCGCTAAAATGTTATTGCTTGCTGAAGTTAAATCGCCCTGACGAAGTTCTTAATTATTTTAACAAATTGCCTGTTGATACAGTCTCGCCTGGAGATGTTTTAGGATTAAAAGGCTTGGCGTATGCTTTTAAAGATGATAAGTCAAATACTAATAAATATTTTAATGCACTTATAAAACAAACTCATACTCCAGATGGTTTCAGGGCGAATTCATATTTATTTTTAATGTATGCAGTTACTGGAGAAATAAATAAGGCATTCGAATCGGTAAAAATAGCTTTAAAAAACAAAATGTCATTAATGCTTTTTCATTTTGCCGATCCTTTAGTTAATCCATTAAAAGGAGATCCAAGGTATGCTGAATACCATAAGATTATTTACCAAACGGATATTGTAATCAAAAAAATACCTAAAAAGAAAACGTTACTCGATTCTGATTCTGCTGCTATTTATGCTAAGCGGTTGAGAAATTATATTCAAACAAAAAAGCCTTATCTGGATCCAGAATTGTCATTGCGTTCATTGGCTAAGCAGATCGATATGCATCCAAATCAACTTTCGTGGCTAATAAATGAAAATTTTGGTAAAAACTTTAACGAATTTATAAATTTCTACCGTGTAGAAACCTTTAAACAAATATCCATTGATCCCAAAAAATCGCATATTACACTCATTGGACTAGCATATGAAAGTGGATTTAATTCGAAAACTGTTTTTAATACTTACTTCAAAAAAGAAACCGGACTTACCCCAAAACAATTCCTAAAACTTCAGGAATAAGGCGTCATTACCCATTTGCAGTATGTTTAACAAATGTTCTGATTTATAAATGCGAACCTCTTTGTGTAATCGTGAACAAATAACCAAAACTCTAACAGTAGATTTGCCGAGGAATTAATTAAAAAAATGACTTTATGAGAGCAATTGTATATTTAAAATACGGATCGCCTGAAGTTCTTAAATTACAGGAAGTGAAAAAACCTCTTCCCAGCGAGAATGAAGTACTGGTTAGGGTATATGCTGCATCAGTAACTGCAGCCGATGTTATGATGCGAAAAGGAAGGCCCTATTTTGGAAGGTTGTTTATTGGTCTTTTTAAACCCAAAAATCCGATAACTGGAACAGGTTTTGCCGGAGTGATTGAAGCAGTTGGAACAAGTGTAAAACAATTTAAAATAGGTGATAAGGTTTTTGGAGAATCGATTTTTGGCCAGGGGACTAATGCCGAATATGTTTGTGTTGCCGAAAATGGAATAATAACTACCAAACCTGGCAATTTAACTTTTGAAGAAGCAGCTCCTGTTTGCGATGGAGCTTTAACATCATTGAATTTCCTCAGAGAGGTTGCAAATATTAAACCCGGACAAAATGTGCTTGTTAATGGTGCATCGGGAAGTTTAGGTACAGCTGCAGTTCAAATTGCCAAATACCATGGTGCAATCGTTACAGCAGTAAGTAGTTCCTCAAATTTAGAAATGGTGAAATTACTGGGAGCCGATAATGTTATTGATTACACTAAACATGATTTTACAAAAAACAGACAGGCTTATGATATTATTTATGATACAGTAGGCAAAAGTTCATTTCTGAAAAGTAAAGGTGCATTAACTGAATATGGTGTTTATGTTTCACCTGTACTTGAATTGACGCTCCTGGGGCAAATGATAAGAACGTCTTTGTTCGGTAAAAAGAAAGCCAGGTTTTCGGCAACAGGGACTCTTCCCTTTTCGGAACTTCGAAAACTGCTCGAAGAACTTAAGCAGATTATTGAATCCAATCATTTAAAAATGGTGGTCGACAGAGATTATCCATTGGAACAAACTGCCGAGGCACATAATTATGTCGAAAAAGGGCATAAAAAGGGAAACGTAATTGTTACTATTCATTAAACTATTAAAAATGAGACAAATGAATTCATTGGAAAAGATTGCTAAAATAGCAGGAGCCAGTTATCTTATCATATTTTTAATCGGAATTTATGCTAATTTTTTTATCCTTCAAAATCTTATTGTTCCTGACGATGCGGTAACAACTGCAAATAATATTATGGGTAACAATATGTCCTTTCGAATGGCAATCGTATTTTTTGTATTAATGGTTGTTTTCGATTTATTTGTGGCCTGGGCATTATATGTATTACTGAAACCAGTTAATAAAAACCTATCATTACTTACAGCATGGTTGAGGTTAGTAAATAGCACAATTTTTGCTATCGCCATATTTCAGCTTTTAAATGTTCAAGAGTTGTTGGGTGGTGGTAATTATCTCCATGTTTATGATATTGGGCAATTGTATGCCCAGGCGATGATATCTCTCAAAACGTTTAACAATATTTGGCTTATCGGGTTAATTTTTTTCGGACTTCATTTGTTTGTCCTTGGATATTTAATTTATAAATCGGGCTACATCCCCAAAATTATAGGTGTTTTATTGGTAATTGCATCAGTAGGTTATCTGGTTGATAGTTTAGCAAATTTTATTTTACCCAACTATAGTAACTTTGCACCATTATTTTTAATGGTTGTATTAATCCCGGGATTTATTGGAGAATTATCGTTTACTTTTTGGCTTTTAATAAAGCGAATAAGCGTTGAGCATATAGAAGCATACACCCGCAACCTAAAAAAGTCAAGTGTTTTCTGATTTGACCATTTCTCATTTTAGTTAAGCAAATATGCAGGTCATTAAAATACTAAGTGTATCAATCTTATAATTGATCACAAAACACTTTCGTCACGTATTTAAAAATAAGATTTCGTTAAAATCGATCTCATATAAAATTATAATTAATTGTCTCTGAATCAAAATTGTATTTTTGTCAAAAAACATAAATGGGCAAACAACGATTTAATTTATTTCCAATCAATCCCAAACGTTTTCCTTTTTTTTACGGATGGGTTATAATTTTTGCAGGAACAATAGGTATTTTAGTAAGTGCTCCCGGGCAAACCATGGGTGTTTCAACATTTACCGACCATTTGCTGGAGGCTATTGGTATTAGCCGCGACCAGTTGAGTACTGCTTATATGATTGGAACCATTTTAAGTTCATTTGCATTAACCTTTGCCGGGAAAATGTACGATAAGTATGGTGCCCGTTGGGTTGGAATGATTGCTGCAATGCTATTAGCAGCGGTTTTGGTTCTGTTAAGCCAGGTCGACAGGATTATTAAAAACATCGCTACTGATAATGGATCAACAACTTTTGTAATGGTAGCCATTATAGTTCTGATTTCTTTGTTTTTTTTCCTGCGGTTTTCAGGGCAGGGGGTTTTGACAATGGTTTCGAGGAATATGATGATGAAGTGGTTTGTGGCAAAAAGAGGATTGGTAAATGGCCTTTCTTCGGTTTTTGTTGCATTCGGATTTTCCATGGCTCCTTTGTCATTCGATTGGCTGATTCAGGAATTTACATGGCGTGGTGCCTGGTTGTTAATGGCTGCTTGTATTGGGCTATTAATGGCGCTTTTTATTTTTATCTTTTTCCGAGATAATCCTGAAGATTTAGGTTTGGATCCCGATGGCGAAGAACATAAAAATGTGGAGCACAATGTGGTTATTAAACCAGTTAAACAATATTCTTTAAAAGATGCACGGCACAATTATTCTTTCTGGATATTTGCCATACCACTATCGATTTATACCATGTCGATAACTGGTTTTACTTTTCATATATTCTCCATTTTTGAAGAAGCAGGCTTGACCAGAGAATCTGCACTGGCCATTTTTATTCCTACATCATTGGTGTCGGTAGTAATTTCGATGTCGGGAGGTTGGTTAAGCGATAGGATTAAGTTAAAATATCTACTAATAGTAATGGTAGTTGCTGAATTAATAGCCTTGTGGAGCCTGGCAAATTTTAGTGGAGGAATATATTATTACTTGCTGATATTAGGTAATGGAGTTACAGGTGGATTATTTAATGTGCTCATAGCAGTTACATGGCCTCGTTTTTATGGGCGTATTAATTTGGGAGCCATAAGTGGCTTTGTAATGTCGATTATTGTATTTGCATCGGCACTTGGCCCTATTTTCTTGAGTTTGTCTTTATCGCAAACGGGCACTTATAGTTATGCGTTTTACCTGATTTTTGCATTAGCTGCTATTTTCTTTATTGGTAGTTTTAGGGCTGATAATCCACAAGATAAATTGGTTTCTGAGGATTAATTTGTTTAGATTTGTTTCTGCAAAAAATAAAAACCTAAAACAACCTGAATGAAACGAATAACTAATTTTCTGCTCGTAATTATAGCCCTTTCTCTTTTTTCTTGTACTGAAGAAAAAAATGAATGGATTTCTCTTTTTGATGGAAAAAGCCTTGATGGCTGGAAAGTAAATGAAAATCCTGGTAGTTTTTCTGTTGAAGATGGAGCCATTAAATGTTCGGGCGACAGAGGCCATTTATTTTATGAAGGAGAAAATTCAGAATTTAAAAATTTTGAATTAGTAGCCGAAGTAAAAACGCTTGAAAGTGCCAACTCCGGTATATTTATCCATACTGCTTTTCAGGAAGATGGATGGCCAACAAAAGGCTATGAAATTCAGGTAAACAACACGATGGCCATTGAGGCAAAACCACCCCGAAGTCCGTAAAGCAGGAAGTATTTTTGGGATCAGGAATGTGTATTATTTAACTGTTAATAATGACGAATGGTTTAATTTACGTGTAAAAGTTATTGAAAATCTCGTCGAAGTATTTATAAACGATTTAAAAGTTGTGAGTTATATCGAACCTGAAGACCCATGGAGGGCTAAAGGAACCGAAGAGCGTAAGTTGAGTTCGGGGACTTTTGCTTTACAGTCCCACGATCTTCAAAGCACGACTTATTTTAAAAACCTGAAAGTCCGTAAACTTCCAAAAGGGAAAGTATTAAAGGTGGAAGACAAACAATGGGATAAAGTTGTAACCAATTTAGCGAACGCTGGTTTACCACTGGTTGATTTTCATGTGCATTTAAAAGGCGGTTTGGTATTGGATGATATTATTGCTAATTCTCAAAAATTAGGCATTAATTATGGTGTTGCCCCCAATTGCGGATTACATTTTCCGGTTACAAACGATTCATCGTTAATTGCATACATGGATGAAGTTGCCGGAAGTCCTTTGTTTAAAGGCATGCAGGCCGAGGGCCGCGAATGGGTAACTCTTTTTTCGCCCGAAGCAATAGCTAAATTCGATTACGTTTTTACCGATGCTATGACATTTACTGATACTCAGGGTAGGCGCAACCGTATTTGGATGCCGGAAGAGGTTTGGGTTGATGATGATGAACAGTTTATGGATGATTTGGTTGCTAAAATTGAAGCCATTTTTTCACAGGAACCGGTTGATATTTATGTAAATCCTACTGTCTTGCCTGCTGTCCTCGAGGCCAATTACGATAAATTATGGACACTTGAACGCAAACAGCGGGTGATAAAAGTACTTGCCGAAAATAATATTGCGCTTGAAATAAATTCACGCTACCAATTACCTAAAGCCGATATGATTAAAATGGCGAAAGAGGCAGGTATAAAATTTTCGTTTGGGACAAACAATACTGGCAGGGAACTCAAACAATTGGAGTATTGCATTCGAATGATTAAAGAATGTGAATTAACTGCCAACGATATGTTTATGCCAAAACCTGAAAATCTGAAACCAATTAATGTAAAAGGATTACCTGCTAACATTACTGGCTAATCTGTTTTAGTAGGGCGCAAAATTGGATTTTAAAGAATGAATAAAAATTCACAATTTCTAAAAAATATAAAAATCCATCCTGACTGGGTGGATTTTTTTACTGTTGATATACTAAAGTTATTGGCCGAAATTGAGACAGAAGTTACTGCCAGTGAATATACGCCTTCAGCAGAAAAAGTGTTTTTGTTTTTAGCACAACCCCTGATCTCGGCCAAGGTGGTTATTATTGGCCAGGATCCATATCCACAAAAGGATGTTGCTACTGGCAGGGCATTCGAAGTAGGGACCTTAAAATCATGGAATCAACCTTTTCAAAATGTTTCGCTTAAAAATATTTTAAGGTCTATTTACAAAGCTTATACCGGAAATATTATTAAATACAATGAATTAAAAACAAAATTTGATAATGAATTCCCTGTTTTACCACCCAACGGATTTTTTAAAAATTGGGAAAAACAAGGTGTGCTCCTTTTGAATACATATTTAACTTGCCGGATTGGAGAGCCCGGGAGCCATAAAACAGTTTGGGAGAATTTTACACGAGAATTGTTTTTATTTATTTCTGAAAAGAATAAATCGATTGTTTGGTTTTTATGGGGTGCTCATGCTTTTCAGGCTGTTAAAAACGTGCCCGTTTTAAATTCTGTAAAAACGTTACACCCTATGATGTGTTTTGAAAAACAAGGCAGGGAGAACGACTTTTTATACGGAGAAATTAACTGTTTTAATAGTTTGAAGGAAGTTATCGACTGGACAGGTTTTGGTTTTTCATCGCCAATTAATAAGCCAAATACCTTGTTTTAATAGTATTGGACTTTTTGATGTTTTGGTGTTAAAATATTTTTTGTAGTTATAGCAAACTCAATTAATTCAACTAATGCATCCTCATTAAATGAAGCAAGATTTATGGTTAAATCAAAATTATCTTCTTTAAGTTCTTTTTCATTGATAGCTTTCCTAAAATTAACTCTTTCTTTTTCAACTTTGTTTATAAATTCAATTGCCTGTTCACGTGAATAATCATTTTTATTCATAATGTTTTTTATCCGGTATTCCAGTGGTGCCACAAGTCTGATGTGTATTGCATTTCTTAAGTCTTTGGCGATAATGTGCCCGGCTCTTCCCACTATAATGCAAAAACCATCAACAGCAAATGAACGAATAACCTCTTTTACCGTTTTTACAATTTTTCGCTCGCTTTTAAATTGTTTATCACCAAAAGCCTTTAGAATTTCTTCGAACGAATACTTATCGGTTTTTTTAAATATTTTGGCAATTTGATGGTATTCAAGGTCTAATTCTTCGGCACTTTTATGAAAAATTTCCTTGCTTAAAACCCGCCAGTCCGAAAGTGGATTTTGTTTATTCAATTTCTGAATAATTGCATTGGCAACTAATAATCCGTTACAGCCAACTTCTCGCGAAATAGTAATTGTTGGCCCTGAGCCGCTGATCCTTCCGCCTATTTTATTTTGGTCAGTTAGGCGTGTACTGAAGTATGACATTAATGAATTTTCCATAGCGTAAGAATTTAATTATGTTTACGTATATAGTTAATAAAGGGTTTGGTTTTCAGGATATGTTTTTAAATAGTTATAGAGAACTAAAGGCCAGGTGAGGGATCTCATAGATTATATTCATTTGATATAGTTTATTTGTAGATACTGTTTTTTGTTAAATGAAAGAAGAAGATAATATTTAAATGAGAAAAATATGAAGCCAGATTATCAATTGTATACATGTAAAGTCATAAATAATATGCATTGAATATGGTATATTTGTTTTTCTGATTTTTTTATAAATATAAAGGCACATTTAAAATCGACAATATGTTTAAAAAGGAAGTGTATAAAACCAGGCGAGATCGACTGCGGAAAAGTGGTTTGAAAGGAGTTGCTTTGATTTTAGGAAATAGAGAGTCACCTATGAATTATAGTGACAACACTTATCATTATCGGCAAGACAGTAATTTTTTATATTTTTTCGGATTAGATTTTCCGGGTTTGGCAGGAGTGGTTGATTTTGATAATGGGAAAGATTATATTTTTGGCGATGATGTTGAAATTGAAGATATTATCTGGATGGGCCCCCAGGTGCCATTAAAGGAAAAAGCTGTGAAAGTTGGAGTCGATTCAACGGCACCATTTAAAAAATTATTTGATTTTATTTCAGATGTAAAAAAGTCTGGACGGAGAGTACATATTACTCCTGCATACCGAGGCGAAAATAAATTGTTGCTCGAACAATTATTTGGAACTTCAGCCTTGATAATTCATAAAGAGGCATCTCTGGAGCTTATTTTGTCCATTGTAAATTTAAGGTCAGTAAAAGAAGCCTGTGAGATTTCTGAAATTGAAAAAGCTTGTGCCATTGGTTATAAGATGCATGTTGCAGCAATGAAAATGGCGCATCCGGGAATAATTGAGCAGGAGGTTGCAGGGAAAATCGAAGGTATTGCAATTTCGCATGGAAGTTCGGTTTCGTTTCCTGTAATTCTTTCTCAAAACGGAGAAACTCTGCACAATCATAACCATTCCAATATTCTTGAAAAAGGGCGATTAATGTTAACCGATGCCGGTGCGGAATCAAATTCGCATTATGCCAGCGATTTTACCCGGACATCGCCCGTTGGAGGAAAGTTCTCGCAAAAACAAAGAGAAATTTACGATATTGTTTTAAAAGCCAATAATACTGCCTCGCAATTATCAAAACCAGGTGTTACCTATCTTTCAGTTCATTTGGCTGTTGCCGAAGTAATTGCTTCAGGTTTGAAGGAACTTGGATTGATGCGTGGTGATGTAAAAGAAGCCGTTGCCAATGGTGCTCATGCCATGTTTTTCCCTCATGGGTTGGGGCATATGATGGGCCTCGATGTTCATGATATGGAAGACCTTGGACAAATTTATGTGGGATATGACGATGTAGTAAGGCCTGTCGATCAATTCGGGACGGCTTATTTGAGGCTTGGTAGGGAGCTGCATGAAGGTTTTGTAATTACAAATGAACCAGGCATCTATTTTATTCCTGCTTTGATTGATAAATGGCAATCTGAAAAAATTAACGCTGAATTTATAAATTTCGATAAAGTTAACCAATACAGGGGTTTTGGTGGAATTAGGCTGGAAGATGATTTATTAATAACCGATGCTGGCTGTCAGATAATTGGAGAACGGGTACCCATCGATCCGGATGAAGTTGAAAAAATTATTTCGAGTTAAACCGATGCTGCCAATTTTTGGCAGCATTTTTTTTGTTGCTGTTTCACTTTGGCCTTAAAAACCATTGTAATTATTTTTATCCAGTTATACGTTAATATGTTCTCTGATATAGTGTTTTTTGCAGCAAAATCTTTGAGTATTAGTATGTAAATACCTATTTTCGTAGCTTTAAGCAAATTATTCAAAAACCGGTAGTAGCCGGTTGAACAAAAAAGTTTGATAATGGACCCTAAAGATCTAAAAAACTCGGAAGAGTTAAACGTTAATTTACCGCAAGCACCTGATCAGCAAAACAGCGTTGATCCTTCTTCAGATGAATCTATATTAAGTGAAGAAAATGTACAGGCTGAAATAACTCAACCTGAAGTTAAAAACGAAGAGAATTCTGATGCGAATGTACCTGAACCTATTGTAATTAAAGGTTCAGAAACTAATGATGAACCTCAGCCTAAGGAAGAAATCATTGATTCTGCTGATTCTGAAAGTGAAAAACCAGTTGAGGCTGAAGTTAAGGTTGATGAAAAACCAGAGGTGGCAGAAGTTGAAGAAGAACCAGCTGTAGCTGAAAAAAAAGCTGAACCGGTTGCTATTGAAGAGGAACCTGCTGATGTTGTAAAAGAGCCGGTTTCAGTTGAAGAAAAGGTTGAACCAGTTGCTATTGAAGAAGCACCTGACGAAGTTATAGCAGAATCGGATGTTGTTGAAGCGAAAGAAGAAACAGTTCCTTTGGAAGCTGAAGTTGAACCGACTAAGGATCAAAAAACGGAGGAAGAAGTTTTAAAAGAGGTGAAGGCCGAGGAAGTTGTTGAAGTTCCTGCAAAAAAGGAAATAATCAATTATTCTGAGTTGTCACAAGTTGAATTGGTTAATGCTTTACGGGACCTCATTGAAGAAAACTCAGGCAAAGAAGATATTAAAAGTGAAGTTGAAACTATAAAAGCGCAGTTTTATAAGCTTCTCAATCAGAATATAGATAAGATTAAAAAAGATTTTATTGACGGAGGAGGACTTGAGGAAGAGTTTAAAGCGCCTCAGGACCCTTATGAACAAGATATTAAAGACCTACTGAAAAAATTCAGGCAGATAAGAATTGATAAAGGCAAAAGGCTTGAGTCTGTTAAGGATGATAACCTTCGTGAGAAATTTAAGGTGATTGAAGCTATCAAAGGTTTGATTAATAATGAGGAATCAATTAATAAAACCTTTCATGAATTTCGTGAACTTCAGAACAAGTGGCGCGAAATTGGATTAGTACCTCAATCTAAAATGAAAGACCTCTGGGAAACTTACCATTTTCATGTTGAGAATTTTTACGATTATATAAAAATAAATAAAGAATTGCGTGACCTTGATTTACGCAAAAACCTGGAACTCAAAATTGTGCTTTGTGAAAGGGCTGAAGAGTTATTGGCTGAATCGTCAATAATAAAAGCATTTAATAATTTGCAAAAGTACCATGAACAATGGCGCGAAATAGGGCCTGTCCCCCGCGAAAAGAAGGATGAAATATGGGAACGCTTTAAAGCAGCTACCGCAAAAATAAATAAAAAGCATCAGGAGTTTTTTGAAAACCGTAAATCGGAACAAAAGAAAAACCTTGATGCAAAAGCCGTTTTATGCGAGCAAGCCGAAGAAATTTTAAATGTTGAATTGATAACCCATAAAGATTGGGATGAAAGGTCGAAAAAACTAATCGAGCTTCAAAAGGTATGGCGGACAATTGGTTTTGCACCAAAACGTGATAATAACAAAATATACGAAAGATTCCGTACAGCATGCGATAAGTTTTTTGATGCCAAACGTGATTTTTACGCTAAAAATAAAGAGCTACAGCAAAATAACCTTCAGGAAAAAATTGACCTATGTGTGCAAGCTGAGGCTTTAAAGGAGAGTACCGATTGGAAAAAAACAACACAGGATTTTGTTAATATTCAGCGGAAATGGAAAGAAGTTGGCCCGGTACCCCGAAAACATTCCGATGCAGCATGGAAAAGGTTTAGGGCTGCCTGTGATTATTTCTTTGAACGGAAATCAGAGCATTTTTCAAGTATTGATGGCGAACAGGTTGATAACCTTAAGCTAAAACAAGAATTAATCAGCGAAGTTGCTGCTTATACTGTTACAAGCGATATTGAGACTGATCTTAAGAAATTAAAAGAATTTCAGCGCCGGTGGACTGAAATTGGGCATGTCCCAATTAAACAAAAAGATGAAATACAGAACATATTCAGGGAAACTATAAACAAACATTTTGATGATTTAAATTTAGATGATTCAAAACGTAACATGTTGAAGTTTAGGAATAAAATGACAAATTTCTCTGAAACTTCGCGTGGACTAAACAAGATGCGGATTGAACGCGAGAAATATACAGGAAAATTAAAACAGCTTGAAAGTGATCTTGTTTTGCTTGATAATAACATTGGATTTTTTGCTCAGTCGAAGAATGCTGAATCGATGATAGCCGATGTAAATGCGAAGATTGAACAAACAAAGGAAAAAATTAAATTCCTGAAAAATAAAATCAAGGTTATTGATGACCTTGATGACGAATAATAAATGAGCCGGTGTAATACCGGCTTAGTTATTAAATTGAGGGAAGAGATAAATATTAAATTGATAAATTTATTATTTCGATCCTTCATACTTTAAAATATTATTGTGTAATTTTGCAGCTTTTTAAAATTCAAAATCATTAACGCCTTGTCTGAAACAAGATACATATTTGTAACCGGAGGAGTAACCTCATCATTAGGAAAAGGAATCCTTGCTTCGTCGTTAGCCAAACTATTGCAAGCCAGAGGATACCGTGTGACAATTCAAAAACTCGACCCTTATATAAATGTCGATCCGGGGACGTTAAATCCTTATGAACATGGAGAGTGTTTTGTGACCGATGACGGCGCCGAAACTGACCTCGACCTAGGGCATTACGAACGGTTTTTAAATACACCAACTTCGCAGGCAAACAATGTAACCACAGGTAAAATATACCAATCGGTTATTAGTAAAGAAAGGCGTGGTGATTATTTGGGGAAAACAGTACAAATTATCCCGCATATCACCGACGAAATCAAAAAAAGCATAAAATTACTCGGATCAAAAAATAAGTACGATATAGTCATTACCGAAATTGGTGGAACAGTTGGTGACATTGAGTCGTTACCTTATATTGAAGCTGTTAGGCAGTTAAAATGGGAAATGGGAAATAAGGTGCTGGTTATTCATTTAACATTAGTACCCTACCTTGCTGCTACAGGTGAATTAAAAACCAAACCAACTCAGCACTCAGTGAAAGCTTTATTGGAAACTGGAGTTCAGCCTGATGTTTTGGTATTAAGAACTGAGCACGACATTGACCGTAAAACACGTGAAAAAGTTGCTTTGTTTTGTAATGTTGAGCTTGAGGCAGTTATCCAATCGGTAAACGTCCCGACGATTTACGACGTGCCGCTTAAAATGACGGAAGAAAAACTGGATATTACTGTATTAAAGAAAATTGGGCTTCCTAAAAGGGACGATCCGGAATTAACTGCATGGAATAATTTTTTGAAAAAACACAAAAATCCAACTTCTACTGTAAAAATTGGTTTAGTTGGAAAATATGTTGAGCTCCGCGATGCCTATAAGTCTATTGTGGAATCGTTGGTTCATGCGGGTGCCGAAAATTTATGTGATGTTCAAATCGAGTGGATTCATGCCGAAGAAATAAAATCATCGACCATTGACGATTTACTAAAAAGCAGTGATGGAATTATTGTTGCTCCAGGTTTTGGACACCGTGGAATGAAAGGTAAAATTTTAGCCGCTAAATATGCACGCGAAAATAATGTGCCCTACCTGGGTATTTGTTTGGGAATGCAGGTTGCTGTAATTGAATTTGCAAAGAATGTGTTAAAAATGGAAGGAGCCGATTCAACAGAAATGTCTCCTAAAACACCATTCCCTGTTATTGATTTAATGGAGCAACAAAAAGGTATTACTAATTATGGTGGAACAATGAGGCTTGGAGCATATGAATGCCGTATTGTTAGCAAAGAGTCAAAAGTTTGTAAAGCATATAATAAATTGTCAATTCAGGAACGGCACAGGCACCGTTATGAATTTAATAATGAGTTTAAAGACCAGTTTGAAAAAGCAGGTATGGTAGCCACAGGAATTAATCCAGATACCGACCTGGTTGAAATTATAGAAATTCCTTCGCACAAATGGTTTGTAGGTGTTCAGTTCCATCCCGAATACAGAAGTACTGTTTTAAATCCACACCCTTTGTTTGTTGATTTTGTAAAATATTCTTTAGAGAAGTAAAATATCATGGATAAAAAGTCGATCATAGGCATTGTATTAATATTTGCAATACTCGTTGTATTTTCACTTATTAATAAACCGTCTCAAGAACAAATTGAAGCACAAAAACATACCAGAGATTCCATAGCCCGGGTTGAAGCTGAACAAATAAGGCAAGCTGAATTGGCACAACAGTCGCTTGAGCAAAGTGCCGAAACAGCACAATCAACCGGAACTGTAAATCAAGAAACTGAACTTCAGCAAAAACGTGATGAATTTGGTGTTTTTGGTACTGCATCGGTAGGCGAAGAAACTTTCTATACCGTTGAGAACAACCTGATGATAGTTAAATTTTCATCGTTGGGAGGAAAAGTATATTCTGTTGAATTAAAAGATTTTCAAACACACGATTCTTTACCATTAATGTTGTTTGATGGGCCAAAAACCAAATTTGGACTCAGCTTTTTTGCACAAAACAGGAGCATCCAAACCAGCGATCTCTATTTTACAACTAACCTTCAATCGGAAAATACGGTTGTAAACGGGCCTTTGGTGAAAAAAGGCGACGAAGGAAAAATTAAAGTGAATGCTGAAAATCCGGGTGATTCAAAAAAGGTTTCATTTAAAGTTGAGGTTGAGCCTGGCAAATTCATTGAATACCAATATACTTTAAAGCATAATTCATATTTGATGGATTTTGATGTCAACTTTCAGGGATTAAACCAGATTGTTGCTAATAATCAATCATACATGAATTTTTCATGGGCCTTTGATGTTCCACGCCAGGAAGCCATATCGAAGTTTGGAGAAGACAGGTATACCAATATCCATTATAAATTTTTCGAAGATGAGGTTGATAATCTCAGCCAGGGAAAATCAGACGATGAAAATTTAAGTACACGAGTAAAATGGATCGGATTTAAACAACTGTTTTTTAGTTCAACAATTATTGCCGATGACTATTTCCCTAATGCGCAGATAAAGTCAGATGTTTTTGAAGATAATCCTGAATACCTGGCAAATTTTAGCGCCGAAATATCATTCCCTTATCAGGCCAGCGAAAAGGAGAATTTTGGTATGCAATTTTATTATGGGCCTAATCATTATCAAACATTAAAACAATATGATATTGCTCTCGAAAGCCAGGTGTACCTGGGTTATCCTGTAGTTAAACATGTCAATAGGTACCTTATTATTCCTATTTTCAATTTCCTAAGAGATTATATTTCAAATTTTGGAATAATTATTTTATTGCTGACAATATTTATTAAATCAATATTGTTCCCGTTTACCTATAAATCGTTTATGTCGCAGGCGAAAATGAAAGCTTTAAAGCCTGAGATTGATGAAATTACTGCCAAGTTTGGTAAAGACAAAGCCATGGAGAAACAACAAGCTACCATGGCATTGTATAAAAAGGCAGGTGTTAATCCTATGGGTGGATGTTTACCAATGTTACTGCAGTTCCCTATTTTAATTGCCATGTTCTTTTTCTTTCCAACATCCATTGAGTTAAGGCAGCAAAGTTTTTTATGGGCTCACGATTTATCTACTTTCGATTCAATACTATCTCTTCCATTTGATATTCCAATGTATGGAAGCCATGTAAGTTTATTTTGTTTATTGATGACAGTTACAACATTGATTTCGACGCACCTGAATTCACAAACCACTGCCAGTCAGGGCATGCCAGGTATGAAAACAATGATGTATATGATGCCTGTGTTTTTCTTATTTTTACTGAATAACTATTCATCAGGGTTGAGTTATTATTATTTCCTGGCTAATGTTATTACAATTGCTCAAACATATATTATCCGTAGTTTTGTTGATGAGGATAAAATTCGGGCACAAATTCAGGTAAATAAGAAAAAGCCGGTTAAAAAATCATCGAACTTTCAAAAACGATTAGAAGATATGGCTAAACAACGTGGAATTAATTCTCCGCAAAAAAAGAAATAGGAAATTAGTAACACGTTAATGAGAAAGATTACCCTTTGCTTTATTTTAATTGTACTTTCTATTGGTGGTTTTGCCCAGGATGAAAGGCATTTTATACTGTGGAATACTAATAGTGGATACATCGATTTATCACCTAAAATTTTTATGGAGGTGAATGAAAAGATCCACTACAATTATTCATTAAACCAACTCGATATGACTTTTGCAACTGTTACATTGGGGCATAAAATTAAAAGCTGGTTCAATGTCGCCGGGGCGATCAGGATGGTCCGATACCGGGGTGGTGCTGATTGGTTTAATGAAAATAGGTTTATGGCGTTTTATCAAATTAATAAATCGATAAAACGGTTTGAAATCAACCATATAGGGCGAATGGCTTATCGAATTTTAAATCCTGATCCTAATAATTTTAGGCACTTTCAGAATTTAACTATTCAATTACCTTACCTATTAAAATCAAAAATACGGCCATTTATTGGTGGAGAAATGTTCACGCAATTAAATAAAACAGGCCTTCACCTAGCCCGTACATTTGTAGGAATAAAGGCTATAGATATGAAACGTTTTAATATGACGTTGTATTATGGGTATGAGCGTACTAAAAAGGATTCTCAATGGAGATCGAACGATATTCTGGGAACAAATCTGAATTTTGCAATCTAATTTGTTTTAAGGGTGAAAAATATAAACAATCAGTAGCTTAGTTTGGAATTTAAACCACAGGTTTTGGTCTGAATTACAATTTCTTTTTTAAAGCCAACATTTTAATAGCAGTAATTGCAGCTTCGTCACCTTTATTTCCTAATCTGCCACCAGCACGGTCAAGGGCTTGCTGCTGATTATCGGTAGTTAATACCCCGAAAATAACCGGTTTGTTGTATTTTAAATTTAAATCGACAGCACCTTGTGTAACTCCCTGACAGATGTAATCAAAATGTTTTGTTTCTCCCTGAATGACACATCCTAAAAGAATTACGGCATCAATTGATTTTTTTTCGGCTAAAAATTGGCCGCCAAGCGATAATTCAAAACTACCAGGAACATAAGTGGTAAGTATATTTTCTTTTTTGGCACCATGTTTCAATAACGTATCGATGGCTCCTTGGGCAAGTGCACCGGTAATTTCAAAATTCCATTCAGCAACTACTACCCCAAAACTGAATCCTTCGGCCGAAGGAACTTCTTCAAAATTATAATCTGATAAATTTTTAGTTCCCATAATATAAAAGTAAAAAAAATCCCCTCAAATTGAGGGGATCGACTATTGTAGTTATTTTATCTTATGCTCCGAGTTTAATTTTTACGCGGGCAATATATTTATCAATATTTCTGCCTTCGGCTGAATCAGGGAAATCAGCTTTTAATGTTTCATACACTTTTAATGCTTCTTCGAGCTCATCCAACAATTCCAGAACAAAACCTGCTTTTTGCATGTAAATGGGTGTTGTAAATTCATTGTTGTTTAATGTATAAGCTTTTTTGTATTGGCTTAACGCTTCTTCCTGCTCACCCAATTCAAGGTATGCATCGCCTAAAGCACCTTCTTTAACAGGGGCTAAAAGCAAATCATCAGTTTTGAATTTTTTGAGGTAATCAATGGCATCTTCAAATTGCCCTGTCCTTAAAAATGAAATTCCTGCATAATAGTTGGCAAGGTTGGCTGATTTCGTTATTCCATAACTATCAACGATATCTAATAAACCTAAATAATTACCATCGCCATTTAATGCCAAATTAAATGAATCTTTCTCAAAATATTGTTCAGCCATGAACATTTGCGATTGGGCTTCTTTTTCAGTTGGTTGTAAATAAAATTTATTAAAACCAAGGTAAGCTACCACAACTACAATAACTCCACCAATAACGTATGAAATAATTTTTTGGTTGTCTTCAATGAATTGTTCTGTACGCGTTAAGGCCGATTCTATTTCTTGTAAATTATCTTCTTGTTGATTTTTTTTCTTTGCCATTTTTTTCATTTCAAAATTGTGTGGCAAAAATAGCTTTTTTTTCATAACTACTTTAAAATTGGCATGACAATTTTCCCCTTTATTCCACATTGGAGGCCCTTTTTGCCTTTTTTATCAACAACTCAAATTCACATCGGCTTTTTTCTGTAGTTTTGTTTCATTCGAAAGTATTTTTTACCATGCATATTGATAACATTTCAATTCTTAATTATAAAAATCTGAGTGAGTGTGAAATAAACTTCTCGCCAAAATTAAATTGTTTAATTGGCAATAATGGAACCGGTAAAACTAATTTGCTCGATGCTGTTTATTACCTGTCGTTTTGTAAAAGTTTTTTTAATTCGGCCGACCAGTTAAATGTCAAACACGAGGAGCAGTTTTTTATGATTAAGGGGACTTATTTTCGATTAGATTCTGAAGAGAATATTTCATGTGGTGTTCAGCGTGGGCAGAAAAAACAATTTAAGCGAAATTCAAAAGTTTACCAAAAACTCTCGGACCATATTGGGCTTATTCCATTAGTAATGATTAGTCCGGCCGACGGAAATTTGATTTTAGGAGGGAGTGACGAACGCCGGAAGTTTATTGATGGAGTTATTTCACAATACGACCATTCATATTTGAGTAATTTATTAAACTATAACCGTGCTTTGGCTCAGCGGAATAATCTGTTAAAACAGTTTGTTACTAACCGTTATTTCGATGAAGATATGCTTTCGGTTTGGGATGCCAGCCTTGTAGAATATGGAAATCGGATATTTGAACAACGCAAAATCTTTGTTGAAAAGTTAATTCCTGTTTTTCAAAAATATTACTCTTTAATTTCCCAGGGGAACGAAGAGGTGGAGTTAATTCATGATTCAGGGCTTTACTCCGATACTTTTGAATTGTTATTAAAAAAATCTCTTCCACGCGACCGGATGATTCAATATACTACAACTGGTATTCATAAAGATGATTTGGTTTTAAAATTGGGCGATTATCCAATTAAAAAATTAGGATCGCAGGGGCAGAAAAAGACATACCTGATTGCATTAAAATTAGCACAATTTGAGTTTATTAAGGATGTTTCAGAGATTAAACCTATTTTACTCCTCGATGATATTTTTGATAAATTAGATAGGGAGAGGGTTGAGCAAATAATAAAACTGGTTACTGACGATAATTTTGGGCAAATTTTTATTACTGATACCAATCGGGAACATTTAGATGGGATAATTAAAAAAGTAAATACCGATTATCGGATTTTTACTGTGTCAAACGGTGCAATTTTAAATATAAAATGAGAAAAAGCCAAACCCAGAAAATAGGTGATGTTATGCGCGAATATGTTGATTCGATGCGTATTGGCCATAAATTAAAGGAGGTGGAAGTTATTCACGCCTGGGAATCAGTTTTAGGAAAGTCTATTGCAAGTTACACTTCCAATATTTACATTTCGAAAAAGGTTTTATATGTACATATAACATCATCGGTTGTTAAGGCTGAATTAATGATGATGCGTGAAAAAATCAGAAATAAGCTAAATGAGAAAGTGGGCTTTGAGTTGGTAAAAGCCATTGAATTTCGGTGATAAAACAAAATACACACCCTCTTTTACGGCATTAAAAATCGCAAAAGAGAGTGTCCATTATTATATTATATTTTTAAAATTGTTCGGTTTTTGAAAAGAAAAAGCTACTTTCAATCAAGGCATTTTCATCGCTATCGGAGCCATGTACTGCATTTTTCTGAAGGTTGGTTGCAAACAATTTCCTGATAGTACCTTCGTCTGCATTTTCGGGATTAGTGGCGCCTATTAATTTTCGAAAATCATCAATGGCATTTTCTTTTTCAAGTAACGCAGCAACAATAGGGCCTGAACTCATAAAGGCAACTAAAGTTTCGTAAAACGGTTTTCCCTTATGAACCTCATAAAACATCCCAGCTTGTTCAGCCGAAAGTTGGGTATATTTCATGGCTTTTATTTTAAAGCCAGCTTCATTTATAAGTTTTAAAATTGGCCCGATCGCATTTTTGGCAACCGCATCGGGTTTAACCATTGTTAATGTTAATTTTCCTGACATGATTTTGTTTGTATTATAATTTAGAAGGGGCAAGATACTAAATTATGAAAAGTTTTTACACATGGCAATTTTAGAATTTCTATATTTGTGATCTTAAAATTAAAAACGATTTGAAAAAAACTGATATAGAACTTTTTAAGGCAGTTTCGGAGGTATTAAAAAATACGGTTAAAAGTATTTCTATTATCCCTCATACCAGTCCCGATGGTGATGCTATTGGTTCGGCTATTGGCTTGGCTAATACGTTAATCAATGCCGGATTTAAAGCAACCATCATTTCGCCGAACGATTACCCTGAATATTATGAATGGTTTGAAAGTAAGGCCGAAATATTGTTTTACAATAAAAACAAGAAAAAAGTAAAAGAAACAATTGCCGATACAGGTTTACTATTTTGTGTCGATTTTAATGAAATAACACGGTCGGGTAAGTTGGAAAAAGTAATTGATGGTTTTACAGGGCCCAAAATTTTGATTGACCACCATCCTTTCCCTTCTAAATTTTGCGATTTTGTAATTTCCGATACAACCTATAGTTCAACAGCCGAATTAATTTTTGATGTAGTTAATGAATTAGGCTACACTGAATTTATAACCAAAGATGTGGCTGAGGCTCTGTTTGCTGGGATTATGACCGATACCGGATCGTTTAATCACAATATTTCGGATCCTAATACTTTTAAGGTTGTAAGCAATTTGTTGCAATATGGTATTAATGCCGATGCCATCAAAGCAAATATTTACGATAATTTTTCGGCCAGCCGAATGCAGCTTTTGGGATATTGCCTAAATGAAAAAATGGTTGTAATGCCTGAATACAGGGCGGCATATATAAATTTATCTAAAAAAGAATTAAAAAAATATAATTTTACACCGGGCGATACCGAAGGTTTTGTAAATTACCCGCTTTCCATAAAAGGAGTTGTTTTTTCAGTTCTGTTTATTGAAAAAGATGATTATGTAAAAGCGTCGTTTCGTTCAAAAGGAAGTTTTCCGGCTAATCGTTTTTCATCCGAAAATTTTAATGGAGGAGGGCATTTAAATGCAGCCGGAGGTGAATCAAAATTGGGGCTCGATGAAACAATTGAAAAATTTAAGCAACTTTTGCCTGATTATTTGCATCAGTTATTAAATGCATAATAATTATACAATATAAAAATGAAGCAATTTAGAATTTTTGGTGTAATATTTTTTAGTGGAATGCTTTTTTTGTCGTCATGTTTAAAAACCAATGAAGATGAAGTTCGGACATTGGCAATTGAACAAGAAGAAATAGCTGATTATCTTTCAGCGTTAGTAGCGGAGGGGTATGATGTTGATACCACTGAATCAGGTGTATATTATGTTGTACGAGAAATGGGTGAGGGGCCTTCTCCTGTCGAAGGCGACACGATATCTGTAAAGTATGCAGGTTATTTTACAAATGGGAACCTGTTTGATACTTCAGAATGGCAGAATGCAGAAGGCATTATGGAATTTGTATTTATTACCAATCCAATGATCCCTGGTTTTCAGGATGGATTAAGGCTAATGAATAAAGGGGCTAAATGTGATTTGATTATTCCTTCAAGTTTAGGATATGGGGCTTACGGGTATAACTCCATTCCCGGATATACTGGTTTGGTATTTGTTGTTTCTTTAGAAGAAATAAAACCAGCTCTGTAGAACTGAATACAATACCTCTGTAAATTGTTTATAGAGTTTGATATATAGAATTTAAAATGATGGACTATGTATAATTGTAATTCACAAACGTGAGAATAATTATTTTACGGGTTTCATCGGGATAAAAAAACAATTATAAAGAGATGAGAATGAAAAAGAATGTGTTGGCAAGTGTAGCCTTATTGTTTGTAGTAGGAATTTTTATGTTTTCATGTAACGATAACAGCCTTCAGAAAATCAGAGAAGCTGAATTGGCTACCCTGGCAACTTATATTAGTGAACATAACATTACTGTTGAACCAACGTCGACAGGTTTATATTATATCGAAACATTAAAAGGCGATGGAGATTCAATTAGAGTAGGTGACAGGGTTCAAGTATGGTACAAAACTTATTTAATTGATAGTACCTTATTAGATGAAAGCGGTAACTATGACCCATATGAATTTATTGTTGGCTCAGGTGCCATTGAAGGATTAATGGAAGCTGTAACCTATATGAATAAAGGCGGTAAAGCCGACTTAATTATTCCTTCAGAATTGGCTTACGGGCAGCAAGGATCGTCGGGTGTTGGAGCATTTAAAACATTATTAATGTCTGTCGAAATTTATAATGTTTTTCCCTACGACGAAGAAAATTAGGGGCAAAACTAATATATGAACAGGGCCGATTTATTAAAAAAACTCCTCCCGGGATTTGTTCCTCTTTTTGTATTTATACTTGCCGATGAAATCTGGGGGACTAAAATTGGTTTATATGTTGCTTTAGCAGTTGGTGTTGGCGAATTATTGTTTATTTGGATTCGCGAAAAACGATTCGATAAGTTTATTTTATTTGATACACTCCTTCTGATTGCCTTAGGAGGTATTTCAATTTTACTAAATAACGACCTTTTTTTTAAGTTAAAACCCGGCCTAATTGAGCTGATTTTGATTGTGATTTTGGGCGTTTCTGCTTTTTCTCCCCTAAATATTATTGGGTTAATGAGCAAACGGTACATGCAAAACATTGAGTTTAATGAAGCCCAGGTAAAACAGATGCGGCGAAGTTTAAAGTACCTCTTTTATTTGTTCTTGTTACATACTCTTTTAGTTTTTTATGCCACTTTTTACATGAGCAACGAAGCCTGGGCTTTTATAAGCGGAGGTTTGTTTTATGTTATTTTTGGGCTCTATTTTGTTTTTGAATTGGCCCGGCAACGGTTTTTTAAAAAGAGGGTTGTTCTTGAAGATGAAACTGAATGGATACCGTTGGTCGACGATGAAGGAAAAATAATTGGTAAAGCTCTGCGGGAAATGGTACATAAAGGTGAAAAATTGTTGCACCCTGTAGTTCATCTGCATGTAATAAACCGAAATAAAACGCTGTTATTACAAAAACGTCCGCAAAATAAATTGATAGAACCTGGCAAATGGGATTCAGCCGTTGGAGGCCATATTTGTTTAAATGAAACACTTGAAACAGCCTTAAAACGTGAAGCATTTGAAGAAATTGGATTAAAAGATTTCGCTGCAAAATTGGTGAAAGTTTTTAAATGGGAAACAGAATTAGAGGCCGAACTTGTTTACCTTTTTATTACCTCCGATTCAAAAAATATCAAAGCCAATACAACCGAAGTTGATGAAATAAAGTTCTGGACTAAAAATCAACTTCAGAAAGCTGTAGGCAAAAATATCCTGACACCTAATCTTGAATACGAATTGGAAATTTTAAAAGCAGCTTCAATTATTTAACTGTGAAATAGTAGAAAAATTGCTGGCCGTTTGTGTAAATCAGGCAACTGTTTTTTCCACTCACTTATCGATTTTGTTTTAATGTATTCGTTTTCATCAGTAAGATCACAAGCCACACATATTTGGGTGGATTCATTACAAATGTTTACAAAATCTTTTAATAACTGATTATTACGGTATGGTGTTTCAATAAATATTTGGGTTTGGTCTTCAAACCTGGCTTTTTTCTCAAATAATTTTATTTTTTTCGCTCGCTCGGTGGGTTTTACGGGTAAGTAACCATTAAACGTAAAACTTTGCCCGTTCATTCCTGATGCCATTAAAGCTAATAGAATTGACGAGGGCCCCACCAAAGGAACAACCTGAATGTTTTTTTTATGAGCCAGTTTTACTATGTCGGCACCGGGATCGGCAACTCCAGGGCAGCCTGCTTCCGAAAGGATACCCATATCGTTTCCTTTAATCAATGGTGTTATCGATTTTTGTTTTTCGGCGTCCGAAGTACGTTTATTTAATTCATAAAAAGTCAGCTCGTTAATATCTATTGATTGGTCGAGGCTTTTTAAAAACCTACGGGCTGTCCGTTCATTTTCAACAATAAAGTATTTTAGGGTCAAACAAACTTTTTTGATTTCAACCGGAAGGACTAATTGCCAATCGGCTTCACTTAAAACATTCGGAATAAGGTATAATTTCGACATGAATATAATTTTGTTCAAAAATAGGTATAACACCTGAGTTTATTCAAAAATGAGTTTATTATTTTTGTTGTGTGAATCAAAAAGCAACAAATAGAATCAAATTAACTTTTTTAGGAACCGGAACTTCTCAGGGAGTGCCTGTTATTACCTGTCCATGCGATGTATGCCATTCGTCTGACGAAAAGGATAAACGGATGCGGTCGTCGGTTTTAATTCAAATTGCTGATATTAATTTGGTAATTGACACGGGCCCCGATTTTAGGCAACAGATGCTAAAAAATAACATAACTTCATTGCAGGCCGTAATCCTTACACACGAGCATGTCGATCATTTGTTTGGTTTAGATGATATAAGGCCTTTTAACTGGGTGCATAAAAAACCAATGGATATTTATGCTGAAAAAAGGGTGGAGACTGCCATTAAACGAATTTTTGATTATGTTTTTGCTAATGATAGATACCCCGGAATTCCTCAAATGAATTTGTGTGAAGTAAAGAATGAACCATTTTATATCCATAACATTAAAATTATTCCTATACGGGGGTATCACCACAAATTACCGGTATTTGGATACCGCATTGGAAATGTTGCTTACATTACCGATGTAAATTTGATTCCGGAAGAAGAACAAAAAAAACTGGAAGGATTGGATGTATTAATTATAAATGCCCTTCATCATAAAAAGCACATTTCACATTTTAACCTGGAACAGGCCCTTGCCCTTTCTGAAAAATTGGCTCCGAAGAAAACTTATTTTACACATATTAGCCATACCATGGGCAAACATGCTGAAATTCAAAAACAATTGCCAAATACAATTTTTTTAGCCTGCGACAATTTACAAATTACTGTTCCTTTTTAGTGAAAATCCATGGCGACAGAAGTATAATTGAAAAAATTGCGTAAAGCGTTCCTGCAATCAGAAACGCACTTTTTAAACTGATAGTATCAGTGACCCACCCTAACAGTGGCCCAATGATGGCAAAGTTTATTCTTATAATAAAATTCCTTACCGAAAGAACGGTTGCCCTTATGTTTGAGTCGGTATAAACATTGATGTAGTTTTTAAGAATTGGAGTAGCTAATCCCCGGGCAAGGTAAAATAAAAACAAGAACAATATTCCCCAGAAAAAGATAGATAAACCGCTTAGTATATAGGTTGTTGTAATGAGGAATAAAATAATTAGAGCCGTTTTTTTTCTACTGAAAACACTTTCAATCCGGTGGGCAAAAATAGAAGAAATGCCTACAGAAAGATTCAGTAATGTCCAGATAATTCCAAACCAGGCAATTGGTGTTCCAATTTCTTTCAGAAAAGGTTGGACCAACCACGCAAACGAAAGAGTAGCCGTACCGGTAGCTGCCGAAAATAAAATAGCTGTTCGAAGGTCGGCATTTTTAACCATTCCATCTTTGATTGTTTTAATAAAATATTTGACCGACTGGATGGTTTTATTTTTAACGATGGCTGGTTCGACAAGTGCAAAGGCTGCCGGTATTGCAGAGGCGGCTATTACTGTTTGAAAGAAAAAAGGTGTGCGTAAGCTTAACGTAGCCAAAAGCCCTCCTATAATTCCTGCAAGGGCCTCAGCAAAATTTCCCGCCGAAGTGATTCTGCCTTCAATTTTTACATATTCTTTTTCTGTTTTGTTTGATTTTAAAGTGTCGAACAGCATTGCCGAATCAGCTCCGGAAATGCAGCTATGGGCAATTCCAAGAACAATTTCAGCTGCTACAAAAGCCAAAAATGTAAATGAAAAACTGTAAATTAAAAATCCCAACGCTCCAAAAATGCTACCAAAAATCAGTGTTTTTTTTCGCCCCCATTTATCAGCCATATAACCTGAAGGGATTTCCATGGCTACAATGGCTATTGAGTAAATCGATTTTAGAAGAAAAATTTCGTGCATTCCCATGCCAATGTTGGTGTAAAACAATACAACAACTGGCATTACCATATTAAACCATTTTGAGATTTTTATAATAAACAGAGAGAAAATATTTTTTTTGTACTCACCAATCATCAAATTAATTTGAAACAAAATTACAAATTGACATCCCAATCTTTACAGTTTTGTTAAAAATATTGCAATTATTTACATTTATGCTGTAAAAAGTTATAATATGTGAGCAAAATGTAGTCAAGTGTGACGTTTTTTTATTTTCAAGTAGTTATATTTGTTCCTCTTAAATTAAATATTTTATCAAAACGATAGTACAAATCAACAAATAATGAAATTATTTATACCCAAAAATTACGAATCGGTACTTGATGTAAATCATACCGAAAAGGCCATTAAATTGGTTAAAGATTTTTTTCAGCGCGATTTATCTTCCGAATTAAGGTTAAGGCGAGTAACTGCTCCTTTATTTGTAAAAAAGGGTACTGGTATTAACGACGATCTAAATGGTATTGAAAGGCCTGTAGCTTTTCCCATCAAAGAAATGGATGATTCAGTTGCTGAAATAGTCCATTCATTGGCCAAATGGAAAAGAATGGCTTTGGCTGATTTAAGTGTTAAACAGGGATATGGTATTTATACCGATATGAATGCTATCCGCCCCGATGAGGAACTTACAAATATTCATTCGTTGTATGTCGACCAATGGGATTGGGAGAGGGTAATGACGAAAGAAGAGCGGAACCTGGATTTTTTAAAAGACATTGTTACCAGATTATATTCTGTATTTAAACGAACTGAATACCATGTTTCGGAGAATTATCCTAATATAAAACCTCTTTTGCCCGAGAACATCACTTTTATCCATGCTGAAGAGTTGGCTGAACAATACCCTGATTTAACGATAAAAGAAAGAGAAGATGCCGCAGCTAAAAAGTATGGGGCAATTTTTATTATTGGAATAGGTGGTCAAATGTCTAATGGTGAATACCACGACGGCCGTGCTCCAGATTATGATGATTGGACTACTCCTACGATTAAGGATTACAAAGGTTTGAACGGAGATATTGTCATTTGGAATCCAATCCTTGAACGTGCTTTTGAAATTTCATCCATGGGAATTAGGGTGGATAAAGATGCACTTATTAAACAACTAAAATTACGCGGCCTTGAAGAGCGCCAGAATATGATGTGGCATAAACGGTTGTTAAACGATGAATTGCCACTCTCATTTGGTGGAGGTATCGGGCAATCGCGTTTGTGTATGTATTTTTTACGAAAAGCACACATTGGCGAAATCCAGTCGAGTATATGGCCCGACGAAATGATAGAAAAATGTAAAGTAAATAATATTCATTTATTATAATAAAGGTGCCGGTTTAATTGCCGGTATTTTTTTTTTGAAATATGTAGCCAGTAAGAATTTATATTTTTTATATTTGCACCGCATAAAATTAAGGATGCCTTGGTAGCTCAGTTGGATAGAGCAACTGCCTTCTAAGCAGTAGGTCATGCGTTCGAGCCGCATCCAGGGTACCATTTTTTCAAATCAGCTACAAGCACATGCTTGTAGCTGATTTTTTTTATGGAAGTTTAGTTTCTGTGAATTTCTATCCAGGAAATTAAGTTATTCAACGAATTCCTAAGTAATGATTATTATAAGGAAGAGCTTTTCCTGCTGCTTCATGATAAAGCAGGACGGTAAAATTCATAATATTTTAGATATTTGTAGTGGTTGCCGTTATTTATATTACATGTTTTTCTGAATGAACAGGTAACGAATGATAACTAATCATAAATCATGAATTGGAAAAAACTGCAAAATGGTTCGGATATTAGGGGAGTTGCACTCGAAGGAGTAGAAGGTGAAGCCGTTAATTTAACCGCCGAAGTTGTTGAAGAATTGGGTAAAGCATTTGTTTGTTGGTTACAAAAATTTACCAGAAAAATGGATGTTTCTGTTGCAGTTGGAACCGATTCCAGAATATCAGGGCCTGCTTTAAAAAATGCCTTGATTATGGGGGTGAATAAAGTAGGGGCCAGGGTATTCGATTGTGGATTGGCTTCAACACCTGCAATGTTTATGATTACAGTATCAGGTGCTCAGCCAGTTACGGGTGGAATAATGATTACCGCCAGTCATCTCCCTTTTAACCGTAACGGGCTTAAGTTTTTTACCAATAAGGGAGGGCTTGACAAAAAGGATATTGCTGAAATACTGAGAATAGCTGAAGGGAATGATTATTCTTCAAACACCAATAGTCATCCTACAAAAAAATGGAATTTTATTGATGAGTATGCCAGTTTTTTGGTCGATTATATAAGAAAGGGTGCGAATAGTCAAACTAATTACGCCAAGCCACTTCAAGGCTTAAAAATAATTGTGGATGCTGGAAACGGGGCTGGTGGTTTTTTTGCATCAAAAGTACTCGATCAATTGGGAGCCAATACAAAGGGCAGCCAGTTTCTTGATCCTGACGGTTATTTTCCCAACCATGTACCTAATCCTGAAGATAAAGATGCCATGCAATCGATTTGTGATGCTGTAATAAGAGAAAAAGCTGACCTCGGTGTAATTTTTGATACTGATGTTGACCGTTCTGCCATTGTTGATTCTGTAGGAAATCCGGTAAACAGGAATGCTTTAATTGCTTTGATTTCTTCAGTTGTACTAAGTGAGCACCCTGGCAGTACGATAGTTACCGATTCGATCACCTCCGAAGGATTAACCAGATTTATCAATAAAGAATTAAAGGGGAAACACCATCGTTTTCAACGAGGCTATAAAAATGTTATCAATGAATCCATTCGGCTCAATAATGATGGTGAAGAATGTTGGTTGGCCATTGAAACCTCGGGGCATGCTGCTTTAAAAGAAAACTATTTTCTGGATGATGGTGCGTACCTGGTGGCAAAGTTGCTTACCGAAATGGCAAAACTTCATGCAAAAGGTGAAACCCTTACCGATTTGATTTCAACTTTGGAACAACCTGTTGAAAGTAAGGAGTTCCGTTTTTCCATTATTGAAGAAAATTTTAGTAACTATGGAAACCAGGTAATAGAATATCTGGAAAAGAAAGTTGAACTAATGTCTGAATGGGAAGTAGTTTCACCCAATTATGAAGGGTTGAGAGTGCGTTGTACCTCTCCTAATGAGCAGGGGTGGTTTTTGCTTCGAATGTCATTGCACGATCCGGTTATGCCTTTGAATATTGAATCGGATATAAAAGGCGGAGTTCAAATTATTGCCGGTAAGTTGAAAAAACTGTTGAAAGACTTTCAAGGAATAAACACTGATATTTTGAAACAATAATGCTTAAGTTTTTCGGTTCATAAATAGTGGAATCATATTCGTTTGTTTTCACCTTAACGTCTTATTAACAACAATCTACTCCTTATTCTGTTATATTTGTATGATGAAGAATTGGTTGAAGCAAATATTAGCTGTATTGCTACTTATACCTTTCCTTATGTCAACAACAGGATTTGTATTTTACAAATCGTTCTGTAGTTGCACCGGGAATAGTAAAGTAAGTATATATGTAGCTGCTGAAACTTGTTCTTCGCATGGTTCATCTGAAATGGTTAAAATGGATACTGAATCATGTTGTTCCAGCCAAGTCAGCCAATGTAGCATACATAATAGCAGTTGTGAATGTGACACTCCAAATGTTACCTATGTTAAATTAGATAGCAAGGTAATTAATGCTACTACATCTTTTGTTTTTTCTGCTGATAAAATAGAGTTTGTACAATGGAACATTGATAAGGAAAGATTAGCTGAACTTTTTTGGAAAAAAAATACTTTCCTTGCTTATATTGAACCACCCCCAAAATTTACCAACCAAAACGATTACTTAAATTTAATTTGTCAGCTTAAACTCCCCGAAATCACTTAGATCTTTTGAGGCAATTTTTTTGCCTGAATTAACTTTTGTTTAATTAAAAAAGATATAAGTGATGAAGAAAATTATTATAGTAATATTCTTATCTATCTCCATTATATCGCATTCTCAAGTAATAAAAGGGATTGTGTATGGTGAAGAAGATAATGGAAATACACCCCTTCCGGGTGTAAATATTGTATGGGAAGGGACACAAATAGGTACTGCCTCAAACGGAGAAGGATTGTTTGAAATCAAAAAACCAAATGGGGCACACATGTTGGTATTCAGTTTTGTTGGATACCTTCCACAAACAGTTCATATTCACAATTCAGAACCAATTGAGGTTAGTTTAAAACCTAATCTGGAACTGGGAGAGGTTACTGTTATTCAGAAAGACAGAGGCACCTACCTATCAGTAATTAATCCAATACAGACTGAAAATATTGGAGGTGCCGAACTATTAAAGGCTGCTTGCTGTAACCTGGCCGAAAGTTTTGAAACTAATCCATCGGTTGATGTAAGTTACAGCGATGCTGTTACCGGTGCCAAACAAATCCGTCTGTTAGGACTGGAAGGTACCTATTCGTTATTACAGGTCGAAAACATGCCAAACCTGCGTGGCCTGGCTACAACATTAGGATTAAACTATGTGCCGGGACCCTGGATGGAATCAATCCAGGTTTCGAAAGGGGCTGCTTCGGTATTAAATGGTTATGAATCAATTGCCGGTCAAATAAATGTGGAGTATAAAAAACCTGATGCTGTAGAAAAACTGTTTTTAAATATTTTTCAGAGTGTTGAAGGTAAAACCGAGTTTAACGGGAATAAATCTTTTAAGCTAAGTGATAATCTGACAACAGGGATTTTTATCCATGCTGAAAACCTCTCAAAAATAAATGACCATAATAACGATGGATTTTTGGATCATCCGTTATCAAAACAAATAAATGTATTTAACAGGTGGAAATTAAACAATCAAAAAGGGTATATGGCCCAGGCAGGGATAAGTATTTTGCACGAAGACCGGCTGGGTGGCCAAAATAATGTGAGTTTTGGAATGGAACCTTCACTGTCAAATCCATATGGTATAAACATTAAAACAAACCGTTATGAGGGATTTTTCAAAACTGGTTATGTTTTTCCAAAGGGGCGCTCCGCAATTGCCTTCCTTTCAAATGCGGCAAGGCATAAAACAGAGTCGTTTTATGGATTAAACAGGTACGATGCCAATGAAACGAGGTTTTATTCAAGTTTGGTTTATACCCGCGACCTTGATGAGTACGGTTACCATACATTAAATACAGGAGCTTCGTTTATTTACGATAAGTTTAACGAGGAGCTTTATAATCAGCCTATTAACCGCGAAGAAGTAGTTCCCGGTATTTTTGCAGAATATACATATAAGCCAAGCGATAAGTTTACTTTTATGACAGGTGTCCGGACCGATTTTCACAACCTGTTTGGTACATTTGTGACGCCTCGTATGCATTTAAAATACTCGATCAACAATAATTATACTATTCGGGCAAGTGCAGGCAAAGGATACCGCACATCCAATGTTTTATCCGAAAATATTTTTTTGTTGGCAAGTGCCCGGCCATTATTATGGGAAAATGATGTTTTTCAGGAAAAGGCCTGGAACTACGGAATCAGTTTTATTCAGAATTATAGTTTATGGGACAGAGATTTGCAAATTAATGCTGAGTACTTCCGTACTGATTTTAAGGAGCAATTGGTCATCGACAGGGAAACTTCGGTGGATAATATTATTTTATCAGCACTCGATGGGAAATCGTATGCCAACAGTCTTCAGTTCGATTTACGCTACGAACCAATCGAGAGGCTGGATGTTTTGTTAGCTTACAGGATTAATGATGTGAAACAATCAATCGGTGGAAAATTGCTTGAAAAACCTTTGGCTAGCAGGTATAAGGGATTAATAAACTTTAATTATTCAACCCATTTAAAAAAATGGATGTTTGATTATACCATTCAATTTAATGGAGGCGGAAGGATTTCCAGAGTTTATGACGATTGGATGAATACAGCTGATATTGCTTCAGATTATTTTGAATTTTCGCCCTATACAGTTATGAATGCTCAGGTAACAAAGTATTTCAGAAACTGGAACATTTATTTAGGCTCAGAAAACTTTACAAATTTTAAGCAGAAAAATCCTGTTGCCGGAGCCGATGACCCGTTTGGTCAGCAATTTGATGCAACCAACGTTTGGGGACCAGTATTGGGTCGGAGGATTTATATTGGATTACGTTTTAAGTTGAATAACGAATAATATTTTTAATAAAATTTAATAAGATGAAGAGAATTGCATTAATTACACTGGTTATGGTGATGGGAGTATTTACTTTCCAATCATTTGCACAGGAAAAAGAAAATAAAGTAGTTTGTTTTAAAAGCAGTATGGATTGCGAAAATTGTCAGACTACACTAACTGAGTATTTAAAGTTTGAAAAAGGAGTTAAGGATTTAAAAGTCGACCTTACTTCGAATACAGTAATGATTGAATACAAAGAAGGTAAAAACAGTGATGAAAAATTGGCTAAAGCCATTGAAAAGAAAGGATATGTTGCCAAAAAAATTACCACTGAAGAGTATAAAAATATGATGGGTGAAACAAAAACTGAAGGCCACGATCAAGGCGATGGGCATCAACACGATCATTAATAGTGATTGTTTATTATAATTCAAAGCCCCGGGTAAGTGTTCATTCTCCGGGGTTTTGTTTTAAGGTTTTAGTAGTTTTAGCAGGTTTTTAACTTTGTCGGTTTGAATAATATCCGGATTTTTACTGATCGCATCTTTATTATCTGACTCGCTCTTTATATTGTAAACCGATACCATTTGATTAAGATTTCGGGCCCTGCCAATTTGTTCTTTTGTAATATTTTGAAATTGAATAGAAACTCCTGAAAACCCTTCAGATAACGATGTCTCTAAACCTACATTAAAAGACGAAGCATTATAAAATAGAGAATAATCAGGTGCTTTCTTTTTTAAGGTTTTCAGGAAATGGCCATCAATTGATTCGATATAAATATTATTTTGGAGTTGGAATTTTTTGATTAAAAGAATAATTGCATTACTAAATGTGGAATAAAACGCTTTTCTGTTTTGAGTGTAAGGATAAATTTTACAATCGAGCGAATAGTTATAATTTTTGCGGTTGTTGATGTTTGAAAAAAGTTGGTTGAGTGAAATAACAGAATAATTAAAATAAGGAGTTTTATTATAACTGGCATTTTTTATTTCTTCCCAGGTTTTTGTATTTATTTGACCAATCAGGTTTGTTTCATTTGATAATTCCCGGTCGTGAAAGGCAACCAAAACGCTATCTTTTGTCAATTGAACATCAATTTCAATACCGTCCATCCCAAGGTTTAAACATTTTAAAAGTGATTCAAAACTGTTTAAGGGGTAGGTACTGCCAACTCCCATACCTCCGTGCCCCAGAGCTATAATAGTTGATTTTGGAGATTTTATTTCAACAGCGATTTCTTCCTGGCAGGACAATATTCCAATTATAAAAAATACATATAACAGTGTTTTATTCATCGTTTAATTTAAAAAGCATATCCAAGTGCCAATCCTGATTTTCGAAGGTAATAATTATTAAATTTTAAGAATGGGTTGTAAACAAAACGGAAAAAAAGGCCTCCTTTGGGTTTCTGGTAACGGTAGCCAACTGAAAAAATAGTTTGTAAATCTGATTGCCTGTTAGTATTTGATGTGGTTAAGTTGGCATGAACAATGCTGGTTATGGTTTGGCCTAAATTTATTTCCAATTTATGATTTTTACCATAATACCAGTTTACTGCTAAGGGAATAATTAGGTCGGGATTAAATTGTGTGGTATAATCGTTAACATGATGGGTACTTATTCCACACCTGAAAGCAAACGTATGTTTTTTATGATTTATAAAAGCATGTTCATAATTTAGTGACCCAAATCCGCCGGGACCGCTAATTTCAAGGTATATTAAATGATGAGCGAAAAAGGTTGAATCAGATTGCGCTAACAATCCGCAATGTATAGTTAATAACAATAATATTAATAAGAGTCTGTTTTTCATAGTATTATCACCAAGGTAATTAACTATTTGAAAAGAGATGTAAATCCTGTTTATTTTATTTTAAGTTATATCCGTGTATCTGTTCTGTAGTTTCTGATTTTTATTGTAAAATATGTAATATTTTGATTTATTTTTTTCGCCTATTGGCATTTTTGTCACCTCGGGTTTTAGGTTTTTTGTAGGTTTTCATTTTTCGCAGGTAGGAACCTCCTTGATTGGTTTTTTTATTTTTTTCCAGTTTTTCGTGAAAAGCAGCTCCCCGTTCTTCAACCACTTTTTTCTGTTGTGGTTTTCTTATTTTACCAATATTTGGCCGTTCCTCTGGTAGTAATTCTTTCGAGATTGTTACCTCCGGAGGGAAATCAATTTGAGTTATTTTAAAAGCCATTAATAGTTCGATGGCTTCTTTCGATTCTAATTCTTTTTCCGTACAGAATAAAAGCGATTTACCGTGCTGTTCTGCCCTTCCTGTCCTTCCAATTCGGTTGATGTAATTTTCAGGATAAGCCGGTGTGTCAAAGTTAATCACGTGCGAAATTTTTTCGAGGTCCAATCCACGGGCCATTACATCAGTAGCCACCAGAATTCTGTTCAATCCTTCATCAAATTCCTGAATGGAACGCAACCTGTAGTTTTGTGATTTATTGGAATGAATAATGCAGGTTTCCGACCCGTAACTTTCAGCTAATGCTTCATATAATAAATCTGCATTTGTTTTAGTAGAAACAAATACCAACACTTTCCCGAATTCATTTTTATCAGCCAACAAGTATTTTAGCAGATTTACTTTTGTGTAAAAATTTTTTGCCTGATACCATTTCTGATCGATTGTTTTAAGCGGGGCACTGCTTCCTGAAACTGAGATTTTGATTGGCTTCATAAAATAATCATCAATCAGTTCATCAACATCTTCAGTCATAGTGGCCGAAAATAATAGGTTTTGCCTTCGTTCGGGAAGGAGTTCAAAAATGTTTGTAAGCTGAAACCTAAAACCAAGGTCGAGCATTACATCCACCTCGTCGACCACCAGTTTGTTGATTGTTTTAAGTTGCAAAAATCCACCAATAGCCAAATCGTATAACCTTCCGGGAGTTGATACCAAAATATCGGTACCTTCGGCTACAGCTTGTTTTTGGTTATTAATATTAGTTCCACCATAAACTCCCAGTACCCGTAAATTTGTGTATTTAGTAAACTGTTTAATTTGATCAGCAACCTGTACAACCAGTTCGCGTGTAGGAACCATAACTAATACACGTGGAGTGGTTTGTTTTGAAAATTTTAAATTCTGTAACAAAGGAAGCATGTAGGCCAACGTTTTTCCTGTACCGGTTTGGGCGATACCGACAACGTCTTTCCCCGAAAGGATCATCGAATAGGTTTCTGTTTGAATAGGTGTTGGTTTTTCGAATCCCAAATCAATAATGGCATTCAGGAGCTGTTTTGTCAGATTAAAATTTTCAAATGCGACCATAAAAATATTTTTGGCAAAGGTAGGAGATATATTTTATTATTAATGGTTCTTAAATTGGTGAGTGATTAAACCCCAAGGAAAATATGAAAACATTTTATTTCATCGGGAAATGGCTTATTGAAATTAATTATTAACTATTATGAACTTCATAACCGAAACGTTGTAAACCTAAGTTCATCCTAAGATTAAAAACGATAGAATTAAACTTTAATTCTGTTTTATTCAGAAAATAATTATTGAACTTTTAACCAATTTAAACGTTTTCAAACATAATATTCCTGTTATTAAACAACGAAATTCTTAACTTAGAGAAGTTGTTGTGTGGAAAGAAAAAAGTGCTTAAAATTCATAAAATATGAAAAAAAAATACATGAATCCATATATCGCCGGATCTTTATTAGGAGGTGTTCTCCTTTTGGCGATGTACCTTTCAGGCAGGGGATTGGGAGCCAGTGGTGGTATTAAATATTGTGTGGTATCAATAGTTGAAGCTATTAATCCCAACCATGTAGCACTGTCGGATTATTACAGTAAATATTTTGAAGGAGGTAAAAATCCCCTAATGGGTTGGTTACCAATCGAAGTTTTAGGTATCCTGATAGGTGGATTTGTTTCCGGTGCTTTTTCAGGAAGGCTCAAGTTTAAGATTGAAAAATCAGCTTCAATTTCAGGAAAAAAGCGATTGTTGATGGCTTTTTTGGGAGGAGTATTTTTTGTTTATGGTGCGCAGTTGGCTCGTGGTTGTACAAGCGGAGCAGCATTGTCGGGAATGGCGGTGCTTTCGGTAGCCGGATTTGTTACCATGGCTTCCATTTTTGGTTCTGCCTACCTGTTTGCATGGTTTTTTCGAAAAAACTGGATTTAGAAACATATAAAAAACAATTATGGATCCAATTACATTACAACCCGGTTTTCCAGAATGGCTAAATCTTTTAATCGCTTTAATTATAGGAATCGGTTTTGGGTTTGCTCTGGAGCAAGCAGGCTTCTCCTCTAGCCGAAAACTGGCTGGGATGTTTTACGGTTACGATGCAACGGTTATCAAAGTGTTTTTTACAGCTGCAATTGTTGCACTGGTAGGCTCACAAATAATGAGTTTTCTTGGGCTGCTCGATTTGAGTAAAGTGTATGTGAATGAGTTTTATACTACTGCCTCGGTGGTGGGGGGGGTAATCATGGGAGCCGGTTTTATTATGGGTGGTTTTTGCCCAGGAACCGGTATTTGTGCTGCATCAATTGGTAAAATTGATGCCATTGTATTTCTTTCCGGAGGATTTGTAGGAGCTTTCCTTTTTGCCGAATCATGGCCAATAATTAGTAATTTTGCAAACACAGGATATCAGGGGCCGTTAAAAATGAATGAAATTATGGGTATTTCTCCCGCTCTTTTTACCTTACTTTTAATTATTGTTGCAGTAGCCATGTTTTGGGTGTCGGAAAAAGCTGAGAAAAAATTTGCCCGTCCCGATATAACTAAAGACTTATAATTGATAAATTATGAATGTGCGTTTTAAAATATCAATACTTTTAGTTGCTCTGGGATTTTTGCTTGTTTTATTGCCAGGAGCCGGCCAGTATTCATTCACTTCAAATGTTCCATCATTGGTAGCTTCAGTGGTCAATGAAAATCCTTATTTTTCGGTCGATGAAGTAGCAAGGTTGGTTAATGATGAAGACAGTACCATTCAGTTGATTGATTTGAGGGAAACCAGTGAATTTGATGCTTTTAATATCCCCGGAGCTCTTAATATTCCATTTAAATCTTTTTTCGATTCACGGCCCGAAACATGGTTGTATAATAAATCGGCCCGGTACATTTTTTATTCCAATGATGATATAAATTCCAGTTATGCCTTAGTGTTGGCTCAAGGTTTAGGTTACCCTAATTGTTATGTGATGAAAGGTGGTTTAAATGAATGGTTTGAAAAAGTGATGAACAGCCAATTTTCAGGTGAAAGACTTACAGCCCGACAGAATGCTTTGTATGAAACACGTACAAAAGCCAAACTGTTTTTTACAGAAATTAATAGCCTGCCCGATAGTTTAAAAATACAATACGCCGAATCGAGAAGGCAAGCTGAAAGAGACCTTGACGGTGGATGTGAATAACCAAATAGCAAATCAAAAATGAAAGATTTTATAAGAACTTACAAGATTGTTATTGGGATTCTCCTGATTGTATTGATTCTTGTTGTAATCCGTTTTTTGAATGGTGATCATTTTAAAAATGGAGCAGAAAAAAATGCCTTAGCTGCACTTTTAAAATCAAATATTATCAGCCGTAGCCAGGTAAAACAAATAGAACCAAATGCCACTTTTATTTATTTGGGGAGTAAAGCAGAAGGAATGGAACCGGAAAATATTGAAACTATTACAATGGATTCAGAAGAGATTCTCAATAAACAAAACCTCCAGTTAATTCAAAAGATAAAAGGTTCAATTGTATTGGTATCGGAAGATCAAACATTATCGGCACGGATTTGGATGTTGTTGGCTCAAAAAGGAATTGATAATTTATATATTCTTACCGATAAGGAGGATATAGAAAGTTTTAAATACAAATTCCAGCCCGAAACAGTTAATTGAACTGTTGAGCCGGAATTCTGATATTTTGGAGTATTATTTTACGGTTTTATAATTTGCAATATCTTCCGATGTAAATGGCAACCACGAAAGTGTTGCCTGATCGGCGACCATTTTATCAAACATAAAACTGTTATTACCATATGATAAGGTGCGGGCATCGTAGCCAAATAACCTTAAATAAGCAGTAACAAATCCTGAATTGTGGCCTGTGCCACAATAAACCACAATGGTTTTATCGATAGGGAGCGTAGCCATTTCATCAACAAAACTGAGTGTTGCATTTGGTTTGTATCGAACAGCCCCTGGAATATGCCCACTTTCGTATTTGTCACGCCGGTCGTAATTCATCACATAATAAGCCGATGGATCGGCGAAAACATCTGAAGAATTAACCATTACTTTAGATAAATCTTCTGAAAATAGTTGTTGAAAACGAGCTGTCCCTATTTCCTCGCCTGAAGTTTTGTCTGTTTTTAATTGGGGCATTTCTTTTGCAATCGGCTTATTATTAATAGTTTCTTCTAATTGGTCCTGAAAATCAGAAGAGCAACCTGCAAGCCATCCTTTTTGTGCAGAAGAAGTATTCCAGCCACTCATTCCCCATCGCAAGGCGTATACATTTCCGTAACCCATTAAACGCAGCAGGGAAGCAGTATAGCTGGCAACCTGGCCGTCAGAACTCACAATAATTATCCGTTTATATTCAAATGGTTTTATACCCGAAACAAAATATTCGGGGAGAGATGAAAAGTCCTTATTAATAGCCCCCTGTATATGTCCGGATGTAAATTCTTCCTTTGAACGAATATCAACAATCAGGTTATTATTTCCAAGTTCATCAAAAACACTCGAGGCTTTAATAAGTGAAGGGAAGTTTCGGCCGTTCACATAATCGCCATTTTCAGCCAAATCTTTTAATAAAAGTTTGGTTTCGTTTCCAATTACCAAAGGCTCTTTTTGTTGAGCCTTTTGAACAACCGGAGTTTGTTCATTGACTTTTTTAGTGCTGCTTCCTGCACATCCTGCTAAAAACAGGATGGCAGTAGCTACAACTAAAAAATTTATTTTTTTTAGAAACTGACTTCTCATATTATTCACTTACAACAGCAACCCTGTCTTTATCAAATTTTAGTGTTTCAATCCTGTTTCCTTTTTCGTCGTATTTGTGTTCAGTAATTGCTACACCGTCATTTGGATTGTTTATGAGATTCCTGTCTTTATCAAGGTTCCATGTTTCAACTACGGCACCATGTTCATCAATTACATTTTTAGTTACCGGAACATTTTTTTCCTGAAAGGTATTCGTCGTCCTGGTCAAAAACTGCGGTTTCAATGTTGTATCCGTTTTCATCAATTTGGTTTATACGTTTTGCCCATCCCCAAAAGAGGTTCGATAATTGGCCAACTGTATTATGCACTGAAAAACTCAACACCTCACCTTGTGGGCTGTTTTTAAATTCAAAATAAGAAACACCTATGTCTCCACAATTTTCGGCAGTACAATTGTACATGGTGTCGGCCTCAAAATTCATCATTCGGGTAGTAAAACCTTTCTCATCATACTTAAAGCGAAGTTCATAGAAAGGGCAAAAAGGATTCATTACAACTGATTCATTTGCCAGATTGTAACGTATTTCCTGCAACAGTCCATCAGGTAACGTTTTCCAGGTGTATCGGTTAATGTTGTTGCGGTTTTCTACAGTATTTCCTTCTTTATCAAAAAAGGCTAAAGCTGCTCTGGTACCATCATCATTGAGTGTATATTCAGCTGCATAAGCACCTTGTGAGTCAATTTGCTCACCCTTTTCATTAAAAAAATGTTTTATTTGTTTGTTCCCGGAATAGGTGTAGGTTATTTTGGCAGCACCACGCATCGACCCATATGATAACATAACATCTCCTCTGCCATATTTTATTTCAGTTAACCGGCCTGATTCATCATAAGTAAACTGATAATTATTGATTGTTTGAGCTTCTTCGGCGGTTAACTCACGCAAGCCTTTTTCAAGGTCATAAGAAGTTTCACTAAATTGTAGATGACGGTAATATTTTACATTCGATTCTACAGTTTTTTCAGATGTTTTGGGGGCACATGAAATAATCGCTGCGCTTAGTGTAAACGCGGCAATCAGGAAAAGTAACGACTTTTTTAGTTTCATAATATTAATTTTCTATTTATTTTATAAGTGTTAATCTATTGTTACATTGGACATTCATTCCTATTTAACAACTGATGAGGGGAAAGGTTTTAGAAAAACTTTTTGAAAGATACAATAAGTATTCTGTTTCATTCAATGTACTGTTAAATAGAGCTGTTAACCGCTTGTTAACTTGAACTAAAATGAATCCTTAGATTGTTATTGAGTTGATTATACGCAAAATTGGAGTCCATTTCAGGGATTCAGCAAAACCTGAGGGTAGGTTTATAGAGGCAATAGAAATAGATTACCAAAATTGGGATCAATTATAAGGAGAAGATAGGTAAATTACATACTAAATTTATTTTGAACTTATAGCCAGGGCACATTTTACGCCATCAGCGGCACTTGAAATAATTCCTCCTGCATAACCACTGCCTTCACCCACAAAATAAAGATTTTCGAAACCTATACATTGCCCATCTTTTTCGCGTGCTACTTGTATGGGCGACGAAGTTTTGTTTTCGAGCCCCATTAATATTCCCCGTTCAAAACCTTTTAGCTTTCGGCTAAAATCTCCCAATCCTTCGGATAATGCTTTACTCACTATTTCAGGAACCATATTGTACAGTGGTGCCGATTTTAGCCCCAATGGATAACTGCTACGGCCTATCTCTTTTGATTCGGTTTGTTTGATGTAATCATATGCCCGGTTGGCAGGAATGACATATCCATCTGAAAAGTTATAAAATTGTTCTTCCAGTTGATCCATCCAGTCAAGGATTTCTATGGCAGAGCTTTTATGTCCTAATAATATGTCGGGATGCACACCTACAATACAACCTGCATTGGCATATAAACCATCACGTTGGTAATAACTCATGCCATTTACCACACTTTTTTGTTCGTAAGCAGCTGCCGGCACAACATTTCCACCCGGACACATACAAAATGTGTAAACACCTAAACCCGATTGTGTTTTTGTTGCCAGCCGGTATTCGGCTGCTTTTACACCCGGTAAACTTTCGGTGCCCCATTGTGCGCGGTTGATTAATTTTTGTGAATGTTCAATGCGGTGCCCCAATGCGAAATTTTTAGTGCTAAACTGAACCCCTTTGTTTATCAACATTCGGTAGGTGTCATATGCTGAGTGCCCTGTCGCCAAAATAATATTGTCGGCTTCAAATTCGCCACTGTTACAACTAATTTTTTTAACCTTGCTTTCTGTTACATGAATATCTTCGAGTTGGGTCTCGAATAAAAAGGAACCTCCATTTTCGAGGAATTGTTGCCTTAGGTTAGCAACTACAATTTTTAAGTTGTCAGTTCCAACGTGTGGGTGAGCCATATATAAAATTTCTTCGGGAGCTCCTGCTTTAACATATTCAGCCATTATAAAACGTCTTTCATCCGAAATGCGTTTTGACCGCGATGTTAATTTCCCGTCCGAAAAAGTACCAGCACCACCTTCGCCAAATGCATAATTATTTTGAGTTGTAAATGTGCCATTCTCTTCAAGTTGCTGAATGGCTTTATCGCGCTTATTTACTTCTGAGCCACGCTCAATTATAGTTACATTAAAACCAGCCATCTGCAATGTATGTGCAGCAAAAAAACCTGCAGGGCCGCTGCCAACAACAATTACTTTTTCAGACCTTTTTTTATAGGGTATTGTCAATCCTTCAGGTGCCTTATAAGTGTCACCTGGTAACTGATCAGATAAAACAACAAGGCTCACCAACCAATGCGGATTGTTTTTTTTACGCGCATCCAAACTTTTTTTCTCAATTTGAAAGGTAAAATTATCCAAATCAAGTTGTTTATGTATAGCTTGTTTGATTGTTAATTCTGAATAAGATGTTGGTAGTTGTATTTGTAGTGTTTTATAGCCCATGGTAAATGATTCTTTTTCTTGGGAGCAAAGGTAATCCAATTGTTGGAGTTTTTTTCAATTGGCTAATGGAAGATAAACTTAAAGTCACACCACCAATAAAACCAGCATCCCAATAAAATTTAAACCAACTTATTCTAATTAAAAAAAGGTAGGAATTATATTATATTACTGATCCCTTCTGTTATAAACGGCAGGATTAAACTTGACATATGTTTAAAATAAATAGAAATTTATTATGCTGCCCCTAGTAAAAATTAATTTATTCCGTATGCTTGATAATAAAGGATGTCTGTGGGTTTTTATCTGTGAATTTTTGGTGGTTTTTTGTTTCACTTTTTATGTATCGCTAAAGTATTTTCAAATTCAATTAAAAATCTTTCTATTAATTTATATATTTGACGTTGTTTTAACTAACTAATTGACTTAACTAAAATGACAAAAGAAAAAAAACATTTATGCAATTTGCACGATTGCTGGAAATTCTCAACCATGTTAATTCTCTTGCTCGTCCTTTTTGCATGTCAATCGAATCGAAGTTCCGAATCAGAGACCAAAAAAACCAACCAACCGCCTCCAATAAATGACGAATTTTATCAGGAAATAGGAAAGAGTATCGGATTGGATTTTAAACATTCGCTTGGAGCCGAGGAGATGACCAATATTGTTGAATCGGTAGGTGGTGGAGCCGCTTTTCTTGATTTTGACCAGGATGGTTATATTGATATATATGCATGCAGTGGGACATGGATTGAAGGTTTTAGTAAGAGTGAAAAACCCGATGAATTACCAACAAACCGTCTCTACCGCAACTTGCAGGATGGTACCTTTGAAGATGTAACTAAAAAAGCTGGAGTAGGTGGCCCATGGTACAGTATGGGTATTACTATTGGTGATTTTAATAACGATGGATTTCCTGATATCTATTTAAGTAATTATGGACCAAATACACTGTATCAGAATAATGGTAACGGTACTTTTTCTGATGTAACGAAACGTGCTTCAGTGGGTGGTGGCAAGTTATGTAGTGTTGGTGCTGTGTGGCTTGATTACGATAACGATGGGCTTTTAGACCTGTATGTTGGCAATTACCTGGATTTTGATCCGGAATATAAATATTATTATGCACCTGATGGTTTTCCGGGGCCATTGGCCTACGATAGCCAACCCGATGTTCTATACCATAATAATGGAGATGGCCTTTTTGAAGATGTTACCTTAAGTATGGGAATTGAAGATGTCGATGGGCGTGCTATGGGAGTTGGTGCTGCCGATTATAACGATGACGGTTTTGTGGATATTTATGTTGCCAATGACCATACCGTTAATTATTTGTGGCATAACGATGGAGGGAAAGGTTTTACTGATAAGGGTACTATGTCGGGGACAGGTTTTAGCCAGGCTGGTGAAGCAACTGTAAGTATGTCGGTTGATTTTGCCGATTTTAATGGCGATGAGTTATTGGATATGTTTATTTCTGATGATAATTATTGTTCGTTATATGAAAACCTTGGGAACGGAATTTTTAGTGATAAATCATATGTGTCAGGAATTTCAGTTGCTTCAGGGCAATTTGTGGGTTGGTCTTCTTCGTTCCTTGATTTTGATAACGATGGCGATGCCGATATTTTTAAAACAAACGGGGAATTAAAACATTTATATGGCCAGGAAGACCAGCTGTTTGAGAACGTTGGAGACGGAAAATTTGAGGATGGATCAGTTGACTTAAGTCAATATTTTCATGAAGAATATGTAGGCCGTGGGGCATGTTTAGGTGATTATGACAACGATGGCGATATCGATATTTTTATCATTAACCTTGATAGCCATAGTATGTTTTTACGGAATAATAAAGGCAATCAAAATAATTGGTTAATGCTTGATCTGATTGGCCATACCAGTAACCGTGATGGAGTTGGAGCCAGGATTAAGATACTGGCTGGAGGCAAGGTACAAACATCACAGAAAAAAAGTACTACCGGATACCTTTCTCAAAATGATTCAAGGGTTAGTTTTGGCCTGGCTAAAAATGAAAGTGTTGAAAGAATTGAAATAAAATGGCCTTCCGGAAAATTACAGGTTTTGGAGAATGTGCAGGCCAACCAGATTTTAACTGTCGATGAACCCGAATAAAGTTTTTTTTATGAAAAAGGATAAAACAAGCAAGGTTTGTTTTATGGTCCTGACAATTGCCGTTTTAATGCTGTTTTTTTCTTCTTGTACTAAAAAATCAGCAGATGGCACAATTATATTTACTCAGGTTCCAGCAAATAAGCCGCAAATAAATATAACAACAGTTGCCTCTTTGGAGCATCTGGCTGAATCTTCTATTTTTGCAATTGAACCAGGCCAATCCCAAATAGTGCCTGTGATACTTACCGAAGATTATTTTTCAGCAAGTTCTCCCGATATTTCATATGATGGAAGGTTTATGCTTTTTGCAGCACAAAAGGAGTCTTCTGATGTATGGCAAATTTGGGAAATGAATTTAAATAATTTAAAGGCCAGGCAGATTACTTTTTTTGATGAAAATTGTTTTAGTCCCACTTACTTACCGGGTGGGCGTTTTGTGTTTGGCAAGTCGGAAACAGCCAGTATTAATAGTGCACAAAATTCACTATTTACAGGTAATCTGGATGGTACCGGATTCAGCCAAATAACATTTAATCCGCAAAACTATTCAGTATTATCTGTTTTACAGGAAGGGCGAGTATTGGCATTCAGCCGACAGGTTGTCCCTGAAGAAGGAAATGGGCAGTTAATGGTATTCCGGCCTGATGGGACTAAACAAGATTTGTTTTATAAGGGCTCTGAAGGAAGTCAAATAATTAGCCGGGCAACAGAAGTTGGTGGAACAAAAATAGTTTTTATTGAAGCCGAAGGTGATAATCTGGAAAACCGAAACATAATTTCCATTAATTATAACCGTCCGTTAAATAGCCGAACAAATCTTACTTCGGAATTAAAAGGAAATTTTTTAAATGTTAGTGCATTTCAGCAGGATAATTATTTAGTTTCATATCGGCCTGAAGGTGATGACTTTTATGCTTTGTATGATTACTCTGTGGAAAATAAAACACCTTCGCTGATATATAAAAACGAAGGCTACAATATATTAGAGGTAATTCTTGTTGAAAAACATGAGCGTCCACGCAAATTGCCAAGCGAAGTTAACATGGGTGTTAAAACCGGATTGTTGGTTTGCCAGGATATTAACTTTTACGGAATTGAAAGTATGAGAAAAAACCAAGCTATTGCTCAGGCTCATAAAATTGAAATTATGGGTATTGATTCTTCGCTTGGGGTTGTAAATGTTGAAGAAGATGGATCATTTTATTTAAAAATTCTGGCAGATACACCTTTCAGGTTGCGGACTCTTTCCGATGATGGAAAGGTAGTGAAAGGGCCTGGGAGTTGGATTTATCTGCGCCCTAATGAGCGCCGTGGATGTGTTGGGTGCCATGCAGGTAATGAGCAGTCGCCCTTTAACAGGCAGCCACTTTCAGTAAAAAAAGATCCGGATATTATCCCGGAAGAAATAAAAGGTATACAAGAACAAAAAGTTGAATTAGAATAGGTATGAAGAGATTTAAATTATTTTTGGTTTTGGCAATCATTATTGTGCTGGGATTGTTAATTTATTTCCCGGGAGGAAAATGGGCTCGGGCTCATGTTAACTCAAAAACAGCGGTCGATGACCATCCGCTGCTTTGCACTTCGTGCCATTTGAGTACTCAAACTGAAGGGTTTCTTTACAAAATGATCAATGAAGATTATTATTCGCCTTTTAATATTGCAGTTTCGAACGATGGTGCCCGGTTATATGTAGTTGCTCAGGATGCCGATGAATTGATGGTAATTGATGCAGAGAAGAACGAAGTGTTAAATCATATAAAAGTAGGGATTCACCCACATAGTATCGTTCTTTCAAATAACGGTAAATTTGGCTATGTAAGCAATCAATGGTCCGATAATGTATCAGTAATTAATCTGGATATTTTAACTGTAACCGACACATTAAAAACAGGCAATGGCCCATCCGGGCTTTCTTTAAGCAATGATGGTAAGTTTTTATATGCTGTAAATACATTTAGTTCCGACCTGTCAGTGATCGACCTTTCTACCAATGAAGAAATAAAAAGATTGCCTGTGGGTAAAGACCCTACCGGAATTGCTTTATCTCCCAATGGGGAGAAACTTTACGTTACTTCCAGAAGAGGAAATATTGTCCCTTATGGTGAACCTTTGGTGAGCGATGTTGCCGAAGTAAGTACTCATAATCAGAGGGTGTCAAGGATATTAGGTATCGAAGCGGCATACATGATGGAAAATATAACCTTTACACCCAAAGGTGATTTGGCCCTGATGGCTTTAATCCGGCCCAAAAACCTCATACCTACTGTGCAGGTTGAAGGAGGTTGGATGATGAACCATGGAATTGGAATAATAGAACAAACAGGCGAAGGACGTGTAATACAGTTGTTATTGGATGAACCTAATGCTTATTATTCCGACCCTTTTGATATTGCGATTACACCCGATGGAAAAAAAGCGTTTGTTTCGAGTGCCGGTGTCGATTGTATTTCAGTTATTGCTATTGATTCGCTCAGGGCAATTATATCCGAATCATCTGATGAAGTACTTGCATTATCTTCAAATAATCTGGGTATTAGTAGCCGGTATGTTATAAAACGAATTCCAACGGGTAATAACCCTAAAGGTATTGCCCTCTCGCCTGATGGTACTAAATTATACGTTGCAGAACATCTCAACGACAAGATTGGGGTCATTAATACAGAAAATCTTGAGTTATTGGAATCAATTGACCTTGAAGGGCCTAAACGAATTTCTGTTGCCCGGAAGGGGAAAAGAATATTTAGTAACGCAGGTGGTACTTTTCAGAATCAATATGCCTGTTATACCTGCCACCCCGATTCGCATGAAGATGGATTGGTTTACAATATGGCCTCAAAAGATATGGGCAGGAATGTAACAAATACACAATCGTTAAGGGAAATCAAAGGTACTGAGCCATTTAAATGGAACGGGAAAAATCAAACTGTTTACAAACAAGATGGTATGCGTTTTTCAACAGTTTTGACCCGTACTGAACAGTTTAGTTATCCCGACCTTGATGCACTGGTAGCTTATATTCTTACAGGTATCAAGTACCCTCCTAATCTAATGAACAATCCTAATGGTGAATTAACCGATGCTCAGTTACGGGGTAAGGAAATATTTGAAAGGAGTGTTGATAATTTTGGCAACCCTATTGAAGAAAATAACCGGTGCATCACTTGCCATCCGCCTCCAAATTATTCTAACTTTGAAATGGTTGATGTTAGTACGCTGGCTGAAACAGATGATTCCATGTTATTTGACACACCTCACCTTAATGATATTTATGCTTCGGCCCCTTATTTACATGATGGAAGGGCCGAAACATTAGAAGAGATTTGGACAATTTATGGTACCGATGATAAACATGGGTACGTAAATGATATGACAAAAATGCAATTGAATGATTTGGTTGCTTACCTTAAATCGTTAAGAGGAGCGGGATACGACAAACGCGATTTAAACATTCAACAAGCCTCATTTTAAATTTATTAAATGCCTGATATCATGTTAAAAAAAGACAAAATAAAATTTTCAAATATACTAGTAATAGTAGTTGTTATATTAGGAATAGCCTCGTTTGGATTCACAAATAGTAAAGAAAACCGTTCAAAAACTGTTTCTTTGGAAACCAATTCGGTGTTAAAAGCTGAGACTTCCTCAGTAATAAATAAAAGCAGTATTAATGCTGATGCAACTCCAATGCCGGTGTATGGTAATTGGAAAAATTTTACATCAGCTGATGGATTGCCAGGAGATAAAACCTATTGTGTACGAATCGATGGAGAACGAGTTTTAGTAGGCACACATGAAGGACTGGCTGTTTACGAACAGGGGAAATGGAAAACTTATACAACCGAAGATGGATTAGCGCATAATGGCGTATTATCTATCGATGTAAGTGAGTTAACCGGAGAAGTATGGTTGGGTACAATGGGTGGTTTGTCCCGTTGGTCGGGTGGACGTTTCGAGAATTTCACCCAAATGAATAGTGGTATGCCCAACGATTTAATATATTCTGTAATTTGTGACGGGAAAGATGTATGGGTTGCCACAGGTGGTGGCGCAGGCCAATACGATACTTACGCTAAACGGTGGGAAATTTTTACCGAACAAAATGCACCTATGCACGAACCATGGACCTATGGTGTAAGTGCCGGTGATGGAAAAGTATTTATTGCAGCATGGGGCGGAGGTGTTGTGGAATACACTAAAAAAACAAAAAAATTCAGGGACTATGTCGATCCTGACGGGAATATGGAAATTGACCTTTTTCCAGACGATGGAGTAGTGCATGATATCACAACCGGTACTTCATGGTCAGAAGGTTATTTATGGGTAGCAACTTATTTTGGGTTGAGCCGATATGATGGAGTAAAATGGAAAGGTTATTTCGACCATGATAGTGGTTTAGCCAGTAATTTTATCAATTTCATAAAAGCAGTTGGCAAGGTTGCCTTTATTTGTACTGATAAGGGACTGAGTAGTACCGATGGTACTAACTGGGTTACATACACTAAAAATGAAACTTCCGTAAATGGAAAAGCAACCATTATTAGTGGCGATAAAAAATCAGAGGTAGTTTTGTCTCCTTCGTTGTCTCATAATTTTATTATTGGTGTCGATGCAAAGGATGATGTAATTTGGGTAGCCACTTCAAAAGGATTAAGCAGAGGTGAATTGTTGAAATAAAAAAAAATGTTTATCAAACTTAAACGAATATAAAATGAAGAAACTGAATTGTTGGGGAGTAGTAATTTTATTCCTGATTGTAATGTTTCCGCATAGGGATGTAACTGCACAGGATAAAAAACCGATGTATGGAAATACCCCTGACCACGTATTTCCTTATAATAATTTTCAGAAAGCTTATAAATACCATTTTATCGAACCCATAGAATTTTATGGTGCTGGCCGCGAAAAACAGGCACCTAAAGGACTTGAAGAAGTTCGCATCGGATTTCTTGGGCCATTGGAGGGGTCTCCAATTGTACCACTTGGTAAACAGATGCTAAATGGTGCTATCCTGGCCCTTGAAGAGGCTAACAATAAGGGAGGTTACAACGGAATTCCTTATAAACTTATGGTACATAACGATGTTGGATTATGGGGAGCTGCAGCCAACGAAGTTGTAAAAATGGATGATGAAAAGGTGTGGGCCTGGTTGGGTTCAATCGACGATATTGTCTCACATGTTGCTTTGCGTGCTACCTTAAAAATGGAGATGATGATGGTTTGCACCGGCGACCCTGATCCTACTTTTACCGAAACAAATATTCCCTGGGTAATACGTGTTATTAGTGATGACCGCCAAAGTGGTTATGCCCTTGCCAATTATATTTTTGAAACAAAAGGCCATGACCGAGTAGCTGTTATCCGAACCGGGAGTAGGTACGGACGAGTCGGTGTTATGGAATACTCTGGTGTAGCTGTCAGGCTGGGGCACCCAATGATGATGGAAGAACGGTTTGCCGATGGTGAAACTGATTTTACTATGCAACTTGAGAATATAAAAAAAACGTCTCCCGATGCTATACTTATCTGGGGAAATGCCAAAGAATCAGCACTTATTGTAAATCAAATCAGGGAAATGGGAATGTCTCAACCTATTTTTGGTTCTGACAGGATGGTTTCAAATGAGTTCCTCGATATTGCAGGAAAAAATGCTGAAGGAATTGTTACCACTTGCCAGTATAATCCTACAGCTGATATTCCGGCGTTAAAAGATTTCCAGGCTAATTATGCCAAACGATTTGGATTGGAACCTGACGTATTTGCTGCACATGCTTACGACGGTATGAACCTGATAATTGAGTCCATTCGGAAAGCAGGACTTAATCGGGTACTTATCCGTGATGTTCTTACCGATTTAAAAACCTTCCAGAATTACCCTGGGATTACAGGTAAAATTGTTTTTGATGGCAGCTGGAATGATATTGGCGAAATATGGATGGCTGAAGTTAAAAATGGCAAATTCGAATTTTCTCCAAGTAAACCAATGAAAGAACGTGGTCATTCAGGAAGAATGGTAGGCTATTAGAAATAAATATGTTTAGTGAATCAAGGATTGATTTTTAAAATCACTTGCTTCCTGTTGGTAAGATTGAATCTTTTCCAAAGTTTTGAAACTTTGAAAAGTTAACCATCTTACTTATATGATTATGTTTCAATCCATGAGTCACGTAAGTTATTGTTTTAAAATTAGTTTTAGGAGAATAGTTTGTTGGAAGTTGGGAATATGAACTAAAACCAGCAGGTGTAGGTTCAATAAAGTTTTGAGGGTTTATGCAATTAAGGAATACGATACATTCGATTTCTATCTTAATATTTCTGGTAATCTTAACAAGTAGCGAAGTTTTTGCCTTTCCAAATCAGGAAGGCAATAACGAACCAATAAAAATTGGATTTCTAATTTCAACCAATAACTCGGTTGAAGCCAGGTATGCTGCTGAAATGGCTGTTCAGGAAGCAAACAAAAAAAGTGGGAAAAATGGGCCAAAATTTGAATTAATAACCCGCTCAATGGAAGGGCCCTGGGGAACAGGTTCAAAAGAAACTGTTAATTTAGTTTTTAATGAAAAGGTTTGGGCCATCGTTGGATCTCACGATGGCAGGAATGCCCACCTGGTAGAACAGGTTATTGCCAAAACTCACATCGTTTTTATTTCGGCATGGGCTACTGATCCAACACTTTCACAAGCTTTTGTCCCTTGGTATTTCAGCAACGTACCGAATAATAACCAACAAGCATCGTTGTTTTGTAATGAAATTTACAACCGTCAAAAGCTAAAAAAAGTAGTGACTCTTTCGGATAACGAATATGATTCGGAAATGGCACTAAAGTGTTTTCTTAATGAAATAAAAGCAACAAATAATCCTGATCCAACACAACTTTTTTATGATATCAGAAACCCGGATTGTAGTAACCTCGTTAATCAGATAATAGAAACCAATTGTGAGGCCGTTGTATTATTTGGTAAACCTGCAGCTTCAGTTGAATTAATAAAAAAAATGCGTCAGGAAAAAATGAAACAACAGGTTTTTGGGGCATTGTCGGTTGTGGGAGAGGATTCTAAAAATCATTTTAAATTAACTGATTACGAGGATGTAGTTCTACTAAATACCGGGTTTTGGCTAAATCCTGATGGAATTGTTTTTAGTAAGAAGTTTAAAAACAAATACGGTTGGATTCCTGGTGCAGTTGCTGCTTATGCATACGATGGAATAAATTTAGCTGTTGAAGCGATCAAAAAATCGGGTTTTAACCGCGAATTAGTTAAACAAACAATGTTTGATTTGCATTATGAAGGTGTAACAGGTAATGTCCGATTTGATAAAAATGGTAACAGGAGTGAGTTGAATGGAGTGGTGATTATTAAAAATGGTATACCTGTTCCCATTAAAAAATAATAAACACAATGTGCTGTAAATTTGTTAATTTTGAGGCCTATATAAAGGATTGCCAAAAAATTGTATTGATAGATGATAACCAATAAAACCTGCATAAAAGTGTGTGGTTTAAAAGGTTATCTTATAAACAGACAATCAGAAAATATGAAAAATAGTTATATCGTAATTATTATAGTTCTTATGTTTTTATCATTTGGTGGGTGCAAGCAATCACCAAAAGATGCCCAACAAGAAGCTATTAAACTAATGACTTCCCAAACTATGGGGCTTGCATATCTTGAAGAATTTAAACTTGAAGAAGCTGAAAGTGAGTTTTTGAAGTATATAAAACTGGCGCCTGAAAGTAAAACAGGGTATGCAAATTTAGGATTGGCTTATTTGCGTATGGGTAGATATCCCGAAGCAGAAACTAATCTTTTAAAAGCCATTGAAATTGATTCAAATGACGCAGACATCCGATTGCTTTTAGCAACTATTTATGAAATGAATGATCAAAGGGAAAAAGCTATTTCGGTGCTGAATGAGGCATTAACAATAGCTCCCGGGCACGTTAAAGTACTTTATAACCTTTCCGAATTATATACAGTCGCTCCTAATGCTGAATCGCAGAAAAAACGTAAGGATTGTATTGTTCAGCTTGTTGAACAAGCTCCTGAGAATTTTGTGCCGCAATTAAATTTAATCGAAATATATATTCAGAACGGCGAAGCCGATAATGCCATTAAACAGTTGGAAATAATTCAGAAACAATTTCCTGAATTTCCAAAAGAAGCCATCGATTTTTATAAAAAGGCACTCGATTTTTTGAGGAAAGATGATACAGAAAACGCGGCAATACAATTTGCTATTTTTCACAACTATATAAAAGTTACTTCTCCCTATCAGGCTGGTATAATGGATTTAAAAGGGCCCGGTGGTTCTTTGATTGGTTTCCCCATTATAACGTTCGACACCAAATCATCATCACAAGTTGTCGAAGGTAAATCACTTCTCGATGTAATAAAATTTGCCGAAGTATCGGAATCAGCAAAATTAATAACTGGTGCTGTTTTTGATAAGGAGACAAGCAATAAAATCCAAAATGCAACACATGTTGTAGCAGGTGATTATGATGGAGATCTTGATATAGATATTTACATCGGAAGTTACGATCCGGCTACTTCGTCTTACAAACATTTTTTGTTTAATAATGAAATGGGGCGGTTTAAAGATGTGGCAAACGACGTAGGAATAAACCATACAGGAAAAGAACATTCGGCCATTTTTGCCGATTACGATAATGATGGTTTTCTCGACCTCTATATAGTTAGGGAAGAGGGTGATTTATTATACCAAAATGCTGGCAAAGGTGTTTTTAAGGATGTTACTGATGATGCTAAAATAGGCAGTAGGACAGGTGCTAATAAGGTATTGTTTTTAGACCTTGATCACGATGGAGACCTTGATTTATTTGAAGCACGTAACAATTCAGACCTGGTGTTCAGGAATAATGGTGACGGTACTTTTACTGAGCAGGCTGAAAAAATGGGGCTTGCAGGAAATGGATCAAATACATATGATGCTGCACTTGGCGATTTTGACGACGACGACGACATTGACCTTATTGTTGTGAATGAATCAGGAGCTGTTTTATACTCAAATCAGCGGCAAGGAGTTTTTAAAGATATTACTTTAACATGTGGACTGGATATTGTTAAAGGGGCCACTTCGGTAGATGTAGCTGATTATAATAACGATGGATTTCTGGATCTGTTTTTTACATCAGCAAGTGGAGGAACAACCGGATTGTTTCCTAATCAGGGCGATGGAATTTTTGATTTACAGGGAAACAGCAATGAATTATTTGCTGCTCTTTATGATATAAAATCATACGATGCCCGGTTTTTTGATTTTGACAACGATGGATTTTTGGATATCCTCATTGCAGGAGAATCAGAAGTAAGTGGCGAAAGTGGTATTCTTCTTTACCATAACGACGGAATTGAGAAATATGTTAATGTTTCTCATTTAATTCCCAAAGAATACAAATCGGGAAGGCAGATAAGTTTGTTTGATTACAATAATGATGGCGACCTTGATATTTTATTGGCTGGTAACAATCCTGTCCTCTTATTTCGAAATGATGGAGGAAGTTTAAACCATTATGTCAATATAAAATTGACGGGCTTACGAGCAGGAAGTGCAAAAAATAATCATTTTGGTATTGGGGCAAAAGTCGAAATTCGTAGTGGCGACCTTTATCAAACAATGGTTGTAAGTGAACCAAGTGTTTATTTTGGAATTGGGCACCGCAATGCCGTCGATGTTGTCCGCATAACATGGACCAACGGAGTACCTCAGAATGTATTTAGGCCGGGTGCCGATCAAGCATTAATTGAAGCGCAAACGCTTAAAGGATCGTGTCCGTTTTTGTATACTTGGAATGGTGAAAAGTATGTGTTTGTGAAGGATATTACATGGCGAAGTGCATTAGGCATGCCCCTTGGAATTATGGGCGGTAACACAAAGTATGCATTTGCCGATGCTTCCGACGATTATATTAAAATACCAGGCGAATTATTAAAACCTCAAAATGGTAAATATTCAATTCAGGTAACTTCCGAACTGTGGGAGACAATTTATATGGATAAAATTGAATTGGCCGTTGTTGACCATCCCGATTCAGTTGATATTTTTGTTCCTGAACAGTTTACACCTCCACCGTTCCCTGGATTTAAGCTGTATCAGGTTTCTGATAAAATTATTCCGGTTGCTGCCGAAGATGAAAAGGGTAACAATGTCCTCTCCTTTATTACTGAAGACGATAACAAATATTTGTCGGGATTTAATCCTGAAAAATACCAGGGAGTAACTGAAATGCACAGTCTTATTCTTGATCCGGGCCAGGTTGATCAAAATAATTTATTTCTGTTTTTGAATGGATGGATTTTCCCAACCGATGCCAGTATTAATGTAGCTCTTTCACAGTCAGAAGCACTAAAAGTTGTGTCTCCGGTAATTCAGGTAATGAATAAAAATGGAAATTGGGAAACAGTACTTAATAATGTTGGTTTCCCGATGGGGAAAGATAAAACTGTTATCGCTGAGCTTTCAGGAAAATTCCTTACGAGTGACAACCGGATTAGGATTTTGACCAATATGGAGATATACTGGGATCAGATTTTCTTTTCTAATGGAAATTCAAACGCCCCGGTTGTTTCTACTGTTTTATATCCCGAAATGGCCGATATTCATTACCGTGGATTCTCACGTACATATAGAAAAGGTGGCCGTTATGGGCCGCACTGGTTTGATTATTACGATGTAGATGAAAATGTCAAATGGCGCGATTTAACAGGTAATTATACCCGTTATGGCGATGTGGTGCCATTGCTGCAAGAGTCGGATAACAAATACATTATTTCGAATGCGGGCGATGAAACATCCATAACTTTTAACACCGATAAATTACCTGAATTACAGGAAGGATGGAAAAGAGATTTTCTGATTCGTAGTGTTGGTTGGGTAAAAGATGGTGATATTAATACTGCCATGGGCAATACTGTTATGCCACTTCCTTTTCACGGAATGTCAAGTTACCCGCCATCTGAAACAGATGTATACCCGCAAAATTCAGATCTTAACAAATACATTCAGGAATACAATACCCGAATTGTGACCATGGATGATTACCGGAACGCAATAAAAAACAGGAATTAGTGATGAAAGAAAAATTAAGTGTGATTTTTTATTGCCTTTTAATAATTTGCCTTCCGGTAATGCTGAAGGCTCAACCCATTGAGGTCAAATTTACCGATATAACCAACGAAGCAGGCATCGATTTTAAATATAATTTTGGCGATTATTCATATGTAAACATTGTTGAAAGCAGTGGCTCCGGAATTACTGTATTCGATTATAATAACGATGATTTAATGGATCTGTATTTGATGAACGGGACTTATCTCGAAGGAATTTCCGATCCTGAAGGGAAAGTGTTTACTGATACTAACAATAAATTATATAAAAATAACGGTGATGGGACTTTTACTGAAGTCTCGGAAAAAGCAGGAGTTGATGACCGCCACTGGAGTATGGCTGCCGGGGCAATCGACCTCGACAACGATGGTTTCCAGGATTTGTATTTGTTAAACTATGGACCCAATGTATTTTACCATAACAATGGTGATGGTACTTTTTCAGATATCACTGATGAATTGGGATTAAGAGGGCCTGAAAAATTAAATGGATTTACTAAATGGAGTATTGGCGTTTCTTTTTGGGATTATAATGTCGATGGGCGGATGGATTTAATGGTAGGGAACTTCCTCGCATTCGATCCGGCTTATGTTTCAACCCAAACCCCCGGAATGATGCCTCACCCATCCGAATACAAAGGGCAGGCTTCCATGTTGTACCAACAACAGCCCGATGGTAAATTTGTGGAGGTAACTAAGGAGAATAATTTATTATTTCCCGATTCTAAATGTATGGGTTTAACCGTTTTTGATTACGATGTTGATGGAGACTTGGATATTTATCAGGCCAACGATCACCACATGAACTACCTTTTTAGGAACGATGATGGAGTTTATGCCGAAGTTGGTGTGGCTAGCGGTGTGGCAGCTAACAGCCAGGGTAATCCAACTGGTTCGATGCATGGTACTGTTGGCGATATTGATGGCGATGGTTTAATCGATATTTTGGTAGGTGACCTGAAATATGGAGCACTGTACAAAAATATGGGCAATGGCCTTTACAAAGATATTACTGAAATGAGTGGTATTGCTGCTGCATTTTCAGGAAAAGGTAGCTGGGGGACTGCTTTGTTTGATTATGATAACGATGGCGACCTGGATATAATATCATCCAATGGGACGGCCGAAGAACTAATTTTACAATTTCCTTTGCTGCTTGAAAATGACGGTAATGGGAAATTTAAAGATGTGGGTAAATCGCTGGGAAATTATTTTGCAACAAAACGGTCGGGTCGTGGTTTGGCAATAACCGATTTTGATAACGATGGCGATGTGGATGTGATTATTTCGCATGTCGATTTAGAAGGAACTCCTGCCTTCCTTCGAAATGACGGTGGCAATAAAAACAATTGGCTGGGTGTAACACTTATTGGCGATAATGGAATTGCTTCGGGGGCCGGTGCAACAGTAACAGTTATTACCGGTGAAAAAAAACAGGTATTAGTGAATCAGTGGGCCACAGGTTATTTATCAAATAATGAACCGCGATTACATATTGGCTTGGGCCAGAAAAAAAAAATCGACCAGTTAATAGTTCAATGGCCAAATGGCGAAAAGCAGGTTTTTAAGGATATAACTGCTAATCAATATCTCACTCTTAAAAAGGAAAAATTGTAATTGCGGCTATTACCAATAGATAAGAAAAATAAAATAGATAATAATAAATTAAATTTTTAGAAATGAACAGTCAGTATATAAGTAAAGTGGTGGATCTCACCAATCCTGAAAAAAATGTCATTTATAATATGACACACGACGAAGCTGTCGAAATTGTCAGGTCGGGTGATGTTGAAGCTGTTCGTAAAATTGATGGCCAGTTTTCACTGGTTTCTGTCGAAGGCAAAACAATTCGTATGGCACGTTCTATTGGCAGGCCAATCCGTTATTTTATCGCCAAAAGGCCTGTAGGGCCGCAGTTAGTGATTGCTGAGCGCATCGACGTAATTTATGATTACCTGAAAAAAGAAGGTATGGACGACCAGTTTCATCCATCGTATACGCGTATGGCTCCGGCGCATTATGTTACAAAAATTGAACTGCTTGGTTGCCCCGACCCAAATCCGGTGTACAACAGGTTTTTTACACCCAAGCGGAATAAATACACACCCGATAGTGCTGAACAGATTGGGAAAGATTACATTGGTGCTGTTTATAACGAAATTAAAAAATGGCTGCAGTACCGCGCCAAAACAGGACCAATAGGAGTAACTTTTTCGGCCGGGATTGACAGCGGATCGGTATTTTTACTGATTTATCATGCACTTAAAGAGCTGGGCGAAAGTCCTTCACGGTTAAAGGCATTTACTCTTTCTGTTGATGGCGATGGAGCTGATTTATTACAGGCCCGTAAGTTTTTGGAAGCATTAAACCTTGAAATTTTTCTCGAACCAATTGAATTGGAATATTCAGCTTTAAACTGGAAAGATGCGGTGAATGTTGTGGAAGATTATAAACCACTCGATATTCAATCGGCAACCATGAATTTGTCGTTGCTGCAAGGAATTCGTTCGCGTTATCCCGAATGGAAATACCTTATTGATGGAGATGGAGGTGATGAAAACCTCAAAGATTATCCAATTGAAGAAAATCCTGAATTAACCATACGTAGTGTACTTAATAATTTGATGTTGTATCACGAGGGATGGGGTGTTGAATCAATCAAACATTCATTGACCTATTCAGGTGGTTTGAGCCGTGGTTACATGCGTACCTACTCTCCGGCCGATTTATTGGACTTCGAAAGTTTTAGCCCTTATACTTTGCCCAATGTCATCGAAATTTCGGAAGGAATTCCTTACATCGATATGACCGATTGGGACCACCAAAAATTATATGACTTAAAAGGGCAGATAGTTTCGATGGGTGTAAAAGCAATAACCGGAATGGATATGCCTGTCTTCGAAAAAAGGCGCTTCCAGCACGGCGCAACTTCCAAAAACGATTTTAAGAAACATTTCCCCGATAGAGATATTACTTATCGGAAAGAGTTTCTTTCAAAGTATGAACTCTAAAAAAGAATTAATTTTATCTGACAAGTGGATAGAGGCTAATCGCGGAGGGAAAAATCCCGTTGATCCGCGTAAGCCCTACGCTTGGTTGGTAGAAAAAGAATATACCTCTTCAGGAAAAATTGAAGATACAGCTACTATTTTTCTCACAAATAACGAATGCAGGTTTAAATGCCTCATGTGCGATTTGTGGAAAAACACAACTGATAAACCGGTTCCTGCTGGGGCAATCCCCGATCAGATTGAATGGGTTTTGGAGCAAATGCCACCTGTAAAACATTTAAAATTGTACAACAGCGGAAGTTTTTTCGATGAAAGTTCTATTCCCGAAGCCGATTATCCACGAATAGCTTCTCTCCTCAGAAATTTTGAAACAGTAATTGTCGAAAACCATCCGAAGTTAGTCAACGATAAGTGCCTTCGTTTTCGAGATTTGCTTCAGCCTGAATTGCAGGTTGCATTAGGGCTTGAAACAGTACATCCTCAAATCCTGCGGAAATTAAACAAACGCCTGAACTTAAATGAATTTAACAGTTCCGTTGAGTTTTTGACCAATAATGGCATTCAATCGCGCGCATTTATTTTACTTAAACCTCCATTTATGACTGAAGATGAAGGCATTGAATGGGCTAAAAAGTCCATCGATTTTGCTTTTGCTGCTGGTGTGGAGTGTTGTATTGTAATTCCGGTCAGGGCTGGCAATGGAGCAATGGATGTGTTGTTTAAAAATGGCGATTTTAGCCCTCCTTACATTCAATCGCTTGAAAAAGTATTGGAATACGGCATTGCCTTAAAATTAGGGCGTGTATTTGCCGATGTTTGGGATTTGGCTTTGTTCTCAAACTGTAGCAAATGTTTGGACCAAAGGAGACAGCGAATTACTTCCATGAACTTAAGCCAACGGTTAGAAGGACAAATTGTTTGTGAATGTACTTCAGGGGAATAAAGAACTCACGGTCCTTCCGTGGATACACATCAAATCAAAATCATTGAAGAATACTACCCTTTAAATGTTTTATTCTGAGGCCTTGGCTGATCCTGCTATTCTGCCCCAATTAGCAACCTTAAAAATCACCGAAGATGAATTAAATGCTGCCCTTCCTTTAATTTCAAACGTTGAAGTTTCCAGGGCTGAGTTTCGTAAAGAAAACGGGGAATCGCAAGTGGCTACAAAAGTAAAAGATACGGCATTCAAAAAAATGGATAAATGAATGAGCAAATTTTATGCTGTGGCACGTATTGCTTTCGAAGACCAACGCCATCTGTTGGAAATATTGGGTATAGTTGTTATAAGCTAATCTAAATTAGGAGTGAGACTTAAAGTCGCGCCCCCAATAATAATTACTGTTCGAAGTAATTTTCTTAATCAAAATAAACTTCAGTTCGTTCACCTTTGTAATATTCAAACATCATTTTTAGTTGAGGTTCCATGTTACGGGGAGCTGATAATTCGGGTATGTTTGATTCATTAAACCAGTTCACATCATCGGTTTCGGAACCGGTGTTAATGGTATCATTTTGTTTTTCACAAAGGATGAATATTTTATAAACGTATTCAAAAGCAGGAGGCATACCTTGTTTTTGTTTGTCCATCACAGCTAAAAGTTTTGTGGCTTTTACGGTCAATCCAGCTTCCTCAAAACACTCTTTTTCGGCGACTTCACGGGGGCTATAATTAATATCGGACCAACCTCCAGGCAACGCCCACTTGCCATCCACTTTTTCCTGAACCAAAAGAATTTGCCCATTTTCGTTAAAAACCACTGCCCGCACATCGATTTTAGGGGTTTTATACCCGTTTTTTTCTTCAATTACAGGAATGATTTCCGCTATTGGCACGTTAGTCATTTTTTCCAGCATTTCGAGGCTTATTTCATGTAATTCCTCATAACGTTCTTTATCGTACGAATTGGGTTCAAATTCCAATCCAATTTCGGCCAATGCCTGAATACGTTTTATTTTTTCAAAATAGAAAGTGTTCATTTTATACATTTTATTTTGCGCTCCTTTGTGCCTCCTTTGTCTTCTTTGCGGTTAATTTGTTTTTGAAGATAGTTCAAATTATAAAAACTTTTTTTGAAGGTCTTTTTTGCAGCTTTCTGCCAGGTTTTTATCGTTTAGTGCTTTTTCTATTAGCTTTTTATTTGGTTCATTGGTGTATAAAAGAATAAAAATTTCTTTTATGGTCAGTGCTTTTGCATTTTGTTCAATCAAAGACAAAGTATCCCATTTTTTGACTAATCCTTCTTTAAGAATCCGCACATAAACTCCGGCATACCCATATTCCACAAATTGTTTTACCATTTTCTGTGTGCCAAACCGAACACCTAATTTAAAACATGGTTGCCTTGGCTGTGTCACTTGGATTTTTGTTTCGCCTACTTTAAAAATATCTCCTATTCGAATTTGAGTTTCATCCAAACCTTCAACGGTAAGGTTTTCACCAAACATACCCCATTGCCAATCGAGAGTTGGGTACAGGTTTTTCCAATATGCATAATGTTTTTCTGAATAAAGGTAACATGCTTTATCCTTCCCACCATGGTAACGCCTGTCAATTACATGGTCATTTTTTACATCTTCCAAACCTAAAAACAGGGGATTTTCAACCGGGTATTTATATATTCCGGTTGAAACTTCTTTTCCTCTCCAGATAATGGTTTGAGGTTTTGCTATATTGGTTGAAATGATTTTCATAATTTTTTTATGTGATTGCAAAATAAGAACTCTTTGTGTTTATTAATGCCTTCTTCGAGAACTCTGTGGTTAAGTGATTTTACCACAGAGAACACAGAGTTTTACACCCAGGAATAGAGAAAATTTAATTAGTATTTATTACTAATAACTTGATTCCAGTAAAAATGAATATTCAAAATTACCCGGTTTAATTTGGTATTTTTCCATTGGCAATGCCCTTGAAGGTGTCCAGGTATCGTTGCCACCAACACCCATTTGAATCAGGTCGATGTTGACAGTGATAAAATCATTTTTTGGTAATTCATTTGGGTGTAATGCTTTTTCCAATTGGTCGACGGTCCATGGCACAGCACTCATACTTAAATGTTGTTTGCCCGTAACTTTTATACCTGAGTCGGTCCCTTTAAAAGCCATCCATCGTATGCCGGTTCGATTGGCATTTTCCTGAGGTTTGATATATGGCGTAATAAATTTATCCAGGGGCATTTTAAAAAGCCCTACCCAAACACCATCCACTCGGTCGATGTAGTTTTCGTGAGGGCCCAATCCAAACCACGAGATGTTGTTCAGTGTATTAGGGATTTGCATTTTTAAGCCTACTTTTGGAATCATAGGTAAGTCAGAATCCATATTTACCGAGGCATCAACTTTTATTGTCCCGTTTCCTGAAACGGTAAGATTATTAATCCATTCAACTTTTCCATCCAAAATTGAATGAGTAATAATGACCTGTTTTTCTGATGTTGAAATATCTTCCAATAAAACAGAAGCAACTTTCCTATTTGTTTGCGATGTTAACCATTCCTTGAGCAATTCATGTGTAACACCACCCCGGTTATCATTATCGGTTTGTGCCCGCCAAAATGAAGGTGCCAAACCGTTTCCTGAGATCAGAGTTATTCCATTTTTTGTCCAGTTCGAAATAAGGCCTTTTTGTTTATCTATTGTCAGGCTAAAATTTGTCCCTTCTAAAATCAATTGTGAAGCATTGTTTTCAGAAATTGAAATAGTTTCAATATTGTCAATTTTAACTGTTGAAACTGAATTAGACGAGGGTGATTTAAATTGTCCAAAAGCAACCTGGTGCCCAGCATCTGCCCAGTTTGATTTTTCTTTAAGTACAAAATCAATTTTTACAAAATATTCAGTTGCTGGTTTGGGTTCAGCTATCTTTTTAAGTGGAAGCGAAAAAGAATATGTGTCGCCTGGTTTTACTGAAGGAACATCCATACTTCCATTTTTTATTGAAAGGCCATTTGCAGTTAATTCCCAGATGATCGAATAATTATTCAGATTCAGAAAACTATTTCTATTGATTGCTTCATAGGTAAATGTATTCAGGTTTTTTGCCAAAATGGCTACTGGCTGTTGCACCTGTTTTATTTCGAAAAGCCCGGGTTTTGGTGTGTGGTCGGGGAATATTACGCCATTGATACAAAAGTTGGCATCGTTAATCGGGTCACCATAATCGCCACCATAGGCCCAGAATTCATCTCCGTTAGCATCTTTTTTTACAATACCCTGGTCCATCCAATCCCAGATAAATCCACCGGCAATTCGTTTTTGAGAGCGGAAAACATCCCACAGTTCTTTAAAATTACCTGTTGAATTTCCCATAGCATGGGCATATTCCGAGAAAATAACGGGTTGATTATTGCCTTTAAGGCCGGCTACTTGTTTTGCCATATCGGGAGTTGGGTAAAAACGCCCCCACATATCAACCCAGTCCTGGTCAACCGGATTGGCTTTTAGCGTAACTGAACGGTTGGGGTAGCCTTCTTCATCGGAGCTGATGTAACCGGGTTTTCCGGGGTTTCCCAGCGCCGGTTCATAATGGATGGGGCGGGTGAGGTCGTAATCCCTGATCCATCCGGCCATAGCGGCATGGTTAGGACCACGCCCCGATTCATTTCCCAACGACCAAATAATAACCGATGCATGGTTTTTATCACGTTCAACCATACGAATTCCGCGTTCCATAAATGCATGGTTCCAATCGGGTTGGTTTGTTAGATAACCTCCCTGTCCATGTGTTTCAATGTTGGCTTCATCCATTACATATAAACCATATTCATCGCACAGGTCATACCAAACCGGGTCATTTGGGTAATGACAGGTACGTACCGCATTAAAATTAAACTGTTTCATTTGAATAACATCAGCCAGCATATCTTCGCGGCTTACTACCTTGCCATTATATTGGTTGTGGTCGTGGTGGTTGACACCATAAATGGTAATGGGCTGGCCATTAATTAAAAATTGGCCGTCTGAAATTTCGACCGAGCGGAAACCAATTTTAGTGCTTTTGGCTTCAAGCACTTGCCCGTTATTATCTTTTAAAGTAAAAACCAGTGTATAAAGATTGGGTGTTTCGGCTGTCCATTTTTTAGGATTTGTAATGGTTGCCTGCATCAAAGCAAATTTTACGTTGTCGAGGCGGGGGTATTGTTCATTGATTATTTCAGCCACATTTTTGGTGAGAGGTTTACCTAAGACTGCTTTCCCATTGGTATCAAATAACATGGCTTCCAACAAATAACCTTCAATATCCCGATTGGATAAATTTTGGATTTTTGGCCTGATTTTTATTAAGGCATCTTCGTAATCGTTATCAAGTTGTGTTTGAATAAAAAAATCGCTGATGCGGACTTTGGGTTCAGCTAATAACACAACTTCGCGGTGAATTCCGCTTAAACGCCAATGGTCCTGGTCTTCGAGGTAAGAACCATCGCTCCAACGGTATACTTTTACAGATACATTGTTTTTCCCTGCCTGTAATTTATTGGTAATATTAAACTCCGCAGGTAAACGGCTCCCCTGGCTATAACCCACAAACTGCCCGTTGACCCAAACGTAAAATGCAGAACTTACTCCACCAAAATGAAGTGTTACATTCATTCCGTCCCAATTTTCGGGAATTGAAAATTCGCGCTGGTAGCAGCCTACCGGATTGTCGGCAGGATCGATAAATGGAGGATTTACTACAAATGGGTAGACTATGTTGGTGTAAATGGCTGTTCCATATCCATTAAGTTCCCAATTAGATGGAACATCAATTTTATCCCACTCCGAAACTGCTGACTTGTAAAAATCATTAGGCGCACCTTGTGGAGTTGGAGAAAATTTAAAATTCCATGTTCCGTTTAATGAAAATATCCTGTCTGAATTATTTCTGTCGACAGTTTTGGCTTTTTCAACCGAACCGTATGAAAACATTGTCGCACGGGCGTTTTCTTTATTTATACCGGTGACATATGGATTTTCCCAATCGTTTTGTTGTTGGGCAACTAAACAGGTTGTTGACAGGAATAATAGAATTAAAATAAGATTTGCTGTTTTCATAGTCGGTTTCCATTTATTATTTATGAGGTCCAATTTATAAAAATTGTTTCAAACCTGCCGATTTTTATGAAGTATCAGTATGCCATTTGCCCATTTAAGTTAATTTTATGTATGGGTGTTTTTGTAAAGGATTTAGTTGCAGGGTTTCCTGTAAGTTATTTAACGTGAGTTCGATCTAAGAAATAGGATTAGAGTATTAATCTAAAAGCATTTAACTATGTTGGCGCGTCAAAATTGCGTGAATCGGGCTAACTCGCTTATTTGAAATACCGAAAAGCTTAATTTTGACATGATTTTTCTTTAACAACCAGCTATTTAGTTCATGTATAGTAAAGTTTATTAGTAACTTTTTTATTTCGAACTCAGGTTATTTAATATTCATTTTAACCGCCGTTTTATAGTTGGTATAATGCACATATTTTTCCACATTTAACCACAAAACCTGAAGTGAATCTTTATCATTATAATTCCTGATTACAAACGGCCGGACGTTGTTATTTTTCGATTGACTGGTAATTTCTTCAACTTCCCAATCGATGCCATTATTTCTTGTTTCCCATTTTTCTATTTCAAATATGCCGTTTTTTATGCGCGACAAATAAACTATTGAAGGATTTGTATGGTCAAGGATTACTCCACCTGAATAATTGGGTTCCGGTTCTGTTTTTTCGTTTGGTGTATGGGGGAACCAACCGCCCGAATTTACTAGTTTATAATTGTTCCATTGGTTATTATCCCATATGGCATAATAATAAACATGTGATGAATCATTTGGAAATTGGGTATAAACAATTACCGGATTGCCATCCGTGTTTTCGGCCACATCCCAAATCCATGCTTTTTCTCCGGTTGCTTTTGCATCGTAAACAAGGTCCGAGTTTTTTGGATCAAGGGGGAGCTTTTCCCAGTTTTTTAATGTGTCGCCATTGGCATTTGTCAGAAAATCATTTTTATATTTTGCATAATAAATACTGTTGGTAGGTTCGTTTCGTGGATGCCCGTCGGTGAAAGCAAAATGAATGGTGTTTATATTATTTGAACTTATTTTAATATATGGCCTTCGGTTGTTATAAATCCGGTCAGGAAGAATCAGTATTTTTCCTTTTTCCCAGGTTTTGCCATTATCTGCCGATGTTGAAAAGTTAGGCTTAAAATCGGTTCCACGCCAAAATAAGTACAGTTTATTTTTTTCTTCCGATAATTGAAAAATGTTGGTGTAGGTGTATGTGTCTGAGGCATCTGAAAAGAGTGAAGTGTCGTTTAATGCCAACAATTGCTCAGGTTCCCACAAAAATATGTCTTCAGGATTTGAGGTTTTTAGCAGATGAATTGGTTCGTTGGTGGCATGTTTCGAATATAAAACAAACAGGTGGCCGGAGTTATCAATAAATAAGCTGGGATTGTTATGGTCATCCGGTTCCAGCTTTTTATGGATAATAGTTGATTCAATTTTGTGGGAAGTATGATCAAAATAACCCACACTCACATTGCCTTCACTGTCGATCCACCCTGCATAAGTCCGTTTAAATTTTCCTTCATAATAAATGGCACGAGGGTCCGAAAACCAACACCATGATCCATTTTCAGTAAATGATAAATAATCTTCTCCCTTGGGAGGATTTGAATTTATTGAGTGTTTCTGGCAGCTTGCAATAATAAAAACAAAAATAATTAATGAGAATCGTTTCATATTTAATTGATGTCGGGCATTTAAAGTGGTAAAAGATATTTTTAAATAAGTGAATTTACATCTATTTTTTTAACCAGTAAAAATTTATCGCTCTCTGATTTCAAATAATACTGTTCTAGGCAAAAAAAAAGGTTTTCCACATTTTGTTGGGTAAGTATTGGTAAAAATAATGAAGTCAAAATTCTAACAGAAATGACGCATCATTAAATTCAAAATATAATATTTGGAATTTTTTTTCAGTTTTATCTGGAAATCTTATTTTTAAATTATATGTTTAATACTTGTATGATTATATTATTTGGAATTACCTTTACTTAGTTATTAAAAAAACAATTCTTGGATGAAAAAGAAATAAATATAGACTTCATAAATTCATTAAAACAAGGAAAAGAAAAAAGCTTTCGTGCAGTTTTTGATATTTATTTCGAGTCATTGCAGGTTTTTGCGAAAATGTATGTTGAAGATGAGGAGATTGCAAAGGATATGGTGCAAGAAGTTTTCTATAAACTGTGGAAGAAACGATCTTCTCTCCCCGAGAAATTAAACATAAAAGCTTATTTATATCAGTCATTAAAAAATAATTGCCTGAATTATTTAAAAAGATTAAAAGTTCAGGCAAAATATAAAAAAAGAGTACTTGATAATTATAATGATTTACAATTGAATTATGAAGCTTTATTACAATTAAACTTTGATGCTGTTTCATTTAATGAGCTTTTAGAAAAACTAAATAAGTCTATCAATCAGCTACCTCCAAAATGTAAGGAAGTATTTGAGCTAAGTCGGAACGATGGATTAAAAAACCGCGAAATTGCGGAACAATTAAACATATCAGTAAAAGCAGTTGAAGGGCATATTTCCAAAGCCCTCAAACAATTAAAAAAACAAATTAACACCCAATTTCCTTCAGATTTTATTCTTTATTTTTTGTTGGCAAGACATTAACTTTCACTGTTTTTCAGTAGCTTTTAATTTTATTTTTGGTTTTTTTTATTGATTTTGGTTTTATTAAACTAGGGTATAAGCATGTTATGTTGTTTTAGTAATAAGATGATATAACAAATTATGGAGCAAGAAAAAATAATACAATACATAACAGGTAATATAGCAGACGAGGCCGAAAAAACTAAAATTTGTAATTGGATTAATGCCTCAGCAGCAAATAAGACGGAATATATTCAATTAAAGAATATTTACGCCCTAAGCAGGAAAAGCAACCATAAATTTGATTTGGATCGTGAATACTTAAAATTACGGATGGAATTAGGCATTCCAACCAAAAGAATTTTCCTTGAATTTATAAAATATGCTGCAATAGTAATTTTTGCAGTTGGCTTAACAGTATTTTTTCAGCGGAACTATATTAATTCACGGCAATCGGAGGTTGGATTGATGAACGAAGTGATTAGTCCTGCAGGGCAAATTTCTGAACTTGTTTTGTCTGATGGCACAAAAGTGTGGTTAAATGCCGGGTCGAGTATTTCATATCCGCCTTATTTTAGTAGCCAGAATCGGATTGTCCACTTGAATGGGGAAGCTTTTTTTAAAGTCACTAAAGATAAGGAAAACCCTTTTGTTGTTGAAACAAAAAAGATGAAAGTTAAGGTACTCGGTACCAGTTTTAATATTGATGCTTTTGATCAAAACAAATTTGTTGAAACAACTTTAGTTGAAGGGAAAGTAGAATTACATAATAATGGTGGAGCTAAAATTGCTGAAATGTTTCCCGGGCAGTTGGCAAAATACGATGTCGATTCACGGCAGGTTCTTATATCGGAAGTCGATACCCGTTTTTATTCTTCATGGAAAGATGGAAAAATTACATTCTTTAATGAGCCGCTGGAGGCAATTATTATTAAACTGGAGCGATGGTACAATGTAAAATTTACTTTTTCAAGCGAAGAAATAAAATCGTACCGTTTTTCAGGTACAATATTAAAATATAAACCGCTTGACCAGGTATTGCAGATCATTAAAATATCTTCTCCAATAAACTATCAGATAATTGTAAATTTTGAAGATAGGAATGAAATTGTTTTAACAAAACTTAATTAATATGCCTATGGGAAATAAATAATCGGCAAAAAAAACCGGCATTAGCGCAAACTAATACCGGCTCATCTTTTCCCATGGTAAGCACCAACTTATCATGGGTTAATAATAACAATCCTGTAATAGGGATCATTATTCACAACTAAATTTCAAATTTATGAAAAAAAAACAAATGAATTGCATTTGTCAATTTGAATGCAAGAAAATAATCAAAGTAATGAAACTGACAATTTTTTTCTTCTTGATAGGATTACTGACCGTAAGTGCAGAAAGTTATTCGCAACAAGCGAAATTAAACTTAAACATGAGGGATGCACAAATTATCGATGTTTTAAATGCCATTGAACGGCAAAGTGAATTTTATTTTTTCTTTAAAAACGATGAAATAAACGAAGCGGAAAAAATTAATGCTCAATTCCATGAAGCATCAATCGATAATATTTTAATTCAGGTATTAAAAAACACCGATTTAAAATACAAGATTGTTGATACGGTATATTGTGATAGGACCTGAAACTGAAATAAACTCACGAAGCCAGCAGGATGTAAAGAGGATTTTGGGGAAAGTTGTTGGCCAAAATGGGCAACCTTTGCCTGGTGTAACTGTAGTTATTAAGGGAACCACTAACGGAACAGTCACTAATTTTGATGGAGAATATAATTTACCGAATGTTCCCAACGATGCGACATTGGTATTTTCTTTTGTGGGAATGAAAACTCAGGAGGTTTCGGTTGAAGGTAAAATAACTATCGATATTTCAATGGAGGAGGATGCAATTGGTATTGAGGAAGTTGTTGCCATCGGATATGGAACACAATCAAAAGTTACTGTTACGGGTTCGGTAGTTTCAACAAAAGGATCTGAACTTGTTAAAAGCCAAACTCCAAATGTTTTAAACGCAATTACAGGTCTTTTACCCGGGGTCATTATAAACAACAGGTCAGGTGAACCGGGTAAGGATAATCCTGAAATCTTTATTAGAGGAAGAAGTACAACCGGTACAACAAATCCATTAATATTGATTGACGGAGTTGAGCGATCAGACTTTGGTAAGATAAATCCGAATGACATTGAAAGTATATCTGTATTAAAAGATGCTTCGGCTGCAATTTATGGTGCCCGAGCTGCCAATGGTGTTGTATTAGTAACAACAAAAAGGGGTAAAAAAGGAGCACCTGTATTTAATTTTACTTATAATCAGGGATTTTCCCAACCAACAAGAAATCCTAAAATGGCCGATTCATATACGTTTGCTCAAGTATATAACGAAATTGAAATTGGAGAAGGCCGTACAGCAAAATACTCTGCTGCTGAACTTGAAAAATTCAGGGCGGGTAAAGAAGTTGGATATACTACTACCGACTGGTACGCCGAAATGACAAAAACACTAACCCCTCAATACCAGGCTAACTTATCTGTTTCAGGAGGTTCCGATGCATTGGATTATTTTGTATCTATTGGAAAACTTGGACAGAAAGGGCATTTTAATTATGGATCGACAAAGGTTGACAGATATAACTTCCGTTCAAACATTACTGTTAAAGCTACTGAGTATATTAAAGTAGGTTTGGATGTCTCAGGAAGGTTGGATGACAAACATTACCCTGGCAATCCTGATAGCCGCGGTATATACAGCCATATGTATTTGTATCAACCTAGTTGGACACTACATTGGCCAGGTACTGATTATATAAGGCCTAACCGAGATAGCGAAAGCCTTGTTAATTGGGTTAGCGACAGTGGTGGATACCAGGATGATAACTACAAAGCTCTCGAAACAAAACTTCATTATAATATTGATATTCCATGGATTAAAGGTTTGTCTGTTTCTGGAAGTGCTAATTATGATATGGATTATAATTTCTTAAAATATTTTAATTTACCTAGTTTTGTTTACTACAAGGATGAGAATTCTAATACCTATACCAGAGGCCGATCGGGAGATGGATCTGATTTAGCTAACCTGGAAGAACGGTTTGAACAAAGTTCAACTTTAACACTAAATTCCCTGATAAATTATTCCAATACTTTCAATAAGCATAAAATTGATATTATGCTGGGTTATGAGCAAATGGAATACGATGATAATTACCTGGAAGCATATCGTAGCGATTATCCTTCAACTGCAATTCCTGAATTATTTGCAGGAAGTAGTGATAAAAGCAAACATAGGAACGATGGTTCGTCTTCTAAAACTTCGCGGCAAAATTATTTTGGAAGGGCTTCCTACGATTATGCAGGAAAATATCTGGCTCAATTAATTTTCAGATACGATGGTTCTCCTAACTTCCCGGAAGATAACAGATGGGGATTATTCCCGGGTGTTTCTTTGGGATGGAGAATTTCTGAAGAAGCTTTTATGAGCAATATGTCATTCCTTGATAACTTAAAAATCAGAGGGTCATATGGTGAAATGGGTAACGACGCTGTAAATCCATTCCAGTATTTAACAAGTTATGCCTACAACGATAATTATGTTATTGGGAATAGCGATGTAATTGGATTGGTGCAAAGTGGTGTGCCAAACCCAAATATTACATGGGAAGTTGCAAAATCGACCAACTTTGGTTTTGACGGAACTCTTTGGGAAGGTGCACTCGGTTTTGAATTTGATATGTTTAAAACTAAACGTTCGAATATCCTTACCACACGAACGGCAATTGTTCCGGATTATACGGGATTGGTATTACCCGATGAGAATATTGGAATAGTTGAAAACAAAGGTTTTGAACTGCAATTATCTCACAGGAAAAGTTTGAATCAACTGAGGTACTCTATAAATGGAAATATCTCGTATGCAAGGAATAAAGTAATTTTTGCTGATGAAGCGCCTGCTGCCGAAGATTATCAGTTGGCAACAGGAAGGCCTATTGGAGCAGAATTATTTTATGATGCCATAGGAATTTATAGCTCCCAGGCTGAAGTAGATGCATCAGCTCATTTACCAGGTGCCATGGCTGGCGATATTATTTATAGGGATGTGAATGGTGATAGCGAAATTAATTCAAGAGATATGATCAGAATTAATCAAACACCTACACCCGAAATAGTTTACAGCATACATGGATCCGTAGTTTATAAAAATCTGGATTTTTCATTTATGTTTCAGGGTCAAGAAAATGCTCAAACCTTTGTAAAAGAAAAAAATGCCGCAGATTATCGGCCTTATTTTGCTGTAATGAGTTATAACCTTGGTAATTTCCTCGATTGGAGGGCAAATGACCGTTGGTCGCCTGATAATACCGATGCTTCTCAACCACGTGGATCGATAGATAATTTTAATAATAATACGCTTCAAAGCACCCATTGGTTAATGGATGCAGGATTTTTAAGGTTGAAAAACTTAGAGATTGGTTATACCCTACCTTCCAATTTATGTCAGAAAATTGGATTAAACAATGTGCGAGCATATGTTAGCGGTAATAACCTGATGATTATTTACGATCATATGAAGGATATTGGTTTTGATCCGGAAACTTCCGACTTCTGGTACTATCCGCAGCAGCGAACATTTAATGTTGGTATAAACCTAACTTTTTAAACTAAGTAATTATGAAAAATAAGTTATTAATTATTATAGTGGCATTATTTACATTATTTTCTTGTCAGGATATTTTTGAGATCACGCCACAAGACAAAATTTCTGAAAACGATGTTTGGAACGATGAAACTCTGGTTCGTCTATATATGAATGCGTGTTATACCAACACGTTTACGCAAGGTTTATTCAGGAACACACAAATAGGCCATGCAACTGATGAATTACATAGTATCAAGGGTTCTGTGTATTATAAAATTATTACGAGAGGTGAATTAACTGCTGATAATGTCACTCAATTAAATCCATACTTGAATAATTGGGCAGACGCTTATGCGCTAATTCGGGATATCAATACTTTTTTCAATAAAATTGGGGACGTGCCAATTGCAGATGATACCAAAAATGAAATGAAAGGCGAAATGAAATTTATGCGGGCTTTTTTATATTCCCAATTAATTTGGAGATATGGTGGTGTACCTATAATTGAGGAAGTTTTTGGATTAGATGATGAATATTCCATTGAAAGGCAATCATACAGTCAATGTGTTACTTTCATAATTGGTGAATTGGATGAGGCTATTTCTTTACTTCCTGATCAGCAAACAGGAGCTGATTTGGGTAAAGCATCCGCTGATGCAGCAAGGGCACTCAAATCAAGGGTTCTTCTATATGCCGCAAGTCCATTAAATAATTCAACAAATGATCAAACAAAATGGCAACAGGCTTCAGATGCTGCAAAAGTATTAATTAACACACGGTATTCATTAAATGAGGACTATCAAAGTATATTTTTAGAACAGAATGATGAAATTATTTTCGCCAAATACCATACTCAAGCTAGTGAGCTTGACCTGAGCAGGCAAACCGGCCGTAACGGAGATAATGGTTGGGGTTCTGATTCTCCAACACAAAATCTGGTAAACGATTATGAAATGATTAATGGTGAAATGCCATATTTGACGGATGGATCCGTAAATCCGGCATCGGATTTTGATCCAAACAATCCATACATAAATCGCGATCCAAGGTTCGATGCATCCATCCTTCACGATGGTTCTCAATGGATGGGTAGGGAAACCGAAACCTTTGAAGGTGGGTTAGATTCCCGTTCAGGACCAGTTGCAGCATGGAATGGATCAATGTCAGGGTATTATCTCAAAAAATTTGTACCTGAAGATATTCCACCCGTTGGAGGTTCAGTTTATCCTACTTCACCCTGGATCATGTTTCGTTATGCTGAAATATTGTTAAACTATGCCGAAGCAGAGTTTATGCTGGGTCATGAGGATATTGCAAGGGAATACATTAATATAGTACGTAGCCGAAACAGCGTAAGTATGCCTGCAATCACCGAAAGTGGTGCTGCTTTAAAAAAGCGTATACAACATGAACGCAGAATAGAATTGGTTTTTGAGGGGCATCGGTATTTTGATGTTCGAAGATGGGAAATTGTTAATGAAACGGAAACCAAAGACATTATTGGTTTGGCCATTACAAAAGCAAGTGATGGAACAAAAACCTATAACGTAGTAAACTTAATTACGCGGTCGTGGAATGATAAGTATAATTTATTGCCTATTCCTCGTGAAGAAATTGACAGAAGCCTTGGTTCATTGGATCAAAATCCTGGATACAATTAAATAATTTTATGGGAGGCTATTGAATTAATAGCCTCCTGTTTTGTTTTAATTAGTATAATCCATCTTAAACCTTAATTCTTATGAGAACCAACTTTATAAGAACACTATTGCTGTGTTTACTTATTACAAGTGTATTTTCTTCTTTTTCACAGAATGGTAAATCAAAAATAACTCTTTGGGGTGACCAGGGGAATGGAACCTTTATAAATCCGATATTAAATACCGACTATTCTGATCCTGATGTGATTAGGGTTGATGATAGTTTTTATATGGTTTGCTCCGAATTTCATTTTATGGGCATGCCTGTATTGCATTCAACGGACATGGTAAATTGGCGTATCATTGGACGGATTTACGATCGACTGGAATTTGATCCTGCCTTTAACACCAATGAAAGGTATGCCGGAGGTAGCTGGGCACCATCAATTCGTTTTCATGACAACAAATTCAGGGTGTATTTTTGTACTCCCGACGAAGGTTTGTTTATGTCGACAGCTGAAAAACCTGAAGGTCCCTGGGAGCCATTAACACAGGTTGTTACAGTGCCCAAATGGGAAGATCCATGCCCATTTTGGGACGATAATGGACAAGCTTACCTGGCACGAAGCCAACATGGAGCAGGACCAATTATTATTCATAAATTGAGTGAAGACGGTAAAACCTTATTGGATGATGGTTTGACTGTTTATACTGGACCGGTTGCCGAAGGTCCTAAATTATACAAACGAAACGGGTATTATTATATAAGTATTCCCGAAGGCGGAGTAGGGCAGGGCTGGCAAACAATACTGCGATCAAAAAATATTTACGGGCCCTACGAAAAACGGGTTGTGCTCGAAACAGGATCAACCAGAATAAATGGACCACATCAAGGTGCAATGGTCGATACACCAAATGGCGAGTGGTGGTTTTTTCATTTTCAAATGGTGCCGGCTCTGGGAAGGGTTGTTCATCTTCAACCCATGAAATGGGAAAATGATTGGCCAGTAATTGGAATTGATCTGGATAGAAATGGTATAGGTGAACCAGTATATGTTTGGAAGAAACCAGACATACAAGGCACAGGCACTATTTCTAAACCACAAACTTCAGACGATTTTGATTCAACTGAATTAGGTTTGCAATGGGCATGGAATCATAATCCTGTTGATAGGGCTTGGTCCTTAAAACAAAACCCTGGTAAATTAACCTTAAATGCTTTGCAAGCATATGATTTTTTAAATTCTAAGAATACGCTGACGCAAAAAATAATGGGGTATAAAGGGGAAGTAAATGTTATGCTCGATGGTCGGCAAATGGAAGACGGTCAACAAGCCGGATTGTGTATTATGGCAAAGGCCTTTGCGCTTCTGGGACTCAAAAAAGAAAACGGGCAGTTTTATTTGTTCTCCGAAATTGAAGGTTCTGTTACTAAGGAAAAACTTTCCTCTTCAAAGGTTTACTTAAAAGTTAATCTCTCCACTGAGAGAAATCAAAATGCTTTTTTTTATTGTACCGATAACAGGGAATTTATTCCTATTGGGAAAAAATTTCAGATTCGCTTCGGACACTGGAAGGGGCCCAAAGTTGGGCTGTTTAGCTTTAATGAATTGACAAATGGAGGCAGTGCCATTTTTGATTCATTTAAGTATGATTACAATTAAAGAAGTACAGTAAAACAATTAAAGTTAAAATGTAATAGGTGGCAATTTACCTGATTATTTGTGGTGTCCTTATTTAAAAAACAAAACAAAATGATTCGAATAAAAATTATTGTAATCGCCTGTTTTTTAGCTGTATCAGTAAATGCACAGGTGAAATATCCAAATATACTTTCCTCGTTTGATGAAAATAACTTGTCTAATCAACTTTCCAATGAATTTATGCCTGTAATTGGCGTTTGGGTATGGAATCAGGAAGACCTGAAACCTAATGGATATAAAAACTCAATTGACCAGCTAAGCAAAAATTCACCCTTTAATTTGATTGTACCTTTTCTTCGTTTTCCTGACAAAGAAGTAACGGATGATGAAATATTTCAACAAGTAAAATTGGCAACAGAATATGCGGTAAAAAATAATATTGGATTATTACCCGACCTGGATGTCCGTTCTGCCCGAAGGGCTTTTAATAAAAAATATCCCGGAGAACAACAGGAAATGCTGAGGTTGAATGAAATAGCACTTTCCAAAAATAAAGAGGTAGAAACATTAATTACAAGTATAAAAGATTTAAATGATCATTATTCGGGAGGAAACATACCAAAATACAATTCCATTAAAAGTTCCATTCAACGAGTTTATGCCTATAAAAAAACGAAAGAAGGAATTGATGCCAATTCAATTCAGGATATTACACAAGAGTGTACAGTATTGGTTTTAAGCAACGATTCAGTTAAAATAAAGTTTCCTGTAATTTCTAAAAATGGAGCAACTCATGCCTGTACAATGATTTCGTTCACATTATTTTACCCTGATATTTTTGGGCCACACTTAATTGAATTTCAGCGCGAAATTTTAAACCAGTATGCCGAACTTCCCTTGTCGGGAGCTTGTAAAGATGAATGGGGTTTCCCTCCTTATTATCCGCGGTTTTATACCGAAAGAAGTTATGATTTTTGGTATTCGAAACACCGGGCGGCAAAGTATGCTGAGAGGACCGGAGGAAAAGAATTATTGGTTGATTGTTTGTTGATGGCATTTGAAGTGAAAGGAAAAAAGCTCGAACGTCAGGTGGCAATAAATCATTTCAGGGAAATGTCATTTGAACGGAATGTTGAAATTGAAGATGATTTTTATCAAACAGTTAAAAATTTGTGGGGAGATGATGCCGCTGTAACCGTGCATTCAACATGGTGGCCCTATCCCGATTTTAACGAGTTTAAAAAAAACGGGCTTGATTGGTGGGCATCTAAAAGGGATTGGGCGCAAACCGATGAGCTAACACCATTTGGTGTGCGGACAGCTTTGTGTAAAAAATGGGGAAGTCCCGTTTGGTACAATATGTACTATACTGCCAATTTGCCCGATCAGGTTTGGGGTTCAGCTCTGGCAGGTGGCAGGATAAATTACCTCCGTTTTTATTCCTTGTTCGACAAAGAAATTATGCGTGCCGAAAGCCGGATCAGGCTGTTGAATTACATCAGTAAAAGTCCGCTGGATTGCCAGGTTGCAGTAATATTTGGGCATACAGCTGCGATGAATTGGGCTGATAGTAATTTTAATGATGTTGGGATGGAATTGGTTGATACTCTTTGGAATCATGGTTATCCGACTGATTTAATTCCTAGCAGTGAAATAGAAAATGGAAGTTTGAAAGTAGATGAAGATGGTTTTATTTATTATGGCACACAAAAGTATTCGGCTGTAGTTTTGTACCATCCCGAATTTGAAAAAGAATCCACATCCACATTTTTTAATCTGGCGAGCAATGGGAAAACGGCTTTGTTTAAGATAGGAGATTGGACACATAATTTTGTTGGCCTATCGGTAAATGGTGATGAACTCTTACCAAAAGATATGGTTGAAGTTGAAGATTATCAAATGGCATTTTTAAGCGTTCTTGAAGTTCTGAAAAAGAATAATATTTCAAAACAAACTCCTGCAACTGCTGTACTTGATACCACTTATTTTAAACTCAGGGGATATGAGCACACCTCCTATTTTCCGCCCAATACAGGTTTCTCAAAACTTATTGATGGGACACATATAATGGTTGCAGGAACCAATACTATTAGCGGCGATCCAATTCAATCTGATTTTACGATAAATGGTTTTGATGTTTCAGTTGATGCTATTGGTGTGGTTGGCGTACGTTTGAATGATGATGGAAGTCTTAATGCATTGGTGGCAAGTGACCTGAAATATTTTAAAATTAATAACTTAGCAATAGAGTTGGAGAAACGTCTTGATATTGCTTTGTGGAAAAACAAGGCGGGCAAATATGAAGGGATTATTCAAGCTGAGAAATTCGAAATAATTCCAGAAGCGTTATTACAAATTACAAACAAGTGGAGTTTTCTTCATCTGCCTGTTCCACCAAAAATTAATACCAATTAGCTAATAATTGAGCGAAGTTTCATTTGTTACTTTAAATCAAAAAAATCAATGAATAGATATACAAATACAAATCAATTTGTTCAAACCTATAAATTTACAAGCATTTTTCTGCTCGTACTCTTTGTAGCATCGTGCCATTCAAAAAATGAAAAAACAACTATCGATCGTTATGCTTTGGTTAACCGTCATAACATTACTGTCGAGGAATTTGATCCTTTGGCTTCTTTGACTGTTGGAAATGGAAATTTTGCCTTTACCACCGATTTTACAGGCTTACAAACTTTTTATAAGGAATATGAAAATGGCGTATCTCTGGGAACAATGACAAATTGGGGATGGCATACATTCCCAAATAGTAATAATTATACTATTGCGGAAAGTTATAAGTATTACAATGTTAATGGACGAAAAGTTCCCTATCAGGATCAATTGAGAAGTTCTGAACAAGCAATAAAAGCTGCAAATTATTTTCGCGTAAATCCACATCGCCTGCATTTGGGTATTATTCGTTTTCTGATTAAAAAGGAAAATGGAGAAGAAATATCGATTGCTGATGTGAAGTTGCCAAAGCACCAATTAAATTTATGGGAAGGGAAGATTACCAGTTCTTTTGAAATTGAAGGAAAATCCATACAAGTAGAGGTATTTTCGCATCAGGAGAAAGATCTAATCTCTGTTAGTATTAAATCACCATTGATCCGGTCAAATCAATTAGCTGTCGAGTGGATTTTCCCCATATGGCACAGATAATCATACCCATGCTGGTTACGATTTCAGTTCGACTGAAAAGCATAATTCAATACTAGAAGAAATTGGAAAAAATGAGGTGCTGATTCACCGTCAACTTAATGATGATCATTATTTTACCAACATATATTGGATTGGAGATGCTTTATTTAAAAAGAATAGTGATCACCGTTTTATTTTAGAACCATCTTCAGAAGGAGATCAATTACAGTTTAGCTGCCTTTTTTCTCCTGAATTAGTAAATGAAAAATTACCTGATTTTGCGGCAACACAACAAAATAATAGAATCCAGTGGGAACATTTCTGGAAATCAGGTGGTGCTGTTGACTTTTCTGATTGTATTGATTTCAGGGCTAAAGAGCTTGAGCGCCGTACTGTTTTATCACAATATTTAACAAAGGTTAATGGCTCCGGGAATTTACCTCCTCAGGAAACTGGCCTTACTTTTAATAGTTGGTATGGCAAATTTCACATGGAAATGATTTGGTGGCACAGTGCTCATTTTTACAATTGGCAACGTCCTGAGTATATCGATAATCAGTTAAAGTATTACAGTGATATTTATCCACAATCGCTCGATTTTACCCAATTACAGGGATATAAAGGAGTACGCTGGCCCAAAATGGTTGGTCCCGATGGAATTAATTCTCCTTCGTTGATAGGCTCATACCTTATTTGGCAACAGCCTCATTTGATCTATCTGGCAGAGCAACTATACCTGTCTAATCCAAATTCAAAGGTACTTGAGGAGTATGCCGATCTTATTTTTGCCACAGCTGATTTTATGGCTGACCTTCCACAGTTTGATAGTATTGTAGGTGTTTTTAACCTCAATCCTCCGCTTATCCCGGCTCAAGAACATTGGAATAAGGAAACAACTGTAAATCCACCTTTTGAATTAGCTTATTGGCATTGGGGATTATCCATTGCTCAAAAGTGGAAAAAAAGGTTAGGACAACCAATTGATCCGGTATGGGAGAATGTTCTTAATAATCTGGCTACCCCATTGGCGATTGATGGAATTTATATGGGAATTGGCAATGCTCCTGATTCATATACAAATCCAAAAAATATGCGTGACCATCCAATGGTGCTTGGAGCTCTGGGTATGTTGCCCGAGTCAGAAAAAATTGACAATGAAATGATGCGAAATACATTAAAGCTTGTTATGGAAAAGTGGAACTGGCCTTTTACCTGGGGGTGGGATTACCCTATGGTTGCAATGTGTGCTACCCGCTTGTCTGAACCTGAAATTGCCTTGGATGCCTTGTTAAAAGATGTACCAAAAAATACTTATTTGGTGAATGGACATAACTATCAGGACGATAGGTTGAGGATTTATTTGCCGGGGAATGGAGGATTTTTAAAAACCATAGCATTGATGTGCGCCGGATGGGAAGGGTGCTCCACTGAAAATCCAGGATTTCCGAAGGATGGAAATTGGAAAGTAAAATGGGAAAACCTTAATCCTGATTTTTAATACATGTTGAATTTGAAATTTAATAATTATGAAGCAAACTAAACTAAACATACTTGTTCTTATTTTCTCATTTATAACTTGTTCTTTATGGGCTGCAGAATATAATATTAAGGAATTCGGTGCAGTTTCTGATACAAGTGTTTTAAGTACAATGGCTATTCAGAATGCTATTGATCAATGCTCAAATAATGGCGGCGGAAAAGTTACAGTTCCAGCAGGGCAGTATAAAACCGGATCACTAATCTTAAAAAGTAATGTTAATCTGCATCTGGAAAATGGTGCGATATTATTCGGGAGTCGTAATCTGAATGATTATATAAAAATAAAACCATCTTATATTTCTCTTCGTACGCAGGAAGCAACCATTCAATTAATTTATGCTGAAAATGCTTTTAATGTAAGTATCACAGGTCATGGTGAGATTGATGGACAAGGCAGTGGATTTAAAAAATTAAATTGGAATGATGAAGGGATTACTCGTCCTCATTTGTTACGTTTTATTACCTGTGAGAATATCCTTGTCGAGAATATCACTCTTCGGAATTCGGGCTGTTGGATGCAGCACTACTTGGCTTGTGATAAACTGCAAATAAGAGGAGTACTTGTATTTAACAGAAATAATTTTAATAATGATGGCCTCGATTTGGATGGTTGCCATAATGTTACAGTTTCCGATTTTATATCCGATTCCGATGATGATGGGATAACGTTAAAAAGTACGTCGCCTCGTTCTTGCGAAAATATTACAATTACAAATTGTATCATAAGCAGTCGGTGTAATGCCATAAAAATGGGGACAGAAACCAATGGTGGATTTAAAAATATCACTGTTTCAAACTGTGTCGTTAAACCATCTGAAATAAAAGAACCTACTTTTTTTGGAGAAGAAACCGGAACATCAGCTATAACTCTCGAAATTGTGGATGGTGGGCTAATGGAAGGAATATCCATATCCAACATTCAAATTGATGGCACCGAATCACCTATATTTATTCGTTTGGCAAACCGTGCCAGGCCTTATCAGAAAGATATGATTATTGATCATATTGGTGCTTTGGGCGATATTTCTATTAGTAATATCCGGGCAAAAAATACAGGTAAAATTGGATGTTCAATTACCGGGCAACCCGGATTCCCTGTAAAAAATATTCGATTAAGCAATATCGTTTTAGAATTTGCAGGAGGGGGAACTTTAGAAGATCTTCACAAAAAAATGGAAGATAAACCCAAAGATTACCCCGAAGCAACCATGTTTGGCACTTTGCCTGCTTATGGATTTTATATTAGCCATGCCGCTAATATCACTTTCGATGGAGTACAACTTTCCACCACAGAAATTGATCTTCGTCCCGCATTATATTTAAATGATGTGGAAAATAGTACTTTCAATAATTTGCAGGTACAAAGTTTTACAGGCAGTGTAGCAACTGTTTGGGTGGAAGGAAGTTATGGTGTTACTATGAAAAATTCCATTGTGAAGGGAAAATCACCTTGTTTTGTACAACTTGAAGGAATGGAAAATTCAGGAATTTCAATTGTAAATAATATTCTGAGAAATTCAGAAAAGGTTTTCAACAGTGATGATATTAAAGAGGTAGTCGTTGAAAAAGGAAATATACAATAGCTTATTTTTTTATATTCGTAATACTGGAGTTCCTATAAAATGAGTAACTTTATAGCTCTTTTTTTACCAATAAAAATTTATTGTTATCCAATTCCAGATATCCCTGTTCGTAACAGAAAAAATAAATTTTCCCATTTTTGGTGGTATAGGTATTGGTGTAATAATTAAAGTCAAATCCTTGATTAATCAGGTCAGTTTTAAATCTGGTGGTTTTATCTTTTGTATTTAATTCAACAAGTATTTTTCGGTTTTTAGCCAAAATTCGGTTAATTTTTCTCACCAGATTATGGCTTTCATTGTTCTGCTTATTGTTATATGAATTCCGGCAGGCATCAGAACAAAACTTTTTATCAATTCGTCCTTTTAAGGGTTCGTTACATTCGAGGCACGTTTTTTCTTCCATTTTTGGGAGTGATTTTTTGATTTTCGTAAAACAAAGATAATCAAAACTATATCCGTTTGCAAACGTTTACAAACGGTTATAAACGTTTGTAAATATTTAACTACCGACTAAATTTTGACTGTTGATTTAAGTTTGTTGTGTCAAATTTTTATTCATTAAAACTAAAAATTATGAATTCTTTAAGAAACAGTGTGAGGCTTATCGGCCACTTGGGAGAGGCCCCAAAAGTAAGAAAGCTTGAGAGTGGAAAAATAGTAGCTAATTTCTCAATTGCCACCAATGAAGTTTATCGGAATGGCAATGGCGAAAAAATATCGGAAACAACATGGCACAAACTGGTCGCATGGAACAAGCCTGCTGAAATTGTAGAACAATACTTAAAAAAAGGATCAGAAGTTGCCATTGAAGGGAAGTTGACAAACCATTCGTATGATGATAAAGAAGGTCAAAAACACTACATTACCGAAGTAGTAGTAAATAGTATTTTGATGCTTGACAAAAAGGATTAACTGGACAACAGTTATATAATTCTTTTAATTTTAATGGAGGTATTAACATCTATCTCCATTATTTTTTTTTTAGAATGCCCATTTTAACCGGGCAAAAGCCGCTTTTCCATAATCACCGTATTCGGTGCTAGTATCACCAGTGAAAATTTGTCCTTGGAGCATTAATTCCAGATTGTCGCCAAGTGAGTAAGTAATTGCCGGGCCCAAAAATGAAGAATAATCCAATGGATTAAACATACCAGTAACGTTTACCGAAAACAGGGGAGTAACAGGAAATGATGTTTGTGCAAAAACTGAATACTTTGCTAACGAAAGCATTTTAGCTGAAAGGTTTTGCTCAAAAAATGAGCGCCCCCCGGCTTTGCCTTCAGCACCATGGCTGTTAAATAGTAACCCTGAGTGAATGTATAAACTGTTTTTAAACGTATAATCAGCCGAAATTGAAGCTACTAAAGCTTCCTGGCTGCCATTGTTTTTTTCTTTAGGAATAAACCACGAAACTTCACCCCTGAATCCAGCACCATTAATATCGCCGGCCCAGCCAGTGCCTAAAATAAAATCGTTGCCAACCAAACCGCTAAAAAACTGAAAATCGTAATTCCATTGCGAAAACCGGTACATACCTGCAATTGCTGTTTCGTCGGCGTTCCTGCCTATTTTGTATACTAATTCGGCCGATGAAGTAACTCCAGTATAGTATTGAATTTTTACGGCATCGGTACCCGGCCTTTCTTCGTAGTCAAAATCAAAATAAGAGAATGAATTAAAAATATCGTTGGGATTCCAGACCATGTTTATACCCCAGTTAATTCGTTGGCGCCCAACCCGAATTTGCCAATTGCCACTGGTATAGTCAATCCATGCACGGTCGAGGATGGAATGCAGGAACCACCCGTTGCCTGAGGCCATAACGGCTGATAGATCAACAAATCCATTGTCAATATCGATGGTTGATTTATACATAGGTAATTCTTTTATCATCTGTCCAAAAAATAATCTGTTTCGGGCTTCCAAAGCAATAGTTAATTTTGGTGAAGCATACCATTTAAAATTCAAACGGTTGTGTACCATATTCGATGCCAGGTAATCCACATCAAGCCCTTCCATTTTAATGGCTGGTTTGTAATACATAGCCATGTCCTTAATATAACCATTTATTACCCAGTTTTTTTCTTGTGAAATGGCATTTACCGAAAGCAATAAAAAAAATACAATGGCGAAGTGTTTAATAATTGAAAAAATACCAAAAGGAGTGTAAAAGTGTTTTATTGAAACAATATCCTTTTTATTAAAAAAGACCTGTTTTTTTGGCTGCTTTTTTTTATTTTTTGAAATGTTATTGTGAAATATTCTGAGTTTCATTTTAAAGTAAAATTTTGGAATTGTCCTGCAAATTCCATAACACACATTTTTCCATAATAAGGATGTGATCCTACTGCTAAACCAATGGTTTGGAAGTCGGCGTTTAGAAAGTTTTTTCGGTGTCCACGTGTATAAATACCATCGTCGATTAACAGGTAAATTACCACTTGCCGTGGGGAAATATCGCCATAGGCAATGTTTTCTGCAATTCGTTTATTCCAATTGCCATACTTTTCAATGCGGAATCGAAATCCTTTATTATTATTTCCGTTATGCCCTGTTTTTCCGGAAACTGATTGTTCTTTTACGTGGTCGTAGGCCGCTTTTGATAATCCATCGCTTGGCCTTAAAATGGGTGAAGGTTTTGCCGATTTTAAATCTTTGATACACTCGTACAATGCTTTTATACCCTCTTTTGTCTTTAATGGTAAATCGTCGGGATAATTTAAAAGTTTTCCTTTGTAATAATCTTTTAATGGCTCAATAAATTCACGGGCATATTTAGCTGGATTAGACCTTAATTTGTTGATTTCCAAAACCACTTCTTTTTCAAAAGAAGTAAGGTACGTACTTTTGGCAGCTGTATTTAGTTCATCAAGTTTCCACTCAGCATCGGAATTTCCGGCAAACAAAGAGCTAAATCCTAAAACTATAAAAAATAATACAACTGTTTTTTTCATATTAACCTGATATTTATTTTACAACATCACTAAGGACTTTCCCATCTTCGAGTGTAATTACCCGTTTGGCTTTATTCACCACTCTCTGATCGTGTGTCGAAAAGATAAACGTAACTTTTTCTTCTTTATTTAGTTCCTCCATAATATCTAACAAATTTTCTGTGGATTTTGAATCGAGATTGGCTGTTGGTTCGTCGGCCAAAACAAATTTTGGTTTTGAAGCTAACGCCCGTGCAACGGCAACCCGTTGTTGTTGTCCACCTGAAAGTTTTGAAGGACGGCTGTCCATTCGGTCACCTAAACCTACTTTTGTGAGCAATTCTTTTGCCCTGTTTTCGCGGTCCTTTTTTGCCCAGCCTTGCAATTCCATTATAAACTCTACATTTTCACGTGCAGTCAATACCGGAATCAGGTTGTAAGCCTGAAAAACAAATCCAATATTATGTAACCTGAAACTTATTAAGTTTGACGAATTAAGTTCTTTTACATTAATTCCACCAACATTAATTTCACCTTCGGTTGGTTGGTCCAAACCTCCAAGCATATTTAAAAGGGTTGTTTTTCCAGAGCCAGAAGGGCCAACAATGGCAGCAAATTCACCTTCCTTAAAGTTAATATTTACGCCGTTTACGGCGTGTACTTTTACTTCGGAATCGTTGTATATTTTAAACAGGTTTTTTATTTCTATGACATTCATGATATTTTGTTTTTGTGTATTATATAATTTTATTGGCCGATTTACATGTCAACGCGTATGGCATCAGCTGGATTGTATTTTAAAGCTTTCCGGGCCGGGTAAATCGAAGCGATTATTCCGGTTAGAAATACCAGGATTGCAACAACTACAAAGGATTTAGTTTCCATTACAGGATAAATGATAGAGGCATAACCCATATCTTCGAGGCCCTGGGCATACATTGATAAATCGATTCCCGATTTTTGAGTTAAAAGCGTAAGGATAATTCCTGAAATTATACCAATAATTCCACCCGTAAAAGTAAGTAAAACCGTTTCCGACATCAGCATTAAAAAAATACGGATTTTACTCATACCAACGGCCATTAACATTCCAATTTCCTTAACTCGTTCCAATACCACCATTAACATAGTGTTCACAATTCCAAAACCTAAAGCAAGCAGAATTATGATTACAAAAATGTAGGTATACATATTTCCAATTTCGTTGAGGTAACCTAATTCAGGTGTAACTTCCATCCATGTTTGAACTTCGAGCTGGGGGATTTGTGCTTCAATTTGTGATTTTATGGTTTCGAGATTATCAGGATCGGCAATGTGAACAGTAATTTCGTGGGCTATTCCATTGTCAAAAGCCAGTAGGTTTTTGAGATCGGTACCTTTCACAAAAAGATTCATTTCTTCAAAACCATTATTCCCTGTATCAAAGATTCCACACACCCTAAAAGCTCCGGCTGTAATATTGCCTTCTGAATCCTGAAGTGTAATAACAATTTTTGAACGTAATTTAACTTTTAATTTTTTGGCTAATTTATCTCCAATAACCACTGGATTCCGTTTGATCCCTTCAAAATAAGCACCTTCAGAAATGTAAGAATAAAGGTTACTGGTGGTTTTTTCACGAACTGGGTCGACACCAATAATTTTGACACCAACACCTGTTTCTGCCGATGAAACCATCGACTGCATAACAATACGGGGGCTTGAACCATCAACTCCTTCAATATTTAAAATATTATTACTGATGGCTTCTCCATCGGGCATGTTCATGTGTAAATCGTAGTTATCGCTAAACTGCGGGTGGTGTACCTGAATGTATGAAACTTCAGTTTCAACACCTGACTCAAGGCGTTGATACATCCAGCCTTTTACAAATGTGCCAGTAAACACACCCGCTAACATGCCTATGGCTATTGCGGCGACAATGATTCCTGATCTTACAGGATTTCGCCATATATTTCTCCATGAAATTGAGAATACCATTTTTTTAATTTTATAAGATTAACTTCTGATTGATTTGATTACATTCAATTTTGAACTTGCTAAAACCGGATAAAGTGAAATAAGCAGGATGATAAAAAACACTGTTAGTGCCTGATGGTAAAAAACACTTGGTTCGTTTGAAAAAAACATATACGGTTCAAATCCAAAATCTTCCATCACCTGAGCTGTTTGACCCGTAAGAGGAATTGGATAAGCTACTTGTATCATGATAATTGGAAAACTTATTATGGTTCCTGCGATAACACCTAATGAACCAATTAATAGAGTTTCAATAAAAAGAATACGTGCCAGTTTTATTTTTTGCATTCCAATGGCTACCATTACGCCAAATTCTTTTCGTCGTTCGGCCATCATCATCATTATGGTTGCCAATATTCCAAAAGCAATGACGATATATAGTATAGCTTTCATTATTATACCTCCTGCCCGGTCACTTTCAATTTGCTGAACAATTTGTGGCTGCATTTCTTCCCAGTTCATAACAGAATAGGGAGCAGCAATTTCTTTTTTAAGTTTTCGTTGTAAGGTATTCATTGCTATGTTGTTTTTGACATTCACCACCAACGACGAAATCCGGTTGGGAGCAGAATAAAACTCCTGGCAATTGGCAAGGTCCATATAAACTACCACTTTATTCAGGTCGGGTGAGGCATGTTTTACTAATCCACGGATGGGGTATTTTCCTGCGGCACTAATACCGTGATACCCCTGGCTAATCATTACCAATGTATCGTTTAAGCCCAGTTTTAGGTATTTTGCCAAACCCTCGCCAAGAATTACTCCTTTGTCGCCTTGTTCGAGGTATTTTCCTTCGTTTACGCGGTCGCTGAGGCTTGTCCATTGGTTTTCTGTTTGCGGGTCAATACCAAATACCAATGCCCCTTTTGTTAGATTTTCAGACGAGGCTAATGCATATGATTCCAGGCGTGGAAAAACCAATTCAACTTCATTGTGTTTTTTGACTTTTTCTGTAAGATTAGCATCGTATTCAAATGTATTGTTGATGCTTTTGTTTTCCCAGTAATCTTTGTTGTGAATCTGGATATAACCGGAATAAAATTTTACGACTATTTCCACCATTTTTTTGTATGAACCTTCCTGCATCGATGTCATATAAGCCGATAGTAAAACACCAAAAAATATGGAAGCCACTGTTATCATTGTCCTGCGACAGTTACGCCATAAATTACGCCAGGCGATTTTTAAATTTGTGAACATCTTTCTTTGATTTTGGATTATCTGATTCTTCTCATATTTTGTTGTGAGAAAAATGATTCTTTAATATTTGTATCAAACTTTATTGCGTCAAAATTGAGGATGGTTTTATGTCCTTCTTTATCAGCCGGTATCATTTCAAGGTGTGTTGGCATTAGCCGGTCGTCCATTTGTTTGATGTTGGTCAGGATTTCTGTATTGATAAGGAATTCATCTTCATCGTAATATTCAGCTTTTAGCCACAAAAAATCTTTTTCAGTAACCCACATAATTATTTTACCCCAAACAACAGCTGCTTCTTCAGTAGGGATCAGTTCAATTTTGTAACAATTATAATCTTCAATGATTTCTTCGCCCAGAAATTTGTGCGTGTAATCTTTAACCAGCGATGATTCTTTCACCAGGTCGTCGTTGGTAAAATCGGAGCCCATCCACGACTGCATCATCATAGAAGGTGGCACCTTTACCATCCGTTCGATGGACGGAACCCAGTTCCACATTTCGTTGTGGCGTTTTAAAAATACCTGCCCTTTTTCTTTCGCCGGAGCGGTAATGTAAATGATTGAAAAATCATTGCCCAGCGTCCAGTTTTTCATGGAAACTGTACGCGACCATCCTGGCCGCACAATGGTCATTGTCATTTCTCCTTCACTTGAGTTTCCTCTGAATTTCTCATCGGCTTGCTTTACAATTTGTTTGATGTCCTGCGCAAGAAGGGTGGATGTGGCAAATGTTAAAATAAGAATTAAAATACTAATTGTTTTTGTTTTCATTACTTTAAGGCTTTGGTGATTGATTATTAATCAGGCGGGGAATGGCCGCTATTATTTTTTCTCTTAAAATATCTACCGGAAACATATCCGGAATTGATAAAGAATATAAAAATGCACCTTCAATCATGGCACTTATTACCATTAAGTCGCCTTCAGGATCGATACTTCCTTTTGATTTAATATAATTGTACATCATTTGGAACATGGGTTCACCTTTTTTGATGTAATCTCCCGTAAACGTTTCTGATACCTTGGGTTGTAGCATCAATGCGAAATAAAGTTTCCAGTATCGGAGATTTTCGCTCATTATAGTAAAGGCTTTATTTATAAAATAGATAAATTCTTCTTCTGTTAAAATACCATCATGGTTTAGGTCAAAATTTACAAAGATTGTATCAAATCCTTCGCTTATAATTTCATCAAGCATATCCTGCTTGCTTTCAAAATAATTGTAAACAAGGCCTTTTGAAATTCCTGCTTTTTTAGTAATTTGGCTTATAGAAGTTGCATGGAAACCATTTTCAGCAAACAATTCCAAAGCTGTATCTAAAATAAGTTTTTTCTTTTTCTGCCTGATGGAATCAAATTGTTCTACAGTTCGTGGTGACATGTTCTTAGTTTCTATTTTTATGACTGAACGGTTAGTCAAATATAGAAGCTATTTTTTATTTCTGCAACATGTTGATTGTTAAATAAATGTTAAAAATGACCAATTGGTCACCGTAAGGATGTCAAAGCAAAGTATAGTCGAAGGTTTGGGAATTTTAGCATTTGTTAAGTTAAATGAAAGTATCTGTTTGTATGAATAAAAATTTGAATATTTATTGTTAATAATTGTTATTTTTCCTTGTGAAAATCGTAATACTGTTATCTTTACAGGACTCAAATAATTATATTTCAAAATACCTACTAAATGAAATCAAATCGGCGGAATTTTATCAAACAATCAACAGTAATTGCTGCTGGAATAGGAGCAACACCTGCATTATTAAATGCCTGTCAGGCATCATCAAACGAGTTAATAACAGTAGGGCTTATTGGCTGCCGAAGTATGGGATTTAACGACCTAAAGAGTTTTATTGCAAAAGATAATGTTGAATGTTTGGCTCTTTGTGATGTTGATGCTACTATTCTGGATTCAAGGGCTGCCGAGTTGGAAAAATCAACTGGGAAAAAACCACTGATTTATGATGATTTTAGAGAATTACTTGCAAATAAAGATATAAAAGTTGTTATAATTGGGTCACCCGATCATTGGCATGCACTGATGATGATGATGGCCTTAGAAGCAGGGAAACATGTATATGTTGAAAAACCAATGGGGCACAGTATTGAAGAGTGCCAGGCAATGGTGAAAGCAGCAGCAAAATACCCCGATTTAAAAGTGCAGGTAGGTATGTGGCAACGCAGTTCGCAACATTGGTTTGATGCTTCAGAAGTTGTCCATTCAGGCGAATTGGGTAAAGTAAACTTGGTAAAAGCCTGGGTTTATAAGGGGTATGATGATCCGATATTAGCTGCGCCAAATGCGGAAGCTCCTGATAATGTTGATTACGATATGTGGTTAGGACCAGCTCCCCAAAGGCCGTTTAATAAAAATAGGTTTCATTATAATTTTAGGTGGTTCTGGGATTATGCAGGAGGTGCCATGACCGATTGGGGAGTCCACCTTCTTGATTTTGCCTTACATGGAATGGATGCCGGTTACCCTGAATCAATTTCTCCGGGAGGTGGTTTGTATTTTCATGAAAAGGATGCCATTGAAACACCTGATATCCAGCAGGCAATTTATAATTACCCAACCCATACCATGATTTGGGAATGTGGCTTAAATCCGGGAATTGGCCCATACGGTAAAGCACACGGTGTGGCATTTATAGGGACAAAAGGTACTTTAGTAGTTACCCGTGATGGCTGGCAAACTTTACCCGATACAAATAATGCTGAACGGAAGCCCTGGTTTAAGGGTGTTAAAAAAGAAAATGTTGGAAATGGACTGGATCTTCATGTCCAGAATTTTCTTGATTGTATTCGCGAGGGCGGAACGCCAAATGCTCCGGTTGAGGTCGGTGCAAAAACAGCAATAATTTCTGAAATGGGTAACATTGCTTACCGTACCAACCAGATTCTACATTGGGACAGTGCTAACATGCGTTTTGAAGAAGAAGATGCAAATAAACTAGCAAAAGTGAGTTACAGGAATAGTTGGAAGTTGCCTGTAGTATAGTTTAAAGTCCCATTTTTCCAATTTTTATTTGGCCTCTGGCAGGTAATCTTTTAATTACTTTAAAAGAAATATTCATATATAAACTAGATAAATAATGACAAATTATTTTAAAAATTATCCTGATTCAAAAGGTTTTTTTCAGGAATTTGGTGGTAGTTTTTTACCTCCCTTTTTAATGGAAGAGATGGAGCGTATTACCAATGCGTATTTCTCAATTAGTAAATCACACAATTTTATTTCAGAATTACGGAGTATACGTAAACATTACCAGGGTCGTCCAACTCCTGTTTATTTCTGCAACCGCTTATCTGAAAAATATGGTGGGCGCATTTATTTAAAACGCGAAGACCTGAACCATACCGGTGCTCATAAACTAAACCATTGTATGGGCGAAGCCTTATTGGCAAAACATCTGGGAAAAAAACGTTTGATTGCTGAAACAGGAGCAGGGCAGCATGGTGTAGCCTTGGCAACTGCAGCTGCTTATTTTGGGCTTGAATGTGAAATCCATATGGGCGAAGTCGATATTATCAAAGAACACCCAAATGTGGTTCGTATGAAAATTCTGGGTGCTGAAGTTGTCCCTGTAACACATGGATTAAAAACATTAAAAGAAGCTGTTGATTCAGCTTTTGAATCGTACCTGAAAGATCCGGTTAATACTATTTATTGTATTGGTTCGGTGGTTGGCCCGCATCCATTTCCAATGATGGTTCGTGATTTTCAACGCGTAGTTGGAATTGAAGCCAAAGAACAATTTTTTGATATGACAGGAGAATTACCTGATAATGTTGTTGCCTGTGTTGGTGGTGGTAGTAACGCTATGGGAATATTTTCGGCTTTTATTGACGATGATGAATGCCAGTTATATGGTGTTGAACCAGGAGGCCGATCGCTTGATGTAGTTGGTGAGCATGCCGCCACAATGACTTTGGGAAAACCGGGAATTATTCATGGATTTAAATGCCAGTTATTGCAGGATGAAAAAGGCGAACCAGCGCCTGTTTATTCGGTGGCCAGTGGATTAGATTATCCGGGAGTAGGCCCTGAACATTGTATGCTAAAAGATATGGAAAGCGTCAAATACGTTACAGCTTCAGATAAAGAATGTATTGATGCTTTTTATGAATTAAGCCGACTGGAAGGTATTATTCCGGCTCTTGAAAGTGCTCACGCTGTGGCTCATGGACTAAAATTAGCTCAGGAAAATCCGCAGAAAGCAACTTTAATTAATCTCAGTGGACGTGGCGATAAGGATATCGATTTTGTGGTTGATACTTTTGGATTGCCTGAATAAAAAATACTATTTATAAAGTCAAAAACCGTTCTTGTTTAAAGGACGGTTTTTTTTTTTCAATATTTTGTTAAAACCATGGCGCCGAATAATAGTAGTATAAATTTGATATGGTTTGTCAGTTTACAGAATCAAAAGTAAGATTAGCTTGCCATTTTTCCTTTCATTAACATTTCAACAGCCTCGTTTAATGATCCGGCACGTGTTACATTTCCTGTGTTTACAAAATAAATTACATCGGCATTGGCAATGGTATTTAGCCGGTGGGCTATAATTACTTTGGTTGTGGATGCTGGAAGTTTCTGTAGAATTTCATCGAGTAACGATTCTGTGACGGTGTCGATGTTGGCAGTTGCTTCATCGAGGATGAGCAGGTCGGGTTTGCGAACCACCGCACGCATAAAAGCAATCAACTGTTTTTGCCCGAGGCTTATACCATCGCCTGAAACATCAACTTTTGTATCGAGGCCATTTTCAAAACGTAGTATTAAATCTTCCAATCCGGAGTCCTTAAAAATTTGAGTCAACTCACCATTCTGAAGATTTCTGTATTCCTCGTTGCCATATAGTATATTTTCGCGAATGGTCCCACTAAACAAAAATGGATCCTGGAGGATAAATCCAATCTTTTTTACGCGTTCTTCAGGCAAATAGGAACGTATGTCAAGCCCATCCAAAATAATTGTTCCCTTTGTTGGATCATAAAGCCGGGAGGTTAAAGAAGCGGTTGTTGTTTTCCCACCACCGGTTGGCCCAACAAACGCATAGGTTTTTCCTCTTCGCAGTGTAAAATTAATACGGTGTAATACTTCGTTTCCATTAGGGTATGAAAATGAAACATCTTTAAAAGTTAATATCGAATCTGAATCAACTTTTATTGGTTTGGTTTCTTCAACAACAGGCAGGTTGTTTTCCAGTTCCAGGATTTTTCGAATTCTGTCCCATGCTGCTAGCGCGAGCTGGAAATTGGTCCATAACGAGGCCAATTGTCGCAGAGGACTATAGAAACTGTTGACATATGCAATAAAACTAATGAGTAATCCGATTGTAAAATGCCCTGTTGAAATTAGGTAGATACCAAAAGTTAATACTATAAGAAGGCCGATGTTCGAAAAGAACGTATAAACAGGCATAAACATGTTATTTGATATTCCTGCTTTTACCGATGTTGAATAATTATCGTGATTGACTACATCAAAACGTTTTCGGAAATAATCGCGGCGGTTAAAAGCCACAATTACTTTAAAGTTGTTTAAACTTTCCTGCACTTCGGAGCTCAAATTACCTACACTTTTTAGATTATTGGCATTGCGTTTTTTGACCCACGGAGTAACAAATTTTGTAAAAACCAGTATCAGCAAAGCCGGTGAAAGTGTGGCTGCACCCAATTTTAAATTAATGGATAATAAAAACACACCTGCGCCAATCATAATTAGGATAAACCTCAGGAATTGCATGAGTGATTGTGAAAAAAACTGGTTGATTTTTTCGGTATCGTTATTTATTCGTGAAATCAGGTCACCTGCTTTATTTTGGTTAAAGAAGTCATAGGGCAA
>CAXXYG010000030.1:0-142811 GCA_963666575.2 Prolixibacteraceae bacterium
TGTATCGGGAAATGGCATCTCGGACATTTGGAACCTTTTGATCCTAATTCGCATGGTTTCGATTATTACTTCGGAATACCATACAGTAACGATATGGATCATAATTTTCCTGAAGAGGTGAATTATTTTGAAGCCTGTAATAATCCCAAAGACGGATATTTTAATGTGCCTTTAAGAAGAAATCGTGAAATTATTGAGCAGCCTGCCAACCAAAATACCATAACGAAAAGGTATACCGAAGAAACTATAAAATTCATAAAGAAAATAAGGAAAATCCTTTATATATATATATGGCACATTCAATGCCGCACGTTCCGCTTTTTCCGTCGGTCGATTTTAAAGGAAAAAGTTTACGCGGTACTTATGGCGATGTAATTGAAGAAATTGATTGGAGTGTAGGTGAAGTAATAAAAGCATTAAAAGGAAAACGGACTTGAAGAAAATACACTGGTTGTTTTTACGTCAGACAATGGTCCCTGGCTTTTGTTTAATGAAAATGGAGGAAGTGCAGGATTATTGCGTGGTGGCAAAGGTGGTACTTACGAAGGAGGGAATGCGCGAACCTACAATTTTCTGGGGGCCGGGAATTGTAAAACAGGGTATTATTACCGATCTGGGAACCACCATGGATCTTCTTCCTACTTTTAGTAAAATGGCAGGAGTCGATCTCCCCAACGATCGTGTTTATGATGGTTTTCGATATCTCTTCGGTTTTTATTCGGGTGATGGAAAATCACCCCCGCGATGTGGTTATATATTACAGAGGGCAAAAAGTGTATGCAATCAGAAAAGGTGAATTTAAAGCACATTTTATTACACAACCCGAATATGGAAGGGGTGGGCCAAAGGAACTGGAAATTCCTGAATTATATAACCTGAATATCGATCCTTCTGAAAAATACAATATTGCAAAACAACACCCCGATATTATTACTGAAATAAGGGGGATTTTAAAAGAACATTTGGCTACAGTAGTTCCTGTTGAAAATCAACTTGAAAAATATTGAGTTTGAAAAACTAATTTTTTAAATTAAAACCATTCAAATGAAAAAAAATATTGTCTTGTTATGTGTCTTGATTGGAATGAGTATTATTTCACAGGCACAACAAAAAAAAAATGAATGTCCTCTTTATTATTTCCGATGATTTGAATTGTAACATTAGTGCTTATGGGCATTATAAAGTTTAAAACACCGAATATAGATAAGCTTGCTGAATAGGGAATATTGTTTAATAATGCCTTTACGAATTTCCCATTGTGTGCTCCTTCGCGAGCCAGTTTTATGACCGGTTTATATCCCGATCAAACAGAATTAAAGGATTTAAACACATTGGTGCGGGAACGTGTTCCTGATGTTACAACCATGTCGCAGAATTTTTATGAACAATGGTTATGTTGCAGCCAGGGTAGGAAAAATATATCATTACAGTAATCCATCAGAAATTGGGGACTCCGGGACATGACGATCCGCCTTCATGGAATATTACTATAAATCCGAGAGGTAGAGACAAAGATGAAGAAGACAAAATTTTTAGTATTACTCCCGGTCCGAATAAAATGTTAGGAGCATCATTAAGCTGGTTGGCAGCCGATGGAGAAGATGAGGAACAAACCGATGGTATTGTAGCCACAGAATCGATCAAACTTCTTGAACAGTTTGCGAAGGAAAATAAACCATTTTTTCTGGGAGTAGGATTTTATAAACCTCATACACCGTTTGTAGCTCCCAAAAAATATTTCGATATGTATCCAAAGGAAGAAATAAAAATTCCTTTTATACCCGAAGGGTATTTTGAAACTTTGCCGGAACCAGCGCAAAAAATTCTTACCCGTTGGAAAGCGCAGAATTACCTTCTGAAGATTTGGCGCGTTCAGCTATACAGGCATATTATGCAACCATCTCTTTTATGGATGCACAAGTGGGAAAAGTTCTGGAAGCTTTGGATGAACTTGGATTACGGGAAAATACAATTATTGTTTTTACCTCAGATCATGGATCATGAAATTCAAATTTATAAAACTGTATGTATGTTTTTTTTGTATGAGTTTTTTTTCTGTACAAGGACAAGAAATGAACAAAGAAAGTAATGTAATGAGTGAAACTTACAGGAAGTTATGGAATTCTGAAGTACAGGCTAGGATCGATCAGGACATTGAAAAATACCGAAAAGGAGATGCAGTAATTGAGATTGTAGGTAAAAACGGAAAAACTGGCTACAGGCGCAACTGTTGAAATAAAACAGCAGACCCATGAATTTTTATTTGGATGTAACTTATTTGTACTTGGACAATTAGATACGGAAGAATTGAATTCAAAATATGAAAAAGCTTTTACTAAATTGTTCAATTTTGCGACCATACCATTTTTTTGGAAAGAATTGGAACCAGAGCAGCGAAAACTCAGGTTTTCAGTCGACACGCCTTATATTTGGCGCCGGCCTGCACCAGATCGTTTGATAAATTGGTGTTATGCGCATGATATTACTCCCAAAGGCCATTGTTTGATGTATGTCAAAAATATGGCAATGCCTGAATGGACAGCAAAAGATAATCCTGAATTATTGATGCAACAAGCACATAAACACATTGTAGAGATAGCAGAACATTATCAGGACAAGATGCCGATATGGGATATTGCAAATGAAGAATACAAAAGGAAACGTGAACCACAGTATTGGCATGAAGCGCCTAATGATTATATTGCCTGGTGTTTTCGTGAAGCAAATTCCTTATTCCCGCCCAATGTAAAAATGCTCTATAATGAAGGTAAACATGCGCATAATGCGCTTGAAGAATATATAAGCAATTTTCGGGATTTAATCAAAAGAAACATCAATATTGATGGCATGGGGATCCATGTACATTTTTGGAATGAGGAGGAACGAAACGAATTATTGTTAGGAAAACTACTTCCTCCCTGGAAGCTTATTGGGGATTATGAAAAGCTTGGGGAAATGAACCTCCCAATCTATATCACTGAAATTACTATTCCCGGCATGGGGGAAAATGGAGATGAACTACAGGCAAAAATTGTAGAAAACATGTACCGTTTATGGTTTAGTACCCCTAATATGGCTGGTATTACCTGGTGGAACCTGGGAGATAATACAGCCTACGGAAATGAAAATCGTTTGAAAGGCGGATTAATGGATGAAAATATGGACCCGAAACCAGCATACGAAATCATGGACCGGTTAATCAACCATGAATGGAGAACCAATAAAGTATTGCAAACCGATAATAAAGGAAAAATCCAATTCCGGGGTTTTTACGGAACGTACAAAATCGGAATAAAAAATAAAGGGGAAATAATTGAAAAGGAAGTAAGCATTAATAAATCAGGAGACAATCATTTTACCATCCAATTGTAAATAAATAACCAACTAAATATCTAATCATGAAACAGAATATTACAATACTATTTGTATTTATTTTTTGCATAAACCTTTCTTTGGTTCAGGCACAAGAGAAAAAAAATGAAAGTAAAGTAATGAGTGAAGCTTATTGGAAGCTATGGAATTCTGAAGTGCAGGCAAAAATTGATGAGGATATAGAAAAATATCGAAAAGCAAGTGCTGTTCTGAATATTGAAGGCTTGCCGGAGGGTGCGCAGGTTAAAGTTGAACAAATCTCCCATGATTTTATCTTTGGAGCAAATATTTTCAATTTTAACCAATTAGGATCGAATGATCGAAACCGGAAATACAAAGAACTATTTGGGACATTGTTTAACTCAGCAACTATTCCTTTTTATTGGAAAAAATTTGAAATGCAACCAAACCGACCGCGTTTCAGTGAAGAGTATTGGGATACTGAAAAATACTGGAACAAAGTTGAAGAACCTAAAAAAGAACCACACTGGCGCCGTCCGGCATCCGATCCTGTTGTTCAATTCTGCGAAAGTAAAGGCATTCGGCTACATGGGCATCCGATTATCTGGGGAATTCGTTCATGGCACCATCCCGAATGGATATTTGAAGAATTTTGCCCAGAGGAAGAAAGGGTAAAGATTAATAAATTAAGTAAAGAAGAATTATTTAAACTGACACCTGTACAAATTGAAGCATTAGCTCCTGTGTACACGAAGGAAATGAAACGGCTTTTTAATAAACGCGTGGTGAAACTGGCAAATTACTACGGGGGGCGCCTTCAGGGTTGGGATGTGGTAAATGAGAGTTCTGTTGATTTTCACGGGAAAAGCATTACTGGAGAAGCAGTTAGCAAAAGCTCCTATGGTTTGATGCCCGGCGATTATGTTTATGATGCATTTAAAAAAGCTGATCAGGTTTTCCCAAAAAACGTACAAATGAATATCAATGATTACATGAATGATGAGAATTACGTTAATCAGGTTAAAGACTTACAGGCTCTCGGTTGTCGTATCGATATTTTAGGTTCGCAAATGCATTTATTCAATCCGCAACTATGCCTCGATATTGCTAACGGCGAATTGATTGAAACACCCGAAATTGTTTGGAAAAAGATGGAAACAATCAGCAAAGCAGGTTTACCCATCCACCTGAGCGAAATTACAATTACATCGCCGGGTGATGATAAACGTGGACGTGAAATACAGGCAATAATTGCACGTAATTTGTATCGTCTTTGGTTTAGTGTTGAACAGATGATGGGAATAACCTGGTGGAACATAGTAGATGATTGTGGGGCTCCCGGGGAACCTTCAATGTCGGGACTTTTTACCCGCAATATGGAACCAAAACCCTCTTTTTACGCATTAAATAAGTTAATCAACAAAGAGTGGAAAACAAACATGAAAGTAAAAATAAAGGAGGATGGGAAGGTTGAATTTCGGGGATTTAAAGGCCAGTATATAGTAACTTGGAAAGATAAGTTTGGAAACGAACTGAATGTAGAATTCTATTTGAAAAAAGATGGTGATGGATTATAAACATTCCCATAATTCTTTAATTGGGCTTTTTATTCTTTTATTTTCAAGGTTAATTGTTATTCAAGTACCATATGAATAAATTATTTTAGTAAAATAAAATAGAACGATTAATTAATATACAACCATAATGAAAATTTACAACTTTTTGTTTATTAGCTTATTGTTTCTCAACATTTCAGCGTTCAGTCAGCAAAAACCTAATATTCTGTGGGTAACTATCGAGGATACTTCACCTCAATTTATTGGTTGTTACGGTAATAAGTATGCTTCAACGCCAGTTATCGACAAGCTTGCAGAAAAAGGCGTTCGGTTTACCAATGCTTTTTCTACCGGAACGGTTTGTTCGCCCAGTAGGACGACAATTATTACGGGCGTAAAAACTTACATGACAGGCACTGGCAACCATCGCAGTAAATATCGGGTACCTGATTTTATAAAAGGATTCCCGTATTACCTTCAGCAACAGGGATATTACACTACAAACAATGAAAAAACTGATTATAATGTAGCCGGAGAGACGGAATACATTGCAGAAGCCTGGAATGAAAGTTCGAATAAAGCCGGTTGGGAAGGGCGCAAACCTGGTCAACCGTTTTTTTGCTGTATTTAATTTTATGGATTCGCACCAGTCACGAACCATGACCAACACTTATGAATGGTATTTGAAAAATGTGTGGGACAGATTGCCGGTTGGAGATAGAATTGGCGAAGATGATTTCGAGATGCCGCCGTTTTACCGCAACAGCCCGGAAATGCGGAAACAGTTTGCGCGGGTGTACAATTCCATTAAACTTACCGACAACAAAATTGGCGAACTACTTACACGACTCGAAAAAGATAATCTAAAAGACAGTACCATCATCTTTTTTTATGCCGACCATGGCGAAGGAATGCCCCGCGGAAAAACCAATGGAATTAATTATGGCTACCGTGTGCCTTTTATTATCTGGTTTCCGAAAATGTACAAACATTTATCCCCCTGGGGAAGAGAAGGAGTGGTTACCAATGAACTTGTCGATTTTTCAGACCTGGCGCCAACACTTATTTGTCTTGCTGGAGGAAAGATTCCGGATCACCTGAAAGGACATGTTTTAATGGGCAAAAAGCGGACAAAACCCACGAATCATCTCGTCTTATCAGCCGACCGTTCTGATAATGGAATTGATATGGTTCGCAGCATTACCGATGGGAGATTTATGTACTCACGTAACTTTATGCCTTTTATGCCTGAAATGCGTTACATCCGCTACATGGAAATATCTGACATTAAACAACTAATGCGCAACGATTTGGCATCACATTTATTAAATCCCTTGCAAAAAAGTATTTTTGAAGTTCGCCCTGCTGAATTTCTTTTCAATATTGAAAACGATATGTGGGAAACAAGTAACCTAATAAACGACCCGGCTTACAAAAAAGTATTGAAGAAAATGCGGAAGCAACTTGACGAAGAGCTTCTGAAATCTCGCGATGTAATGTTTCTTCCGGAATATGAAATTGGTCTGATTTCAAAAACCGGTAGTCCTTATGAATTTAGGCTGGATAAGAAGAAATATCCGCTTAAAGAAATATACACTGCTGCTTCTCTTTCAGGAAAAAGAGGAAAAGACTTTGTTGAACAACAAATTCAATTGCTGAAAAGTGACAATAATATTGTTCGCTATTGGGCATTGATTGGATTACGAAGCCAGCGAAGGGAGGAGCTTCAACCCTACCGCGACAAAATCCTTCAGGCGATGGATGATAACTATCCACCAGTTTCACTTACGGCTTCAGCCATCTCGTATCAATTTTTTAACAGTAACATTGGCGAAAATAAAATTAAAGAATTTTGCAGAAACAATAATATGGATTTGACTTTAATGGCGGTGAATTATTTGTTGTATATGGATAATAAACAGCCTTTTGTCGAAACCATTCGCGAAGTGCATGAAATGCCAGGGCGCACCTACAATGTAAAAGCTGCCTGTATGGATTTTTTGGGAAGCCTGGGTCTTGTTCCTAATAATCCTGATTATAGCGAATAGAAATTAAATTTAATTATGGATCGTAAGAAATTTTTAAAACATATAGTGCTTTCTGCCCCGGCGGCAATTTTTGCTTTAAATACAGGGGAATTGTATAGTATGCCAATGGATCAAAAACCTGACAGGATTAAAGTTGGTTTCGCAAAATGTAGCCTTGTGCCGGTAATAAAATCATCAGTTGCCTTTAGGCGTGGCCTTGAATCGATATGTGCTGTAATAAAAAATAACAATGCCCGTATTGCTATTGTTGCACTTGACTTAATAGAAATAACACCCCAAACCAATGTATTCCTTCAAAAAAGGATCAGTGAATTAACAGGATTCCTGGAGGAATGTATTTTATTGCACACAACACATACACATGCATCGCCATGGGATTCGCGCGAAGAAAATTCTTTGGACGGTCTTGGAGACGAAATTGCGAAAACAATCATAAAGGCTGACAAAAAAGCAGTACCGGCAAAACTAAAAACAGGCAATGCAGATGTCGGCAAATCACTGAGTTTCCAAAGGATTGGGTATGCCGGTGATGAGCTAGGTTACCAGAGTTTTTGGTATGGTTTTCAATACCGGGATGGCGATAACAGGCCTGATGCCAGCGCTTTGGTTAATGAAATGAAATCGAGGTGGCTTGGCGAAGGGCCTGATTATAAATTGGGTGAGGTACCTGTTTGGTTCAACCGTAAAGTTGACCCCCTGGTGCAAACAATCGTTTTTGAAGATTTAGATGGGAATACCATAGGATCTATTGTCAGGTTCAGTGCTCATGCTGGTCCTGCTGATGCTTGTAAAGAAAGGAAATATGACCCTGATTTTCCTGCAGTTGTCCGTGATTATATGGAAGAAGGGCTGGGGGGTATTGGTATGTATATTAGTGGCCCATTAGGAAACCTTGCCCCAAAAGTAAAAATAGATTATGTTATCAATAAAAACATAAAGCTGCCGGAATTCTACTTAGGCCCTACATGGGCTTTAGTAGCGGAAGACGAAAAACAAGCCCTTTCAGAATGTGACAGGATTGGCAAAGAAATAGCATATGCTGCATTAGCTAGTCTCAAAGGGCAAAATACCGAAGAAATCAGCACCTTTCAGTTTCAAACAAAAATGTTTGAACTGCCTCTTGACCCCAATTTGCCTAAAAGCATTGAAGAAATTGAACTAACAAAAAAAATGCTGATCCCGGAGTATAATTCTTTTAAAAGAATTAGGGCAAATCCGTGTGAATTACGACTTTTAGCAAACCGGCTTAATTGGTTGGAATGGACAAAACAATTTGTTGATTTAATTGATGCTGAGGACAGGGAAAAAGGTTTTACGAAACTTCCACTTTCAGCTTTAAAAATTAACAATACATGTATTGCATTTATGCATTCCGAAACAATGGCTGAAACATCCCTTGAACTTCGAAAAGCATTTCCTGATTTAAATCTAATACCGGTTTGTTTAACAGGAGGCACAACCCAATACATTCCAACTTCTGAAATAATAGATATGGGTGGTTATGAAGGTAGGGCAACGATTATTTCCAAAGATGGTGAAGAGAAAATACGAAAAGATATTGGATCCATGATATCCGGAATGTTATAAACAAACATTAAATGCAGATTAAAATGAAAAGATATTTATTAGTCCTGTTTCTCAATTTAACAACAGTTGTGCTTTTTGCACATTACTTATTTCTGGTAAGGCGAAAAAGGAAATGAAATCAAGCAAAATTGCAGAAAACATGTATTTTTTTTTATGGTTCAGTACAATTAGTATGGCAGGCAATAACTGGTGGAATTTAGGGGAAAACAACCTATACTAATGAAAACGATACTAAATAATGAAAATAAATCAATGAACAAAAATTAGGTTTTGTCATTGTTTGGATAATTCAATAAAATACAAACTATTAAAAATATGAATATGTAATATAATTAAACCCTCATAATTATGTATGTTAATAGCCCGGATCAAATAATAAAAAAACTTGAGAAAGAACTTGATGAAATCAATCAATCAAAAGAAGATTCTGTAATTATAATCAAAAAGGCAATAGGTATTTGTTCTTTAGCCCTTACAGATTTACGTAAGTTTATTATTGATAATAAATTCAAAAACAAACAGGAAGAAATTCATTTTTTTAAACAAGTAAAACCCACTTATAGCTTTAAGTAAGTACAACAATCCATTAAATATACTTTGCCGTTGAACCTTAGCCAACGGACTATTAATAAAATATATTTTAAAAAACTTAGTGTTTTTGGTTTAGTAATAGAAAATGTTTTATCCGTATGCGCCTTAATATAAACCAATCAAAAATAAATCAAATAATGAATATTAAAAATCTACATCAGAAAATTTCCACAGGCAATACAATTCAATGTTGATTGAATGATAATTAAGAGTGAAAATAGTTTAGTTAGTCTGAGCCCCGATCGCGGTTTCCACATAACCAATCGGGGCAATTTTGTATTCCTTTTTACTCCATTAATTTGATTAATTTATAACAGCAAAAAATAAACTTTATTATGAATTCTAATTTTGCACATGTTTTATTTAGTAGATTCCAACAACTCCCTGATATCTACATCCAAAACCTCAGCAATCTTTTTAAGAGTTACCAGCGAAGGTTGTTTTTTATTATTACAATAGTTTGTAAAAACAACATAACTTTTACCAACTTTTTCTGCCAACCAGGTTTGCGTTCGGCCCTGTTCTTTAAGGATTTCTTTGATACGGTTCATAAATGTTGATTCAAAACAGTATAAGTATCTATGCTGTTAAACAATATGTTAAAATTATATATCATACTATTTAATTATTGTAAGTAGCAATATAAAAATTATAAATTAATTGTAAAATAGCTAAATATATTATAAATTTATAATGAATTACAGCATGTCTGAAAGATATTAAACAGATTAATTTGTATAAATCTGTAAAAAAATATTGAATTTGGAGATCTTAAGAATTTATGGTAGAAAAAAATAGCACTGTTAATTAGATTTTTCCTAACAAAAAAAATGCGTAATCATAAGGAAATGAGAAAAACAGCGTATCTGTAAATTGTTAGTATTAGTAATATTATTAAAACTGATTTAATATTTCAATTCTTTTTACAATTGGTAAAATAAAAAAATATGTCCTACTTTGGAACCTAAAATAGGCTAAGAAAAATCTTTTAAAACTATTTTGTCAAACTTAATACATGACTAATCCTGCAAAAAATAGTATTATCAAATTTGCAAACGGTGATCAAATAAATTTGAAAGATTTTTTCTATTCCTTTTACCCTGAACTTATTTCTTTTGCTAGAAAATACTTACCTATAAATATTTCGGAAGATATCGTCCAGGATGTTTTTATTGTTTTTTGGGAAAAGAAAAAAACATTTTTAAATCTGTATGCCTTAAAATCATTTTTTTACATCTCGGCCCGAAATGCTTGTCTCGACTATCTTAAACATGATAAAGTGGCAAAAAAATACATGGAGTATAGACAAAATAAAAATGATTTTTCAGAATCTTTTTTAGACGAGGTGCTTAAAGTTGAAGCCTATAACGAAATCTACCAGGAAATAAATAAACTTCCTGAGATGGGAAAAAAAGTTCTGTTGCTTGCACTAAAAGAAAAATCAAACGAAGAGATTGCCAAACACCTGAACATAGCAATTAATACGGTTCGAACCCATAAAGCCAGGGCATATAAAGTTTTAAGGCAAAACTTAGGCGATATTTTCCTTTTTTTATTCCCTTACAAAACGAAATCCATACTGGCAGATTAGATTATTCCCAAACACTTCCTCATATTATTTGAATTATTTTATCACCCCTTGTAATCTTATTCTGGCTTCTTGTCGTTTTAATACTACAAGATGAAACGAACATGTTAATTTTAATCTTAAAAAATTACACACAGAGTAATGATTAAAATTTCTTATAAGTTACATCGGTTGCAAAAAAAAATAAACAATATATACACACGAAAATCGGATGTTTGAGGATATTAGTTTAAAATGTAAAAACACATAAGGGCATTTAAATTTAGAATATAGATTTGAATTTTAGCAGATTCAAAAAGTGTGGTGGACGAAAATTTGGCGCGGGCAGGCGTAGGATTGTGGGAAGAAGCATTAAACGAGCTTGCGAGTTACATCGAACACAACATAAATTAAAAATACAGTGAGATGAAATTTTCTTGATTTTTTTGTTTCGTTTTTGTGTCAAGACAAAAATGAAAGCCCGTCCGGCAGGACAAAAAGTGTATTTATAACAAATTGACAATTAGATTGTAAAATGAATTATATACATATGAGAATCGATAAATCAGACTAATTTCTTGTAGAGAACTATGAAAAATCTTTTCGAATCACTAAAAATCGGATCAATTATCGGGAAATATATAACTGGTAGAGAGTCTAAAACTGAATTACAACAAATGAACACATGGTTAAACGAGGATTCAAAACATCAAAAATTAGTTGATGAATTGAAACAAAAACAAAATATTGCCAATGCTGTTGACGAATTTGACAGCATTGATAAAGATCTGGCTTGGAAAAAATATCTTGATAGGATTGCTGCTCTATCAATGAAAAGAGTCCTATTCAAGTGGAAAATTGCAGCCACATTATTATTGTTATTTGCAATAGCTGGAATTCTATCAAATTATTGGAATCCAAAATCTAAAAATTCAGAATTTAAACAATTATATACCACTGTCCTCACAAAAAAAGGACAAACCTCTAAAATTGTATTACCCGATAGTTCTATAGTTTGGTTAAATTCCAGCACAGCGCTGACTTACAGCAACAATTTTTCAATCAAAAACAGAGATATTATTCTTGAAGGTGAAGCTTATTTTAAGGTAAGGCGGAACGAAAAAATACCTTTAATAGTAAACTGTAACGATTTTAAAATAAATGTATTGGGGACTGAGTTTAATGTGAATGCATATCCTAAAAACAGTAAAATAAGCGTTGTGCTGGATAAGGGTAGTATTAAATTAACACATAATGAAGATAAATTCTTGAACCTATTATTAAAACCGGGGGAAAAAGCACAATACGATAATGACCAAAACCAACTATTAGTAAGTACAGTTGAAAGTTATAAGTATACATCATGGAAGGACGGCATCCTCATTTTTAAAGATGACCCAATGATGGAAGTACTTGAAAAATTGGAGCATTGGTACGGTATCGACATCGAAGTCAGGAATAATGAAGTATACGATTTGATTTTTAATGCCACAATCAGAGACGAAAATATGGAAGATATTTTTGAATTAATGAAATTCTCTTGTAGTATAAATTATACTATAAACTATAGTCATACTCCTGAAATACCTACAAAAATAATCATAACAAACTAAAACCTTAAAAACAATATTGCTTATGGGAATAAACTAATTAACTAAAAAAAGGAGATGCGCTAACATCCCCTTTGAATTTTTGCAATGCCTCTGAATTTTGCGTCTCAGCAGGCCTAATTAATTTGAATAATTAATCCAAATCAAAACAAATTTATGAAAAAAAAATGTTTTTTAATGGTTTCCTGTTTTTATAAAATCTGGAAATCAAAAATGTGGAAGATTATGAGGACAGCACTGATTTTACTCTTAATATGTATAAGCCAGGCTTTTGCTATTGGATCTTATTCTCAGAATACCAGGCTGAGTTTAATCATGAACAATGTACCCATTAAAACTATTTTAAATGAAATCGAGAACCAATCTGAGTTTTATTTTATGTACGAAGCTCACAAAATTGATGTGAATAGACGAATAAATATAAAAACTGAAAATACCTTGGTATCAGAAATATTAAATGAAATATTTGATAATACAGGTATTTTGTATACAATTAATAATAGGCAAATTGCTTTAACTGTTGAATCTTCAAATAATTTTGAAATTCAGCAACTAAAAACGGTCTCTGGTAAAATCACAGATTCCTCCGGACTGCCACTCCCAGGAGTAACTATAGTCGTAAAAGGCACTACCCAGGGAACTGTTTCTGATGCCGTTGGGAATTATTCACTTACAAATACTCCTGAAGATGCAATCTTAGTTTTTTCATTCGTTGGAATGAAAAAACAGGAAATTGCAGTTGCCGGAAAAAGCGTTATTAATGTAACAATGGCAGAAGATGCTATTGGACTTGAGGAAGTTATGGCAATTGGTTATGGAACAATGAAGAAAAGTGACCTAACCGGTTCAGTTTCATCAGTAAAAAACGAAATAATCACAGCATTACCAAGTACAGCAGTAACATCGGCATTACAGGGAAGGGTTGCCGGCGTACAAATACAGCAAAATACTGGGTCTCCGGGATCTTCATTACAGGTTCGTATCAGAGGAACTAATTCTATCAGGGGATCAAATGAACCACTATGGATAATTGATGGTTTTCCAGGTGATCAAAATATGTTGAATACGTCTGATATTGAAAGTATTGAAGTGTTAAAAGATGCTTCTGCTACTGCTATTTATGGTTCCCGAGGTGCAAACGGAGTTGTTATTGTAACAACAAAACGAGGGAAAGCAGGGGCAACCAGAATTGAATATACAGGTTCGTATAGTGTCCAAACCCTTCGGAAAAAATTAGATTTGATGAATGCCACAGAGTATGCCCAGTTTTGGAATATGCAACAAGTGAATGATTGGGGTACGGAATATTGGTCCCAACAGGAAGTTAATAATTTGGGGGAAGGTACTGATTGGCAGGATTTGGTTTTTCAGTCAGCACCAATACATGACCATTCCCTGAGTGTGAGGGGAGGTAATGAAAAAACCCAGTTTTCTATTGGAGGAAGTTATTTTGACCAGAAAGGTATTGTAAAAAACAGTGAATATAGCAAGATTACACTGAGAGCCAGCTTGAACCACGAAATCAGCAAAAAATTCAGTATTTCCTATAATATAATTTTAAGCAGGGCTGACAAAGATGCCAAAGAAAGTAATGGCGGTCAGCGGGGAAGTTCTTTTATAAGCGGTGTCGCATCTGCCCCCCCGATAGTATCTCCTTACAACGATGATGGTACTTATCGCATTTTAGGAGATGTCACTTCATTTACTGAAAATTCATTAAGTAATCCGGTAGCTTATGTAAATGAAGCATCCAACCAATCGTTTTCGAACAGGGTAAATTCAAATGTTGCATTTACGATTAAGCCTATAGATGATTTATCGATTAAAATTTCAGGTAACGTATTGAATAGAGAAACTCGTTCGGACAGTTATACAACTTTATTATATCCCAACTCTAGTGGAAGCGCAAGTATTGGAAACAATAATGGTTTGTCACTTAACAGCGATAATATTATTAATTACAAAAAAACGATTAATGATAAACATAATATTAGTGTAACAGCAGGATACACTTATGAACAATATGTAGGTAAATCAGCTAATGTTTCGGGAACAGGTTTCTTAAGTGACATTTATGAAACCTATAATATCGGAAGTGCTGATGTATTAGAAACACCTTCTTCATCTTATTCAAAATGGGTTTTAATGTCTTACTTGGGGAGATTAAATTATTCTTTTAAAGATAAATACTTGGCAACGTTAACCTTCAGGGCTGATGGTTCTTCCCGATACAGTGAAGGTAATAAGTGGGGGTATTTCCCATCGGGTGCTTTTGCATACCGGGTTTCGGAGGAAGAATTTATGAAGGAAATCGATTTTATTTCTTTTTTAAAATTGAGGGCGAGTTATGGTGAATCAGGCAGTACAGCAATTAGCCCATATAGTACGCTTAATTTATTGGGTACCGGTTAAAACGGTTTTTAATGATGACCTTTATACTTATTTCGCATCTTCATCTACTTATCCCGGAGACTTAAAATGGGAAACTACTACACAAACTAATATCGGGATTGATGTTGGGTTCATGAATGATAAAATATGGCTAACTGCCGATTACTATATTAAAAATACCCGGGATTTGCTAAATTCCGTTAGTTTACCAACTTCAACGGGTTATTCCACTACCATTAAGAATATTGGGAAAATACAAAATAAAGGGTTTGAATTGCAGTTGAATGCAAATATTTTGAACCAACAATTCAAATGGGATATCTCTGCAAATTTTGCAACGAACCATAACAAAATTGTGAAGCTAAATAAGGGAGAAGATATAATAGGAGGTGCTTTCAATATGGCTGTAGTGAACGATTATATCAATCTTTACAGAGAAGGTGAGTCGTTTGGTATTTTTTACGGATATCAAGAAGATGGTTATACAGATGAAGGTGAAATTGCATACAAGGATAATGATTTAAGCGGGGATTTTTCAATTGGAGATAAAACTGTCATAGGAAATCCAAATCCTGATTTTATATATGGACTTAATTCAACAATGTCTTATAAAAATTTTGAATTAAGCCTTTTTATCCAGGGGACACAGGGGAATGATATTTACAGCCTTAGTATGCTGAACCAGACACTGGATTACCTCGTAGGCATGAATACATTCAAGGAAGTCCTTCATGAGAACTGGACACCCGCAACTCCAAATGCCAAATATCCTTATATAAGCAAAGATACCAAAACTCTGATGAGCGACCGTTTTGTATACGATGGTTCTTATCTTAGATTAAAGAACATCGTACTGGCTTATAAACTACCAATCGGCAAGTTAGGCATCAACTGGTTAAAACAAGGGCAGATATATATCAGTGGGCAGAACCTGTTGACCATAAGCAGTTATCCATGGTATGACCCTGACGTAAATTCCAAAGGTGGTTCATCTTCCCTTAATCAGGGTATTGATCACTACACTTATCCAACGGCCAAAAGTATTACTGCTGGTATCAAGTTAGAGTTTTAATTTTAAAAGAATGAAGCAATGAAATTATATCTAATAAAAAGGATTCAAATTTTGAAACAAAAGTTGAACCTAAATTTATTGACAAAGTTATTCCATGTGAAATTACATTTTTTATTTTTCATTATTTTAATGTTTTCTGCATGTAATGATATACTGGTAGAGGAACCTAAAGAGATAGCAACGGTGACTTTCTATCAAACTGCAGATGAAATAGAATCAGCAGTTTATGGAATTTATTCCCCCCTTCGTGATGGTAATTTATTTGGTGGTAGGTATCAATCAGTTCTAGATGCTGAGATTGATTATAGTCGAGGGCGTGGTTCATATAGTTCACTCTCTGAATTTCAAGGATTGGATGCAACAAACATAGGTCGTGCTGGTATGTTTTGGACCTATTTTTATCAATCTATCCGTAATGCAAATTCAGTAATTAAAAATGCACCTAATGCAACATCTGTTGATGAAGGGACACTAAATGCCCTTACTAGTGAAGCTAAATTTCTAAGGGCATTTTGTTATTTTCATTTGGTACGTCATTGGGGAGCAATTCCACTAAGGACAGAAGAGAACATGTTAGACCAAGATTTGCCAAGAACTTCTGCTAACGATGTTTATGCGCTGATATTGAGTGACCTGCAATTTGCGGAAACCTATTTGCCAGAAAATGCTAAAGTCGCAGGTAGGGCAACAAAATGGGCAGCAAAAACACTTTTGGCAGATGTTTACCTCCAATTGGAGGAATGGGGCAATGCGCGTACCAGGTCGCTAGAGGTAATTAATTCCGGCAAACATTCTTTGGTAGAAGTAATTTCTTCTGATGATTTTTATAAGATTTTTGGCCCGGATGTTATTAATACTTCTGAAGAAATCTTTTACCTTAAATTTAATAGAACAAGCATCTCCACAACTCCTTATTATGCACATACGAGTTCTACTCATTGGAATAACTATGCTGGTTGGGGTGTGCATTATTGTGATTCAGTGACAACTACGGTGATACGTGATTGGGATTATAAAGATCTAAGAAAATCATTTAATTTATATAATCAGGATCTTGGTGTGGGATCTGCTAGTACGATGCTATTTAAGAAGTTTATTGATCCGGAAAGACCTGGATGGGGTAATAACGTTGATTGGCCAATATACCGTTATGCTGATGTATTGCTTCTCTATGCTGAAGCAGATTGTAGGGCAAATGGCGGACCAACAAGTGATGGCATGGAGAAATTAAATATGATTCACAGGCGTGGCTATGGAAGAAATCCGAATGCAGCATCTGATGTAGACTTTAATTTATCAGATTATACAAAAGACTCTTTTGTTGACCTGGTGATTAAAGAACGTATGTATGAAACTATATATGAAGCTAAAAGATATCTGGATTTAAAGCGTGCCAACAAGATAAAATCTGCTATAAAAATAGCTTATGGAATAGATGTGGCTGACAAGCATTTATTGTGGCCAATCCCAATTTCAGAATTTGGATACAACGATGCAATAAATCCTGAGACTGACCAAAATCCTGGATATTAATCCAATTATAAAAGAGTAAAATAGAGAGTTCTCCCTTTTTCCTAATTACTAATCTACTAGTAAGAGGGAGGGCTCTTTATTTCTATATAATTAGCAAATAGATCTTAACTTAATCAATTTCCAATATTCAATTTTAGGACATTACTATCTGTTTAATATAAAACCTTGATATGTTTAAAATAATTAAAACTAAGGTCTTAACATTCATCTTTGTTTTTATCCTTTTAAATTCTCATGCTGCCAATAAGCCAAATATTCTCTGGCTCACTATTGAAGATACGTCTCCACAGTTTATCGGGTGTTACGGAAATAAAGTTGCTTCAACGCCAGTTATCGACAAGCTAGCAGAAGAAAGCGTAATGTTTACCAATGCATTTTCGACCGGAACGGTTTGCTCGCCCAGCCGATGTACGATAATCACTGGCGTGCGCACTTTTAAAATGGGCACTGGCAACCACAGGAGCTATTATGCTATCCCGGAATTTATCCATGGGTTCCCGTACTACATGAAAAAGCAAGGCTATTATGTAACCAATAACAGCAAAACCGATTATAACATAGAAAATGTAAAGACTTTTACAAAAGAAGCCTGGAATGAAAGTTCTAATATAGCAGGATGGTGGGGACGAAAGCCTGGGCAACCTTTTTTTGCTGTATTTAACTTCATGGATTCACACCAGTCACGGACGATGACTAACACGTATGAATGGTACCTGGGAAATGTACTGGATAAATTGCCGGTAGAAGACAGGATTGGAGAAGATGTTTTCGAAATGCCGCCATTTTACCGCGACAGCCCCGAAATGCGGAAACAGTTTGCTCGGGTGTATAATTCCATCAAGCTAACCGATAATAAAATAGGAAAACTGCTTGAACGGCTCGAAAATGACAACCTGAAAGACAGCACCATCATTTTCTTTTATGCCGACCATGGAGAAGGCGTACCGCGTGGTAAAACAAACGGTATCAACTTTGGCTACCATGTACCTTTTATTATTTGGTTTCCTGAAATGTATAAAAATCTTTCTCCCTGGGGGACAGGGGTGGTTACCGACGAACTAGTAGATTTTGAAGACTTGGCACCAACTTTAATCAGCCTTGCCGGAGAGAAAATTCCAGACTATTTGAAAGGGCGTATTTTAATGGGCAAGAACCGGACAAAACCTATCGGGCATCTTATCTTATCGGCTGACCGTTCGGATAATGGAATCGACATGGTTCGCAGTGTTACTGACGGAAGATTTATGTATTCAAGAAACTTTATGTCCTTTATGCCCGAAGCGCGTTACATCCGCTATATGGAAATATCGGATATTAAGCAACAGATGCGCAGTGATTTGGCAGCAAATCTGTTGAACCCGTTACAAAAAAGTATTTTTGAAGGTCGCCTAGCGGAATTTCTTTTCGATATAGAAAACGATGTGTGGGAAACAAATAACCTTGTAAACGATTCGGCTTATAAGGAAATACTTGAGAAAATGCGGAACCTACTCGATGAAGAGGTTATGAAATCGCGTGATGCGATGTTCCTACCGGAATATGAAATCGGATTGATCTCGAAAACCGCTAGTCCTTATGAATTCCGCATGGATAAAAAAAAATACCCTTTAAAAGAAATTTATAGTGCGGCTTCCCTTTCGGGAAAAAGAGGGAAAGAAATTGCTGAACAACAAATTCAATTGTTGAAAAGTGACAATAATATTGTTCGTTATTGGGCGATAATTGGGTTGCAATGTCATCACCCATCTGCCCTCATCCAATACAGGAAGGAAATCCTGAAGGCAATGGATGACAGTTACCCACCTGTAACAGTTACTGCTTCTGCCATTTCCTACCAGTTTTTTGACAATAGTAAAGGTGAAAACAACCTGAAAAGGTTTTGTAAAAACAACAATATGGATTTGGTGCTGATGGCAATAAATTATCTGTTGTATATAGATAACAAACAGCCTTTTATAGAAACTATTAGTGAAGTACATGCAATGGAAGGGCTTACCTACAATGTAAAAGCAGCCTGTATGGATTTTCTGGGGAGTCTGAGGTTGGTCCCGAACAATCCGGATTATAGCGAATAGTTATTAAAGATATAAATAATGGACCGTAAATAATCCTTAAAAAAGATGATGCTTTCTGCTCTGGCTGCAATACTTGCTTTAAATGCATGGAAATTATATAGTAATTCAATGAAGCAAAAACCTGACAGGGTTAAAGTTGGTTTCGCCAAATGTAGCCTTGTGCCGGCAATAAAATCATTCGTTGTTTTCAGACGGCGCCTTGAATCTGTATGTGCTGTAATAAAAGATAACAATACATGTATTGCATTTATGCATTCCGAAACTATGGCAAAAATATCCCTTGAACTCAGGAATGCTTTTCCTGGCTTAAATCTGATTCCGGTTTGTTTGACAAGTGGCTCAACCCAATACATCCCAACTTCTGAAATAATAGATATGGGGGGCTATGAAGGTATGGCAACGATTACTTGCAGGGATGGTGAAGAAAAAATACGAAAAAGATATTTCAACTATAATAACAGAATTGTTAGGGGATTGATTACAAGAATTAATAATATGATAGAGGAATTAATTTGTCAATTTTTTGATAAATATCAAATTAAATCTTCTGCAGGACTTTAATAACATACATGAATTGAAAAAACATAAAACTTTAAAAATATGAAAACATATGTATTGATACTGTTACTTAACTTAACAACAGTAGTGCTTTTTGCTCAACCCGATTATTATGACAGCTTATGGAATGATCCTGAGATTGTTCAAAATATTGAATATAACACTGAAAAATACCGAAAAGGTGATGCAGTAGTTGAGATTATTAGTAAAGACGGAAGACTGGCTACTGGTGCAATTGTTGAAGTAAAACAGCAAACCCATGAATTTTTATTTGGGTGTAACTTATTCGTACTTGGGCAATTAGATTCAGAAGAATTGAATTCAAAATATGAAAAAGCTTTTATTAATTTGTTCAATTTTGCGACAATACCATTTTTTTGGAAGGATTTAGAACCTGAACCTGAGAAATTCAGGTTCTCAAAAAATGATTCTTTTATTTGGCGCAGGCCTGCACCTGACCCTTTAATCGACTGGTGTTATGAACACAATATCACCCCTAAAGGGCATTGTTTGATGTATGTCAAGAATATAGCCATGCCTGAATGGACTGCAAAGGATAACCCCGAATTATTAATGCAACAAGCCCATAAACACATTGTTGAGATAGCTGAACGTTATCAAGATAAGATGCCAATTTGGGATATTGCAAATGAAGAATACAAGAGGAAACGATCTCGCTCCCCGGAGTATTGGCATGAGGTGCCTGATGATTACCTTGCCTGGTGTTTTCGTGAAGCAAACGCTTCATTCCCCCCCAACGTAAAGTTGATCTACAATGAAGGTAAACATGCCCTTGATGCAAAAGAAGAGTATATGGACTATTTCTGTACTATAATGAAGGAAGGGCTTGATGTTGATGGGATGGGAATCCATGTGCATTTTTGGGATGAATATGAACGAAACAGCCTGTTGTTAGGGAAACTACTCCCCCCTAAGAAGCTTATTGGGGATTTTGACAAGATTGGGAAAATGAACCTTCCGATTTACATCACTGAAATTACTATTCCAGGTATGGGCGAAAATGGGAATGGACTACAAGCAAAAATTGTAGAAAATATGTACCGTTTGTGGTTTAGTACCCCTAATATGGCTGGTATTACTTGGTGGAACTTGGGAGATAATACAGCCTACGGAAATGAAAATAACCTAAAGGGTGGTTTATTGGATGAAAATATGGACCAGAAACCAGCATACGAAATCTTGGACCGGTTAATCAACCATGAATGGAGAACTAATGAGGTTTTACAAACCGATAATTATGGGAAGGCTCGATTCTGGGGCTTTTACGGAAAATACATAATCGAAGTAAAATATCAAGGGAAAATGGTTAAAAAAGAAATAACCCTGAGGAAATCGGGAGACAACCATTTTACAATTCAATTATAAATGAATACTGATTATTAGTTTAGTCATGATAGTGAGGAGGTTTATTAACTATCAATATTAATCAGTAATAAGGAATACAAGAAAAAAGAATATTTTGACATGCAAAACTATATCGGGAAACCAGACAGGGACAGATTTGCGAAATGGAATACAATCAAAGTCAAATTAAATAGTCTCAACTTTTATCGACAAAAGAAAAACAACCTCTCAATCATTTTTCTTTTAATGTTTATTTATGGTTACCCACAGGTCGATCATAATATAAAAGATAAAACACCAAGGATTAAGTTCTCCGGTTTTATCAAGTATGAATTATTTGCAGATAATCGTCAGACGGTCAATGCGCGGGAAGGATTGGTAGTGTTGTATCCTGAAAATGTCTTATCTGATGCCAATGGACATGATGTCAATGCAGTTCGCAGTCTCAATATGCTATCTATTCATTCTAGGTTGAGGAGCGATATAAGTGGCCCGGTTTTTCTGGGAGCCCGCTCAAGTGGATTGGTGGAGGCAGATTTTTACGGGAATGAGAATATGAGTTTTAGCGATCTAAATGGATTAAGATTGTTCTGTGCATATATAAAATTTGACTGGGGGAGGACAGAATTATTAGCAGGCCAGTACTGGCACCCGATGTCAATACCTGGCTTTTTTCCCAACGTGGTAGCTTTTAGTGCCGGTGCCCCTTTTCATCCTATGTCCCGCAATCCGCAAGTTTGTATTATTCAAACTATAGGAAAGGTGAAACTGATAGGATGTATGCTTTCACAGAGGGATTTTACAAGTACAGGCCCTAACGGCCCTGGATCCCAGTATTTAAGGAATTCCGGAATCCCCAACCTCCATTTCCAATTACAATGCGGTACCGACTCTTCATTTATCCAGGCAGGTATAGGCATTGATTATAAAAAGCTTGTCCCCGAAATTTATACGAAAAATGATGCAGGGGAAATTTTTGCTACGAAAACGTCGTTAACAGGAATATCAATAATGGGGTTTGCAAAAGCCAAGACAAAACCACTAACAATAAAGGCACAGGGAGTATATGCACAAAACGGTTATGATCAGTTGATGCTGGGGGGCTATGCAATAAAAAGAATAATCAATGAACATACAGGGAAGAAAGAATTTTCAAACCTGAACACTTTATCTGTTTGGACAGATATACATTCCAATGGCAGGAAGTTTTTTGCCGGGCTTTTTTGTGGTTACAGCAAAAACCTGGGTTGTGGAGAGACAATACAGGGGCCTTTTTATTCTCGGGGCACGGACATAAGCAGCATATACCGGATAGCCCCCCGGATTGTATATACCGAAGGCCGTGTCGGAATTTCTTTGGAAGGCGAATACGCAACAGCCTTTTACGGAACAGAAAACGGGGACTCAGAAGGTGGAGTGACAGATACCGATCCAGTTTCCAATTTTAGATTATTGTTGTCACTTAAATATTCTTTTTGATAAAAAAAATTATTAATATGAAAAGTAAGAATAAGAAAATAAATAACTTACCCCGAAGGGATTTTATTAAAAATACAGTGGCTATTTCTGCCGGTGTCATGGTTCTGCCCCAACAGATTATAAATGGAAAAGGCAATAAACCACCAAATGACAAAGTTAACATAGGAAGTGCAGGCACTGAAGGGCAAACGGATAATAATAAAAAGAGGCTTTCTTTTTTAAACAAACCGTATCCGGTGATATCCGGAATTATATCCGGGCAAACACCTCAGGAATTGATAGCGGCAGCCAGGACTTCTGAGTCCGAGGGTGCCGAAGGTATAACAATTGACCTTAACGATTTAAAACCTGAATTCAGGAATTCCGAATCATTTAAAAGCATAATCAATTCGGTTAATTTACCATTTATGTTCTATTTCTACCGTAATGACAAGTGGAAAAAATCAAGCGAAGATTATCGCCAGGAGGTGTTACTTACTGCCGCAGAAGCAGGGGCCTCTATGATTGATGTGATGGGGGATTTGTATGACCCGTCACCGAAGGAAATAACTTATAATAAAAACGCCATCGACACACAAAAGCGCCTTATCGATAAAATTCACAGCAAGGGTGCTGAAGTTTTGATATCCTCACATACGGGATGTTTCCTTACAACAGAAGAGGTCATAAAACACATGCAAGAACTTGAATCCCGCGGCCCGGATGTTGTGAAGATAGTAACGACCATCAACACGGAAGAAGAACTAGCCGAAGCTTTACGTACAACAATAGTTTTGAACAGTGAACTTAAAACGCCGTTCATTCACCTATGCAGTGGAAAATATGGTCGTCCGCACCGTTTTATGTGTCCGGTACTAGGCACATCAATCCTGTTTGCTGTTCCTTATTATTCTGATCGTTACCAGGGTCTGGCACAGCCAATGATAAAATCTATGAAAGCAGTCATAGACAATATTAATTGGAATATAAAAGACATTGAGTAATTGGATATGCACAAAAGACAAGGAATAAAAACTTTGTTATAACCGGCTCAAAAAAACAATTTGGATTAATAAGAAATTTATAACATCGATCTTTATGAGAAATATTATTACCATTATTCGTGTGGCCATCGGTTGGCATTTCCTGTATGAAGGATGCATCAAACTCTTTGCAGATAACTGGTCTGCAGAATCTTTTTTGAACAATACCCAAAGTTTCCTTTCGGGGTTCTATCATTGGTTGGCAGTTTCTCCCGAACGGCTTACCGTAATCGACTTCTTTAATGTGTGGGGATTGGTTTTGATCGGGTTGGCATTATTTCTCGGAGTGCTCGTCCATTGGGCATCCCTTGCCGGGGCTTTGCTGCTTGTGTTGTACTATTTTGCATATCCGCCTTTCGGTGCTTCTTTGCTGACAAGCGACGGATCGGTGTATATCATTAACCAACTGTTTATTGAAGCGGCAATTCTTATCTTTCTCTTTTGTTACAAGGAAAGGGGCTATGGTCTGGATAACGCTGTTCGTTTATTAAGAGGAAAGAAATACGGATTGGATCATGCAGTTCGTTTTTTGAGGGGAAAAAGGAAAGAGCCTGCAACCGTTTCGGTAGATGCACCCACAGATGTTAACAAACGGCGCGAAATGTTGAAAAATCTAACTGTCCTGCCTATTTTGGGTTTAACGGGATATAGCGCTTTCCGAAATTCGAATTTATACAGTACGGATGCCACATCGGGGGCAACTGAACCTTTACAGGTTAATCGGTTAGCGTTAAGCGAATTGAAAGGTGAAATGCCCAAGGGAAAACTTGGCAATCACGAATTAAGCCGGTTAATCATGGGCGGAAATCTGTTTGATGGGACTGCTCATGCACGAGATTTGCTTTATGTCAGCTCGCTCTTCAAATCCTATAACACAGAAAAGAAAATATTTGAAACACTGATGCTATGTGAACAAGCTGGCATTAATTGTATAGCCGTTAGCGACTGGGTTGTTCATTCAAAAATATTGAATAAATACAAAAAACTAACTGGCAGTAAAATCAAAGTAATTAATTATTTCTTGTTCACTGAAGATAGTGACAAAAATAACGAGGGACTTAAAAAAGCTATTGATTTAGGTGTAGACATTATTCAGGTGCATGGCACTATTGGCGACAGAATGGTTTTCAACAGCCGCTTGGACGTGATTGACGATTTGTTGAATCTCATACGTCAAAATGGTGTTGTGGCTGGATTGGCAGCACATGACATTCATGCCTTGATCGCTTGCGAACAAAACAGTATTATTCCAGACTATTACATGAAAACGATGCACAACGATAATTATTGGTCGGCGCATCCGCGAGAAAACCGTAAGGTGTTCGAAATGTCAAGTCCTGACAGGCTTAAAAGCGATCACAATATGTGGCACGATAACCTTTTCGATACTTTCCCCGATCGAACTGTTGAATTTATTTACCATACAAAGATTCCAGTGATAGGATTCAAGGTTCTTGCCGGAGGAGCTATCGATCCTAAAGACGGTTTCAAATATGGATTCGAAAACGGTGCAGATTTCATCTGTGCAGGAATGTTTGACTTTCAGATAGTAAACGACGTAAATATTTGTATTGATACATTAAATAACCTGAAAAATAGAAACCGAGAGTGGTATGCTTAATATTTTTTCAATTAAACCAAAAATAGTTATAAAAATAGGATACTTAACTTAAAATAAGATGAATTCAGATAAAAGTAATTATGAAATAGAAAATGGAAAGCTGAAAGGAGGTATTACTGATGCAAAGCCAATCCCAATTTTAGGACATTATTGTCTGTTAAATATTTTTTTATAAAACAATGAAAGAATTTTTCAGGAACGACAATATGGATTTGACTCTGATGGCGGTGAATTATTTATTGTATATGGATAATAAACAGCCTTTTGTCGAAACCATTCGCGAAGTGCATGAAATGCCAGGGCGCACCTACAATGTAAAAGCTGCCTGTATGGATTTTTTGGGAAGCCTGGGCCTTGTCCCCAATAATCCTGATTATAGCGAATAGGAACTAAAATATAAAAAATGGACCGTAAAAAATTCTTAAAACACATAGTACTTTCTGCCCCGGCGGCAATTTTTGCTTTAAATACAGGGGAATTGTATAGTATGCCAATGGATCAAAAACCTAACAGGATTAAAGTTGGTTTCGCAAAATGTAGCCTTGTGCCGGTAATAAAATCATCAGTTGCCTTTAGGCGTGGCCTTGAATCGATATGTGCTGTAATAAAAAATAACAATGCCCGTATTGCTATTGTTGCACTTGACTTAATAGAAATAACACCCCAAACCAATATATTCCTTCAAAAAAGGATCAGTGAATTAACAGGATTCCTGGAGGAATGTATTTTATTGCACACAACACATACACATGCATCGCCATGGGATTCGCGCGAAGAAAATTCTTTGGACGGCCTTGGAGACGAAATTGCGAAAACAATCATAAAGGCTGACAAAAAAGCAGTACCGGCAAAACTAAAAACAGGCAATGCAGATGTCGGCAAATCACTGAGTTTCCAAAGGATTGGCTGTGCCGGTGACGAGTTGGGTTACCAGAGTTTTTGGTATGGCTTTCAATACAGGGAAGGAGATAACAGTCCTGATGCCAGTGCTTTGGTTAATGAAATGAAATCGAGGTGGCTTGGCAATGAACCTGAATACAAAGCCGGTGAGGCACCTGTACGGTTTAACCGTAAAGTAGACCCATTAGTACAAACAATGGCTTTTGAAGATATGGAAGGGAATGCCTTGGGTTCCATAGTACGATTCAGTGCCCATGCTGGCCCTGCTGATGCTTGTAAAGAAAGGATGTATGATCCTGATTATCCAGCAGTTGTCCGTGACTGTATGGAAGATGGACTTGGGGGTATAGGAATGTATATTAGCGGGCCATTAGGAAATTTAGCTCCAAAAGTAAAAATTGACTATGTTATTAACAAAAACATAAAACTACCGGAATTTTACTTAGGCCCCACGTGGGCTATCGTAGCAAAAAACGATAAACAAGCTCTTGCAGAACGTGACAGGATTGGTAAAAAAATAGCATTTGCTGCATTAGAGAGTATCAAAGGGCATAGTACAGAAGAAATCAGCACATTTTTGTTTCAAACAAAAATGTTCGAACTGCCTCTTGACCCCAATTTACCAAAAAGCAGAGAGGAAATTGAACTAACTAAAAAAATGCTGATCCCTGAATATAATGCTTTTAAAAGGCTTGGGAAAAACATACGCGAACTACGTCTATTAGCGAATCGGCTTAACTGGCTGGAATGGACAAAACAATTTGTTGATTTAATTAGTTCTAATGACAGGGAAGCTGGATATACCAGGCTTCCACTTTCTGCTTTAAAAATTAACAATACGTGCTTTGCATTTATGCATTCCGAACCTATGGCTGAAACATCCCTTGAACTTCGAAAAGTATTTCCTGATTTAAATCTAATACCTGTTTGTTTAACAGGAGGCACAACCCAATACATTCCAACCTCAGAAATAATTGATATGGGCGGATATGAAGGAAGGGCAACAATTATTTCCAGAGGTGGTGAAGAGAAAATACGAAAAGATATTGGCTTTATGATAACAGGAATGTTAAAGCAAAATATAAATTCAGATTAAGATGAAAACATGTATATTGATTCTGTTATTCAATTTAACAACAGTTGTGCTTTTTGCACATTACTTATTTCTGGCAAGGCGAAAAAGGAAATGAAATCAAACAAAATTGCAGAAAACATGTATTTTTTATGGTTCAGTACAATTGTTAAGGCATGTAATAACTGGTGGAATTTAGGGAAAAACAATCTATACTAATGAAAACGATACTAAATTATGAAAATAAATCAATGAGCAAAAAATAGGATTTGTCATTGTTTGGATAATTTAATAAAATACAAACTATTAAAAATATGAATATGTAATATAATTAAACCCTCATAATTATGTATGTTAATAACCCGGATCAAATAATAAAAAAACTTGAGAAAGAACTGGATGAAATCAATCAATCAATCAAAAGAAGATTCTGTAATAAAGATCAAAAAGGCAATTGGTATCAGTTCTTTGGCTCTTACAGATTTACGTAAGTTTATTGTTGATAATAAATTCAAAAACAAACAGGAAGAAATTCATTTTTTTAAACATATTAAACCACCGGTTTATGCCAAATTTTTATACTATTCCAAACTCCTTAAAATTGAATGTAACCGCCCAACCAGTACAATTAATTTTCAGAAACAATATTTAGAATTGAGCCTGGTGTGTTTGGAAAAGTATTTCGCGAACAATTCTGTTTTCTATAAATACAACAGGTTAAAACTAACAGAAATGGATGATAAATATTTTTTGCGCGGATGCAAAGAAGTCCCACAAAGCACAAATGACCTCCATTTTCTTATCGATAAAGAGTTTTCAACATGCCACGACGGAACCAAAGCAAAAATTATGGCACATGAAATGCTTATCGATTATATTAAATCAGACCTTGAAGAATTAGAAAATTTAAAATCATCAATAAACACCACCACCAATGAAAGTAAAAAATATGAATTACAATGGACTGAAAGTAAAATTGCATTGGTCGAATTAATTTATGCCCTTCATTCATCAGGGGCAATAAACAAGGGAATAGCTGATATAAAAAAACTAGCAAAATGTTTCGAGGAAGTATTTAACATCGAATTAGGAGAATATTATCGGACATACCTCGAAATCCGTAACCGTAAAATCGACCGTACCAAATTTCTTGATTCTATTAAAGAATCCCTTTTAAAACGAATGAATGATGCTGATAAATAAATAAAATGATTTTTGATCCTTGTTGTTTAATACTTTAATGAGTGAAATGGGGAGATGGTTTAGTTAGTCTGGGCCCCGGTTTGGGAATTTAAAGGACCAGCCGGGGCTGTTTTTAAAACCGAAGCGTGAAATTTTACTTTTTCAAATAAAAGCCTTTAGGCTGATTTAACTTTTACTAACTTTGTAAAAACAATAAATGAACAACATAGAAAAAACGAAATAACAAGATAGTAAAATATTAGAGCGTTAGCTTTTATTCTTGTAAGAGAAAACCACCAATTTTTGAACACCACTGGAGTAATAAGTATAACGCCCACGTTTTGCGTGGGCTGTACTTATTTGTGGTGTGGGTGCTTGGTGGTACCTCTCTTGCGGATATTGTGACAGTTCCACGCTCTTTTTTTGTAGTTTATCCGTCCTGGAACTACCGGATACTAAAACTGAAATACAATGTACCTCAACAAAAAAAACATCAAAAATGCCGATTTGGTAAGTGCTTTTATGCAGTGCCCATTTGGAGATACTACCTCTAATTGTCCCTTCATCCCCTACCAAAACCTCAACAATCCTGAAGAACAAATCAATGCCCTAAACCAGTTACCCCAAAACGAACTCCAGCAACTACGCACATTTCATAATAAATGCACCACCACCCGCATTACCAATAACCGCAATGCACCCCTCAAAATCCTGTTAAAAAATACTTTCTAACCATTTAATCATCTTCTATGGTTATTACAGAATGTAATTTGTCTTATGAAAAACAAAATTTCTTTAGATATACTCGTATTTAAAACTGCTATATAAATGTTCGTGTTTGAAGCCCCTTCAGGGGGTTGGGGTGAAAAATGCGAAAATAAATTATTAACAGAATTTATTAACCTGATCCTGTTAGGATCAAATATTTATAGCCCAGGGTAAGTGCAAATGACTTTTAAAAACCACTCAATTTGATTTTTACAGTTTTACAAATAACCAATTGCGGGCGGGTCAAAATTGCGTGAATCGGGCTAACCCGTACATTTGAAAAGCCGTAAAGCTTAATTTTGACAAGATTTTTGTTTCCTTTTGATCGCCTGCAAAAGGAAAAGCCCGACCGGCTTGAGGTCTAAAAATTTATATAAAATTCATTATTTGAATTGTGGCTGCATACTATTTAATATCTAAACATATTATTTAGTTTTCTTTCAATAAATAATATCCTATACAAAAAATCACCCAACTTGGTTCCACCTTGTGAACTTCTTCCAAATTATTTACAGCCCATATTCTTTCAGTAATATTTACGATCTATATTGATTTTTGTGGCAGGATCTCCGCCTAAGAGAAAAAACGTTAATAAAATCAAGGAATAAAACGTAAAAAAATCAAAGCTGTCTGAGGAACGTTAGGCACTTGGTACAAGTGTCTAAAAGGACGAGTTTTTTGATTTTAGTGGAATGGATTGATTTTTAGTTTTTTATCTTCAGTGGCGGCATTTTTTGTTTACTTTTTTTTGCTGAAGAAAAAAAGTAAATGCCCATCCGGCACGAGGATAAAACTTCATAAAGCATCAAATATATAAATCTTACACTGCTTTGTTTTAAAATAAAACCTTCAATTAAAATATTACTAAGCTTATTCAATATCTAAAAAATAAAAAATCACCCAACTTGGTTCCACCTTGTGAACAAACCATTTTTCGTCTCTCCAACTTTACAACAAAATAAATATTAACATTTACCTCTAAGTTTAATTGAATCAACCAATTAAATTTCTCCCCTACAGGGGAGATCCCGCTCGCGGGAGAGGGGTCTTAAAATCCAATCCCATGCCAACAGAAATTGTAACAACCGAAGACCTCCAAAAACTAAAAATCCAGTTACTCAATGAATTTAAGATCCTCCTGAAGGAACATTCCGGACAACCAACCAAAAAATGGCTCAAATCCTGGGAAGTACGCAAACTTCTGGGAATCTCTCCCGGCACACTACAAAATCTCCGTGTAAATGGCACTTTACCCTTCACCAAAATCGGCGGCATCATCTTCTACGACCACAACGATATTGAAAACATGATCCAACAAAATCAAACAAAAAACAACCATTTTCCATAATTCCCCAATGACTAATGACAGCTGACCAGTGACTATAACTAACATTCTTACGACTTTTTACTTACGACTAACTACTCTATACTCACTACTAAATTTAAAACCATGTACATCCATAACCACAACCTCGTTTCCGCCGACATAGACTACCTCTGGGCAAAAAAGAATAAAGAACCGCTTGTTTCACTCGACACAATTGTAATTCATTATACCGCTGGAGGAACAGCTTTGAGCTCAGCACAACACCTGGCGCACCAAAATACGCGTGCTTCAGCACATTTAGTAATTGCCCGAAAGGGTAATATTTACCAGTTGGTCGATTTTGAAACCCAGGCTTGGCATGCGGGTAATAGCCGGTTAGGCACCCGTGCTAATGTCAACCATTTTTCCATTGGTATTGAACTTGAAAATCCGGGTTGGTTAAAATTGAAAAAGAACAATTACTACACTTGGTTTGGCAAATTGGTTAATCCAAAACAAGTGGAGCAGCACCCGCACCCAAAAACCAGATTGCCATCATTTTGGCATTCATATACTTTAAAGCAGCTGAAGGTAGCCCGTGAAGTATGTATTTTATTGTGCCAGCATTACCCAATCAAGCACATTGTTGGCCACTCCGACGTCAGCCTCACCGGCAAACTTGATCCCGGACCCGCCTTCCCCCTTGGCGCACTCCAAAGCATCATCCGCAAACCAACCTAAACTGCAAAATACTGCCATAATTGATTTGTGACATTGAATGAGACACTAATTTTTACCACAAACTAAATTTAAAATGCAAAACATCATATTAGGGCGCGTTGGACGTCAAACCCGCCCGGGCTAGTGCAGGCATGTGCGTGGAAGGATTGGTTTGACAAGATCTTTGTTTACTTTCCATCGAATGGGAAAGTAAATGCCCGTCCGGCACGAGGACAAAAAGCTAATAAAACACATCTTAATTTCCTTTTTATTTGAGACTCAAATTTTAAAAACTAAATATGCAACATTATCAATTTTTAAAACAGATTAAAGAACATTTTATTTCTGTTAAAATGGAAATTTCACTTTTTGCGTGCGCGCTAAAATTGCGTGATGCGGGCTAACCCATCGCAATGAAATACCGACTAGCTTAATTTTAGCTTGATTCTTTTGTTGACTTTACTCATCAAGGAGAATTGGAGTGTAACGTAAATCAGCGTAGCTAAAAGTCAATGCCCGTCCGGCACAAGGACAAAGAATTAATAAAAGCCTACAATTTTTCTTTTTACTCAAATGCTGAATATTAATCATTGAACACTGCCAACTGATCATTGAACACTATATTCTCTTACGACTTTTTACTCACGACTTACGACTCAAAAAAAAATGAATGTCCCTGTTCCCATTATTATTTATGTTTTGAGAAAGAAAAAAATAAACCAATTAAAACTCTACCTCTTTCTCAAATACGTGGCAAGTGGCCATATAAAATTGGGTGATGATACTATCGAAAAAATATGTCAGGAACTCGGATGGAAATCAACAAAAACTTTCCGGGCAAACTTTAATTGGCTGGCTCGAAAAAAGTGGCTTGCTTTTAATTCCAAAAGCCAAAATTGCCGGGTAGTAAGTTTTGATCAGCTAAGTAAAAAAATACCATTCTTCACCAAATCAGGAGTTGAATTTGATCCAACGGATTTTCACAAATTCCGGCCATTTATTTATGCCACAGTAATTACCTGGTGCATGAAGTACAAATTCTGGAAGGAAAAGCAACCGGGACGGAAAAAAGGGCGTCCCAGGAAGAGTTGCTGCCAACAGCTGTACCAATTGCCCAACCGCTACCTTGCTAAGGTTTTGGGTTTAGACTGCTCAACCATCTCAAAGTACAAGACGGCTGCTGTCAAAGCCGGGTATTTATCTGTAAATAAACAATACGAAGACATGGATGCACCCGATACATTTATCCATGTATTACGGTATTCTATTCCCGATGAGGCACACCTGTTTGTGGTTCACAACGGCAAATCCTTCCGCCAGTTACCCGACCTCATCTCCTCCACCATCCACCTCAAACGAAAAAGACTTAGACCTCCTTAAAAGTGATTTTGGACAATAAAATATTATTAGCCTTCCATTAAATATTCATGAATTGAGATTGCGCGTTGGAAATTTCTCCCCCTTCAGGGGGAGTCTCCGAACCTCTGGTTTGGAGGTGGGGGTCCGTTTAATTATATCTCAGTTTTTCCTGGAAAAAACTTCACCCGTATACCAAGGGTATAAGGCAAAAAAAGTTTTTTATTATTTTGATTGATTTAAATATATTGAATTTAAGGCTAAAATTAATTCTTTTGGTATTTCAATTTTACTTTGAATTTATTATCTTAGTAGAATGTTGAGCATCCTGCTCAACGTGTGTTTGGGGGTTAACATTTGAAAAGGAGGTCAGAGGATCTCCTTTTTTCATTTATATATGGAACATTGTATGATATTCTGATTAAAATAATCTTAAAATGAGTCTAAAATTGTATATTCGATATTAAATTAATTTTTACATATATAAACTATGATTATCCCCGATAACTGGTTGTTAAGTTTATCAATTTTCATAATAAAGGAAGAGAAATAATAATTGATTTTAGCGATAGACTAAATTCTGGTGTCAAATTTTGTCAATTGATTGCTATGAATTGTATGAATTTTAATATTTCAACGAAAATGCCTATAGGGTTGCAATGATTAACACACAATAATTGAAGGATTAAAAAATGTTCTTAAACGAGAAACTGACAAGGAAAGAAATTATTGACACCCGACTTCAACAAGCCGGGTGGGATGTTGCTGACCGTACCCAGGTTATCGAAGAATTTGATATTGTTGTGGATTCCAATCTTTTAAAAGACGCGCCAACTCCTTATGCTGGCCATCAATTCAGTGACTATGTTTTATTAGGTAAAGATGGAAAACCTCTTGCAGTTGTTGAGGCAAAAAAAGCAACTATTGACGCAAATATCGGAAAAGAACAAGCCAAACAATATTGTTACAATATTCAAAAACAATTTAGTTGTGAACTTCCATTTTGTTTTTACACAAATGGGCATGATATTTTCTTTTGGGACTTAGATAATTATCCACCTAAAAAAGTCTACGGTTTTCCGACCAGAGATGATTTAGAACGATACCAATATATTCGAAAGGCTCGTAAAAGTTTGGCGAGTGAACTAATAAACACCAAAATTGCGGGACGTGATTATCAGATTGGTGCTATCCGTGCAGTAATGGAAGCGATTGAAAAAAGAAAAAGAAAGTTTCTTTTAGTAATGGCAACTGGTACAGGCAAAACGAGAACCTGCATTGCATTAGTTGATGCACTTATGAGAGCAGGCTGGGTAGAACGAGTTTTGTTTCTGGTTGATAGAATTGCGTTACGTGATCAGGCATTGGATGCTTTTAAAGAGCATTTACCAAACGAACCTCGCTGGCCAAAACAAATTGAAAAAGAAATTACCAGCGACAGAAGAATATATGTTTCAACATATCCAACAATGTTGAATGTAATCCGAAACGATGAGAAATCATTGAGTCCGCATTTCTTCGATTTAGTTGTAGTAGATGAAAGCCACAGAAGTATTTACAATACCTATCAGGAAGTTTTGGATTACTTTAATGTTATTACGCTGGGATTGACAGCAACACCAACAGATGTAATTGACCACAATACTTTCCAATTATTTGAAACAGAAGATGGTGTTCCAACTTTTGCTTATTCCTATGAAGAAGCGGTAAATCATATTCCAGCTTACTTGTGTAATTTTCAGGTAATGAAAATTAAAACCAGGTTTCAGGAAGAAGGAATAAATAAGAGAACCATTGCATTAGAAGACCAAAAGAATTTAATTCTCGAAGGAAAAGAGATTGAAGAAATAAATTATGAAGGAACTGAACTAGAAAAGAAAGTAATAAATAAGGGAACCAATGCATTGATTGTCCGGGAATTTATGGAAGAATGTATTAAAGATGCAAATGGAGTTTTACCAGGTAAAACAATTTTCTTTTGTACAACAAAAGCGCATGCCAGGCGCATGGAAGATATATTTAATTCGCTTTATCCTGAATACAAAGGAGAATTGGCAAAAACCCTTGTAAGTGAAGACCCCAGAGTTTATGGGAAAGGTGGGTTACTTGACCAATTTACAAATAACGACATGCCGCGAATAGCTTTAAGTGTTGACATGTTAGACACTGGTATTGACATAAGGGAATTGACAAATTTGGTTTTTGCAAAACCTGTTTATTCTTATACAAAGTTTTGGCAAATGATTGGACGGGGAACCCGATTGCTCGAACCCGAGAAAATAAAGCCTTGGTGTACTAAAAAAGATAATTTCTTAATCCTTGATTGTTGGGACAATTTTGAATATTTCAAAATAAATCCCAAAGGTAAGGAACTAAAAAATCAGATTCCTTTACCTGTTCGTTTATTTGGAATTCGATTGCAGAAAATTGCAAAAGCAATTGAGCTAAACAAAGACAAAATAGCACAAAATGAAATTGAAAAGCTGAGAAAACAATTAGCCACTTTACCACAAAATTCAATAGTTATATTAGATGCAAAACACGAATTGCAAGTACTGGAAGATGGAAATTTCTGGAATCACTTATCCCATGACAAAATTGAGTTTTTGAATTCAGTAGTAAAACCACTGTTCAGAACTGTTTCCGATACCGATTTCAAAGCCATGCGTTTTGAAAAAGATATCGTGGAAGTATCTCTGGCTCAACTTGCAGATGAAAAAGAAAAATTCGAAACCTTAAAGGATAGCATTATTGAAGAAATTGGGGAATTGCCTTTATCGGTTAATATTGTTGCTAAGGAAGAAGAAATAATCCGCCAATGCCAAACGAATTATTATTGGACAACCATTACTGAAGAGAAATATGATGAATTGATTGTCAAACTTTGTCCTTTAATGAAATTCCGAGAGACTGTAATTCCTCTTGGTCCGGCTAAGTTTAACTTCAAAGATTTTGTGAGTGAAAAGGAATATGTTGAATTTGGACCACAGCATGAAGCATTGAGTATTGCCAAATATAAAGAATTGGTGGAACAGAAATTAAATGAATTGGTTACAAATAATTCCTTATTACAAAAGTTAAAACAAGGCGATGAAATTACAAGTATTGAAGCTGAACAATTAGCCGAAGAACTGCATAACGAACATCCACATATTACCGTTGATTTATTGCGTAAAGTGTACAATCACCGAAAGGCTCTATTGGTTCAGTTTATAAAACACATATTAGGCATTGAAATATTGGAGTCGTTTCCCGATTCTGTTTCAAAATCATTCGAGTTATTTATTACAGAACACAACTATTTAAATAGTCGACAATTGGATTTTTTAATCTTGCTACAATCATTCATTATTGAAAAAGGAGACGTTGAGAAAAGAGATTTAATAAATGCACCTTTTACAAGAATTCATCCTGATGGTATTCGGGGTGTTTTCTCAAACTCGGAAATAGACGAAATAATAACATTCATTCAAAAATTAGCCGCATAATATGCTCACACAATCACTTAAAAATAAAGTTGCTGCCCTTTGGGATAAATTCTGGAGTGGTGGCATTTCTAATCCACTTAATGCGATTGAACAAATTACCTATTTGCTGTTCATGAAGCAGTTGGATGAAACCGACAATCGAAAAGTAAGTAATGCCGATTTTCTGGACGAAAAATTCACTTCTATCTTTTCAGGAAAGTTTTATCCTCCTGGTGTTGACGACAAGGATGAAAAAAATGCAGTAGAAAAAGAAACATTACGTTGGAGTTATTTTACTCGTATGCCCAGCGATGAAATGCTTTTACATGTACAAAGCAAAGTATTTCCATTTATCAAGCAGTTAGATGAAGTAAATTCATTTTTTACTAAACACATGGCAAATGCGGCCTTCCTCATTCCAAGTGGAAGAATGCTAACCGAAGCCACAAAAACCATTGATGAAATTTATGCTGAATTGGAAAAGGAAAATCGATTTATAGACGCTCAAGGTGATTTTTATGAATATCTTCTTGATTCTCTTAGACAATCCGGAAAGAACGGTCAATTTAGAACTCCACCCCATATAATTGAACTTATTGCAGAATTAGTTGAACCACAACTCGGAAACAGAATTGCTGACCCGGCAAGTGGAACAGCAGGGTTTTTATTAGGTGCATACAAATACATTATAACACATTTCACAAGTGATAATTACAAACAACCAGATGACAATGGCTTCATAAGAGGAACGCTTGCCGATAAATTAGTCGATGATAATGCAAAAGAATTGTTGAATGAAGAAACATTTTTTGGTTTTGACATTGACCCAACCATGATTCGTATTGGGCTAATGAACCTAATGATGCATGGCATTACCCAGCCAAAAATTGACTACAAAGACACCTTAAGCAAAAACTACAACGAAGACAATGCCTACGACATTGTAATGGCAAATCCTCCCTTTACTGGCAGCATTGACAAAGGTGACCTTAACGAAACATTTACAGTTTCTACAACTAAATCTGAACTGTTATTTTTAGAACGCATTTATAAAATGTTACGTATGGGAGGCACAGCTGGTGTGGTAGTGCCGCAAGGTGTTTTATTTGGCAGCGGAAAAGCTTTTAAAAGTATTCGTAAAATATTGATAGAAAAATGTGAGCTAAAAGCTGTTATTAGTATGCCAAGTGGTGTTTTTAGACCGTATGCCGGAGTAGCAACAGCTATTTTGATATTTACCAAGGGTGGTGAAACCAACAATGTTTGGTTTTACGATATGAAAAGCGATGGTTTTACCCTTGATGATAAAAGAGCACAGTTAACAAACAACGATGATAGTAGAAATTATGGTGATTTGCATTTAATAATTGATGCATATAAACAACGCAACCATAAGAAAGAAAGTGACCGTACCCAAAAACATTTCTTTGTTCCAAAAACCGAAATTGAAGAAAATGGCTACGATTTAAGCATAGGCAAATACAAAGACGAGGTTTATGAAGAAATTAAATATGATAAGCCAAAAGTGATTTTGGAGAAACTTTCTTTTATGGAGACAGGAATAATTGAGGGCATTGATGAATTGAAGGAGATATTATAATGTTAGAAGAATTCAAGGACTTAATTATCGGAAAGATAACTGGAGAATGGGGTAAAGAAGCACCATTTGGTGAAGGCGTAAAAGTTATTAGAACGGCAAACTTTACGAACATTGGATTAATCAATTTTGAAAAAATTGTATTTAGAGATATTACTCAAAATAAAATTGAACAGAAGAAACTAATTAAAGGCGACATTATAATTGAAAAATCTGGAGGTAGCCCAAATCAACCAGTAGGAAGAGTTGTCTATTTTGATTTGGAAACGGATGAAGAATATTTGTGTAATAACTTCACTGCAATTTTAAGACCAGATTCAAATAAGGTTTTTCCAAAATATCTATTCTATCAGATGTTTATTGCACATAAAAGAGGAAGAACTTTAAAATATCAAAATAAGACAACAGGCATTATAAATTTAAAATTAGATAGTTATTTAACTGAAGAGATAATTGTTCCTCCATTACCAGACCAAATCCGAATTGCGACAATACTAAGTAAAGCCGAAGCCCTAATAAAACAACGAAAACAAAGCATTGATTTATTAGACGAGTTATTGAAAAGTATTTTTTCAGACATGTTCGGTGATCCTTATGTTAATCCTAATAAATTTAAAAAAGACTTGCTTAAAAATTACTTCATTACAACTCCACAAAATGGCTTATACAAACACTCCTCCTTTTATGGTGAGGGAACACCAATATTGCGTATTGATTCTTTTTATAATGGTAAAGTTGAAGAGCTTGGATTATTAAAAAGAGTAAAATTATCTAATGAAGAATTGTCAAAATATAGTTTAGCTCCCAATGATATAGTAATAAACCGAGTAAATAGCAGAGAATATTTAGGTAAGGTTGGGCTTATTCCAGAGCTTTATGAAAAAACTGTATTTGAGTCAAACATGATGCGCTTTTCCATAGATGAAACTATTTTAAATCCAAACTTCTTAGTAGCCTTACTTTGCACGAACTACATAAAAAGACAAATATTAAGCTGTGCAAAAGATGCAGTTAATCAATCAAGTATTAATCAACAAGATGTAAAATCCCTTGAGATTTATGTTCCTCCTATTGACCTTCAAACTCATTATGCATTAATCGAAAAAAAAATAGAAAGTATAAAAGCACAATATAAAGTAAGCATAAATGAATTTGAGAACCTGTTTGGCAGTTTAAGTCAACGAGCTTTTAAAGGTAAATTGGATTTAAGTAAAATGCCCTCCAATAATAAAAAAGAAGCCGAATTAGGTTTAAAAGCACCACTCATCAAAAAGATTGCAGATGAGTTTGATAAAACAATTTCAACCCGAAACGAAATATTAAAGCCTGTAATTGAAAAAGTTGAGGAGATAGAAAGAATAAAAAAACAGATACCCACTGTCAAACTTCCACCCGTAATAAAAGAAGCCCAGAAAGCAGTGGAACAATTAAAGCCTATTATCAAGCAAGTTGAACAAATCAAAGAAATTGAGAAACAGATACCGTTAGTTGAGGTTCCACCAATTGTAATTGAATCACACAAATCTTTGGAAAAGATTAAATGGGCAGTTTCAGAGAGACCTAAAATTCCAAAAATTGAGCAGCCAAAGACTTGGAAAAATTTATCTGTTCAGCAAATTGCGAATAAGATAAAAGACAATTACAAGGGATATCATTTCAATTTCGAGATGGTCGTTCGATATATTCAAAATTCTTTTAGTATTGAAGTAGATTATTATTCATCGGAAGAGCTTAAGCAGAAGCCACCACTTAACGAAGCAGTTGACTTGAAATCGCTTATATTTTCAGCTCTAAATAACGAGAATACATTTTTAGAGTTGGAGCAACTTTTCTACAATGGAGAGAAAGAAAATTTTCCGCTAAAAATTACTTCAGAAGATTACAAACTAATAAAAGACCGCTCTGCAGAGGAACGCTCTGGTATTTATTTCAACATTACTAAATGAAACTAATAAGCGTAAAAAAATTAGGAGGTAATTTTCGTAGTTTGCCAAGCAATAAACTATACGAGTTTAATGTCAGCCAAAGGAAAGACCGTCTATCGACAAAAGTATTTGCAGGGATAAATGGTAGTGGTAAATCTAATTTTTTGGAACTTCTTGCTGAGATATTTTACTACCTTGAAATATTTCATTTGAAATCAGCAACCTCAACTCAAAAAAAAGGTGAAAATATTGGCTTTGAAATTGAATACATTCTGCCTATTAAATCATTGGTGGATAAAGGTGTAAAACATGAATTCAATGAGAGTGGATGTCATGTGCGAATTAAAAAAAATGTTAATGATTTTCCGGAGTTTTCTTTCTCACCATATGGCCAGAATGAGTTTAAAAGAGTAGATGACAATACAAATCTACTTTTACCTACAAAAATTATTGCATACACATCCGGGCAAAATGAATTGTTAAGTAATCCATTTTTTAAAATCCGTTCTCATTATTTTAAAGAGATTGAGAAAAATGGAACAATAGAAGAAGTTGTTGCTGAAATAAAAAACAATCGTTTGTTTTTTCTAGATGAAAGTTCTAATTTCTCCATTTTCATTTCCAACTTTCTTTTAGCAAAACCGGACAAATTAAAATATCTAAAAAAGATATTTCAAATTGAGGATTTATGCTCATTTAGAATCACAATTAATTTAGTCGATTACATAATAAGAGAAATTCCTTTGAGCGAAAAGATTCAAACCAATATCTTAAAGCTAAAACGTTGTTCTACTTCGTGGATACAACGTAAAAATGGGAAAAGAGAATTTCTGGTTTTAGACTTTTCTGTAAATAAAGCAACGCATGAGGCTTTTAAGTTTCATTTTAAATCTTCCTTTGAGTTGTTCAATGCATTCTACGAATTTGAGAACCTCAATCTTCATATGGTAGCAAGTGTTACCCGGAGTCTAATTCTAAAAGCGCATAAGTCACTCAATCTTTCAGATGAAATGCCGAAACCAGACCCTTCAAGGTTGATTTTTAGAATAGAGAAAATCGTTTTGAATAAAATTGTTGAAAAGGAGAAACCACCAAAACAGATTTATTACAAGGGTCTTTCTGACGGAGAACATCAATTTAATGAAGTAGTAGGTTCGGTAATGATGATGGAGGAAGAGGGCTGTTTATTTTTGATGGATGAGCCAGATACACATTTTAATCCTCAGTGGCGAGCCCAAATGATTGAAATGCTGAATATGGTAACAGCGTATAGTTACGACGCAAAAAGCAAAATAGAGGCAGTTCGAAAGCAAGAAATAATTATTACTACACATTCGCCTTTTGTGATAGGTGATAGCCAAACTGAGGATGTTTATAAATTTGAAAAGAAAAATGGCGAAGTCACATATGTGAATCCAAAAATTGAAACTTACGGAGCTTCAGTTGGTTTGGTATTGCAGGAAATATTTGATAGAAAAACTTCTATTTCAGATTTGTCAAATTTTGATTTAGAAGAATTCCGAAAAGCATTCAAAAAATTAAAATCCTCAGAGGAAATTAGAGCCATGGTTGAGGAGACCAAAACCAAATTGGTTGACTTTGGAGAAAGTATCGAGAAATTTGATTTGTATAGTTTGCTACGTCAAATTGAAAATGACTTGGACACAAAGAAATGATATACCACTATACCCATTTACCACATCGGATTGAAAAATTCCATGAAAACATTGCTTACTTTTTTGAGCAATTAGTCGCCTATGATTTGGTGGCATACGATGAAAATATTCTGTTGAAAGCTGCATTTATCCCAATTATCAATGATTCAAGGAAGTTAGTGGGTATTCTAACAGAAATTACAAAACAATACCACGATTTAAGTGTGGCCGATAAGCAAACTATTAAAGATGCACGAATCAATAATTCTGAAATAAAAAATCTTTGCGGAAATAGTGGAGGATATATACCAGTTAAGTATTCTCAAATAATTGATGAATCTTTTAGAAAACTTCTAAAAGATTTCCTGACTGAGCTTTGGGAGGGATATTATTTTGTAAATTCTATTCGGGATAATTTTGGAACGGTTCAAGAACACTTTAAAGAATTCAAAAAACATCAAAATGCTTTTGTTTGTCCTTTTTGTGGCATAAATCCATTAAAACCGTCTACCAGTATTTATCGAAACGCATACGACCATTATATCCCCAAGGCTTTATATCCTTTCATTTCGGTTGATTTCAAGAATCTATTCCCGATGTGTCATGAATGCAATAGTGACGAGAAAAAAAAGATAGATATCCTCTATAAAGGTGCTGTCCGAAGACAAGTACTTTATCCTTTAGATTCAACTTATTTAGCTGACCAACTGGAAATAAGTATTACCACAACAGAGGCCTATAATCCAGATAATCTTAAAACGCTTTTAGATGAAATTGATTGGGATATGGCTATAAAGCTTGCAGGGGCAAATGACCCCCGATTAACATCCTGGGATGAAATTTTTCACATAAAAAGAAGATACAAAGAGAATCTATCGGATTATCAGAAAACTTGGTTCGAAGAATTTGTGATAAAAAGATACAAACAAGATTTAGCTGATGGTTTGACTTTTAATCGTTTCAAGGTTAAATTAATAGACGATGCAAAAGGGCAAATTAGAGATAATCCACTGAGCATTTTGAGATATGTGTATTTCAATTTTCTATTTTCAATCACTGATTTTGAAACGAAACTAAACGAGACTATTGGGTAACTTATAAAGCAATCAAATGAACTTAGGTGATGATATAATAAGGTATAGAGAAGAAATTCTAATACATCTAACTCAAATGAAGGAATTCTATGAAATGCTTGATTTAAAAACTGCTATTGAATTTGCCTCGATAGGAAAAAATCCTAATGGTAAAATGAATCGTCACCAATGGAGAGTAGGAAACATAAACGGAGGTAACGGAGCCAAGGAATTACTAAAGCAAGAAGCAGCAATAAAAAAGTGTAAAACCTTTGAAGAAATATTTGAAATAACGGAGCAAGTTAAAAAAGACATTTACAAGCTTGGAGACCTTTGGAGTTACGATACTGCATTAAGAATCGGTTTTAATCTGAAATTATATCCTAAAGAAGTTTATGTTCAGCGAGGTGTAATAAGCGGTGTTCTTAAAGTAATGAACGGCAAACGCCCCAAAGGAAGAAGTCTGCATGTAAATATATTTCCAAAAGAATTTCAGAAACTCAAACCTTATGAAATAGAGAACTTTCTTTGTATTTGGGGGAAGGATAAAAAGAATAGCATTTGTTGAAAAATTTTCATCTGAAAAAATAAAACCAATGGAAACTGAAACTATAATAAGATCCGATAAGGAATTTATTGGTGATTTAAGGCAGGAACTAATGTCAACACAATCTGCGCGTCTTAAACTGACCTTACAAAAACTCATTTTCATTACTGGTTTGCTAGCGGTTGGAGGTACTATGCCCTCTCCAAAACCTGAAATGAATCCTTTATTATTAGCACCATTAGTTGCAATAATATTTGATTTATTTATTGAAGGTGAAAATTTTGGAATTCGTAGAATTGGAATTTTTCTAAAACTCATAAGTGCAGTACCTAAAACTGAAAGTATTTGGGAAACGGTTCTTAACATGCGTAGACCAAATAAAACAAAATTAGGAAAGTATTTTCCTAAGTATTTACATCGTGATATTTTTGCTCATTGGGCTAATCCTATTGCAACTCTAACGGTTTATACCATTACAATTATTTATATTCTTCACAATAGGGCAGATTTGAAAATTTTTGCCTATTGGTATATTCCAATAATAATAATTCTAATCTTATTTTGGTTATACTCAAAAGCAATAATTATGCGAAACAGATTGGATAGGATTGATAGTGCTTTAAAGAATTCTCTCTAATCAGAAAACTTATTGAATAATGAGGTTATAAAAATGCATACTCCATGTCCATTTTGTTACAATTCAAAAAACATAAAAGCCTTTGTATTAGGCTGCGACCCAACCAATTTCTCAGACAATGGCAAACCGGTTCAATTGAAATATGTATTTAGTATTGGTGAGGATCCAAGGTATTTCAAAGATATTCTAGCCAATCTGAACTTAATTGGTTTGCATCTGGAAGATATTTATGTTCAAAATATGATTCCTAACTACCTGGAGGAAGAAACCAGTAGAAACAAAGAATGGAAAAAAATAGCAGAAGAATATTTACCTCAACGGATTAAAGAGTTTAACATGATAGACCCAAAACAGGAGATTCCGGTATTTCTTACCGCTGAGAAGCTGTACAAGTTTTTACTAAACGATGGTGAAAAGGCTTTAAAAGCAGGAGAATTATATCAGTTAAAAACTCCAATTCCAATTGTTGCTAACAAAAACAAATTAGGACGGCCATTAATTCCCTTTTACCGGCATTTTAAATATAATTTGAAGAACTGGGAGGATTATTTAAATAACTTTAAAAATATACAAGAACTAAATAATAAGGCTAAAACTAATCTTACGATTTAGCTGAATTTCAAATTATCAACATTTATTTGGGAGTGTAATCTAAACTCTGTCTGGTAATTTTCTTTCATTCAAATTTAATTTATTTTCTGGATTATTAATCGTAAAAGCTTTTTTGAACAGGATTTGAGTTCTGTCAAGGGCGGTGAGGCACGAGCCGTTCATATACCCTTGACAGGTTTTGAATCTTGTTCTTTCTTTGCTTTTTAGAGATTAAAATCAGAGGTCAAGTTTCATTCTGTCGCCAAATTTTATTTTCAGTTGTTGTGCCGTAAGCCCCCAGTTCTGGAGTGGCTGGGTCCATTTTTTAGAGATATTTTCAGTTGCCAGATAAATCAGTTTCAGTAAAGCCATATCGTTGGGGAAAGCACCTTTTGTTTTGGTTACTTTCCGTACCTGACGGTGAAACCCTTCCACTGGATTGGTCGTGTAAATGAGCCTGCGGATTTGCTCATCGTACTGAAAATAAGCCGATAATTTATCCCAATTGGTATTCCACGATTTGATGACAACGGGATATTTGTTTCCCCATCTTTCTTCCAGATTGATAAGTTCCGTTTCTGCCTGGTCTTTATTGACCGCCTGATATACTTTTTTCAGGTCTTTCATGAAAACCTTCTGGTCTTTCGAGGCTACGTATTTCAACGAGTTCCGCACCTGATGAACGATGCAGGACTGTATTTCTACTTTCGGAAAAATGCTTGCTATGGCTTCTGAAAATCCTGACAAGTTATCAATGCTGGCAATTAAAATATCTTCTACTCCTCGGGATTTTAAGTCGGTCAGTACACTAAGCCAGAAGTTAGCCCCTTCACTTTCGGAGATATACATCCCGATCAGGTCTTTTCGACCTTCTTTGTTTACTGCCAATACGTTGTACACAGCACGGCTTACCACTCTGCCTTCATCCCTGACCTTGTAGTGCATCGCATCAAGCCACACAATCGTGTACAGCGATTCAAGTGGTCGGCTCTGCCACGCTTTAACCTGTGGGATAACTCGCTCTGTTATCTCGCTTAATGTGGAATGCGAGATGTCTACATCGTACATCTCTTTGATGTGGTTGGAGATGTCACGAAAACTCATCCCCAGACCATATAACCCAATGATTTTTGGGGCAAGATTATCTGCCAGTACTGTTTCCCGTTTTTTCACCAGTTGTGGTTCAAAACTGCTGTTGCGGTCTTGTGGTGTAGTAATCTCAATTTCTCCTGAATCGGTTTTCAGGGTTTTACTTTTCTTCCCATTGCGCTTGTTGCCTGAAATTCGCTCAAAATCATCCAAATGGGAATTCATCTCCGCATCAAGGGCACTTTCTATAAACTCTTTTAGTAAAGGTGCAAAAACACCATCTTTTCCTGTTAGGGATTGTCCTGTGCGTAACTGCTCAATGGCTTTGTCACGCATCTCTTTAAATTCTTCGCTTTCCATAATTTCTCTGTCGTTACAAAATTAATATTGTTAGACAGAGTTCATTTTACAGTCTCATTTATTTTTCTGGAATACTTTTGAGCAATTTTATCATACAAAATATGATATTGTAAATTAATAGTAGTGAGTATAAGATAATTACTCCTTGTTTTTTGATATTTTCCAGTGCCACTTCCCTTGAGGCGTCAATTTACAGGCTTTACTATTAATTGCGGCAAAATACATATGTTTCTCCCCAGTTGGTGTAACAAGTGAAGCAGTAGTTAATTGTTGAAGGTCTGCAAAAATCTCTTCATTTTCCAGATTCTTTGGTTCCGCATTTGGCTCAAAACTCTTATCCAAAGGGAATTCATAATCTTGGGTTAAAAAATATCTAGGTATTTTTTTTAATAAACTATCTGATACAATAGGTTTACATTTTCTCAGTGTTGATAATTCGCTAATATGCGTTTTAAATACAGGCCGTTGATCCCAGGGGCCAAGTATTTTATCGGCATAATTATAAATGCTTGCGGAAGTAACATTTCCCATAATATCAGCAGCCCCACCATTCAAAGCTTCCAGAACAATTGATGTAAACAAGCCGTGCCCGTTTAATTCTACTGCATATTCATCATACTTGCTTGCAGTTAAAATAGAAATACCTTTCCTTAAAATTGCCGTTTGTTCTCCTGCCATATCAAAGTTAGCTATATGTCCGCTATGACAACTATCCAGAATAATAAATATTTCTCGCACTTCGTTGGCTTTATTAGCCATTGTAATAATAGTGCTTAAGTCAACTCCTTCGTTGTACTTTACAGCATCCTGAGTTACTAAAGTTCCTCCCCTGATACTTAGTCCTCCATGCCCGGAAAAATAAAGTAATGCTATATCTCCTTCTTTATTAAATAGGTTCTCAATTTCTTTGATAAACAAAGCTTGTGTAATTTTTTGTTTAGAAGAAATCAGTAGCCTACATGAGAAATTTTCATCATCATTGTCATGAGTTTTAAGTGCCTGACAAATACTCGTGGCATCTTTCACGCAGCCTTCAAGGGGAGCAAATCCATAATCATCTATACCTACAATTAAGGCTCTTCTTTTGTTATTCATGATTTTAAACTTTCGAGATTTAGAGTGAAATAAGAAATTATTTTGTTAACCCTTTTTCAAAGGCGTATCTAATAAGAGCTTTTGAATTTGGAACGCCAATTTTATCAATTAGGTTTCTCCGGTGTGTTTCAACAGTACTAGGTGCGATAAATAATATTTCAGAAATTTGAGGAGTAGATAATCCATCAGAAATTAACTTTAAAACCTCTGTTTCTCTTTTGGTTAGTAACACTTTATTTTTATTTACTTCTTTTTTTTGTTTTTTTAGATCCGAGATTAAAGTCTTAACCACAGCTTCTCCAAAATATTCACCTCCTGCATAAATTTTTCGTATTGCATCTACTAATTCTTCTTTTCCACGATTTTTAAGAATATATCCGGAAGCTCCGATTTGTATAAGGTTTTTTATAAATTCCTCATCATTATACATTGTCAATATCAATACTTTAATATTAGGATGGCTGTCTTTAATTATTTTGGTTGTTTCAATTCCATCCATCTGTGGCATTTCTATATCAATTATAGCTATGTCTACCTCCAAATGTTTGAGTTTCTTTAGCGCTTCTTTTCCATTTAGGGCTTCTCCAACAATATTCATGTCTTTCTCTAATTCGAGCAAAAGCGTTAGTCCATCTAACACAATTTGGTGATCGTCTGCTAAAAATACATTTATCATAACGGATTAATTTAAAGGTATATCAATTGTTATTGTTGTCCCAGCTCCCTTTCCTGAGTCTATTTTAAATTCCCCATCAAGCTTATCTACTCTTGATGCAACATTTACCAACCCCATCCCTTTGATTTCATGTTGTTCATCAACATTGAATCCAACACCATTATCTTCTACAACCATATTTAAGTTATTTGCTTTTTTAATAAGTTGGATACTCATTTCTGATGCATGAGCATGTTTTAAGATATTACTTAGTAATTCCTGAATAATTCTGTAAATATTAATTTCTATATCATATTCTAACCTGTCTTCATCGAAACCAAATTCAAGCACCTCTATTTTAAGTTGTCCGCTAGCTTCAACTGATTCTTTAATGTTTTTTAAGGCAGGAATTAGCCCAAATTTATTTAATACCCCGGAAACCATATCATGTGCAATTTTCCTAACCTCATCACATGCTTCATCTAACAATGTGTTAGCTTTTTTATATTGAACTTTATTATTTTCTCTGAGTGATTCAACATGTTCTTCAACCGATTTAAAATGAATTTTAACCATTGATAGCATACTCCCCAACCGGTCATGTAAATCCTGGGCAATCCTTCTCCTCTCTCCCTCTTGTCCTTCTAACATTGCACTTATAGCTTTAAGTTCTTGATCTTTTAACAATTTATCGACATGCTGCTCACTAATTTTTTGATTTTTCATAGCAAGTTTTGCTTTTTGCCTTAATTGAAATACCCTGATTAAAACAAAAAATAATAAGCAAAGCATCAGCCCGCCAGCAATCAAGGATCTTATAAACAGATCCTTGCGTTTTAATTGGATCTCTTTTATTCGCGTATCTTTTATTAAAAGTTCGTTTTTTTTCAGTTCTTCTTCATAATTATCTTTAATGATTAAAGCTTCTCTAAAAGCCCCATCAAAGCTATCCCTCGCAACAATATATTTGTCATTAAAGAATATAGCTGTCTCCAAATTTCCCAATAAAAGATTTGTTTTATATATGTTTAGGTATAGTTCAATAAGTATTATTTGTCCTTCATCTTTATTAGCATATGCTAAACCTTGGGTATAATAATCTAAAGCTCTTTTATAGTTGTTTTTTCTAAAATAAATATTCCCCAAATTGTTATATACCGATGAAAGAGCATCCTTTTTTCCTATTGATAATTTTAGGTTGGCACTTTTTAGATAATAATCTTCTGCCATTTTAGCGTCTCCCAATGCGTTAAAAGCATTGCCAATATTGGTATAGTTAGCATCTAAATTTTTGTTTACTTTGAAATCTTTTTTAAGTTGAATACTTTTAAGATTATAGTCGATTGAAGCCTGATAATCTTTTAGCTTGTAGTAAGTAATGCCAATGTTAGTATAAACTTTAGCCAAATTATATTCATCGTTTGTACTATTTGACAATTGAATTGCCTTCAGATTATATTCTATTGATTTGTTGTAATTTGACAAATTAGAATAATAATTAGCAAGGTTCATCATAGAATAAATCATACCTGATGAATCATTTAAATTTTCTCTGATTTTTAGACCTTTAAATATCAATTCTAATGCTTCATCTATTTTTCCTGTATTTCTCAATAAAACAGCCTGGCTGTCGTAAGCATTGGCAAGTGCCTTTTCAATCGGGATTTGTTCTAAAGCAGCAATACTTTTTTCACCATATTGTAAAGCTTCAGTTAGTTCACCTATATGTTTGTACGATAATGATAATTGCCCATATGCTCTGGCAATACCATATAAATTATTTATTTTCTGTTCTATTTCGAGTGCTTGTTTAAAAAATGATATCCCTTCTGTATATTCTCCTTGAAGTCGTTTTATTTCGCCAATACGAACTAAACTAGTCGCTTCTTCTTTTTTTAAATTTAGATGAATTGCAAACAATTTCGCTTCATTAGCATAAGCAAGAGCTTTATCAGGATTTTTTTGTCGTAATACCCATGCCAATTCGTTTAAGTATATAATCTTTAAAGAATCATTTTTTTCAATCTTAAGTTGATTTAATAAACTTTTAGGACTTAAGTTATCTTGGGCTATGCTTTGTGTTACACTGCATATAATAATGGATGCTGTCAATAATAAATAAATAGATTTTATACAGAAAAGTATAAATGTGTGAATACTATTTTTTATTTCTATAAAAAATAAAAAAACATTTGTTTTAAGATCAACAAATATATTAACACTATCTAACTGAGGGTGAGGCATAGTATAATAATTTTTGATTGAAGATATATATTTTCAAATTGAAGTTATTAATATAATAATTTTTTATTATAAAGCCGCCTCTTTGGTATTAAGTTAATTTTTGTTTGGGGATAATAATTTTAACCTAAATAGTTAGGCACCAATAGTTTCTTATAAAAACATAATACCATCAGAGACAGCTTAACATTTTACTCTTCCGGTAAATTATTCCCTGTGGGCTTAATTACCGGCTCAGGCTCTTCAAATTCATCCTCATCAGTTGGACGTGTAGTAGGTCCCTGATCTTTTAATTCTTCTGGATAAGGTGGCTTCATGTTTTTCATTTCTAAATAATTTAGTTTATAGATAATTTACATTTGTGCTGTTCTGGCTTATTGAACATTTAATTAGAAAAGCCTGCAGCAACCAAACAAAGGTCTAAATCTTCCTTAATAGTATCAATCAGCATTTCTGTGGTTTTTATATCCTCGGTTTTGGGGAGGAAGAAATCACCTTTTCCGACCACTTAAATGAACACTTTTTAATGCAGCTTTGAAATAAAAAATTGCCATGCCCAAAAACTACAAATATGATGTTGCACTCTCGTTTGCAAATGAAGACAAAAAGATCGCAGAAAAAATTGCAAAAGCACTAAATGAACTTGGGCTACGGCACTATTTCTATGAAAATGAAACTGCCGAAAATTGGGGCGAAAATTTATTCAATATTATCATAAATAGGTATAGGGAGGAATCACGGTTTGCACTCATCCTTATTTCAGAAAACTATGTAAAGAAAAAATGGGCTGATATTGAAAGACAAATAATTCAAACCATCACTGAAAGGAATAGAAGCTGTTACATACTGCCTCTCTCTCTGGATAGTACAGTAGTAGAGGGAATTACGGACAATATCCTACACGTAAAATGGGAAGGTAAGCCTAAGAAAATAGCAAGGCTTATAAAAGATAAGTTAGAAATCATGACTGAAAATAATGAACAGCTTACACAAAAACGGGATGAAAATAAGGGTAAAATAAGTCATGAAACAATTATAGGAAATGTAGGTAGAGATTTTAACCAGACTAACCAATATTAATTATGAGTGAGCAGTATTTGCAGCCTTTTACCGAGGACAGCGAGAGCCAGGATGAGGATAAAAAAGAAGAAATAACGGATCCAAAAACAGCTGATTATAAAGATGAACTCATTATTGATGAATATAAAAGGCAGAATATTGAAAATCAGAATTTTTTTTTAAGTGAAAAAGAATACAATACTAATGAACCTAATAGAAACCTAACGCCTGATACAAAAGAACTAAAAAATGAAACAACGATTAAAACAGTTAAAAGGGATTTCATTCAAAAAAATACGTTTATAATAAAAAAAGATCCCAAAGATTTCAATATTCCCATTAATGAACTAGCTCAAAGTGATACGATAAGTGAACCTAAAATACAAATTGGTATATGGCCTGACTTTGATAAAAAGCTGAATTTTAAATTTGAAAAAGAAGCTATTGATGATTATGCAAACAAATTGATTGAGCAAAGAATTTTGTTGCTTCATTGTAATGATCAAGAGGTGGGGAACGAAGCCATACGGTTAACTGTATCGAAAGTAATAAATAAAAAGAGGCTAAAGGAATTTGAAAAAAAGCTTTTACATTTTGATAGTAATGGTACCAATGAAAGTTCTAACCAAGTCACTTTAAATACCCTTATTCAAAATACGATTGCTTCTAGGAAAACATATTTTATAAAAGTTAACCTTACAAGTCATGACTTCCTTGAATCGCTCTTTTTCTCAAACAGTGAGAATTGCCATTCAGTTATTGAAGGATTGATCCAAAAAAGGATATTTATAATTTGTAGCGTTTATGCACCTTCTATAATTAAAAAAATTGAGTCTAAACCTCATACTCAGGTTCAAGATAATAAATTATTTTTCTCCTATTTCAAAATTCCATTTCTGCCTTTTCTTCTTAAATATCATTTTAATACAAAATGGATGGAGTATTACGAGCAGATTAATCATCAACGTGGTAAAGGGTTTTGGAGTATAGATAATTTTGAATTCCATAATGAAATTGTTGTTTTATTTAAACAGGGTATACATAAATTTATAAGTGAGTTAAAACATAAAGATAATCCTGATTTTGAAAAGTCAGTCGAAGAAAATATAAAGGAGCTTCCTTTTTCAAATGAAATACATAAAAGCCTGTTATATATTGTTACATTTTTTCCAAGAATAAGTGTTTATAATTTCAGGAGACTGGTGAGCGTGGTATTGGGCGATAAAGAACTGGTTGTTAATGTTGTAGACAAAACGCAACAACAGAAACCTAGTAATCAGGAAACACAAACACTGGAACCTGTACCTCAAAAAGTAATACGGCTTTACGACTTATGGGCAACTAAGGGGGATACTTATTTGCAGGAATGTCAAATAGCACCATCACAACTTGAATCAGGAAGCATTACGTTTGATTTTATAAAAACCTATTATCGCGAACATGTAGAAAGCCATTTTCAAAAAAACTATCCCTTATTCTTGCAAGACCAATTTGTTAATGTATTAAATGCTGGTTATTTTTTTGAACTCAATGTCTCCAGGCAATTGACAGACAATCTTTTACAATATATTGTCAGAATTGCTACGTATGATCCTAATCAATACGGAGCCAACCTTTTATTGCAAATATTTAAAAAAATATTCAATCCCCAAATACCTATCCGTTTGGATAAAAGAGTTGAAGATCTCAATGAGGAAGAGCAGAATAAATTAAAAACATATGTCCAAAAAGAACACATTGAAAGGAAGGAAGGGTTTGCCCGTTTAACAGAGTTGATGAAACTAATGTTAGATGGTCCTGAAATACTTATCAAACAGGCAATCCTATTTTTATGGTTTCTTTTTGAACAAAAAGCTTATTTCATTTTGTTGGAGATAATCAAGGATCTGAGGCATTCTGCTGAAATTAATGAACACGAATGGATTAGAGCAATTCTCGACCAAAAGGATATTGGTGAAAAAGAACTTGATGAATGCATCTCAACACTCCATTGGTTAGCTAGGCAGAATGAATACAAAATATACGATTTTTTAAACGACATAAGAGGATGGATAGATAACGAACATTGGGGTGAAAAATATTCAACAAGCCAAGTACACAGCCTCTTATTTATTTTTAGTATAGGAGATCCCCTTGCCAGCCATTTCCCATTAAGATACTATGGAGAATGGCCTTCTAAGTTTGCTCTTTTTATACCATTTACTACTGAAAAAGCCATTGTTGAACATTGGAAATACCTTATCGACTGGCTTTTTGCCCCGGAGCTAAAATATGCATACTGCAATATTATTGACTGTACACTTTTTTCAGACAGTATAATCGAACAGAGATTGGCTCATATTCAAACATTTATTATCGAGTCTTGGTGGCTGATTATCAAGGGGATAGATGATAAATCACATGATAAACTACAGTCTTTTGCACTAGATAGATTATTTATAACACTTACAGAAAAATTACCACTAAATCAACTAAAGAGGTTAGGCAAGCACTGGAGGATGTGGGCAAATGAGTATGTACAATCCATGAATAAATTGAAAAATGCAAAAAAAACAGCCCCGATAATTATAAGTCTGTATAAGGGGAAAAGAGATACAGTCAGGACGCTAAATAAAAAAATTCAGGAAATCTTAAAAAATTAAACTATGCCACTCACAAGAATTGATTCTGTTAACAACTCTTTGTCTAACGCATTAGCACAGGCAAATAAATTGATAAGGGAGGTTCATACAAATGTTACATCCCAATCAAACGAAAAGCTATTTTATGTTGATAAAACCACTGGAGATGTATTTGAGCGAAAACCAATATTCTCACGTAAAGACTGGGTATATTATATGGTTAATTATGACGAAGACTTTTCCTATAAAGGATTGACAAAAGAGATTTCCGAACTTGACAATTCCTATACTGTTAATATTATAATCAATTATAAGACCAGGATAAAAGAAGATCCGCCAACTGAGCTGATTAGGTTGTTATTAAGTGAAAAGTCAGTAGAAGAAGCATTAAATAAAAGGTTGTTAAAATGGGTTTCTGATTTTTCAGGGAACGAACCAGGATTTGTAAAACGATTTTATGGCTTACAAGAAGTACTAGTAAAATACATTGAAGATGAGGCAAGCAAGCTTGGGCTACTAATAGATATTGCTATTTCATTGAAGGAAGGAGAGCTTATTACACGCCCGGTTGTAATTAACGGGAAAATGGATATCAGGGTAAATGACTATTTTGGAAAAATCCCACTTTCTTATAACCTCGACCTGGAAGCCATCCCTGAAAAACGTGTTGATGCGATAATCACATTATTTAATCTAAACAAGCTCAGAGAAGACATTGAATCAGAAATTAAAAAAACTATTCATTCAAGCAAAAGTACCAATCTTCATACTTTGTACTATGATTTACAAAATGAAATCAGAGAAATCCTTTTTCGAAAATTAGATGTTTTCCTCGACAAATTTGGATTAAAGCCAGTTTTCCTCAACCTTGATATACAACTTCAAAACCTTCCCCCCGAAAGGGAACAATTTGAATACTCCATAAAATGTATAACCAAAAACAAATATGATATTGTAGTTAATCACTACCTAATTCTAAATTTAAAAAATCTGGGAACTTATTTCTCGTCTGGAGTTACTGACTTAAATGATTGGATAAAAAAGGGGCTGGAAAGGATTACACAAGACTACCTTTTTGATCAGGAATTTACGAATCTGGTAACTCATTTTAATGGCGATTCTATTAAAGATGAGATGATCAAAGAAATGGAGAAAATTGGCTACGAAATAAGGCAATTGATTACTGTACCCAAGCTGGAAAATATTATCCCAGACTATTTCAACTTTGAAGTGGGTAAAGAGAATGATTTTTCAACTCAGCAAGATGATGTAAAGGTAAAGCTGAATATTATCATTTCAGGAAGGATAAAAGGCATTGATGCACTAAAAAGATACCTAAATCCTGCAGTTACGAGTAATGATATAATCCAAAAAATGAAAGAAGCAGTTATAAATTCTACCCGTCAATTTCTACACAGCATTGATTCTGAAAGATATTATATGCGATTTGAATACTCTGATGAAGAAAATGAGATACCTGTGTCTGAACTTTTAAAGGAAAAACTTAAGGAAACTTTGTCAACTGAATTTGATGCTATAAACTTAGAAATTATAACTAAACAGTTAGAAACCGAATTGGTTTCACAATTTAAAAATATACGCGAAGTACCATATACTTTCATTTTTGAAAATTTCCCTAAAATAATTGTATTTAGATGCCCATTCACGATTAGGAAAGTGGCTCATAATGGCTGGTATTTATTCAAAGCCAAATGCGATGCATATCAAGGGAAAGACCTTCGAGAACTTTTACATGAGATAGCGCAAACCATGAAAAATTTTATTGAAACTAAACTTGATAATTTTGTTCCATATGACTTCAAAGTAATCAAAGGTACAACCTTCATGAACGAGATAGAAAATCTATTACAAAGTTCCTCAGAAGTTATTGAGAAGGAATACGGGCTTATTGTACAAATCAGTAAGGGATTAAAAAGACTGCCATCGCCTATTGAAAAGAAATTACAAGAAGTACAGGAATTATATGAGAACACGCGAAAAACAAGGATGAAACTGAAAATTGAGAAAATAGAAATTTTACAAGAAAACCAGTTGTTAAAAACGAAGACACTATTAAATAAAGACAACGAACTATTGAAAAATGAGGATATGGATGCAGAGGAAATAAAAGAGCAACTTGAAAACTTAAACAGTAACGATCCATTTGTCTCTGACTTTTCTCCGGAATTTAAAGAAATGGAATCAGCATTGAAACCATCTGCAGAACTTAATCTTTGCTTACCGATAGATAGAATTGAAGAACCAAAAGAAGAAGAATAAAGTAATCCTTAAAAATTAATAATTATGGAAGCAACTCAACTAAAATTTAAAAACAAGTCAAACTATAAAATTATTGATGGTGAAGTGTTGCCGGATGACACAGTAGAAATGATCATAGCGGACCTAAAAAAACAGCCGGAATTCTCCAACTTGAATGACAATTTACAGCTAAAAACAGAGGATGGTAGGATTTTAGAACCAACGAAAACATTCCATGAGCTTGAACTGACAAATGGATATACACTTGTAGTTGAAGAAATTCCCTTACAGAATCCGGGAACTGATGATAATACTTTGTCTAATAACGCTACAGGTTATTTAGAAACAGGAGAACCTTCTTCTGCTGGAATTCCCAAAGATCGAGCTCCTCGTCCAGTAGTGCCGAGGACATTCCACCAACTCGGTATATTTGTATTGGATGGAAGTTATTCTATGCACGAAGAATGCCAGGGAGGAATTAGAAAAAGAGAAGCGGTAAATCTAGCCATTAGGGAATTGTTAGGTAAATTTAAAAAAAGTAGGGCAGTAAATAATTTTTCTTTTGCAGTTGTAACATTTGATATCGCTGCAAAAGTTATAACTGAAACAACATCTGCTATTAGTATCCATGAAAATGCTGACTATGATCCTATAAAAGGGAGTGGAAATGGTACCTATATTCACTCAGGATTATCGGAAGCTAAAAAACTGGCTGAATCTTTTTTAATCGGTAAAAAGCAAAATGATGTTCCCCACTCGGTTGTTATAGTGTTACTATCTGATGGAGAATGCCACGAACCGGATAAGACAAAGTCTGTTGCCGAAGATATAATATCAAATCCGCAAATTAAAATATGTACAACTTTCTTTTCAAAAATGAGTGGAAGCATACCTGAAGCTGAATTATTGATGAAAGAAATTGCATCAGCACCTACTTTATTTGAAAATACTTATGATGTAGAAACACTACGGAAATTTTTTGAAAGTTCAATTTCACGTATATCCAATTAATATTGCAAACATTATGTGCATAACAAGTATCTATTCAGCCGTGAGAGGTAGCAAAAAAAAAATCAATCAGGATTATTGTCTGAAACTCAGGAACGATGGAGCCAATTTTAATGCAATTATTGTTGCTGACGGAATGGGCTCATCATATAATTCACATGAAGCTTCAAAATTTGTCGTACAAAAAATGCACGATTACCTTATGAGGCTATCCGATATATTGGACCTTGATTTTAAATCTATTTTCACCAAAATTAGCATAGAATTGAATGCCAGAGTAGGAAAAGAAACCGAAAATGAAATACCGGACAACTCTTACGGTACAACACTTATCTGCACAGTTGAAAACAAAGAGAAGATCATCACAGCCTATTTAGGTAACGGAGGGATATTACATGTTAAAGGAAATTTTACTGATTTCCACCCAGATATATACCACTTGCCTTGGTGTCTGGTAAATTACCTGAATCCACACACTGTTACAGAAAATGGGAAAGAAGCATTGTTCAGGTATTTTTCATACAAAGGCAGCAAGCAGCAAATCGAACCTACCATCGTTGAGTTTAGTAAAGACCTGAATGAATACGGCGATATCGTCGTTATATGCACTGATGGTATTTTTTCTAATGACCAACTTATGGTTGGCAGAGACAATGAACAAATATGGATAGAAGGACGTAAATCAGTAGCGTTACTCCTTAGCATATTACAAGAATTCTTTAATAAAGAAACAATAGGCGATTCAGCAGAACTAGAATACACATTAGAAGGATACCTTAAAAAGCTAGAAGAGTCGGAGGGGGAAATGACTGATGATTGTTCATTAGGAGTAATTATCACCGAACAAGTATTTATCCATCAAAAAAAGTTAGCCGGATGCAAGTAATTAGAAACATCGAATCTTTCTCAACAGAAATTTATCCAGAATTTGACAAAGTCAATTCAATCGAAATAGATGATACTCCTTTAGGCGGAGGGAATTTTGGGGAAGTTTACGCATGTATTTCTATCAACAAATTTAAGCCATCTGTAAAACAAGTTATTAAAATACTAAATGAGAACAATCAAGATAGTCACTTAAAGGGGATTGACACTATTTGGAAACTTCAGGAAAAGCTTCGCATCAAACATTTGGAATTGATGAAGAACCGGAATGAAACTTTGTTTGAAGTATTTCCAGCACTAAAGGCAGTTCCTCAATTCTCTTTTACAGGAGATTTTAAAGGGAAGAAAGTACATGGGTATGCCTCTAATGATTTATCATTGCTTGGTTTTACCTGTTTCAAAGAAATTTTGGAAAATGACACATGGTATAATAAATATGAATCTGAGTCAATTATTACAAAATTTCAGTTTGCTTATCATCTTGTAAATGCATTTGATTTATTGAAAAGCATGTATTTTGTACATGCCGATATCAAAGATGAAGCGGTTTATATTAATTTAAAATCTCAAGAGCTTGCAATCATTGATTTTGATAGCGGGGCCTTTATGGAACATAATAACCAGCCAACCACATTTGGGGCATTGCAAGATTGGTTAGCGCCAGAGATATTTAATCAACTAAATTACTCCAACGGGCAGCAAGGACTTGTGCAAGTCAATCTTTTATCTGATATGTGGTCAGTAATTGTTGGTATTCACTACCTGATTTTTATGACACACCCTTTGTTTTTTTTACAGGAAATCAGTGGTGCTGTTACAATGGAGTATTTTAGTAATTATAAATGGCCAGATGCCAATCCCAATGCCCCTTATTTTTCGAAGGTAAATGATTCCTTTTATAAGGAATATATTACCAGTTATAAAAATATGATCCCCACCGAGTTAAAAAAGGCATTTGAGGTTTCCATTAACGAAGGCTACCAAAATCCTGTCCGGCGCGAACCATATTCAGTATGGAAGAGGGTCCTTAAGGCAACTCAAAAGCCACCAACTATTAAGTCTTTTAATACGGACAAGGATGTAAGGAAAGATGCATCTCCAGTTACTCTTTCATGGGCTCTAGAAAATGCATCCCAAATTATACTTATGCCAAACCAGATAAATTTAAATGGTAAAAATAAATTCCTGGTTGAACCTGTAAAAGATACTACCTATACATTAATTGTCCAAAATCCATTTGGCAAAGTAGAAAAAAGCCTGACTGTCTTTATATCCAAAGAACCTCCTGTCATTAGCTCATTTATTGCTGATAAAAGTATTCGAATGGATTCTTCACCTATTACTTTATATTGGGAGGTACAAGATGCATATGAACTGTTTCTGAAGCCTGGGAATAAACTTCCTGGGAATATTAAGGAAATAAAAATTGAACCTACACAAAACACTACATATACCTTAATAGCCAAAAGTTTTTTGGGAGTTGAATCAAAAAAAACGCTTCTCATAAAAGTTTCTGATAGACCGCCAATTATAAGAGAGTTTAATACAAACAAATCAGTTAGAACAGATAGTAGACCCATAAAATTATATTGGGATGTAGAAAATTCTCACAAACAAATCATTAATCCTGGTTATAAGTTGGTTAATAATAAAGGAACTACTGATATTGAACCAATACAAAACACAATATACATATTAGAAGCTACATCCCTTTTTGGCGTTAAAGCCCAGGCAGAACTAGTAGTTAATGTATCACAAGATGCCCCGAATATAAAAGTATTTGGATATAAAGCAATGGATATTGTCACTGATGAATATGAACTGTTTTGGGAAACAGAAAATGCAGAAAATATTTCAATTTTTCCAAAACCAGATAAACGAAACGGATCAAATTCTGCTACGATATTTTTGAGAAAGGGAATTATTTACACATTAACAGCAAAGACCATTTTTGGTATAAAAGCTTCAGAAACGCTCAAAATAGAATCCTTATTTAATCCATCTCCTGAAGAAAATCTTTTTTTCTCTGAACCCGATAACTCCATTTTCAATTCACTTTAAATAATTGAGCTATGAAAAATAGATCCATAAACTTTATTCAAAGAATTTTTTGTGCAACTGCAGGTGCATATTTACCAATATTAGAAAAATGTCCTACTCAAATAACAAAGTATCATACAATGGGTGTAATTCTTTGGATTACAGCAATGATGGCAAGTTTGTCTGGAGGGTATTTTTTCTATACTGCATTTGATGACATTAATCTAGCGATTCTTTTCGGACTTTTTTGGGGATTCACAATTTTCTCATTAGATAGGTATCTGGTTGTAAGCTTAAATGTAAATCAGAATCAGAAACAAAAGTTTATAAAAGTAATACCTAGAATATTTTTGGCTATTTGTTTGGGACTTGTTGTTGCAAAACCTCTTGAATTGAAACTTTTTGAGAAGGAAATTAAAACTGAATTAGAACTTATTAAGAACAAACTGCAAGAAAAAATGCTCGAGACTGATATGGAAATTATTCAAATATCAAATAATATAAAGGACTTGGAGAAAGAAAAAGTCATCCTGGATGAAACTCTTTCTAACAAAATAAAAGAGGTAGATATTAAGGAGTTAGACTATTACAATGAAAAAAGAGGAGAATCTACAAACACAACTACCGGAAGAGTAGGATATGGTCCGGAAGCTAAACGAAAAGAAATCATTTGGCTTGATATCAGAAAAGAAAATCAAAGTCTATTAGAAAAAGTTAACAAAAGGAAAGATGAAATTGATATTGAAATAGCCCAGCTTCGAATTAGCGATAAAGCAAAAGACACAAAAATTCAAAAAACTGCTGAACAAAACGATGGTCCATTAGCAAGAATAGAAGCACTATCTTCTTTAACTGATAAAAAGACAACCCTTAAACTTGCAAACTTTATTTTAACAATGATCTTTATTCTTATAGAAATAGCACCAATTGTTGTTAAACTTGTATTAAAGGTAGGATTATACGAAGAGCTATTAGAGGCTCATGAAAAAGAAAAGATTAAAACTATTCAAGAGGAATCAAATTTCCAGGAATATAAAACAAGGCTAGAATCGAAAAGAAAAAAATCACAATATAACGGGGTTGTAATTCATGATGAACAATTAAAAAATAAAATACGAAAAAATCAATTTGAAATTGATGCACAAATTATTGATAAACGTAGAGACATAGAAAAAATAAAGTTAGAAGACGATGAATATGTTGAAAAAAATTATAGGGAAATTTTCAACCGTTTTTATAATTAAAAAATATTTGGTACATTATTATTTTATTAAAATCGGTTGAAAATTTGCAGACTGTTCTGAATCTCTGTCCTGGTAATTTTGTGACGAATCTGTCTAGATATTGATAAAACTACCACCCCAAAAGCTATTGTCACATAATCCCTTCATATCGGATAAATAATCATCATCTTATTATAATGGAATTGCTCAGCTAAATAAAAATCCTCAGCGGTTACATAAAGTGTCTCTGCCGGATTCAGGCTCTTATAAATATGTTGTAAAACCAGAGTAATTTCCCTACTCCTCGCGGACCAGTAATACAAATTGTAATTCCAAATGCGCCTAAAATAATTATAGATATTTTGAGTTTAGGCAAGGCAGAATTATTGCATTAAATGAGAGCAGGACCAAGCTCGCTTGGGCTATGCCGAATGCAGCAATAATCATGTAATAAAATTGAGGCATAGCCTAAGTTCTGTTGAAACTTTCTAACGCCGCATAGGCTCAAAAGAATAGGATTATTAGGCGCATTTAGTGTTATTTTTGGTATAAGTCCAATCATACGGCTTTTCCAGTTTATCGTACCCAACCTTAATTGCAATTCTTAATCTAAAATTGACAACAAAAAATTAATCGTATACAGAGGAACATTTATCAACCAATCTTCTTCTCTGTAATCCGACATTGATGTTCTCACTGCAACTGATTCTTGATACCGTTTTTTGAAGGATTTTAAACTTTTAGCCTGTAGGTTTTCCTCTGCTTTTACCTCAATTGGAACAATATTGCCCGAATGTTGAATTACAAAATCTATTTCAGCATTTGCTTTTTCTGCAGACCAGTAATAGGTTGGAACATCAGGTATGGTTTTTAATTGTTGCAGAACAAATTGCTCTGTAAGAGCTCCTTTAAACTCCTCAAAAATTGCATTTCCATTAAGTAAAGTTTTAGTATCCAAATCACCAATCGCAGCAAGTAAACCAACATCAACAATAAAAAGCTTAAAAGCATCCATATCTTCATAGGCTTTCAGCGGAATACCAGCTTTATTGATCCTGTTAATTTTATAAACCAATCCACTATCGGTTAGCCAGGATAAAGAAAGCTCGAAATCTTTTGCCCTTGCTCCTTTTTTAACGGCACTATAGATAAACTTTTTGTTTTCTTTTGCTAATTGTGCGAGGGTGGAATTCCAAAGCATTCTAATTCGTGGAACAATCTCAACCGGTGCATGTTTAGAAAAGTCTTGCTCATAAGCCAATAGGATATTGTTTTGAATCTTTCGAGTTTCGGCATAATCATTATTTTGGCTGAATGACATTACAACCTCCGGCATGCCACCTGTGTAGTAATATTGCTTCAAAAGTTCAATAAATTTCGTTTTAAAATTACGAATTAGACTCCAGTCCTTGGCCTCAATAAGTTGTAGCAAAGGCCTTTGATTTAACGCCATTAAAAACTCAGGAAAGTTTAACGGATACAAATCCATAAAATCCACTTTACCAACAGGAAAGGAATTTTGTTGGTGAAGTGATACACCCAACAGAGAACCTGCTGCAACAACATGATATTCAGGAGCATCCTCATAGAAATATTTCAATGAAGTAATTCCTCCAACTGCTTCCTGAATTTCATCTAAAATTATTAATGTATTCTTTGCATTAATTTGTACCCTTGTCTCGATCTGAATAGCATTAATAATGCGATCTATATTATAGTCTTCAGCAAATAGATCCTTTAGAAACTTAGAACTCTCAAAGTTTACGTAAGCGATTTGAGTATATTCTATCCTACCAAATTCTTTCATCAACCAGGTTTTACCAACTTGGCGAGCACCTCTGATTACTAATGGTTTCCTACTTTTCGATTTTTTCCAATCCTTAAGATATTTACTTGCTATTCTCTCCATTATTATCTTTTTGAATTAAATAATTCCTCGTGGCTTGCCACGGGGATAGTCGACTTTAAGAATTTTCTTTATTCTCTGTAATACAAATATACAATAATTCGAACGTCTTTTTGTACTATACAACATTTATTCGAACGACTTATTGTAAATTATTACAATTTCTCAAAGGACTCTTTCTGCAAATGAAAGAAAAGTACACTATAAACAAGCAGAAACTCTCTTTTATCTGTTTCCAAAACCCTATTTGGAGGATTTGAATTTCAAATCAAGCTACAATCTATCAAAGCCAAATAGTAAACAAACATATATTGTCGCAAATATTTACTAAATTTGCGACAATAAAATAAGTATTTCAAGACTTATAGCACTGATCTACAGATACTAACAGAGATGAAAAAAGCGAAAGGGGGATCGCCGTTTTTCGCCAAAGATCCCGAAGCTATCTTTTCGTAATCCCTTCATATCAGACAAATATCAATCGTATTTTAACGCTTTTACGATCAGTAGGTTAATCCAAAATGCCAGAGTGGAATCGTGTTCAAAAAACCCAGTTCAATATCATCTTTTACTATAAAGGCTTTATCGATGCCTTGGATTTGCTTCAGTCCTTTATTCTTTCCTCCAACTTCAAATGTGTAATCATCAATTAGAAAATCAGCAACCGGTGATACAATTACATTAAACTTTACTCGTAGCTGATTCAGAAAAAATGTTTCTCTTATGTTTCCAATATTTGAGTTCTGATTGGCTAAACTATAAATCAAATTTGTATTGTCAAGATAAATTTTATCAACCTTACCCAAGCCCTTTATGCCTCTGGTAGCGCCCCGTAGTTGTGCTATCATTCCGGCTTCTTCAATAAACAGGCAATAATCAGTTATATTATTCCGGCTGGCGGAAAGTGCTGTAGCTATACTTGTTAAATTGGGCTTAAATGATATTGCACAGTCCCGGTGCATATTCCAACAGAAAACGCACTGTCGCGGTGCATTCATAGTATTCTTGTTGCTTATACTTCCTGAAAACAACCAATGTTCCCGCCCATTATGTTGATACCAGTACGCCTTGTAATACCAATTTAATTACAATAAGCCGTATTGGATATTGAGTTATTTTTTGTTTGTACAAGGCGAAAAATTAAAGCATAGCTACGGTGCAAGTTTTCAACGTAGGAGAAACAAAAAAGAACCTATTTATATGCGGCATATTTTGGTTATATTGGTATTAATAAAATATTAATCAGAAAACTGGTGTACCCATTTTATGCTTAATCATAAAATTCCTCGTGGCTCTGCTTCGGGATTACCTATTTGCACTTTTGAATATTTCAGAATTATGATGTAACATTATTGAATTTTCCATTTCTTTTGATTGGGGATTAGTTCTCTTGAAATATTAAAGTTAAAATAAGTGGATGCTTTTAAGCTTCTTTGAAGATTGTCAGAATAATTAATATACCCTTTCTGTTCAAGCAATGCTCCAGCAGTTGATCGGGTAGAGGATGGGTATTTTAATGCCAGTCTTGTTAGGATTCCTATTTCTTTTTCCCCTAATTCACCAATCAATACTAAAAGCCTTCTAAAGGATTGATCGATGGTTGTATCAGGTATGTTTTTAATAAACCGTATGCAATCAAGTAATTGCAAAATAGTGACATTTTTCTTATTGATTATATTCCACTGCCGAATGAATTTAATTGTATATCTCCCTCGTTGAACCTGCTTTTTATCGAAATTCGAGCCAATTTGAATGATATTAGATAACTGGGTTGTTAGTCCCAACCGATTAAAAATACCAAGTCCGGTAATATATCCGATGGGTTCTCCATTTTCAAACAGGAGGTCTTTTACAATTTCGTATTCGTCTGGTCTGAGGATTCCTATAATTCCTTGCTTTGGTTTATAGAAACGCCCTTTTGAGAGACGTTCAATAATACCATCTTTTACCAAGCGGTACAATGTTATTTTTAAAGCACTCTCTTTGCTTTGCTCAATATTAAAGTCATCGTACCCGAAAATAACTCCTTCAGTAAATCCTTTAATCTTATTCCTAACGATATCAGCTACTTTCATCTTTTGATATTAATAGCAAAGATATATAAAGTAACGTTTCTACCGGTAAAAACGTGACTTATTATCTAATTTAACTAATAATTTATCAACAGCAATATGTACGTTCTAATCTGAATAACAAAAGCAAGGTAGTTATTATAACAAGTTCTATAAACAAAATTATTTGATTAAATTAACAAATGAAAATCAGTATCAATAATAGGATACCATTTCGAAGATTCTAAAATTTAAGAGGATTTTTCTGGATATAATCTCTGGCTTCTTTCTCAATATCATCCTGTGTGTACTGATAGTTATTCCTTAACCAGTCCTCAAGCATCTTTTTATCGAAATAAATACGTTTTCCATTCGGTTTATAATGTGGAATCTTCTTTTGTGAGGTAAGTTTGTACAAATGGCTATGAGATACATTAAGGTATTTAGTTGTCTCTTCGAAGTTCAATATTTGCTTATTTAGGGAAGAATCTCCTTGCCTTATTTGCACTAGTTCCTGTTTTATCTCATCCAGTTGTTTGAATAGTTCAGAAAACAACTCAGTATTTGTTAATCCTTCGATGTTTTTCATAACCATAGTTTGATAATTAATCTTGATATGCTTTTACGGTTTTGAATTGTTTCCAGTTATATTTTCCTCCCTTCGTTATTTTATTTTGTCACACTTTTTGTTTGCCAATTCACGTATAGCCTATTGTTTTTTCGTCCCTCAAAGCCAACAAGCTACTCCATCGCCCAATAACAAAAAGTCAACCACCCCAATGCGCCCCTGTGGTTTTGTGCCAAAATAAAATAACTCAAAGCTATTTTTTCATAATCCCTTCTTATAGGAACAGCCGCACAAAAAATCCTCCCAGAAACCAAAGCTGCCCTATAAGGGCATTATGCAAAATAGCCGCACGATTCCTTCATTTAATTTACTATCTGTCAACGTAAAACATGAAAAACAGTTGATTTTTTATTATATTTGTTCACAGAATAACGCTGTTCACGCATCGTGAACAGACAATATTTGTGAACATGAAAGAATTGGAAGTAATACAAACCGCCATTCAAAACATTACCAATAATCTGAACATCCAGGTACATTGGCAACCTGGCAATACTCTTGATGGCACCATTGAAATTCAATGGGAAGGCAAAATGTTAAAATTTCATACGGAAATTAAGCAAGAGCTCCGTATGCACCAGCTTAATCAGTTAGTGGAGCTTAAACAAACCCAGCCAAATCTTATGGTCGTGGCACAACATATATACGCCAAAGAGAAAGAACAACTAAGGAAAATGAATATTCCTTACCTGGAGGCGAATGGAAACATTTACATTAAAGATAAAAATATCTGGATTTGGATAGACAATAATAAAACCACATTAAGCAGCAAAGGAAAAGGTAACCGGGCTTTTACTAAAACTGGTTTGAAGGTACTTTTCCAATTACTTCTAAATAAAGAGTTGGTCAATCAACCACATCGGGAAATAGCAAAAGTAGCTGCAGTGGGCCTGGGTAATATTCCACAAATAATTAATGGTTTAAAAGAAACGGGATACCTGCAAAAGTTAGATAAGAATACTTATTTGTGGAGTAACAGAGGACAACTGCTAGACCGTTGGATTACAGAATACAACACCACCTTAAAACCGCAACTGCAGAAGGGTACATATAAGTTAAAAGACTACAATACAAAACAAATATTTAAACCGGGCAAAACAGTATGGGGTGGAGAACCGGCAGCCGATATACTCACCAATTACTTACGTCCCGAAAAGTTTATACTCTATACCACCGAAAGCCAGATAGACCTGATGAAAAACTATAAACTGGTACCAAACCCAACTGGTGAATTAAGAGCGTACGAACTATTTTGGAACCAGGATCCCAAGGAATTAACAGCACCACCATTGCTGATTTATGCTGATTTAATTCTTGAAGGAGGAAAAAGAAACAATGAAACCGCACAACTAATATTCAATGAACACATCAAACCAAACCTATAAAGAATTAGCCATCCCTTATTTTAAAGAGGTGTTCGATGCGATTGACAAAATAATGATTGCAATGGACATTCCTTACTACATTATTGGAGTTAGTGCCGTAGCCCTCGAACTTTTAAAAGATGGTATTAAACCAAGCCGGGGTACAAAGGACATCGACTTTGCCATCATGATTTCATCCATGAAACAATATGATCAGGTAACTGAAGCCATGAAACATAAAGGCTTTAACAAAGTTAAAGCTCCATGGACTTTTTATTCCGAAGTATACAATGTAGCCATTGATATTTTACCATATGGCGAAATTGAAGAACATGACACCATTCAGTTTAGTCAAAGAAACGCCGATTTGCATGTGTTGGGATTTAAGGAAGTAATGGAAGATGCCGTGCAGGTTGCTATTGAAGAAAAAATTGCAAATATACCTCCGCTACCAGGCATGGTAGTGCTAAAGTTGGTTTCATGGAGTGATAGGCCGGAAGAGCGGGAAAATGACCTTGCTGATATTCTACTAATAATTGAACATTATTTTGAAATTCAGTTTGATGAAATTGTAGAATTTTATAATGATACATTCCCAGCGGAAGAAGAACCTGATCCAATACTTGTTGCAGCAGAAGTTTTGGGGCGTAAAGCTTGTTTATACCTTAATAAATCAGAAAAATTGGCAAAAAGGATTCATAAAGTAATTAATTCCAACCTCAAAGAAAAAGGGGAATCAACCATTGCCAAAGATTGGGCAAGAAAAAAAGACTGGGAAATAGGATATGCGTACTCCATTTTAAAAGCATTTCAAAAAGGATTATTAAACTCTGGTACCTAATCAAGTATAAAAGGAAATTTCTGAAACTTAATATTATTAGAAAGAAGAACGTTTTTCCACAGTACCCCCAACCACCCTTTCAGCGGTGCAGGCAAAAATAAAGCATAGGATGTTTCGCGTAAATATACCTGTGCTTGCGGCAGGTTCATTCACTCCATTCAACCGTTCGTCATTCGTTACGTTCCGTAAGCTGCACTTCACAACTTCCTCACTTTTTCATTCCGTTCATTTCACCAGCCTCAGCACCCCGCAGCAAAAGCAACTCCTTCTCTACATTTCACAAACCAACCCAATGGCATTCAGGTGTTTGGTAATTTCCTTCCAACCCTTTTTTTGCTACCTGGTTTAAATTTTATTTATGCTTAAAAATTGCAACTAACATAAATTAAAGTCCTAACTCCCAATCGCAAAGGCAAATTCCACAAACCCCTCCACGCCAGCCAACCCAATTTGTTCCATTCCGTTCAGTCTTTGCCTTTGCTTTACTCCAGCTCACAATTCAGTAGTATGCTTTCTTTCTCCTGCGAACTGTACACCCCAATAAAAACCTAAATTTTTTTTATGAATGTTAAAAAAAAGCTGGGCTTCCGGAACCTGTTATCGAATCATTGTTTGGAGGTATAAGTGTTACAATTTTAAAATCCAAAATATCAGATAATGGTTTTACAAAAGAAAAACTTAATGTCAGACAGTTAAAAGCTATTCTTTTTGTAAAAGAAAATGGTAGGATTACAAATAAAGATTATCAAAAACTGAATAAAATTTCGAGAGAAACTGCTACAAGAGATTTGAAAATCCTGGTTGATTTAGAAATTTTATATGCTATGGGTTCAAAAGGAGCAGGTTCTTTTTATCAATTAAAATAATTGCGTCATAATTGCGTCAATAATTGCGTCATCTTAATTTTATAATAAAAAAGAAACACTACTTTAATTGCCCGCATTTATTTCCCCTGCGTATTGTCCACCCCATCTGATTGTTGTAACTTTAATTAATTATAATTCTCAAATAACCATGGAAAAAATTTCTGACCCAATTCCGGAACATATTAAAGCAGATTTTAATCTACTTAATACATCTCTTGATAGTGAAATACCTGTCAAATCTGAGAACAACTTGTTAATAGCAACCTGGAATATAAGGGCTTTTGGTAATTTAACATCTAAATGGATAGCTAATACAGGAGATAGCCCGCAAAGAGACCTCCAATCATTATTGAGCATCATTCATATTATTAGACGATTTGATATCATTGCTGTCCAGGAAGTAAAAAGTAACATTAAATGCCTACGCGAAACAATGAAATACCTGGGCGACGACTGGAGCTTTTTAATGACCGATGTAACTAAAGGAAGTGCCGGCAATAGTGAAAGGTTAGCCTTTATATTTAATAATAAACGGGCAAAACTTTCTGGTTTAGCTTGCGAAATTGTCGTGCCTGATGAACAATTAAATAATAATATTGGTATTGATGCTTTGGATCGGCAATTTGCGCGATCACCGTATGCTGTTGGTTTTAAAGTGAAAAATAAAACATTTGTTTTATTAACACTGCACATTCTATATGGTGCAGCAATTGCAGACAGGGTACCTGAGCTTAAAGCAATTGCTCAATGGATGTACGATTGGGCAAAACAATTAAAAAAATGGAATCAGAGCTTGATTATTCTTGGTGATTTTAATATCGAACGCAAAAATGATGAAGCTTATAATGCTTTTGTTTCCAAAAATCTTTTTATCCCTGATGATATTAGCGATTTACCAAGTACAATTTTTAAAGGAATAAAACTATATGATCAAATCGGTTGGTTTAAAAACAGTCAATCTAAAGAACAAATTTCTTTAGACTATGTCAGGGGAGGTATATTTGATTTCAGAGAAAAAGTTTTGCCCAACAGAGGGCTTTCTCTTTCTAAACTCTCTTTCAGAATTTCAGATCATTTTCCTCTATGGGTCGAATACAATGTATAGCTGATTTAAAGCCTAAATTGCCCGCTTAGTCAAATTTAAGCCTCAGCCTGAAACCATCCAAAAGACTACGGCATAAACGCGCAAAGCCTCCCCTTAAGCCTTTTAATCCGTTTCCTTTTGTCCGTTTCATCCTTTCACTTTTTGGGTGCCTAAGCGGTCAATAAAGCCTAACCATGCAATTATTATTGACGAATCTTTAAGGAAATAACTTGATTTTTTGCATAAAAAAAGAGGCAACCTTTAACGACTTACCCCTTTCCGAACAACCAAACAATTCCCACAAATTGCTACTTACTTTTCTTTCTTCTTCAGAAACTTTTTTAATAACATTGAAACAAAGAAACTCACTATTGTTCCTACTGTCCCCCAAATAATAGTATTGCTTATGTCGCCAATGGTCAGGTTGCCAAGTACACTCCACAAGGATCCACCAAAAATTCCACTTGTTGTTTCAATATTAAAGTTTTGCTTACTCAATATGGACTTAAGGTGCAATCGCTTTTTAGCAGGGCTTTTCTGGCTGCTAATCTGCAATCCGGGAAAAGATTCCGGAAGGCATAGTAAAATATAATTTGTTTTATTTTAACTTTGCGGGTAAACTTAAAATATAGAAATCCATATTTTAACTTCAAATAGGGAATATGACATTTAATGCGGGAACATACAAAAAACAGTACCAGTACAAAAGTTACCTTCCAACTCTGTTGGAGAAACCTTTTGAATGGCAGTCCGACATGGTGTTGGAGCTTCTTTCGGAGGCCAACCGATACATTGGGGAATTGAATTCCTATGCCGAATTGGTACCGGATGTGAATTTCTTCATCGAAATGCACAAACTGAAAGAAGCAACCACTTCCAGTCGGATTGAAGGAACCCGGACCAATATTGATGAAGCGGTGCTTTCTGAAAACAACATCTCGATTGAAAAACGGGATGATTGGGACGAAGTACGAAATTATATCCAGGCGTTGAATTATTCCATCGGGCGGATGCAAGAACTTCCCCTTTCCATGCGGCTGATCAAAGAAGCTCATGCCATTTTGCTATCCGGGGTACGGGGCGAAAACAAGCTGCCCGGAGAAATCCGTCGGAGTCAGAATTGGATCGGCGGGGCAGATATTAAAAGTGCCACCTTTATTCCCCCAGCTCATGAGGATTTACCTGAACTACTTTCTGACCTGGAAAAATTTTGGAACGGGGAAACCGGGCAGTTACCAATCCTGATTCGGATCGCGGTCAGCCACTATCAGTTCGAAACTATTCACCCATTCTTGGATGGAAATGGCAGGATGGGACGGTTGCTCATCACGATGCAACTGTTGCTATCGGAACTGATGGCAAAACCAGTGCTCTACCTTTCTGATTTTTTTGAACGGAACAGGATGGAGTATTACCAGGCATTGGAGCGGGTTCGGTTTACCAATTCACTCGATCAATGGTTACGGTTTTTCCTCACTGGGGTGATCCAGACGGCACAAAACAGCAAAAACACTTTTGTAGAGATTGGAAAGCTTCGGAATACCTATAGGGAAAGGATCAGGAGCATCGGGAAGCGGGAAAAATTGGCGAAAGAGTTTTTGTTGCAGTTGTATTCTGCCCCGATTATGTCCCCCCGAGAGGCAGAACAAAAACTCGGTGTTACCGCGGCAACCGCAAACCGCCTGATTACAGAACTTGAAAAACTTGGCATTTTGCAGGAAAAAACCGGGTACTCCCGAAACCGCCTGTACGTACTACATGAATATCTGGAAATATTTAGGCAGTAGTGGCTTATGTAGTGTTTCAAAAGCTACTGCAACCAGAGTTTTATCTGAATTGGCTAATACTTTTAAACTTATTGAAAAAATTGGTGAAACTGGTATTGGAACCTATTAATAAATTAATGGGCTCATATAGGGTTCAAAGGGTTCATATAGGGCTCAATAAAGATTCAATCAATTTGTATTTATTCTATCAAAGTTTATTTTCATCTGTTTTTCAAAGGGTACATCAACTAAATTGCCCGCTTAGTCATAGTTTAGCTCCAGTCTGAAACCATCCAAAAGCTTACGGCATAAACGCGCAAAGCCTCCCCTTTAGCCATTTAATCCGTTTCCTTTTGTCCGTTTCATCCCTATCCTTTTTTGGTGCCTAAGCGTTCAATTAAGCCTTATTGTGCAATTATAGAACCTAATAATCAAAGTGAATTTGGTGTTACAAAAAAAGCAGGCCTTTTAAGCCTGCCTTTGAAAACATGAATCCCAAATTTACCCCAAATAAATAATTATTTTTTCTTCTTCAAAATTTTCTTTAATAACAATGAAACAAAAAAACTAACGATGGTACCTACAATTGCCAGGACAATTGTTTTAGTAATATCACCAAAGGTTAAATTTGCCAGGATACTTAATAACGAACCTCCCAAAGTCCCGGCAGTAATTTCAAAAGTTAAATTCTGATTAGCCATTTTATTCTAATTCTTCTGTTGTGTTATTATCAACTGTTACCTGGCTGATTGTTGTCATAACTGTGCCAGCTACAACCATATATCCGCCTGCTGAAGCAATTATTGTCGGCAGGGCAATAGGAGAGGCCAAAATAGCACCTCCCGCTGCTACCAAAGCCAAACCAACCATCCTTATAATTCGGAAAAAATTCGGTGCCTGTATTTACTTTGCTCCCCTTTTTTTAGGGGAGATGTCAGCTAACAGGCTGACAGAGGGGTCAGTTCAGTTTTAAGGTTAAACTTTACTAATGTCGATTAATGCAAGGGCATTATAAGCGCCATTTTTTAATGGGTACTTTTCCCCGTTCACATCTTGATAAAACTCAATCCCAAATGCCATAAACAAAGTTTTATCACTGTTTTCTGTTAAATTACAGGTGAGAATAATTTCAGCTTGTTCCCCGGCAGTTAGTTCCACATTTGCACTCCGCTGAATATCTGAATTAAAACTTTCTGCCTCAAAATCAACCTCTGCACCACCAAGGCAGAAGTCCACATGAGTTGCTCCCGATGGGGATTCAATCGTTTTTTTGGGCTTAAAAGCCGGGATGGTCACTTTTAGTGTCCCGGCCACCCGGTCAACTTCTGTAGAGTAAGGCATAAAAACTGTATTACCCAGCTTCGCCCCTTTGTTAAATTCAAATCCTGAAATCAAGGTAATATCCCCATCTGTAACTGTTCGTTGCCCACGCACGTTTGTTTCATCAGCCTGAACAGCCTTTAACAACTCCTTGGTTAACCTGCTCGACATTCGGCTGTCTTTGCTATTGAGGATTACTTCCCTCAGCGCATTACGCAATAGTTTGCCAGCTTTTCCGGCTCGGCCAAACTCTGAACCGTTTTCCCGGGTTCTTTCAAATGCAGGGTCATTTTTAATGCGGTCCCCATCAACACCGCCTTTGCTCCGGGCTAAAAATTTCCCTTTGCTTTTGTAAAAGGAAATATCTCCGATTGCCCCTTTTAGTTTAATGATACCTTTTTGTGTTGCCATAATTCAAAAAATTAAGTTTATCACTAATGTAACTCCACATAAAAGATTTTTTGTAAGGCTAGGTTCCGCTATGGTACAACCGGGGCAGTTTGTGCCGGAATTTCCATGTTTTTTATTTGAATTACCTTTGTTTCAGAAATTGGGAGGTAGTATATATTCTCCCGGTTTAAAGTAAGAATACAGTATAGATAAAGTATGAAAAAAGTCAAACGGATATGTATTTATCCAAAAGACGTGCAGTGTATTACAGGTAAAAGTGAACGGTATGGTAGGAAGTTAATCCGGGAAATTAAAAACAAACTGGGCAAAAAGTCCAATCAATACGTTACTGTCAAAGAATTCTGTGAATACACAGGTCTGGAGGAAGAAGAGGTTAATAATTACCTTCAAAATTAATAATCCTAAATGTTAATGATTATTAGAGGCACTCTCTTCCTAACACTAATACAAATTAGTCCCAATTGCATTTAATTGAATAATTATATTTGTAACAATTGGTTTATTTATACGAACCAATTACAAACAGTCACTATTTGAATAGCTTAAAGTAAAAGTCCCCTATCCTACCCAGTAATGTTTTTCTTTAATTCAGGACTTCCTCCCGACAATTTACTTTTAAGTTTAGCCATATCGTTGCTGACTTTATTTTCTAGCACCTTGGCATAAATTTGGGTTGTTGAGATACTTCGGTGTCCCAAAAGTTTACTAACTGTTTCAATAGGAACCCCATTACTTAACGTAACTGTAGTAGCAAATGTATGCCTGGCCAAATGAAAGGTCAGGTTTTTTTCAATCCCACACAAATCACCGATTTCTTTCAAATAACTATTCATCTTTTGATTGCTTATACTTGGAAATATCGTCCCGTTATGAATGGACCTTGGAGTATTTTGATACTTCTCAATTAATTCCATTGCCTTTGGTAAAATCGGTATTTTTAGTGAAGTACGTGTTTTTTCACGTTTTGAAAATATCCATTTCTGCCCATCAATACCAACTGAAATATCTGAAGGAGTCAATTTTATTGCATCAATATATGCCAATCCTGTGTAACAGCTGAAAATAAAAATATCCTTTACTAATTCCAACCTTTTAATTTTAAACCTTCTTTTTTCAATAATATCCAGCTCATATTCATTTAGGAATCCCCTTTCAACTTTAATAAATTTTATCTCAAATAAATCAAGAGGATTTTTATCGAACCATTCTAATCGGACTCCCAGGTTTAATATTTTTTTAAGCCGCTGCATATGCTTCATTAGCCCATTATTATTTAGTGGCTGGTGATGGTCCTTTTGTTTAACAGTCCGGAGATAAAAATCAAATTCTGTTACAAACTTAAAATTCATCTTTGATAAATAAATGTCAGAGGTTTTAAGTTTCTCCTTCAGAAATAATTCAACATATTTTTTGGTGGTCCGGTAATTCTTTAAAGTGCCGTTTGACAACACTCCAGATTGCGTTGAATTATGGTAATTAATAAGTTCCATCAGTGTATGCCCATTAGGATTATCCCCAAGAAACATAGCTTTAATTACTTCAGCTGTTATGATTTCATGATTTAACTGTAACTCACGGTAGCATTCTGTCAGCCTTCCACGAACCTGCTCCATATAAGAATTAAAACTTTTTACATCCTGGCTTGAGCCCTTGGTTTTGCCTTTGGCCTCATTCCAAAGGTCCATCGAAACAGTCTTCTTTAATGAAATTTCAATCCGGGTATTTTCTACAGTTATCCGGGCATAAATCTGTCCAGTACTACGATCATTTCTGTTTGGCCTAAGGACAAACTGGATTCCAAATGTGTGGGTAGATTTCATAACAACTTCATTTTTAATTAATTAACTTCATTGATTTTTAAGAAAATTTAGAACTCACCTTTTACTCACCAGAAAGTGACAAAAAGAGCCAAAAGAGAGTATCAAAAATCAATAAATTGAGTCAAATTAAATTTCATAATAAGCTACATAACAGCCTATTAAATCATTTCCAGTGAGTCAAATTTAACATATAAAATGACTCACCGTTTTACTCACATTTTCCTTGAAATTGTATGGTTTACATTGATTGGACAAAAATCAAAAAAGCCTGTAAATCAATAGACTTACAGGCTTTTGGGGTTTTTTGAAAACCCTAATTGTCGGGGTGAAGAGATTCGAACTCCCGACCCCCTGGTCCCAAACCAGGTGCGCTAACCGGACTGCGCTACACCCCGAATAATTCGTTATGGCGGTGAGGGCGGGATTCGAACCCGCGGTACAGTGTTACCCGTACGCCGGTTTAGCAAACCGGTGGTTTCAGCCACTCACCCACCTCACCAATGCTGTAAAGAACGAAGGCAATAAAGCCTCTTTTTTTTACGTGCGTGCAAATGTATTAATAGTTTTCACATTGACAAAATCTTTTTCAAAAAAATGCATACAAATAATGCTTTACAAAACAATATAGATTCCTTTCAAAGAAAAAATGTGTAATCGCACTTAATATACACCTACCTTAAAACAACACAACAAGCTATATATTAGAAACTTAGACAAAAATACAGATTAACAGTATAGACAATTACTTAATCAGGACATTGATTCTTGTTTGTAACAAGCTACAATAAAAACACGTAAAGAACTATGGATTAGCACCGTAAGATAGAGACTCATTATAAACAAGGAAAAATGTTTGTATTATTTCTTTTTACTTATAAATTTGAAGTCAAACAAGAAAGTTCTTTACATACAAAAAATATTAGTCCGCATTAATCTACGTTGGTAAACTCAACATTATTATTGATACCGAGCTAGCTCAACGGTTGCTAAAGCAGGCCTCAGTTCATCTTCGGGTGAAAGTCTTCGGACCAGTGGAAGTTTGATCAATCAGGCGCTCAAATCCTTTTGATAGGGGTTTTACAAAACAAATTAATGCGGATTCTTTTTTTATCTTTTTAAGCGTGTTACAACCAGTAGCAAAAGTATCAAAACGCTTAAGAATGCAGAAAGCCTACCTATAAAATCGCCATACTTTACATAGAAAGTTAATTTATTATTGGTATTAATTTGTCCTTTTAAAACTGCTTCGGCCCACCATTGGGTTTTTTGAAATACTTCACCTTTTTGATTAATAAAACACGATATCCCGGTATTTGCTGCGCGGGCAATACTGCGACGGGTTTCAATTGCACGAAGCCGCGAAAATGACATGTGTTGTTTGTAACCTGGTGTATTTTTCCACCAGCCATCGTTTGTTATAATAAAAATCAGGCTAGCACCTTTTTTTACATATTCTGATAAATATTCACCGAAAACTGATTCATAACAAATAACCGGAGCAATTTTGGTGCCATCGTCGGCAACAAAGTTGGTTCGCTCGGGTTGTGTTCCATAACTACCTGCCGACCCACCCAAATCGATAATAAATTTTTTAAGGAAACCCAAATGCTTTACAAAGGGCATTTTCTCGACACCAGGAACTAATACTGATTTATGGTACGTTTGAAGCTCCCCCTTGCCATTTAAAAACAAAGCCGTATTGTATCCATCAAATTTTGTCCCATCAGTCGATGTCCGTACTGTTTCACTTAGCTTTTCACCCTTCTTGTATATTTTATAAGTTGAGGCACCAAAAACCAAACCCAGATTATTCGATTTTTGAACCATTGAAAGCAAATAGTGGTATTGTTTATATGAGGTTATCCTGTCCTCCTTCCATTCCTGCTCAATCAAAGTTTCAGGGCCAACAACAAAATCAGTTGAATCATCTATCATCGATTCTCCCAATTTTATAAACTTCAGCAGTTTTTCATCTGAAGCTTCTTGAGTAAAACTTTCAGAATATGGATCGATATTAGGCTGTACAATAACAATGTTTTTTGGATTTTTTATTTCCTCATAATTCCTGAAAATTACAATCGAAAAAAATAAAGGGACAATAATTAATAGTATAACATTAACGGAAGCTTTAATAATCAGCCTTTTACTTTTTAATAAAACTATTTTGTTTAATAATTTAAACAGTGCAAAATTTATCAGCAATACCCATAAACTCCCACCTAATACGCCGGTAAATTCATACCATTGAATCATTTTAATGTTGTTGGCAAATCCATGGCCCAACGTTAACCAAGGCCATTCAATTTCCCAGTTGAAATGTAGATATTCGAAACTAAGCCAAAAAATAGCCAAGGCAAAATAACTCATTTTACCGGATAAATTTCGTCTTACAATATGAGCCAACCACCATACAGCTGACATAAAAATTGAATTCAGAAAAACAGCTACCATCATGCCTGCTAATGATGCATGCATCACCCAATAGGTTGTAACAATGTTCCACATAAAAAAAGTTAGTAAGGCATATAAAAAGAATGAAACACTTTTGTATTTGCTTTTTTGATCGACAAAAAATTGTTCGATTAATAAGAGTGGCAAAAACGCAACAAACAATACCCAACCCGGAAAACCAAGCCAGGCAAGGCTTAATAAAATAGCACTTATTATTGACAATAATAATCTAGTCCTTCGTTTCATTTCCTAACCATTAATGCTATTATCAGTAACTGTTTTCCTCTTTTTTCGATTTTCAAAACTAATATCGATCCGGCCAATAGCCAAACCACCCCACCATGCCTGATTCACTACCACTTCTTTTCCCGCTTTATTTGTCACCAAATTAGGTTGTTCCATATATGAATGGGTATGCCCTCCCAAAATCAAGTCGGTTTTTTTAGTTTCAGAAGCCAAAACCATATCGCTCACTTTCGAGTTTTTATATTCCAAACCAAGGTGCGAAAGGCAAACTACCAAATCACATTGTTTTTTATCCGAAAGAAATTCTTCCATTTGCTGCGCCACGTTAATTGGATCAAGGTATTTGGCTTTGCCGTAATTTTTCTCTGAAACCAATCCGTTAAATTCAATTCCAAGCCCATAAACTCCAATTTTAATTCCTGCTAGTTTAAAGATTTTCCATTTCAAGAATTGCCCTTGAAGAATCGTTTCTGAGAAATCGTAATTAGAACAAATTAATGGAAATTGAGCATGTTTTAACGGAGTTAATAAACCTTGTAGCCCATTATCAAATTCGTGATTACCAATAGTTCCGGCATCATATCCCACTTTGCTCATGGTTTTTAACATCAGTTCGCCTTTAAATTTGTTAAAATAAGGAGTACCCTGAAACATATCACCACAATCAAAAAGTAAAGTATTGGGATTTTCTTTTTTAACTTTTTGTACAATTCCTGAAATACGTGCTAAACCACCTTTCCCTGCATATGTATCATTTTCACCCTCAAAGGGCTCAATATGGCAATGCATATCGTTTGTATGTAAAATTGTTACTACCTGGGGGTTTCCAGCGGCAAATAATTCATTTGGTAAAGTACAGGCAATCATACCTGCACTACCAACAGCCATATTTTTTATAAAAATCCTCCTATTCATTAATTATCCTCCCATCTGTTTTGACACTGATTTTTTCGCCATCAACCGACATTTCCCGAAGATGATTGATTATTAAATCCCGAATTTTTTCGCCACTATTCACTATTTTTAAACGGTTTAAAAGCACATCCATATTATCACCACCTCCTGCAATATAATCATTGGTTACCAGCCAATAATCTCGAGTTACATCAAGTTTTTCACCTTCAACAAGAATATCCTTTGCTTTATTTTTACTGATAATAAAACGGGCTCCCCCAACACTATCGCCGCCTTTTGCCGCAATAATATCTAAAAAAGCCTGAACATCTTTTCCCTTTAAATTCAAAAATACCATTTCATTCTCAAAGGGCATCAGTTCATACACATTTCGAACTGTAATTTCTCCCTTCGGTAAAAAACTACGAATACCGCCATAGTTAAAATATGAAATTTGAGGCTTAAAATCGGAATTGCTTGATTTGCAATACATACTGCCTTCTTCCAACAATAAATCGGCCAAAAAATTAGTTAATAAACTTTCAGGCTTATCTTTTATCATTTCCGATTCGGAATCACCTATTACCTCATTCATCTCCGCTTCAATCATCTCTTTGTACGGCAAATAAAACCTAACTATCTGGCTATCTGCTACTGCCTGACCTGAATCCACATAATTATTCTGAGCATTCAAGGTGGATGTAATAACCTTCTGTTGGCACCCTGCACTAATAAAAACCAGTATTAACAACCAACTGTATAAAACTAATCTATGCATTTGTATTTTATTTTTGAAAATATTTTTATTATTAACGAATATAAATGTATTCTTTTTGTTTTAGTTAAGAAAAGCTAAAACTATTATAAATGATTAATTCAAACATACAGATAAAATTTTTGAAGCAATTTATTTTAACATTATTTATTATTCAATTGTCGTTATTTAGTTTTTCGCAAACCGAATACGAAGTTGTTGAGGCAAAAAAAGGGGACGGTATTTTTGTACTACTACGTCGCCATGGGCTAAATCCATCGCAACATTTAAATAGTTTTATTGCACTGAACCAGTCAGTACTAGGGAAGAACAACTCTTTAATCTCAGGCAAAAAATATAAACTTCCGCCACTTCCTTTTAGTGAAAAAACTGTTGCGGCTAATACCAAAATCCTTCCCATTTTTGGAGATAAATATAAAACCGTAACCATAACCTCTTCTGAACTTAAAAATGCCGTATACTACCTTGTTTCAGGGCACGGAGGACCCGACCCCGGGGCCATGGGCAAATATGGCAATTACCAGCTTTGTGAAGATGAATATGCTTATGACATAACACTAAGGTTAGCTAAATCCCTGATTGAAAAAGGGGCAACGGTTTATGTCATCACACGCGATCCAAACGACGGGATCCGTGACGACAGTTTCCTAAAAGTTGATAAGGATGAAGTATGTTACCCCAACTCAACCATCCCTCTTAACCAAACCAAAAGGTTAAAACAACGAAAAAATGCTGTTAACAAACTGTATCAGAAACACAGAGGATCGTTTCAGCGAATGATTGCCCTACACGTTGATTCGCGCAGTAAGGGTGAAAATATTGACGTATTTTTTTACCACGATAAAAGAAGTAAAACTGGTATGCGTGCAACAAAGATCCTCCAAAAAACATTTCAGAAAAAATACGACACTCACCAACCCAACCGTGGTTACCATGGTACCGTTTCAACACGAAACCTATATATGGTTCGCAACACATGGCCTGTGGCTCTGTATATTGAATTAGGAAACATAAACCACTACCGCGACCAACAACGTTTTATTTTACCTGATAACCGGCAAGCACTGGCAAAATGGTTAACTGAAGGGTTGATTGAAGATTATAAGACTAATAAATAGTTAGTTACTATCTGTTAAATTACAAACCTGAACTTCTGATACATCATTTTGTTTTAATTTACAGAATGCTAAAAGAAAATAATACAAACTCAGTTCAATCCATTATTTTATTTGATGGGTATTGCAATTTATGTAATCACTCCATCAAATTTATTATCCGTGCCGATAAAAAAAAGCAGTTTAATTTTATCTCTTTACAATCAATAGCAGGTCAAAAAATTCTTGGTTTTTATAGAATCTCAAAAACAATTGATTCAGTCATATATGTTCAACAAAACCACGTTTATATAAAATCAGATGCTTTTGTCGAAATATTAAAACATTTACCTTTCCCCTGGAACATTGGCCGCATATTTACGATCATCCCTAAAAAAATCAGGGATAAAATATATAGTTTTATTGCGAAAAACAGGAAAACCTGGTTCGGAACCAGTAAAAATTGCCGATTACCTGATAAAAAAGAATTCGCCTTTTTCCCTACCGATATCGAATTATAATTGGATGTTTCCTTTTTCAAATTCTTTAAACAGAGCTGACAAATGTGCCAGCAATTTCCCGAACTGAGCCATCGCATCATGCGTAGCACCGGTAATTTGTTTCTTTTGGATTTTTAACATCATGTACCCATAAAGAGCACTAAATATTGTTTCAATATCGTTGGCTTTTGTATCAGATTTTTGCCTGAATTCATTTATTAATCCGGAAGTGGCAACCACAAGAGTTTTATAAGAAGCCTCAGAATCGACAACTTTTAAGTGAAATTCATTTAATTCGTTGATGTGGTTTTTTATAAACTGAAGATGCCCGGATTTTCCAATTTGTTCTTTTTGCATCATTAAAACCAGGTTTTCATACCAACTGGCAATTTCTTTTTTGGTAGTTTCATCAACTTGATAATTATTTACCAAAGAGGAATTAATTTTTTCCAGATCAAAACTAAAAGCCCTGATAAGATCCTCTATTTGAAATAAATACAGAATATATTCAGCAATGTTTTCTTTTTTTTTCTGTTGTGCTATTATCATGGTAATATTCTAATCAATAAAACGGTCGATATCTCTACGGTCTTTTTTAGTGGGTCGCCCAGTTCCTTTTTCACGGTTAAACCAAAGCATATTTTTTTGTACTTCCAGAATTTCAAGTTCTTCTTTTGGAGTAACATCAGTAGCAAAATTTTCAACCAGTTTTGCCGACATTCTTTTTTCAGCAAGTGCTAAAACTTTAAATGAATGCACAACCGGCGATTTGCGGACCTTTACAACAGATCCAACTGATATCTCACGGGATGGTTTTGCCGGCAACTCACTTATTGTAACATGTCCCTTCCGGCAAGCTTCAGTAGCGGCACTTCTGGTTTTAAAAACCCTGACCGCCCACAACCATTTATCTACGCGTACCTGGTCAGCCATCGTTTTTCCGCTTATTAAAAAAATTCATCGTTCTACTGACACCAACCGTCCCAAAACTTTGGATCATTTTAATACAGGTATCAATACTTTCCGGCAATTCTTTTTCTTCTTGTTTATCCCAATTACTCAAAACGTAATCAACCTGAAATCCGGAATGAAAACTATCACCAATACCAAACCTAACGCGCGCATAATCATTCCTTCCAAGTACCTCGTTGATATTTCGTAATCCGTTATGGCCTCCATCACCACCTTTGGCACGCATCCTGACAGTGCCAAAAGGCAAAGCAATATCATCGACCAGCACTAATAAATTTTCGATGGGAATTTTTTCTTTCTGAAGCCAATAATTTACTGCCCTACCACTTAAATTCATGTAAGTAGTTGGTTTTAAAAGAATAAAATTTCGGGCTTTATAATTATACTCTGATACTAATCCATAACGTTTGTCTTTAAAACCAATATTGGACGCATCAACAAGAGCGTCCAATATTTTAAAGCCAATATTATGGCGTGTATTTTCGTATTCTTTCCCTATGTTGCCAAGTCCGGCAATCAGGTATTTCAAAATAATACTTTTTAAGTTATTTATTCAGCAGCAACTTCTTCAGTTGTTTCTTCTCCACCTTCAGCCTCTTCAGCTTCATCAGCAGCCAAAGCAGCTTTAGCTAACCTGGTAATAGCAACACCTACAACCACACTTGAGTTATTATCTAAAAACTCAACATTATCAACCTTTAAATCACCAACTTTAACATTTTGGCCGATCCCAAGTGATTCAACATTAATGTTAATTGTATCAGGCAAATCTTTAGCAAAGGCTTTTACTTTTAACCTTCGGAGGTTAGATATTAATTTACCACCTGCTTTAATACCTACAGCTAATCCTTCAGTTTTTACAGGAACTTCAATTTTTATCTTTTTATCATCCAAAACACTTAGGAAATCAACATGCAATAATTGTTCATGAACTGCATGCCATTGTGTATCCTGCATTAAGGCTTTATATACTTTTCCGTCAATATCAATATCGATTAAATAGACACTGGGAGTATAAATTACTTTGCGGAATTCGTTAAAATGCGCATAAAAATGAATTGGTTCTTCACCACCATACAATACACATGGTACATTTTCTTCTTTTCTTAATTTTTTGGCATCTTTTTTACCAATTGCGTCTCTTAACTTTCCTTTAATTACTACTGATTTCATTTTAAAAAATTTAATTATTAATTATGGTACTCAGTCCTCCCTCTATTATAAAAGGGCAAACAGCATGCATAACCTCAAGGCTGTACCTTTAAAAAGCGGTGCAAATATAACAATTAACCGTAATATAACGAACTAATAGATTGATTTTTATAGACTCTTTCAATTGCTTCACCAAAAGCAGCAGCAACAGAAATATATTTCACTTTTGGTGATGTATTTTTCTGTGGGATAGAATTAGTAAAATAGACTTCGACCAAAGCAGAATTATCTATGCGCTCAACAGCTGGGCCGGATAATAAACCGTGTGCTGCAAAAGCCCTAACACTTTTTGCACCATCATCTTTCATCAAATTGGCAGCTTTGGTAATGGTACCAGCGGTATCGATCATATCGTCAACAATAATAACATCTTTACCTTTTACGTCACCAATTAAGGTCATATTACCTACTACATTGGCTTTTGCCCTCGACTTATGGCAAATTACCATATCGGTGCCCAACATTTTGGCATAAGTATTGGCTCTTTTTGTTCCTCCAACATCAGGCGAAGCAATAACAATATCGTTAAGCCCCATTTTAGTAATAAAAGGAATAAAATTAGCAGACGCATACAGATGATCAACCGGGACATTAAAGAATCCCTGAATCTGATCGGCATGTAAATCCATAGTTATCACTCTATCGACACCAGCGGCCGATAACAGATCAGCTACTAATTTTGCACCTATAGATACTCTTGGTTTATCTTTCCGGTCTTGCCGGGCAAATCCGAAGTAAGGAATAACTGCAATAATTTTATAGGCACTTGCACGCTTAGCGGCATCAATCATTAACAACAACTCCATCAAATTCTCAGAAGGTGGCGGAGTTGATTGTACAATAAAAACGTGGCTCCCCCTTATTGTTTCTTCAAAACTAGGCTCAAACTCACCATCTGAAAAAACCGGGCATGCCGATAAACCTAAATCAACTCCCAGGCTATCGCATATTTTCTCGGTTAAATGGTGGGTAGACCTACCTGTGAAAATTTTTAATGGATGGATTTTTTTTGACATGTCACTTTTCATTTTCTGTAGCTAAAAATCGCTGCAAAGATAAAAAACTTTACCATTTTTATATGGCGTAACTATACAACTTAAAATAAATTAATGTACGAACTAAATGACTATACTGGCTGGGCATTTATTTCTTCAATAAATCCCAAAATCTCTTTTTTCCCTTCGCCCGATGTTGCTGATGAAATAAAATAAGTAGGAATTTCTTCCCATTTTTCAAACAACTTTTCGATATATACAGCAACATTATTTTCGATAGTTGAGGCTTTTAATTTGTCGGCTTTAGTAAAAACCATTGCAAATGGAATTTGTTTTAATCCCAACCACTCCATAAACTCAAGGTCAATTACCTGAGGTTCATGCCGTATGTCAATTAACACAAAAAGGCAATAGAGGTTTTCGCGCTGAAGGACATAATTCCGAATATATATTTCAAGGCTTTTTCTGGCCGATTTTGAAAGTTTGGCATATCCATACCCCGGCAAATCGACTAAATACCACGATTCATTAATTATAAAATGGTTAATCAGCTGTGTTTTACCCGGCCGACCCGAAATTTTTGCCAACGAAGTACTATTAGTCAACATATTTATCAATGACGATTTCCCGACATTCGACCTGCCAATAAAAGCATATTCCGGAATTTTAGGTGCCGGGCATTTTGATAATTCAGTATTGCTAATTACAAATCGAGCCTGTTTTACCTCCATAAACTAGTTTTTTATATACACTTCAAGGGCCTTTATTTTCCCTGAATTTGGTTTTAACTGAAATGAATTTAAGGCAGCAGGAACTAGAACTGTTTCACCTTTACCAATAACCTCTGAGCCATTACTATACTCAATAGTAAATTCCCCCTCAAGGCACATATAAATCACAAACGAATCGAGCGAATAAATGTCCTTTTTAATAACTTTGTCGAAGGTTAACAAATTAGTTGTAAAATACTGGCAACTTGCTAATTCAACAGGTTCATTATTTTTAACCGTATAGTTGGTTTTATAAGCCTCAACTTTTTTAAAATCGATGGCATCGATAGCGAGCTCAGTGTGAAGTTCACGTTCGTTCCCATCTTTATCTTTCCGTTCAAAATCATAAATCCGATATGTTACATCAGAGGTTTGCTGAATTTCAGCTACCAGAATCCCCTTACATATGGCATGCACACGCCCAGCAGGAACAAAAAACACATCTCCCTCAGCTACTTCTTCGAAGTTTAAGATGTCCATGATTTTACCAGAGTTAACAGCCTCAAGGTATTTTTCCTTGTCCATTTCCTGATTAAAACCTGCATTTAATTTGGCACCATCATCGGCTTGAACAACGTACCACATTTCAGTTTTGCCAAATGCTTTGTGCCTTTCGGCAGATAATTTATCATTTGGATGGACCTGAATAGAAAGGTCATCTTGTGCATCAATAAATTTTATAAGCAATGGAAACTCTTCACCAAATTTTGTAAATGTTTTTTCACCAACCAGGTCGGCCATGTATATTTCAATCAACTCCTGAAGAGTATTTCCTTTTAAAAATCCATTTGCTATTACCGAAACATTGTCTTTAACAGCCGACACTTCCCAGCTTTCACCACTATTGGGTAAATTTCCAAAATCTTTATTTAATACTGTTTTAAGCTTTTGCCCGCCCCAAATTTTTTCAAAATGTTGTGGCTTAAACTTCAGCGGATATAATTCATTCATCAAAAAAACTCTTTTGTAATTCTGTTTTATTCACTCTTAAAACTCAAAATCGACAGCAGCCCGGGCCTCAGTTGTTTCATTAATACGCTCAACCACCTTTAAATGTTCGGGGTGAATACGGTACCGATCAAGAGCTTCAATTGATTCAAAATGTGAAATAAGGCAAATATCGTAACTTTTTGCCTCAAATTGGTAGTTTAAACCTATTTCCAGGTATTTAACTTCTTCAATTTTTTCTTTTAAACTTTCAAGCAAAATTTTTAATTCAGATAATACTTCCTTTTTCTTTTCAACCGGAAATTTTTTCAGGCTAAAAAGTACTACATGGTTGATCATAACTTTTCGTTTATTTGTATCTTAGTAAACAGGTGCGAAAATACAATTTATTTGTAAGCGCCCTATTTTGAAAATAAATTTACGGAATAATTACATAATCGGATAACATATGTTGATAATTGGAATAGCAGGAGGAACTGGCTCGGGTAAAACAACAGTAGTAAACAAAATTATTAAACAGTTTCAGAAAGAAGAGGTTACCGTACTTTCTCACGATTCATATTATTATGACAGCAGCCACCTTCCGCTGGAAGAAAGGCAAGCCATTAATTTTGACCACCCCAACTCCATCGAATTTGATTTAATGGTAAAACATATTAAAAACCTCAAAAGTGGCAAAACAATAGATGAACCGGTTTATTCATTTCTGACATGTACACGAACCGGTGAATTTAAAAAAATCGAACCCAGGCATGTTTTAATAGTGGAAGGGATTTTATGCCTTGCTGATGAATCGCTTCGGAATTTGATGGACATTAAAATATTTGTCGATTGTGATTCGGATATTCGGTTAACACGTGTTATTCAGCGCGACATGCTTGAACGCGGCCGAAATGTTGAAGAGGTATTAACCCGTTATAAAAAAACAGTGCGCCCCAGCCATATCCAGTTTATTGAACCCACCAAACGGTTTGCCGACATCATTGTCCCACAAGGTGGTAAAAACCAGGTGGCTATTAATATATTGACAAATTTTATTCAGCAGAATTTGCAAACTAAAAACCAGTAAAATGCTTGAAAATTACCCTTCGGAAGAAATACTTTTTATTGATATTGAAACTGTACCACAATGGCCCGTATTTAGTGATATGCCCGATAATCTTAAAAAACACTGGGAAAAGAAAATGAGTTTTCAGACGGATGAAAACACTTCCGCACCTGAACTTTTCAAACGGGCAGGGATTTATTCTGAATTTGGTAAAATCATTTGTATTTCGGCAGGTTACATATTCCAAAAAAACGGAGAACCTCATTTTAAGGTAAAATCGTTTTACGACGAAGACGAAAAAAAACTATTAGCAGAATTTTGTAATGCCCTTGAAAAATTTTCAGCTAAAGGCAAAAAACGCCTATGTGCTCACAATGGGCAAGAATTTGACTACCCCTACATAGCACGCCGTACAATTATTAATGGATTAAAATTACCACGTATCTTAGATATTGCAGGCGCAAAACCATGGGAAGTAAAAGACCTCTTAATAGATACATTGCAGCTATGGAAATTCGGCGATTATAAACATTATACGTCATTAGCCCTATTATGCGACATTTTTAAAATCCCCACTCCTAAAGATGATATTGATGGAAGTGAAGTTGCAGGAGTTTATTACAATGATAAAAACCTTGAACGTATTATCCGCTATTGCGAAAAAGATACACTTGCTGTTGCCAACCTGTTTTTAAAATACAAAGGCAAAAGTTTTATTCCACCTAAGAATATTGAGGTAGTTTAATTCTTGAGAAACGGTTCTCCTAAAACCTTTATTAGTTTATAACCGTATTGATATTTAATAATGAATAAAAAAAATCAACTTTTAAACATCCAACTCTGTTTCGGTATAAAATTATGTGTTAAGAAATCACTAATTCAATAAAGAATTATTTCTTTATTATAAATAATTTTATTATCTTTGAATCATCAATTAAAGTAGTATTTTTAAATTATGCAAAACGATAGTGAAAAATATAAAATGAAAGGCAACGTACCGGAGCCAACTTTGCGAAGGATGCCGATATATTTACACTATTTAGGGAAAGTGTGCGAAAAGGGATTGTTGAATATTTCGGCACCGGTTATGGGTAAAGATTTAAACTACGATCCGACACAAGTTGTTAAAGACCTTGCATATACAGGAGTAAAAGGAACTCCACGCATAGGTTACAATGCTTATGAATTAATTCACACCATTGAAAATTTCCTGGGGCTTAACCGCATAAACAAAGCATTTTTAGTTGGAGCCGGAAACCTTGGATCAGCGATAATGACCTATCAATCGGGCCAGGGATTTGGACTTAAAATAGTTGCTGCTTTTGATGTCGATGAAAATAAAATTGGTACTTTAAAAGGAAATGTACAGGTATTGCACTTAAACAAATTTAAAGACCTGGTTGAACGATTAGATGTATCAATTGGCATATTAACCACACCCGAAGCTGTGGCTCAAAAAACAGCCGAAGACATGGTAAAATGGGGGATAAAAGCCATATGGAACTTCACTCCGGCTTATCTCAAACTACCCGATAACATTATCATTCAGAATACTTCCATGTATTCGAACGTAGCAGTTTTACTTAAAAAACTGTACGATTTAGAAACACAAAAAGATCAATCAGAAGATCAATAATTTAACTTAAAAAATTAATACCATGAAAAATTTAAAAAATTTCACACATTATCTGAAATGTACATTAAAGAATTTTTTCTCTATTGTAAGTCAGCCAACTAATAACTGTGGAGAAAAAAGTAATAATCAGGAAAACACAGAATTAAATAATGATTATGCCGAGGTTTATACAACAACCACTCGCTGGCAAACGGTATAAAAACAAAATTGTCTGTAAAAATATAAACCTTAGGCTTTCATAGCCCTGTCCATTTCACGCTTGGCATCATTACTTTTTAGTGATTGCCGTTTATCGTAGGTTTTTTTACCTCGAGCCAAAGCAATAACCAGCTTGGCCAAACCTCTATCGTTCACAAACAACCGTAACGATATCATTGTAAAACCCGACTCTTTTACCTTCTTTTCGAGTTTTTGAAGTTCTTTTTTATTCAGTAGCAATTTTCTGTCACGCCTTTCGATATGATTATTACACGTTCCAAACTCGTATTCGGCAATGTGTAAATTTATAACATAAAGCTCGCCATTTTTAAATTGACAATACGATTCCCCCAGGTTAACTCTACCTCCTCTAATTGATTTAATTTCTGTCCCAACCAGCTGTAGCCCGGCGACAAACGATTCAATTATTTCGTACTCGAAAGTAGCCTTCCGGTTTTTGATATTAATATTTGCTGATCGATGTGCCATTTTTTAATAAAATGCTATAAATACTTTCCAAAGAAACACACTTAAAAATCCGAAAACAAATAAACACAGAATTACTGAAATCAATATAAATCGGCTAAATTTTTCTTCAGGTATAGAAAACAATTTTTTTGCTCCGGTTGCGTATATATAAATCCCATAAGCACTCAACACATATATGATATATAGTGAAGGAATTAAGCCTGAAATAAATGAAATCAGGAGTAATGGCAGGAAGGAAAAAAAGACCAGCTTTTCGGCTGCTTTTTTATTTTTTACGCCTCCATAAGTACGTACCAGTTCATTTATTAAATAGATTGACACAAAATACTGCACCACCAATAAAATAATCTCGCGCAAGGCTTTAAAGAATGCAAATCCTACGTAAAAATGGCTACTACTAAACCAAGTTCCAATAAAAACGGCAACAAAAACAGTTATTACCAGTGGTAGATACCCTTTTAAAAATAAACTTTCACTTTTTATTTCTTTGCTATTTTTATGGTTCCAAAATTTTACGGGATTTATAAGTGCCCGTTTTATATTTTGAATCAAATCGATCATCAATTAGTTTTTAATAATTTATTTTTAAGCGCTACAAAAATAGGTTTATTGTAACAAATCGGAAATAAATTGGTATTAATTACTTATTACTTTACAATTCGGAAATTAAAGCTCAAATATAATCATCAAATTAGGTTTGCGCATCCCTTTTTGCCTTCAGCAAATCTTTCAAACGAAACATTTCATCCCTTAACTGAGCAGCATCAATAAAGTTGAGTTCTTTGGCTGCGGCTTTCATCAATTTTTCTGTATTATCAATTGTTTTTTGCAATGCATCCTGGCTCATGTACTGAACAACAGGATCGGCAGCAATATCGGCTTTCCCAGCTCCCGAATAGGCTTTCATTTGGGAACCAAATGACGATCCGTATCCAACAATTTCGCGCGATGGTTTTACAATTTGAGCCGGAGTAATACCATTCTCTTCGTTATATTTTAATTGTTTTTCGCGGCGGTAATTGGTCGAGTCAATGGTCCGCTGCATCGAACCGGTAATTTTATCGGCATACATTATAACCCTCCCATTCAGGTTACGTGCTGCCCTACCCGCTGTTTGAGTCAATGACCTTTCGGAACGTAAAAAACCTTCTTTATCAGCATCTAAAATTGCCACTAGCGAAACTTCAGGTAAATCCAGCCCCTCGCGTAATAAGTTTATCCCAACCAAAACATCAAACTCGCCTTTGCGCAGACCTTCCATAATTTCAATCCGCTCAAGCGTAACAACATCTGAATGAATATACCTGGTTTTAACACCCATATTAGCAAGGTATTTGCTTAATTCTTCGGCCATTCGTTTTGTTAGGGTTGTTACCAATATTCTTTCTCCACGTTCAATACACACATTAATTTCAAACATCAAATCATCAATCTGATTGGTACTTGGCCTCACATCAATTATTGGGTCAAGCAATCCTGTAGGACGAATAATTTGTTCAACTATAATACCTTCCGATTTTGCCAGCTCATAATCGGCTGGGGTGGCACTTACATAAATAATCTGGTTGATGGTACTCTCAAACTCTTCAAATTTTAGTGGCCGGTTATCCATTGCTGCCGGTAGTCGGAATCCATATTCTACCAAATTAACTTTTCTCGAATAATCACCACCAAACATTGCCCTGATTTGAGGAAGGGTAACATGGCTTTCGTCGATGACAGTTAAAAAATCATCGGGGAAATAATCAAGCAAGCAGAAGGGGCGGGTTCCTGCAGTACGCCCGTCAAAATAGCGCGAATAATTTTCGATGCCGGGACAATAACCCAACTCTTTCATCATTTCCATGTCGTACTCCACACGTTCCTGAATCCGTTTAGCCTCCAATGGTTTGCCTATCTCCTTAAAAAAGTCAACCTGCCCAACCAAGTCATCCTGAATCTGGCGAATGGCAGAATTTAAACGTTCTTTGGTTGTTACAAATATATTTGCCGGGAATATTACAGCCACATCCATTTTTTCGAGTGCATAACCCGAAACGGGGTCAAATGATTGTATTTCTTCAATTTCATCGCCCCAAAAAATAATTCGGTAAGCTATGTCGCCATAGGCTAAAAAAATATCAACCGTATCACCTTTCACCCGAAAATTCCCCCGTTGAAAATCAACTTCACTTCGTGAATACAAAGCATCAACCAATAGCCTTAAAAAAACATTACGCGAAATAGTTTGCCCCACCGATATATTGGTAATATTAGCATGAAAATCTTCGGGATTTCCAATACCATACAAACAGGAAACCGACGACACAACAATAACATCTCGCCTTCCTGAAAGCAAGGCTGAGGTTGCACTTAATCGTAATTTTTCAATTTCCTGATTAATTGACAGGTCTTTTTCGATATAGGTATTTGAAACCGGCAAATAAGCCTCAGGCTGGTAATAATCGTAATACGACACAAAATATTCGACGGCATTATCAGGGAAAAATTGTTTCATTTCGCTGTACAACTGAGCTGCTAAGGTTTTGTTATGGCTCAAAATAAGTGTTGGCCTTTGTACTTTTTCAATCACATTTGCTATGGTGAACGTTTTACCCGAACCTGTCACACCAAGTAATGTCTGAAATTTTTCTTCACCAACAAGCCCTTCAATTAACTGTTCAATTGCTTGTGGCTGGTCTCCAGTGGGCTGGTATTCTGAAACAATTTTAAAATCCATCTGTTTTATTACTAACAATACAACTATTGAAAAATTCAACTTCAATAATCACTTATACGAGAACAACATATTTAAACGACAAATATAACGTTCTGTAAATACAATCGATACTAAATTTTTACAGTAAGGGAAATTGATTAAAAAAATAAGAGAAAACCTAGTTCTTGTTTGTTTAAATAATATAGATATTTGTAAATAGAAAGATTGACAAAAATTGAACATAAAATAATAAGAATGTATAAAATCCTATTACCACTTTTTATTATCCTACTCTGTTTAAATACACTAGGGGCCCAGGAAAAAACCGGATTGGATATTCCTCTAATAAAACCTCGGGAAATGGCATTAGGAATATATGCTTCGACCAACGGTATTGGCGGAAACCTCATTTATTCCCTGGGAAATAAAATCGCTATCAAAGCGGGATATGAGAGTTTAAAATTTAATTACAATTTTACTATTGAAGAAAAAGATATAAATTACGATTCAAAATTACATTATAAAACAGGTGGTATTTCATTGCTTCTCGATTATAATCTTTTTCAATTCTTATACCTTTCGGGAGGTATTGGTTTTAGTTTATTTAATCCCAAAGTTACCGGTGTTGCTGCCAGTGAAATGAAATATGGAGACATTTATATTCCAAAGGAGAAAATAGGTGACTTTGCAATCAATATAGAACCTGCAATGAAAATTTCGCCCTATTTTGGTATAGGCTTAGGGCATAATCTGGGTGTGAAAAAACGCGTTGCTTTTAATTTTGAATTAGGAGGTTATTATTTAGGATCCCCTGAAGTTTCGATACAAGCCACCGGATTATTAACTCCTACGGCTGATCCCGCTCACGGGCAGAAAGAATTTTATGAAAATCAACTGTCCGGTTACCGAATTTACCCGGTTATTAAATTTGGCTTATCTTATAAATTATTTTAATAATTGAAAATTCTGAAAGATGCGAAATAATATAAAATATAGATTATTCCAGTTAATCTTATTGGTAACAACATTGCTTATTGCAAGTAGCTGCCGTGATTTATTTGATGATCCGTTAACCGACAAAGAAACTGGTGAGGATATTAATGTATTAATTGTCGACCTTAATTTTTTTACAACAAGGGTAACATATAATTTAATTGATGCTGCTGATGGATCGCTGATTACAACAGATGCTGGAATTTCATTTTCAGGTAAAAATGCCAACGACATTGTTACGTTTGGGGGATTAAAAGAAGGCAATTATTCAACTTCGATTGGGCAATTGGAATTAACTGTTGATCCAAATATTGATTATTCAGAATCTGATCCTTTTGAATTTACTGTAAATGTAGTGGCTGAAGATTACCTGCCAATGTCGAAAGGCGTTCAATTTATGGAAAAAGGAATCAAAACTGTTGAAATACAATTATCGAAAATTAGCGACCAGGAAGAAGACATTTACGGTGGCACCATTTCAACTGAAGACGGTGATACAACATTTATTTTTGGAGTTTCTTCAGGTGGTACCAAATCATTGTCGGCCGACCCCGGTCCTTATACAATCAATTACGAAATTACTTTATCGAGCCTTCTTAAATTTACAGACCAATCAGATAGCCTGATGTTTCACTCATCAAAAGAAGTAATGGCTGCTTATTATTCAGATACATTAAATTTTATAAATATATCCACACAATCAGTTTCAAATTATCAACCATGGATTGAGCTTATTAAAGATAATGGAATTAGCAAAAATGTCATTTTTCAACTCCTTGAAAATGGTAATTTGGCAACAATAGAAGTGGCTGGAACTTTGGTCAAAGGATTAAATGGTGGAACTGTAAAAATGATAGCACATCCAAATCCTCCGGCTCCTGATTATTTTGGATTTATAGAATTATCAGATAGTAGTGATACTTTTATTGATACCGTAAAAGTTTTTACTGCCTTGGGCGAAACATATAAATTGGCTGAAGCCTCAGGTCAAACATTGTGCACAACTGGCACAAATTTAACTTTTAAATCTTCTGTTATTTCCAGTTTTTCAATCACTGCTGATGTGTATGACCGCCAGGTTCCTCCTCAGTTAATTTCATCAATTAAATTTTCGGGAAATTTCCCTGAAGAAACAATTACAGTTGAAAACACACCTGCCATTCCGGTAACTTTAGTTTTCCGCGACAACAATCCCTCATTTAAGCCTATCCCAAATCTGAATATCGATAATTTTTGCGAGGGAAGTGCCACCGTAACTGTTGAAGCAGAACCAAATTATAATGAATACCAAATTGTTTTAGTAGGGTATTGCTCTAATACTCCAACTATTGCAGTAGCACCAACTTACAATGCAGAATTCAAAATTACAGGATCATCAGATCCATGGCAAGGCGTTAATATGGCTGGGGGAGTAGCAAATTTATTAGCACTACCTAATACCCAATATGATTACCGCCTAATTTGGAAAAATCAATATGAATATACAACAATTTGGACAGAGTTTAATGCAAAAGGGGAGTATACGCACCCCAATGAATCGCGCAGTATAACATCAAGCTTTTTGCCTGATGGCCGGATAAAGGTGAATATCGACCATGTTTTTACACAATCTATTTGCGATGATTTAAACTGGTAATTACCTCTTAAGTTTGATATATACAGGAAAATGGTCGCTGACCCCTCCATAATAATTTGGGCCACCATAAGTCCGGTTGGGAGAAATTTCACCCTCTTGATTTTTAAATTCCATCCATTGCTGCTGAAAAACAAATCCTTGCTTTTCAAAACAGCCAAAACCCTTGTCGTCAAGAAGATTTTGTGAAACAACTATATTATCAAGCATGTTCCAATTACCCCTGTAGTTGTATGAACCCAAATCCTGTTTATCAACATCGAACATCAGGTTAATTAACCGAGCATTGGGCTCCTCGGTTATATCTTTTGCCCCAATTGTATTAAATAAACTATTATTAATGGGTTCATCATTCATATCGCCCATTATTATAATATTTGGATTTTTTTCGGCAGAATAAATTGAATCAACCTTATTTTTCACCAACGATGCGACATAAATTCTATTGGGTTCTGACTTCTCAGTCCCACCAATTCGCGATGACCAATGGTTCACAAAAATATGGAATACTTCCTTGTTAAGAGTTTGCCCTTTTACATATAAAATATCACGGGTTACATAATCCGGTTCATTCTGAAAAGTTACATTTATAGGAACCGAATCAAGAATTTTAAACTCATCGGGGCGGTAGGCTAAAGCATTATCTATCCCTCTAAAATCGGGGCTTTCGAAATGCACAACTTCATAATTTCCAACCGACAAAGCGCCTGTTTTAACCAGATCTTCCACCACTTGTTTATTTTCAACTTCGCACAGGCCAATAATTTCGGGTAACTCTTCTTCATTAATCGAACTCAATACTTTTGAAAGGTCTTCTAGTTTTTTCTGATACCGATGCTGGTCCCATTTTTTTGTTCCATCGGGTGTAAATTCTTCATCCTGTTTATTTGGTTCATCTTTTAAATCGAATAGATTTTCGACATTGTAAAACACTACCGTTAAATTTTTTTGTGCTTTTCTTTTTTCAGGATTACATGAAAATAGAAAAACCATCACAGCCAAAAAACCAACAATTGTTTTACAAGCCATTCTTCGTTTATTATACATCGTAATAAATATTAATGTCCAATAGTTACTTTATAAAAGCCGGTAACATTTACAGCCATCATTCCTGCCGATTGTGCTGCCTGCATACCCAGAATACCATCTTCAAAAACCTGGCAATCTTTTGGGTCAACATTCATTTTTTCGGCACATTTTAAAAATGTTTCGGGATGTGGTTTTGAATGTTCAACATCTTCAGTTGAAATAAGAATATCAAAATAAGAATCCACTCCAATAATCTCAAGCGATTTCCAGGCCAACCTTCGATACCCGCCAGTACCGATTGACATGGGCATTTTTCCATGGTATTTTTTTATAATTTCAATTACCGGATTAACAGGTTTCATTAAATGCATTTCCTTCTCATATTCCCTTTCCTTTAAAAAACCAACTTTTTCAGGATCCATTGTTGTACCAAAAATTTCATTTAATCTTCGAATGGTCCCCACCGCTGGAATTCCGGCCAGCGAATCAAATAATTCAGCGGTAAAATCTATCCCATATTCTTTAAGTATCTGTTTATAAGCAATAAAATGTACCGGCATTGTATCGGCTATAGTTCCATCAAGGTCAAAAATAAGAGCCCTGGCATTTGGGTTGATTTCCAGTTTCTTCACAAAATCCTCAGTTAAAAATTAAAATTCAAAAATAACAATAATCATCTCCATTTAAAGATTCTTTTTTTCTTTAATGAAAAATTAACACATTTGTTCAATCAATATTACTAATTATGGCTATTTACTTTTTGTATTCTATTCCTCAATGGGTCATTTTTGTAGGTTTAGTGGTAATAATATACGGTTGGGTAGAACACAAAAAAGTGTTTGGTTTGTTAGGGTCTTTATTTTTTATTGTGTTGGCATTATTTTCCATTTTTGCCATAAGTAGCGGTTATTTTGTTTTTAATAATTTCTTGTCGCCCGATGAAATTATAAGCCAGGAAATGGAAGAAACAGGATTAGATATTCCGGGCCTTCCAATGCAGGCAAAATTGCTTCCTATATACTGGGGTTTAATACTTGCAGGAGTATTGGCTTGTATCACTTTTATTCTTGAATGGAAAGAAAAAAGGCATATTAAACTTTTTAAAATACTACTTATGATTTTTTCAATAGGTTTGTTTTTTATACTTCTGGCAGTTATTAAAGTATAAAAAAAGCCGGCAATTAACCGGCTTTTTATTTATATAACTTTGTTTTATTCGACTGCCCAACAGGTTAATACCTCCTTGTCTTTAACAAAGATATTATTGCCTACTACCATTGGATGAGCATAAACAGGAGCTTCGGCAACTTTATATTTTGCCACTTCCACATATTTTTCATGATTTGGTTCATAAATGACCATTTCGCCGGTAGCAGGTAAAGTCAAAATTACTTTACCTAAATCTAAAGCCAATGCAAAACGGTCTTGTTTTACGGTATCGGCCCAACAGGTTTCACCGGTTGATGCATTTAAACAATACAATTTCCCCATCCCGGCTTCATGGGCATACAAATAACCTTCTTTCAGTATGGGAGTATTAAACGAAACGCCCAAATCAGAATTCGACCAGTTCTCAGAAAAGCTATATGAATCACCCGATTTTGAAATCTTATATGATTTTGTTCCCAATCCTTGTCCGGCTAATATTATATTATCTCCATCGATTACCGGCGTTGAAGAATTGTAAAAACGGCGTTCGCCGGGAGTAGGGATTGTAAACAATTGTTCGCCTGCATAAGAAAGGCCTAAGAGGTTAGTTTCCGATTGCAGAAGGATAATATTTTCGCTACCAACTTTCATTATTAAAGGAGATGAATAGGTTGAAGGTTCTCCTTCAATTGTCCATAATTTTTCACCATCGCTGGTATTAAATGCTACAATAACTCCATTATCGTGGCCGCCCAAATGTACGATACACTGGTTGCCCACAACCAACGGCGAAAAAGAAGTATAAAACGCAGGAACTTCAGTGTAATTTTTTTCTTGCCAGATTATTTTTCCGGAAGTTGCATCAACACACGAAACAATACCTCCGGCACCTAACATAAAAATTTTTCCATTGGCAACTTCAGGTGTACTTCGTGGCCCGGGGTGTGATGCACCGCCACCTTTCATTTTTGGTGCAAAATTTAATTCGGTACTCCACACTTCTTTTCCTGTTAAAGCATCGAGGCAGACTGCTACTTCGCTTGAATCGATTTGAACATGCAGGAATATTTTACCATCAACCAACGAAGGAGAAGCATCGCCCAGCCCTACCTTTGTTTGCCATGTTTTCGACAATTCGGCAGGCCATGTAGTTGGAGCTTTAAAACCAACCACTTTAGCATCGCGGTTTTCGCCCCGCCAGCCCGGCCAATTGGTACTATTTTTTTGAGAACAGGAAAAAATCACAACAGCTATAACAGCCATTAACAGAAACGGAAGAATTTTTTGGTTTTTCATTACTGGTTATTTTAATTTATGGTTTTCAGAGAATTAACCATAAAAATAAAGCATTCACAATTGATAATCAATAGAATCAAACGCTTTTAACACTAAAATAGGTGTTAACGATTTGTTAACCAATTTTATCCTGTTCCCATTTACAAATAACTATATCTATACCCCTTAAGAATTTCACTGGTCTGGGTGTCAATATAATAATAACCTCCTTGATATAGAACCTTCCAACAAATACGAAACTCAAATCCATCATTTTTATCTATAATCCGAATTACCTTACTACTATTTTGAATCATCGATTCAATATTAAAAGAAAATTCTCCAGAGGGCATTTTATCATAACAATCATGAATAACTATATTTAAAGCATCATCTAATTTTATAGCATCATTCTCAGGAATATATATATCAGAAAACCATTGTCCATATATTCGCATTCCTTTTTTATCATCCAAAAATGAAATTTCTATTGCTGACCACTCTAATACATAATTATTAAAGGATTTTTGGCGCATAGAACAAATTAGAATTTCTTCTATATAATCCCAGTATTCTAAAATTGACTGATCCACATCTCCATCATCACTACTTTTTAAATCCCATGCAGTCACAAGAAAAAGAAAATTAAACAACTCCTGAAACTCATTATAAGGTAATTTATTCAAACCCAAAAATGAACTATACCGATTAATTTTTTCAAAAGACAATTGCCTAATATTGTGCGCATTAAAAACAAACGTATCAGGGAAAAAACTAGTAACATTAACATATCCAAACTGATCCAACTCAACTACATCAGCAGTATCTTTTATTTCATTTAGCAGATTTAATTTTTCAGCCATCTCAGGAGCACTTAATGCTGAATAAACTGTTGGATAAAATGGATCGGGTGGAGGAAACTCAATTATTTCTGACTCACATGCAAATAATAAGAATAAAATTCCGACGAAAAAATGTTTGGTAAGGATTTTCATAACAGTTGATTAACACGGTTTAACCCTTAAATTTAATATAATTATTTTAGTTAATCACAAAATAAAAACACCTAATTTATTTAAAATTAGAACTCTTCTGTACCATCAACGCATTATAGGCTGAGTACTGTATAACATAACAACTCGTTGAAATTTTCACATCAACTCCTTTTATTCCTGATAAACTCAAAAAGAAATTCAACTTTGCTCAATATTAAATAGGAAATTCACATTGTTAGGATTTATTAAAGAATGCCTTCAAATTGACAGGTGACAATTAATTTCTATTCAATATTTTTTATCTTGCACCCGAAATATTATCTAATTATTATAAAGCCTTTTGGCAAAACTAATTTTTTAGGACATGAATCCACAAGCTGAAGAACTAAACAAAATTATTGCAGAGAAAAATCCGGTAATTTTTGATCTTTTATCTGAACGAGGAAAAAACATATTTTTCCCCAAAAAGGGAATTTTAGGACAAACAGCTGATGCTAAAGGGACTAAAATAAATGCCACCATTGGGGCAGCCATCGAAGACGATGGTTCACCCATGCGACTAGAAGCTATTGCTGAAAAAGTTGGTATGGACCCATCGTTAATATTCCCGTATGCGCCAAGTTTTGGACGTCCCGATATTCGTGCCAAATGGAGAAGTATGATTTATGAAAAAAATCCTTCTCTGAAAAATCAGGAAATCAGTGTGCCGGTTGTAACCAATGCTTTAACCCATGGAATTAGCATGGCTGGTTATATGTTCCTTGATGAAAAAGATGAAGTGATTGTTCCTGATTTGTTTTGGGGGAATTACAATTTAACGCTCAACCATTCATATGGCGCCACCCTTACTAAATTTAATTTTTTTAAGGGAAATGGCATCGACCTCGACGCATTTAAAACAAAACTTAACGATGGCCCCATTGGTAAAAAAGTTCTTATACTTAATTTCCCCAATAATCCGTCAGGATATACGCCCACTTTAGATGAATATACAGCTATCACTCAAATTGTAAAAGAAGCTGCCGAAGCAGGTAATAAAATTGTTGTTATTACCGATGATGCCTATTTTGGACTAATTTATGAAGAAGGTATCGCCCAGGAAAGTATTTTTGTTACACTGAGTCAATTGCATAAAAATGTACTGGCTGTAAAAGTTGACGGGCCAACAAAAGAAGATTATGTGTGGGGATTCAGGGTTGGTTTTATGACATATGGTATAAAAGGTGGCGATGCTGAATTATATACTGCATTAGAATCAAAAACAGCTGGTGCTATTCGTGGCAATATTTCAAACTCTGCCAACATTTCTCAAACATTATTACTGCAAGCCTTTAACAGTCCTGAGTACCAACAGCAAAAACAGGAGAAATTTGCTATCATGAAACAAAGGTACGATGCGGTAAAAGCGGCTTTAACTGATGAAAAATATAAAAAACACTTTACAGCTGTTCCTTACAATTCAGGTTATTTTATGTGTGTAAAACTAGCCGAAGGATTAGACGGTGAAAAAATCAGGAATATACTTATTGAAAAATACAGTATTGGTTTAATTAATCTGAATAACTTATTACGTGTGGCGTATTCGGCGGTTGCTGCCACCAATGTGAAAGAATTATTTGAAGGCATATATTCGGCCTGCGAAGATTGTAAATAACAATTACCTTATAAAAAAAGAATGGCGGTTCAGAAACTCTGAATCGCCATTCTTTTTTTATAGCAAGCTAATTTGCTTTTACAATTTTATCAATTTTCATTTCAATAATACCTTGAATCTCGATTGCTAAATTCTTGTATTCTAATGTTTCATCCTCGTCTGGCACATACATATCTCCCGGGTACCGTAAATCAACCCCAAAGTCACTTAATTCTTTCGGATCAATATCTGCAAAATCTTTATCAATGTCAGAGCATTCAGAAAGCAAGTATTCTATGTTGTGAGTTTTTTTAATTTCAACTCCATTTGCAATTAAGAATGCTTTCAGAAATTTTTCAACAGCCTGCTGGCAATGAAAACAAACAGAAGAAGTCGCAATGATTTCAAATTCAGTTAATTTTTCAACTACTAATAAATCCTCGTTGGCTTTAAGTAACCATTGTCTTATGAAATCTATTGTAGCCTTGTTCATAAAGCAATTCCTTCTCTTAGAACTTGTTTAAGAATGTGACCCGTAATTTCTTTTTTCAAATTTATTTCGTCTTCGCTTTGAATTAGAATATCAGCAGGGATTTTGTATTGAGCTAACTCTTTCCTCATCTCTGATTTAAGAGCTCTTTTTTTGCGGATATCTATTGTTTCTTTGGTAATAACAAGAAAATCATAGTCACTATCAATAGCATTGTCTTTTCTGGCACGAGACCCAAAAAGAAGAATCCTGCAGTCTGGTATTATCTTGCATGCAATCTCTCTTATTATTGATAATGAGTTTGAATTGTTATTAATCATTACTAATTTTTTATCTCAAATCAAAAATACTCAAAATTTTGAAAACTGTCTGATAAGCCGATTTTATTGTTTGTTCTTACTTAAATAAGTTTTCGTCGCGTATAAACATTAAAATAGCTGAATGTGGAAGGATGATAAACTTTTCTTTGTTAAATTCAATCTCGTATCCACTTTTGTTTAAATAAACTGCCAGGTCTCCTACCTGAGCCTGAAGCGGGACATATTTAACTTCTTCCTTTTGTTCTTTCCAGGGCTCTTCATCATTGGTCATAGCAGGTATTGGATAACCTGGGCCAACTTTTACAACATAACCACTGTGTGTTTTTTCATTTTCCTGAACTGTTGGAGGTAAATACAAACCCGACTTTGTTTTACTTTCCGGATTTTTAGGTTTAATTAATACCCGGTCGCCAACCATAATAAATTTCTCAAGATCTTTTTCTTCAATAATTAATGACATCAGCAGATTTTAAATATCTAGTTTTATTAAACACAAAGGTAGTTGTAAAACTAATTAGACCGGAAGACAAGTGACAAAAAATTTGACACAATCATATAAAAATAACCTCAACACTATAAATTAGGTAAACCAATTCTAATTAAATGAAAAAATAATGGGCTAAAAAATCTAACTTTTTTCACTTCAAAATTCATTTCACAACCTATCTTTTTTTCATGTTATGCTCATAAGTGACTCTACTCAAAAAAAACAATAAAAAATTTAATGCCTTTTACAAAAAATTAACATTGCCGTAATCTGTTTATTATCAACCACTTTGCTGTAAGTTTAAATATTTTTATTCACGCTTTAAAAATATTTATAGTACTTTGTGTTGCATAGTACCATTTTTTATACTTATATTTGTATAACAAACAACAGGGTTATTAAAGGTAACTGATTAAATAAAGTTCTATAAAAGTGTAACGAAATAAAAAAGCAAGCGTCTTAAAAGTGAAAACAATTAAAACAGAATAAAAAACAAAGCCGTTAAAACAATTAAACATCAGAAAACAAAAAACAATTCAAGCAAACAAAAACTAAAACAAAACAAGCAGGAGGAAAAGTCATGAAAACAACAAACAATGCTCAGAAAACAATCTTAAAAACTTTAGCCGTATTATTTAGCCTTGTATTATTAACTTATACCGTAAGTGCTCAAAATTTCTGGAGAAATTTACTTCTCGACACCAGCTTTAATGAAATAGCCATCGCATTAGTAGAAACTCAGGAAACTAATTTTTCAGATGCAGAAGCAACTACCTACTCAAAAGGAACATCAACATTCGAATATGCAGAAGAAGCAGAAGAATCACTTAGCCTGGAAGAGTGGATGTTAAACGAAAATACCTTTAACACCTTCGAGATTTTAGAAACCGAAGTTGACAATTCATTAGAATTGGAAAGCTGGATGACCAACGATGCCAGTTTTGAAGTTGCAACCTTTTCAATTGAAGAAGAATCAGATGAAGCATTAAACCTTGAAGACTGGATGATTGAAGAAAGTTCTTTTGACACCGATAATAGGCCAAATAAAAGAAAACAAAACCTGAATGCTGAAGTACTAATGCAAAACAACTCAAATTTTGGAACACGCAAAATAATCTTTCAAGAATTAGAAGATAAAAAATTAGTACTAGAAGACTGGATGATCGATGAAAAAAACTGGATGTAATACCTGCCCTCCATATTCACAAAAAGCCTGAAAAAATATTTCAGGCTTTTTTATTTTATATAATTGATTAACTATTTACACTCGTTTCATAATCACCGTTTACATCTGTTAATACCTCATATCCGGTTTGCGTCACCAAAATAGTATGCTCAAATTGAGCCGACAATTTATTATCAGCTGTTCGGGCTGTCCATCCATCTAATTTATCAATTTTAGTTCCTGCTCTTCCCTGGTTAATCATTGGCTCAATGGTAAATATCATACCGGGCTTCATAATTTCCCCTGAGTTTTTTCGAGAAGCATGGTCAACCTGTGGCTCTTCATGAAATTTAATACCAACTCCATGTCCACAATATTCATAAACTACCGAATAACCTTTTGCTTTGGCGTACCGATTAATCACATATCCTATATTTCCAAAACGATTACCCGGAAAAACTTGTTGAATTCCCAAATTCAGGCAATGTAATGTTGTTTCAATTAACTTTTCGGCTGATTGATTCACCTCTCCAACTTTAAACATCCGGGAAGTATCGCCAAAATAACCATCTAAAATAGTAGTGACATCAATATTTAAAATATCTCCATCCTTTAATATTGTATTTTCACTGGGAATACCATGGCATACTACCTCGTTTAACGATATACAACACGATTTTGGGTAGCCGCTGTACCCTTTCGTTGCAGGTATTGCGCCATTTTTAATAATGTATTCATCAATTTTTTGGTCTAACTCCTCGGTAGATACTCCGGCCACCACAAAAGGAGCAATATAATTTAAAGAAGATGCAGCAAGTTTTGAGCTTTTTCTGATACCTTCAATTTGTTCAGGTGTTTTTATGATAATTTTATTCATGGAAAATTAAATATTATGCAAAAGTGGGTAAACCTGCGTGTTTTTCAAAATTGAACAATAAATTTGTAAAAAAGTTTATTCATGGATACAACAAAATATTCTAAAGACGATATAACTAAATCATATTATATCAATCGATTTGGCAAACTTAGCACCTCATTTATGTTTTATCAGATGCAGGAAATGGCCTGGGAACATGCCAATAAACTTGGATTTGGTTACGAACACCTTAAAGAAAATGCTTTATTTTGGGTTTTATCGCGGTTACTTGTAAAAATAAAACGCCGCCCCGAATGGAAAGAAAAATTTACCATCGCAACATGGTCGAGGGGCACCGATGGATTTTATGGCTACCGCGATTACCATTTTTTAGATGCCGATAAAAATCCAATTATCGAAGCAACCAGTAATTGGCTGGCCATTGACCTGCAAACTAAACGGATACAACGACTCAGTGATTTTAAACATTTTGCCGAATATTCTGAGAGTATATTTAACGCCAATGCTCAAAAAGTAAAACCACCCAAAAATGATAAACCCATCAATTTTACTCCGGTACTGTTTAACGAAATTGATATCAACCAGCATTTTAATACCGGAAGGTACATCGAACGAATAATTGATAGTTACAGTTTTGATTTTCATAAAAAAAATGAACTGATCGAATTTGAATTAAATTTTTCGAAAGAAGGAATGCCACATGATTTGCTTGGTGTAAAAAGGCAGGAATTGGATTCAAACAACCACCTGTGTAGTGTTGTAAGGCAATCGGATAATGTTGATTTGATTAAAGCACGGCTGGTTTGGGGAGATAGGTAATTCTCTTATATTTTACTTATTCATTAATTGGATAATTCTGTCCAGTTTCTCCTCCATTGGCATATACCCATCGAGCCAGTAAATTCTGGTTCCTTTCCGCTCCATTCCCCGGAACCAGGTCATTTGCCTTTTAGCAAACTGATGAATTGAAATATTCAATTTCTCAAACATCTCGTTATAAGTTATCTGACCGGTTAAATGAAGCGTCATGTATTTGTATTCAAGTCCGTAATATATGAGGTTCTCTGCCGAAATTCCAGAATTAAGAAGTGATTGAACCTCATCCAACATTCCTTCCTCCAACCGTTGTTTTAAGCGTTCGGTAATACGTTTCCTGCGCGAAAGCCGGTCGTATTTTACACCTATATTCAGGCTATCAATTTTAGGCATGTGCATCTCAACAGAAGGATTATTTTGGTAATAATTTTCAATTTCGATAGCCCTCACTGCCCTTTTAGCATTAACAATATCGGTAATATTATGGAGTTCCGATTTATAACTTTTTAATATTAAAATAAGTTCTTCCAAGGTTTTTAATTCCAGTTCCGACCTCAATTTTTCATCAACAGGGACCTGAATTAATTTATAATTTTTCAACACAGCTTCAATGTACATACCGCTTCCGCCACAAATAACCGGAAACTTTTTGCGTGTTTGAACTTTTTCAAAAACTTCCAGAAAATCACGTTGGAATTCAAATACATTGTATTGATAGCCGGCATCAACAATATCAATTAAGTGGTAAGGGATTTCCTGCCCGTCAACAGTATAATCAACAATGTCTTTCCCAGTACCCAAATTCATTCCCCGATATACCTGCCTTGAATCGGCAGAAATTACTTCGCCATTAATTCTAGCAGCTAAATGCGCGGCAACACTTGTTTTTCCCGAAGCGGTTGGCCCTAATATGGTAATCAGATTATAATTCAATAGTTTATTTTTTCAATTACAAAATAATAGAAAAAATGCAAGAAGATTAAAATATTGCCGCTTTAATTTTTCTTTTGCCTCTATCCATGTATTTCAGGCTCTAAAAGTGGACTTTCTCCGTTATAGCAAGATTTTTCTTTCGTTTATAAAATTATATTTTGTGCCTCGGAAATTGCTGATAATAAATGATTCTATTATTCGTAATAATTTTTGGCGTATTTTTTGCGTAACGTTTTCCCAACAATCAAGTCTTATAATAAGTCATTCAGAAAACAGTTATATATAAACCAAATCATTATTAACCAATGTTGTGAGATAAAAACCAATCGTCACCTAACATTCTAATAAAGCCATTAAATGAAAACTATCCTTTCCATCCTATTACTATTTTGTGTAATCTCTGAAGCGGAAGCCATCAAAATTGTTATGCCTTCAGAGGATTCGACAACCAACAAAGTATATCAAATACCCACTACATCCGAAAAAATTAAAACCGATGGCCTTCTGAAAGAACCCTTCTGGCAGCAAGCTGTTGTTATTGAAGTTCCATACGAAGTTCAGCCCGGCGACAATATTCCTGCACCTGTAAAAACAGAAGTTTATATAATTCACACCGAATCAAACCTCTACCTTGGTTTTAAAGCCTATGACCCTGACCCTGATAAAATCAGGGCGCATTTTTCTGATCGCGACAAAATATTTTCAGACGATTGGTTGGGTGTGGTTTTGGATACTTACAACGATGAACGGCGCTCATTCGATTTTTTCTGTAACCCTTATGGTATTCAGCTCGATGCCATTGAATCGACCAATAACTTTGATGACTCGTGGGATGCTATTTGGGATTCGAACGGTCAAATTACTGAAGAAGGTTTTGAGGTGGAAATGTCTATCCCCTTCCAATCGTTACGTTTTCAACGGTCGGGCGAAAGCCAAACCTGGGGTTTTGATGCTGTGCGCAGTTACCCGCGGAATGTCAGGCACCACATTGGCACATTCCCCCGCGACAGGAACAACAACTGCTACCTTTGCCAGTCACTTAAACTCGAAGGTTTTGAAGGCGCCAAACCGGGTAAAAATATTGAACTCGACCCTACCCTTTCAATGGTAATGACACAGTCGAGAGAAAATGAAACCAGCGGCGATTTTAAATGGGACGACAAAAAAATACACCCTGGCTTTACGGGAAAATGGGGAATCACCAACAATATTGTTTTAAGTACAACTGTTAATCCCGATTTTTCGCATGTTGAAGCTGATGCCGCTCTGAATGATGTGAATGAACCATTTGCCCTGTTTTTTCCTGAAAAAAGACCGTTCTTTACTGAAGGTTCTGATTTTTTTGACAATCAATTGAATGCCATTTATACCCGTTCGTTACGCGAACCTGAATGGGGAGTAAAAATTACAGGTAAAGAAAAATCGAATACCATTGGTGCATATGTGGTGAGAGATAAGATTACCAACCTTATTTTTCCGGGGAATGAAGGATCAGACAGTTATACACTTGAACAACATTCATTAAATAGTGTATTCCGTTACAAAAAAGATTTTGGTAATAAATACACCTTTGGCCTGTTATTCACCGGCCGCGAAGGCGAAAACTATTTTAATCGTGTTTATGGTATTGATGGGAACCTGAGGGTAACCGATAAAGACAGGGTAAGAATGATGGTTGCTGGCTCATCAACGGAGTACCCTGACGAGGTTGTTAACGATTACGACCAACCGGAAGGGAAATTTAACGGTAAAGCCATCGATTTTAGATACTCTCATAATTCAAAGCACCTCGATTACTTTCTTTCGTACGAAAACTACGGTGACAATTACCGTTCTGACCAGGGATTTGTCCCCATGGTTGGGTACAAAGAATACCGAGGTGGCGGTGATTATATGTGGATTTCGGAAAAAACCGATAATTGGTGGACTAATTTTATAATTGCAACTAATTATACCTACACACAAAATCAGCAGGAGAAATTACTTAGAAAAGGATTTGAAACCGATTTTATTTATGTTGGCGTATTACAATCGGAGGCAGTGGTTGGTTATGAAATTGAGCGAGAACTTTACGATGGACAATATTTTAACAAAAATTCATACTTTGTTCATTACCACTTAAACCCTACTGCTAATATTCAATGTGGATTTAATATCAATGCTGGCGACCGCATTGATTATTCCGAAACCAGGCTTGGAAAACGTATCGGTTTCAGGCCCTTTGCCAATGTGAAAATCGGGAAACATTTATCTATAAATTACAACCACAACTATGATCAGTTGAATATTGATAAAGAGAATCTTTATAAAGTAAATATTTCAAATGCAACTTTGCAATATCAGTTTACAAAAAAATTGTTTCTGCGCACCATTCTTCAATACCGAAACTACAAGTACAATGTGGCAATGTATACCGAAGATCCGCCAGAGCCACAAGAAAAAAGCCTGATGTCACAAGTTGTTTTGTCATATAAAATTAATCCGCAAACAGTATTTTTCCTTGGCTACTCCGACAATTATGGAGATGACCATAAAATGGACCTCATTCAAACCGACCGTTCGTTTTTTGCTAAAATAGGGTATGCTTTTATTTTATAACTAATTTGCGGGCTGGGATTTGATATTTAAAAAAAATACATAGGGGTTGACTTATGTTGTTTCATACCTTAACTTTACTAGAAATCTATTTATAAGAATAATTTATTGATTTTTTCCTGATTAAGTGATTTCTCTTCTCGTTTTTCTTAAAAAATCATTCTATTTTTTTAATGGATTATGTATTGTTTATGAACCAAATAATCGAACCTATGAAAAAAATTCTACTTTCATTATTACTAACATCATTCATCTTTTCGGTGAATGCTTTTGACAATAAAAAAGATAATCGTAAAAAAGGAAAAAACGTAAACCCAAAAGCTGTTGCCGGAACTCAAAAATTTGATGCTGATGAAATCCACGGTTACAACATAACAAATGGTAACCAAAGATGGTTTTATACAGGTTTTTATGTTTCTATCAGTTTTGCTCCTCAAAAAAGTATAACTGTTGAAGACTCAACATTAAACTATAAATATGAGTACGAATATGAACCAAACCTCGTAATAGAAACACAATCAACGGTTGAAAATGGAGTTTCATCTCCAGTTTGGAGAAATTATTTTTATCATTCAGGGGATATGGTAAGATTTGATTCGATGATTTATGAAGATTATGATACCATAGCAAATACTTTTGTTTATTCATCAAAATGGATAAATACATATAATGAATTTAACCAAATCACTCAGTATTATGGGTACGAATTTGATACTTTAACAAATTCGTGGAAAAATATGACAAAAATGATTGCCCAGTTTGATGGGAACAATCGGGTAAATATTGAAGATTTTTGGTATTGGCCGCCAAATGATACTAACTGGACTTATTCAACACAAACAAACTATACGTATGAAAATGATTTAGTGAAACAGATGGAGGATTTTTTCTGGGACCCTGGATCAAATACTTTAAAAGGCTACTTTAAAAGTTTATTCAATTATGACAGCCAGGGCAATATAATTGAAAATGTTGATTCTACTAAATTTAATATGGAAACAGAATATTCTCCTGATTATCTGGAAAAAAACTTTTACACAGGTGCCAATATTGATTCATCATTTGTTTATTATTGGGATGATACAAACTTAACATGGATTTCGGATTGGATACAGCTATTTAATTATGATGACGAAAACAGGCTCATCTCTGAAGATGAATATGCCTTGTTGCCTGATAATAGTGGTACTAAATCGGCAAATGGAGAAGCTATGTTCGAAAAAATATATACCTGGGTATATAAATATGAACAAGCCGTATCAAATGAAATTTTATTCCGCAATAATAGTATATCAATTTATCCTAATCCAGCAGCCGAAACAGTTAATATCCGTATACAAAATCCAAATAATTGCAGGCTTCATGTATTTAATATTCAAGGGAAATTAATGCTCAATCAGAAAATAAATAGTTCAATCACCTCAATTCCAACCCAAAACTTTAAAAGTGGTGCCTACATTTTCCGAATTACAAACAATGGTAAAACTAGTAGTCAAACAATCATAAAACAATAAACTTTTTAAAGTTTTTGATAAAGGTTGGCAGAATCATCAAATTTCTTCCAGCCTTTTTTATTTTTACAAAAAACAAAATGAAGGAAGCCTGTGTCGAAACACTTGAAGAAGCAATAAAAGCCGAACAGCAAGGCGCCAATCGTATTGAGTTATGTTCCGACCTTAAAAATGACGGATTAACCCCAACTGTCGAATTAATGAAAAAAACTTGTTCTTTGCTTTCCATTCCTGTAATGGTAATGATTAGGCCAAGGCCCGGAAATTTTATTTGTTCCGAATCGGAAATTGAACAGATGAAACTCAGCATCGATGAAGCAAAAAAAGCACATGCGGCAGGTGTTGTTTTTGGGCTTCTGACAAAAAATAACACAATTGACATTCGGGGAACAAAACTTTTAGCTGAATATGCAAAACCCTTACCTGTCACTTTCCACAAAGCAATCGACGAATTGGAAAATCCGGTGGAGGGTGTTCGTGATTTATTAAAAATTAATGGCATTACTCGAATCCTAACATCCGGAGGAAAACCAACTGCAAAAGAAGGAAACCAAACAATCAGGGAAATGATTCAGGCAGCCGGCACAAAAATTACAATTTTAGTAGCGGGGAAAGTTACTGATAAAAATATTGATGAAATTCAGGAATTAACCGGGGCAAAAGAGTTTCACGGGAAAAAAATAGTTGGGAATATTCAGTGATCAATGATCAGTTGGCAGTCTCAATTACCAAAAGCCAAATAACCATCCTTTACTGACAGAAAAATAAAAACCGGTTTATTTTTTATACTTTTTAAAACGGTAACCAATTCCAAATTCCATTACATCGGCCCTAAATATGGGTACTGCCCGGATAATAAAAATTCCATACACATTCTTAAAATGGTATTTAAATCCAACTTTGTAATATGCTTTTGATGAATAATTTTGGGCATCGTTTAAATAAATTCCATATGCCAGTAAAAAACCAAAATCACCGGCAAAAAATTCATTATGCACGTTTATGCCGTATCTTTTATCTAATGTCGATTCTCCCAGGTAATTAAATTTTGTCCGTCCCACGTAGGTTTGTGACCCATCATTTAAGTATTCAAAACCTATTCCTACTTTATTAAGCACACTTATTTGTTTCGAATAATTGATGGATACACTTAAAAAATCATAACTTTTAGGATTATCTTCAACCTCCTTCACCCCTCCTGAAATATAAACCCAAATTTCATCTTTTATAAATTTTAGATTTTCAGAAACCGGAGTTTTGAGGAACTGTGCCTTTTCTTCCATTTCGTAACCCACCGAAAAAATATTAATTACGCTATTTAATCCAAGATTAGGCGACTTTACCAATCCGTTCGAAAAATGGTCGAAACCTAAGGCATACTCAAAAAACATGGGCTTCAATCTAATTTTCCCCCAAAACTGCACACCCGAATTAAAATTTAAAGATGTACTGATTGCTTTGTTATCGGGATTTTTTACAACATCGAATTTTTCTGTAAAAAATCCCATCCCAAAATTTCCTTTAATGCCAACATCCACCAAACGACGTTTTCGGAGGAAGGATAACTGAAAAAAACCGGTTACAGAATGTGATTGCCCAACCACATCAGGATTATTATAGCCTTTAAAGTTATAATTTAAGCCAAAATTCGGATCGTTGTAAAAACGACGCCATTCAGCGCCAATCCTTTCGGGGAAAGCATAGTTTAATGATAATCCACTAACTGGCCCGGTAGAAAATGATTCAATTTGGGAGTTGTGAATAATTATTGAGCCGTAATTATAGGTGCCACTGATACTTTCTTGCGCCAATGCAAAAACGGATAATAATAAAAAGAAAAAAAAGAAAAATGCCCTCATCTATAATTTAGGTTTCAACACAATCAAGTTATTAAAACTACCAAAAAAATATATAAATCCATAAATGTATTAGTGCTGAGCCGGATTACACCATTGCTCCGAAAAAAAACATGTATGCTCAACATAATTTAATCACTTCTTTTGAGAAAAATATGTATGCTCAACATATTTCTTGTACTGCTCTATCAAAAAATATGTATGCTCAACATATTTGCACTACTGCTTTGTAAAATGTTTTGTGTGCTCAATATGTTTATGGCACTGCTAAATAAAAAAATCATCCTGCTTAAAATGTTATTGCAACCCTCCTCTTTTTTTCCTGTCATTAACAATGAAAACAATAGTATTTATACTTTTTTAGTCAGATCAAAGTCATGAAAACAATTAAACTTTTTATTTTATCATTTACAGTTTTATCTTCTTTATCGGTTTATGCACAAGACAACAACGGAGTTTACGAAGCCCCTTTTCAGGTAACATTTATTCCGCCATTGGGAACAAATGGATTAAATGCCGGGAACACTATTAACCAATTTTCCTTAAACATATTGGCTGGTTATGCCGCAGGTGTTGATGGAGTTGAAATTGGTGGATTGGTAAATATCAACCGTGAAATGATGAACGGTGTACAATTTGCCGGATTTACAAACATCACGGGAGGCGAAACAACAGGTTTACAGTTTGCAGGATTTGGCAATATAAATGCCGATAGAACGGATGGGTTACAATTTGCAGGATTTTCAAATATTAATAGCGGGTCGCTAACCGGATTTCAGGCTGCCGGATTTTTAAACCTTGCCCGCGAAAATTCAAAAGCCGTCCAGTTAGCAGGATTTAGCAATTTATCGCACGAAATAGAAGGTGTTCAGATAGCTGGATTCTCCAACATTTCATCAGGGTCAGTAAATGGAGTCCAAATTGCAGGATTTACCAACATTGCCAATGGCACAGTAAAAGGTGCCCAATTAGCCGGATTCCTGAATGTTGCCCGTAAAGTTGATGGAGTTCAGATAAGTGTATTTAATATTGCCGATACAGTTACAAACGGTATCCCAATTGGTTTTTTAAGCATCGTCCGTAATGGTTACCGCGAATTTGAAGTGGGGATTAGCGAAGGATTAAATACTTACGCTTCGTTTAAAATTGGCGTTAAACAGTTTTACAATATTTTTTCGGTGGGCATGCAAAACTTAAGCAACAAATTCAGGTGGGGATTTGGGTATGGAGTTGGCACACACCTCTCCGACCGCGAAAACCTAAAAGTAAACCTTGAACTGATGTCGTACCACATTAACGAAGGAGGACGATTCACAAATGCGTACAACGATTTACAGCAATTAAAACTCACCTTTGCCAAACCATTAAGCAACAATGTTAGCCTGTTTGTAGGTCCAACTGTTAATCTTATGATTTCAGATTACTACAAAAAAGGAAGCCAAAAAACAGGCTCCAACTTTGCCCCATATACTATAGCAAACCAATGGAGTGGGAATACCAGTTTACAGTACTGGTTTGGATTTAATGCAGGAATCAGGATTCATTAAAACAATCTTTTAGTAATTAAAAGAATTGGTCTCTGTTTTCTCTGTGAATAACTCTGCGAACTCCTCGGTAAAAAATAACCACAGAGGAAACAAAGGAGGAACAGAGTACCACATAGAAAAAAAATAGTTGACCAAATATTAAACAATGTGGGCGGTTTGGAACAAATTATGTTTTTTTTGTCCGATTAAAATAATGTTTCGAATCGCCCCATTCACCGTATCCAATTTCACTTCCCGACAATTCAATACGCGCCTCAAGGCAATTACGGCACAATTCGGCATCTTCATCGAGGCATGGTTTTCCTTCGTATAATTGATATTCTTTCCGGTACACACAAGGAGTTAGGTTAGGCATAATAACATTTGTTCCAATAGTTATTGCTTTTTCGCGTCCGGCAGGGTCAATGGCCTGCAAAGCTGTTGCCGAAGCAATATTAATATCAGGCATTAGCAGCCGCAAAGAGGCAATCATATTTAACGTCAAATCAAACCTTTCCTGTTTGGTTTTCAGCAACCCTTTATACTCATACAATGGTGTATCTTCATGCTCAATAAAGGGGCCCATTCCACACATATCAATGTCAATTTTTTTAAAAAACAGCAAATCATTTGCGAGATCTTCTAAAGTTTGAAATGGTAAACCTACCATAACTCCTGTGCCTACCTGATAACCAGTTTCCTTTAAAAATTGTAATGCTTCGAGGCGCAGCTCAAATGAGTGGATCCTATCCTTAGGATGAATTTTATAATACAACTCCCTGTTTGATGATTCAATACGCAACAGGTAACGGTGAGCGCCACTTTCAAACCACCTGGCATATGTTTCTTTTGATTGTTCGCCACAGCTAAGTGTAATTCCTAATTCATTATTCGATAACTGTTTAATCTTCTTTACTAAATTATCAATCCGATTAATAAAGGCTGATGAAGACAACTCTCCGGACTGAAGTACTACTGATCCGAACTGATTTTCCCAGGCAAAACGGCACGATTCCAAAATTTCATCATCGGTAGCGTTATAACGTGTTACCTTTTTATTACCTGAACGAATACCACAGTACAAACAATCCTTGGAACATATATTTGAAAATTCGACTAATCCACGAAAAAATACTTTATTGCCAACAAATTCCTTTTTAACCTGCTGCGATTTTTTAAATAATTTTGTCCTCTCTTCTCCTTTTAAGCCAAGTAGAAAAATTAAATCCTCTTTCTCAAAAAAAGTTTTATTCAGAATGTCTTCAGTTGTATTCATACCAACAAAAATAACTGTTCAATGTTAGCCATTATACAAATCCCAAAAAATAGTTTGTATAACATAAAACAAAAATGTTTTTATCATAAAAATGTAATGCTTATCTGTTTACCTTTATTGCGTCAATCCTGCAGGAAGGCTTTTCAGCTGACATTAGGGAAGGGGTAATAAAACAAATGTTTAAAATACCGAACAACTGTTCTGTTTGTTTTTATCAGACTTTCCTTTTTTTCAGTTTCCTGCAATAAATAAATAAAAAATGAAACGATTAGGTTTTGTAGGTATTATTGTTGATGACCGTGATAAATGCGCAGGTATAGTTAACACCATTTTAAGTGAACATGCCGAACTTATATTGGCAAGGACTGGCTTGCCCCGTATTAAAGAAAATACATCGATCATTACTTTGGTAATTGATGCCTCAACTGATGAGTTAGGTGTTTTAACCGGGAAATTAGGAAACATCCCGGGAGTCTCAATCAAATCAGGGCTTGCAAAAAAATAACAAAATATAGATTGTGAGTGATGATTGATTAATTCAGTTGTTTATACATATAATTTAAGTTTAAAAGTATCTCATCATAATTCTCCAAAAAATAAAAAAACCATGTACAACGTCCCTGCCGATTTTATCAACGAACTAAAAATTTGGGAAGTTTTGGAAGCCAACAAAACTACCGATGCTGTAAAAGTAAAAGAAGTGCTAGCAAAAGCTTCTGAAATGAAAGGTTTAAATATGGCCGATGTTGCCGTATTAACAAACATTAGTGATCCGGGCCTTTTAAGTGACCTTTTTGAAACAGCCAATAAAGTAAAAGAAACCATTTACGGGAAAAGATTGGTATTATTTGCCCCACTTTACATCTCAAACCTGTGTGCCAACGAGTGTTTGTACTGTGCTTTTAGAGCCACTAACAAAGGTATTATCCGAAATACGTTAACTCAGGACCAAATAGCCAAAGAGACAAAAATACTTATTGAACAAGGCCATAAGCGCGTTTTAATGGTTGCCGGTGAATCATACCCAAAACAAGGATTTCAATATGTACTGGATTCAATAAAAACCATTTACGATGTAAAAACAAAACATGGTGAAATTCGCAGGGTTAATGTAAATATTGCTCCCTTATCCACCGATGAATTCAGAGAATTAAAAGCTGCTAATATCGGAACCTACCAAATATTTCAGGAAACATATCACCGCGAAACATATAAAAAAGTTCACTTGGGAGGTAAAAAAAGGGATTATAACTGGCGTGCATGGTCGTTACATAGGGCGATGGATGCTGGGATTGATGACCTGGGAATTGGTGTATTATTTGGATTATTTGATTACCGTTTTGAGATTCTTGCAATGATGCAACACGTTGCTGAATTGGAAGAAAAGTATGGTGTTGGGCCACATACAATCAGCGTACCTCGCCTTGAGCCAGCAACAGGTAGCGACTTAGCTTCGCACCCTCCATTTGCTGTTTCAGATATTGATTTCCGAAAAATCGTAGCCATCTTCCGATTAGCAGTGCCATATACTGGAATCATTATGTCGACACGTGAAACCGCCAAAATGCGGCAGGAAACATTTGCATTGGGAGTCAGCCAGATTTCGGCAGGCAGCCGTACTAATCCGGGAGGTTATGAAGGCGAAAAAGAAGATGATATTTCGGGACAATTCAGCCTTGGCGACCACCGTCCTCTGGATGAGGTTATTCGCGATGTAGCTTCCATGGGTTATATTCCTTCGTTTTGTACTGCTTGTTACCGTTTGGGACGTACCGGGCAAGATTTTATGGACATTGCCAAACCAGGTGATATTAAATTGCACTGTGCTCCAAATGCACTGTCATCGTTTATGGAATACTTGCGGAATTATGCTTCGCCTGAAACCCAGGTTGTAGGAAAAAAATTAATACAGGAATCGATAAACGAGATGGATGGCATTGCCAAACAACGTTCTGAAAAACAGGTAAAAAAAGCCGAAGCCGGGAAAGATGATGTGTATTGTTAGGGAAAGTTATTAGTAGTGGGTTGTAAGTAAAAAGTAAAAGAGATTTCTTAAATTTGGATTAGTAATTATTTTTAGCCGTAGGCTATAAATTTGAATAACCCCCAAAGTAATTGGGGGAAAATAACACACCAAAAACCAACCCTGTAATGGGTTGAATTAGTGAATGGCAAGTTTTCGACAAATATATTATCATATTGTTTTTGGAACAAAAGGACACAAACCAACTTTGTCTGAAACTGAAAGCAATGATTTATACAAATATATCTGGGGTATAATTAAAAATAAAAATTGTAAATTATATCGAATAAACGGGATGAAAGATCATATTCACATTCTTTCTGATTTACATCCATCCATTTCTTTAGCCAATTTAATTAAAGATATTAAAGTTGCCACCTCAATATGGTTAAAAACTCATAAAGGATTTCCAAATTTTGAAAGTTGGGCTGAAGGTTATGCAGCATTAACGATCTCACATTCCCATAGAAACAGGATAATTGAATATATTAAAAATCAAAAAGAACACCACAAAAAAGAATCATTTAACGATGAATACAAAAGATTATTAATTGATCATGAAATTAAATTCGATGAAAAATATTTACAATGATTCATTCAACTCTTTACAGAGTTGTTGCATATTGCGGCGTTTACGCCCCCAATTTTATTGGGGATTAATCATATAATAATCCTAAGGATTATAAAAAAGTTCATGGTCACATACAATTAAACCTATGGCAAACTACCGAACTGAAACCGACCTGCTTGGCAGCAAAGAAATTCCGGCTGATATCCTTTGGGGAATTCATACAGTAAGGGCTCTTGAAAATTTCCCTTTATCCGGAAAACATATCCATCCGGAACTTATTAAAGCTTTTGGAGATGTAAAACAAGCCTGCGCCGAAACCAATTGTGAACTTGGATTTTTAGAAGGAAAAGCCGAAGCAATCATATCAGCGTGCAGCGAAATGAGCAGAGGTTTATTATCCGAACACATACTGGTCGACAGTTTACAAGGAGGTGCCGGAACCTCTACCAATATGAATGTTAATGAAGTAATTGCTAATCGGGCCCTGCAGTTAATAGGGGAAATGCCAGGTGATTACAATTTAATTTCTCCTCTGGATGATGTAAACCTACACCAATCAACCAACGACACTTACCCTACTGCCTTAAAAATTGCAACCATAAAATTACTCCGCCAACTGGAACAAAATATTCTTGACCTTCAGGAAAGTTTTCAACTAAAGGAAAAAGAGTTTGCACACATTGTAAAAATTGGCCGCACACAGTTACAAGACGCTGTGCTAACAACACTTGGCCGCGAAATGAGTGCCTATGCCGAAGCATTTAACCGCGACCGCTGGCGGATTTATAAATGTGAAGAAAGGCTGAGGGTAATTAATTTGGGAGGAACAGCAATAGGAACCGGACTGGGAGCACCACGACAATTCATTTTTAAAGTAACCGATCGTCTCCGGGAACATACAAACATGGGACTGGCTCGTGGAGAGAACCTCATCGACACCACACAAAATACCGATGTATTTGTGGAAGTATCGGGTATATTAAAAGCTTGTGCATCGAATTTATTAAAAATCAGTAATGACCTTCGGCTTTTATCAAGTGGCCCCGATGCCGGATTTGGAGAAATAAATTTACCACAAAAACAGGCTGGCTCAAGTATTATGCCCGGTAAAATTAATCCGGTAATCCCTGAAGCGGTTGCTCAGGCAGCCCTTTTATCAATGAGCCACGATCAGGCAATTACTCAGGCTTGCAGTATGGGAAATCTGGAGCTCAACCAGTTTATGCCGCTTATTGCCCATTCGTTACTCGAAAGCCTTACCTTGTTAATTAATGCAGCTGAGATTTTTAATAAACAATGTATTTCAGGTATTACAGCAAATAAAAATGTTTGTAGTAAACATGTTGAAAATTCAACTGCCACAGTAACCGCTTTGATCCCAAAAATCGGATACAACAACGCAGCAAAAATAGCAGAAAATGCTCAAGCCCAAAATATTTCTATTAAACAAGCAGCAATAAAATCAGGATTGATTACTGAATTAGAATTTAACGAGATGGTAACACCTGAAGCGGTTTGCAGACTTGGTAGCTGAAGTTCATTTTAATCCTTAAGTGTAGTGAATTCCAATTTACCAATTATTAAATTGTTATTCAAAAAAATGCGATTCGGAAATCGCACCACACTGTATCTAACAATTCAGCACAAATCCAACCTTTGGGATATTCTCAATTTTTATGGAACTGTCTTCCGAAAAATATTTCCGAAGTTTAGAGATAAATACATCGAGGCTCCGGCCGGCAAAATAATCATTTTCGCCCCAAATAGCAGTTAAAATCTGTTCGCGCCTGACAATACTATTCCGGGCGGTACATAACATTCGTAACACTTCGGCTTCGCGGCTGGTTAACCGTTTCATTTGACCATTTAAAACCAATGACTGATTTTCAAAATCAAACTCATAACTGCCCAATTTAAAAACATTATTAATATCCGCTTCTTTAAAATCGACACGGTTACAAATTGCCATAATGCGGCACAACAACTCATCTTCATCGAATGGTTTGGTTATGTAATCGTCGGCACCCATGTTATACCCTTTCAATTTATCTTCTTTCAATGATTTAGCTGTTAGGAAAATCACCGGGATTTTGGGATTTAATGCTTTAACTTTTTTTGCCAGGTTATAACCATCAAGCCTGGGCAGCATAATATCGAAAATACAAAAGTTAAAATTCCCATTCCTAAAACCATTAAATGCCAATTCACCATCGCGGTATAGTTTTACCTGCAATCCATGGCTTTCCAAGAATTCGACCAATAGAAATCCCAGATGAATATCATCTTCGGCCAATAAAATATTGAGTTTTGTATTTGTCATATTCTACTAAGATAATACAGGAATTTTAATTGTAAAAATACTTCCTTTCCCCAATGTACTTTCAACAGCAACAGATCCCTTATGCGCTTCAACCACTTTTTTAACATAACTCAGCCCAATACCAAAACCTTTAATATTATGAATATCGCCTGTTGGCACACGGTAATACTTGTTAAACACAAATTTCTGATCTTTAGTACTTATTCCTATTCCTTTATCATGCACTTCAATCAACAAATAATCACCGTTATTAAAAGTATGAATAGAAATTTCGGGAGAATTTTTGGAATATTTAACAGCATTCGACAATAAATTAATTATGGTATTGGTCAAATGGATTTTATCGCCCCAGATTATATCATTGGTTGCGTCGAGGGAAGTTAAAATTTGCCCCCCTTTTTCAGTCAAATGAATTTCAATGGTGTCAATTGCATCAGTTATTAACAAATGAAAGTTTTCCTGTTTTTTATTGTATTCAAATTCATTTCGCTCAATAGCAGCCAAATGTAATAAACTCTCAACCTGCCGCTGTAATTTTTCATTCTCCTTAAAAATCATTGTGGCATACTGATTCAATTTATCAGCGTTGGCATACCGCTCTTTCCTAATCATATTCGAAGCCAACGCAATAGATGTTAAAGGAGTTTTGAACTCATGACTAACATTATTAATAAGTTCACGTGTATGCTCGGCTAATCGTAATTCGTCGTTATAAATTTTAAACAGGTATATAAGCGATACTATTAAAAACAAGATTAAAAAAACAGAAGACAAAAACATAAGGCCTGTTTTTTCAAGAAAAAATCCGGTGCGATTCGGAAAACTAACCACCAGTTCGTAACCTCCCAGTTCCAATACTTCATGTAAATTCTGTGTATAACATATTCCGGCACTGATTACCTCATTAAAATTACTAGGTAATATTGTGTCTTTAGCATTTTTTAAAATATACAAATCATATTCAAGATGTATATCATATTGTTTTAATTCATTATCGATGGATAAATGAATATTTTTCCACATTTCTTCCGACAATAATTCGGGTAATATTGAAGCGGTATCACAAACCACATACTCCTGCATTAAAGAGCATATTTTTTTATCTTTTGTAAGATTTGCAATGGTTTGATTCAAAGATAAATTGACGCTTTTCTGAAATACTTTTTCCTGAAAATCAATGGAATACACAATCCACTTCACCTGAATTGATAACAATATCAGGAAAAATACAAGGGTGATTATTACCAAATATTTTCGCAACGAAAATTTCATTTTACCAATTTAGGTTGGTCATAAATTTTGAAAAACAATAGATAATATTACTTTCAACGTTCAAAACTAAATAATTAAAATACAAAAATACCTTTTTTAACAATCCATTAACATCGGCTTAACTGTTATTTAGACTGAATAAAAATATATTTGTTGGCATAAATATTAATTAAATAAAAATAACCATGAAAAAATTACTATTGATTTTAGCTATTGTTGTAGCTTATGGCGTATCTATTTCAACTGCAAGTGCAAAAGTTGTAACTGCTGATAAAGCAAAAGTAACCGTTGTTGCTGATGATAATACATCGACTGTTGATAAAGATGATGATAAAAAAGCTGCAAAAGCAGAGACAAAAGCAAAAGCAGCAAAATCTTCAGGATGTGCTGGAGCTGAAAAAGCTGGTTGTGCTGGTGAGAAAAAAGCTGGTTGTGCTGGTGAGAAAAAAGCTAGTGGAGATGAAAAAAAGTCGGATACTAAAAAGTAGTATTTCCATAATACTTAAAAAAAGGGTGCCAAAATTGACACCCTTTTTTATTTAGCTAAAAAAGCCCCTTGTACCGCAAAATTAAACATACAATCATTCAATTTTTGTATCTTGGTGCTCCCATAAAATTGATGAACAAATGCGTGCTCCAAAATCGTTTCGGTTACACATTGGTATCTTTGGCAGGAGAAATGCCGGGAAATCAAGTTTGCTAAATGCATTAACACAACAAGAAGTTTCTATTGTTTCAAATATTGCCGGAACGACTACCGACCCGGTTGAAAAACCTATGGAATTACTTCCTCTTGGCCCGGTACTTTTTATTGATACTGCGGGTATTGATGATACAGGCCAACTGGGCGAAAAAAGAGTAACCAAAACCAAAGCTGTATTCGACCGTACCGACCTTGGAGTTATTGTTTCGAATTTTAAGGAGTGGGGTAACTTTGAGGAGAGTATTATTTCAGAATGCAGGACACGTGAAATACCTTACGTTGTAGTTTTTAATAAATCTGATCTGTTTTCTGAAAATGGAAAAATCACATCTTTCCTGAAAAACCTAAAAATAGCATATGTTTTTACACAAGCCGATAGAAGTGTCGGTATATTGGAATTTCGGCAGTTATTACTAAAAGCCGCCCCTGCAGATTTTATAAACCGTCCAGGCATTTTATCTGATTTAGTACCTCCCGGCGAAGCTGCAGTGTTGGTGATTCCTATTGACAAAGAGGCTCCCAAAGGCAGGCTGATTTTACCACAGGTACAAAGTATTCGCGATTTATTGGATAACGATTCATTTTGTACGGTTACCAAAGAACGCGAACTGCGCGAAGTATTGTCCCGATTTAACAAACCTCCTAAATTGGTGGTTACCGATTCGCAGGCTTTTTTAAAGGTGGCTGCCGATACGCCAATTTCTATTCCTCTTACATCATTCTCAATTTTATTTGCCCGTTTCCAGGGCGATTTACCCGAAATGGTAAAAGGAGCAATGACCATTGAAAATTTAAAATCAGGAGATAAAGTACTTATTGCCGAAGCCTGCTCGCACCACCCAATTGGCGAAGATATTGGAACCGTAAAAATTCCCCGGTGGTTAACTCAATACGCAGGTGGAAAACTGGAAATTGACAGCACCAGGGGGCATGATTTCCCTGAAAATATTTCAGAATACAAACTTATTATTCATTGTGGCGCCTGTATGTGGAACAGGCGGGAAATGCTCAGCCGAATTCTAAAAGCAAAACAAGCAAATGTGCCAATTACAAATTATGGATTAACCATAGCCTATTCGTTGGGTATTTTTGAAAGGGCCTTACAACCATTTCCTGCAGCACTCGAAATATTTAAAAACAACTGCTAAATTTGTAATCTTTGGCCTTTTTAGTCGAATTATAAAAAAATAATTTCTGAAATTAACCCAAATAACAATTCTGAATTAACATATTTTATTTTGTTATTCACAACTCGAATAATTTTTTTATTTTTCCAACCTTCTTTATAACATTAAAACTCAAACGATGGAAAAAGTTATTATTCGCAGCCATGAAGAATTTGAAAAATACCTTGGAAAAGAAATTGGTGTTTCTGAATATTTAACTATTACACAAGAACAAATTAACAAATTTGCAGATGCAACACTTGATTTTCAATGGATTCACACAGATCCGGAACGTGCAAAAACAGAATCTCCATTTAAATCGACCATCGCCCACGGCTATTTAACACTCTCATTATTGGCCTATTTCTGGGATTCAATTATTGATGTCAGGAATTATAAAATGTTGGTTAATTACAGCATCGACCAATTAAAATTCAACCAGGCAGTAGTTGTTAACAGCCGGATTCGTGCAAGAGTTATGCTCAACGACATTAAAAACCTACGTGGCATTACAAGGGTACAAATGAAAATTACAGTTGAAATTGAAGGGAATAAAAAACCCGCATATACGACTCTCACTACATTTCTGTACCATTTTAACGATTAAAAAATACAGTCACCCGAGGTTGCTAAATTACCAGCACATTCGTACATTTGAGTAAATCAAAAAAATGTACGAAGCCCGGTTTTATCAAAAAACAGTTACGAATCAGGTGCAATGCCTTTTGTGCCCTCACAAATGTATAATCGAGGAGGGAAAAACCGGTATGTGCAATGTCAGGCACAATCGGGAAGGGAAATTATATACGCACATCTACAATAAAGTAGCTGCTTTACATACCGACCCGATTGAGAAAAAACCACTTTATCATTTTTACCCAGGCAAACAAGTACTTTCAATTGGTGGTATTGGTTGTAATTTTAATTGTTCCTTTTGCCAAAACCATACAATTTCACAATGCCAGGTTTCTGATTATAATTCCTTCCTCGAAACAACACCCTCCCATATGGTAAATAAGGCTTTGGCAACATCTGAAATCATAGGAGTAGCCTATACCTACAACGAACCTTTTACATTTTATGAATTTTTAAACGATTGTGCCAAAGAGGTTCATGCCGCCGGATTAAAAAATTGTATTGTTAGCAACGGTTATATTTTACCAGAACCGCTCGAAAAACTTATCCCCCATATCGATGCATTTAATATTGACTTAAAAGCCTTTAATGATAACTTCTACAAAAAACATACAGGAGGAAAACTTCAGCCTGTTTTAGATACTCTGAAAACAATTGTGTCATTTGGGAAACATCTTGAGATAACCAATTTGATTATCCCTGAATTAAATGATAATGAAAAAGAATTTGAAAAAATGGTACTTTGGATTGCCAACAATTTAGGTATTCACATTCCGCTTCATCTATCGCGTTATTTTCCCGGATATAAACTTGATATAGCTCCTACTCCTGTAAGTAAGCTTGAGAGTTTGTATGCTATAGCTAAAAGCCACTTAAACCATGTTTTTTTAGGAAATGTTTCAGATGAAAAACGAAGTAATACCTACTGCCCAAATTGTGGAATAATTTTAATTCAACGCCTTCGATATTCACAAAAACTAATTTCGTTAAGCGCTACAGGAAAATGTACAACCTGTGGTTTTAAAACAAAAATTATTCTATAAATTGAACATCTAACCACCTTCTGTGTTTTAAATCTGACTGTTTTTTTGTACCTTTAATTAGCATGCATCTCTTTCGAAAAAAGTGGTCCTATTATTAACTTACGATATTAAGCATTATGAAACCTGAAGATTTTCTAGAGATCCCTGAAGTCAAATTAATTCTTAATGAAGCAGAACAATTAAAAGGCACTCATTTTTCAGATATTATTGATGATGAAGGCAACCAGTACGTTGACCTGGTTCAGGAAGGCGGTGGAGTATTAGGCATTGCGCTGGTAGGCTATACTTATGTTCTTGAAACTGCAGGAATCCGTTTTTTCCATCTGGCAGGAACATCGGCCGGAGCTATCAACACTTTGGTATTAGGAGGAATCGACGATATTAATGTTTTTAAGTCAACCGAAGTACTTAAAATTTTAGCCACCAAAGATTTGTTTGATTTTGTTGACGGGAATGCAAAACTAAAAAAAATAGTACAGAAACTAATTGAAGGGACTCCTTTTAAAAAATTAATTCCGTCATTACTTTTTAATATTAAAAGGATAAAAAATGCACTTTTAATCCACCTTGGGCTAAATCCGGGTAGCAATTTCGAGAATTGGCTGGATGATGTTTTAAAAAACTCCAACAATAAAGTCAGCACCATTGGCGAATTAATTGAAAAATTAAAAAATACACATTTTCCCAAAGGACTCAAGCACCGAAATGGAAAGTTGGTTGAAGATGAATACCGGCACCTGCACATTATCACAGCCGATATTACTACACAATCAAAAGTCCAGTTTCCCCGCATGGCAAAATTGTATTGGGGCGATACTATGTGGGAGCAATCACCTGCAAAAATGGTAAGAGCCTCCATGTCGGTACCATTCTTTTTTGTGCCATTCGAAATTGACAACATTCCCAAAGCCGGCACCACCAACGATCCCGACTGGGTGTCATATAACAACTATCGTGGCCCAATTCCTCCAAAAGTCAAATTTGTTGATGGCGGTATGATATCTAATTTCCCGATCAATGTTTTCCATGGTAAAACAGGAGGTGCCCCTCGTAAACCTACATTTGGTGTAAAACTAAGTACTTACCGCGAAAGTTATAATACAATTGACGATTTGGGTGGATTTATTGGTGGAATGGTAAGCACCATGCGTTTTGATTCCGACAACGAATTTTTAATTAATAATAAAGATTTTGGCAAACTCATTTGCCACATCAATGCCGATAAAGATTTTAACTGGCTAAATTTTAAAATGAGTGACGAAAAAAAGAAAAAACTGTTTGTATTAGGCGCCAAAAAAGCCGTTGAATTCCTCAAAACATTTAATTGGGAAGAATATAAAATCATCAGGGAAGAACAGAAATAATACACAAATTTCTTGAAACAAACTATCCCAGAGGTACTGCCACGAAAAATTCTTTTGATAAAAATAATTGATTGTTCTCTTTATGTGCAAAAGTTAATAATTGCTGGAATATAGATCTATCGGCTTTTAACTTGATTTACAAAAAATTACCTCTAACAATAAAATTCAAGAATGTTTCAAAAGAAACATTTTAAATTACCTTTGTACTTTTCATTCAAAAAATAATAAGGGCAAACATTGCCTTAAAGTAATTGTTATATTTAAAAACAAAATAATTAGGTATAAAAAGGTGTAAAACAACGTGTTTAGTCAAGCGATTCCTTTTCGGAGACAAAAAGAATTTTACTTCAAACATAACTACCATAAAATACTGAAATTGCAAAATACATAGATGAAGTTTACCAATTTTGATTTAAGTGATGAGATGTTGGATGCCATATACGATATGGGATTCGATGAGGCAACAGAAATTCAAGAGAAAGCCATCCCTATCATCACCGAAGGAAAAGACCTGATTGGCTGTGCCCAAACCGGCACAGGAAAAACAGCAGCTTTTCTGGTTCCGGTTATCGACCGGCTGGCAGCGATGCCCGGTGGCGAAACAACCACACTTATAATTGTACCTACACGCGAGTTGGCCATTCAAATTGACCAGCAAGTGCAAGGATTAGCCTACCCATTACACGTCACTTCAATTGCCATTTATGGCGGTGGCGATGGCGATAACTGGGGGCAGCAAAAAACGGCATTAACAGCGGGAGCCGATATTATTGTGGCTACTCCTGGAAAATTAATTTCGCACCTGAACTTGGGTTACGTCAAATTCGATAAAATTAAGTACCTGATAATGGATGAAGCCGACCGTATGCTGGATATTGGCTTCCACGACGATATTATTAAAATTATTTCGTACCTGCCTAAAGACCGGCAAACCCTAATGTTTAGTGCAACTATGCCACCAAAAATCAGGACATTTGCCGAAAAAATATTAAAAAATCCAGAAGAGATAACACTGGCAATGTCGAAACCTGCCGAAGGTGTTTTACAGGCTTCGTATTTAACTTACGAAAAAAGTAAAATTGCGCTCATTAACCAACTTATATCTGACAAACCGGAATATAAAAGTATCCTCATTTTTAGTTCAACCAAAAAGAAGGTGTCTGAAATTGTTAAATCGCTCAAAAAAGCCCGGTTTAATGCAGCAGCCATTTCAAGCGACCTGGAACAATCGGAACGAGAAGAAGTATTGTTGCAGTTCAGGGCTAAAAACACCCGTATCCTGGTTGCCACTGATGTACTCAGCCGTGGTATTGATATTAAAGACATTAACCTGGTAATTAATTTTGACGTACCCGGCGATGCTGAAGATTATGTGCACCGCGTAGGCCGTACAGCCAGGGCCGAAACCACCGGTGTGGCCCTCACTTTTATTACGCCCGACGACATGGACAATTTTGCAAAAATTGAAAAACTCATCGAACGGGAAATTATTAAAATTCCTACCCCCGAAAATATTGGTGAAACTCCTGAATGGAAAGTGGGCAATTTTGCCAACAAACGAAAATTTGGTGGCAAAAAGAATTTCCGAAAAGGTGGATCAAAAAAAGGTGGGAAAAAACATTTTGGAGGGAAACCAAGATCTAATTAATCTCCATTACCGCACAAGAATCAGCACATATCAATCGCTGGCGCGGATTTGTACTCATTAAATACAAAAATTAATTTATTATTTCACATCGCTGGCGCGGATTTGTACCTAGATTCCGCATATCCAGTTTTAAAAGTCCCATTTTGTAGTTTTTAACTCAACTTTTTTAGCATTCAGAGTATTTGGGAAGAGAAGAGAAGAAAGAAAAATTTGTTTCAAATATTTGGGTATTAATACATGTTTCATTTTTATTTTTTTTGAGGATTAATTATTTATTTCAATTTTATAAAATGCTCTTCAATGGTGCCATTTTCGATCATTTTATTTAATTCACCAAGTGTAAATTCTTTATACGGTTTATTGATACCAGAAATATTATAAAACTCGATAAAAGGATCCCTATTTATAATTCTGGATTCAATTAAATCAGTAGGCATACTTCTAACATTATTTGTAATGTTATAATTTATATATTCCTGATAGGTTATGTCTGTGAACACTTTGTCGATATGAGATTCTTTATCAACAATATATCCACTTTTTAAATGCCAGCGTGTATTAGGTGAAATTTCACCATTATTTTCAACTCTTATCCTTTTGTCTCCGATTGTATAATCAGGAATAGCAGATATTATACCTTTTGGTGTAATCGTTATCGTAATAAAATTATAATAATCACCATTTGTTTTATAAATGGAGATATCAGGTGAATTGTTTACAACAATGCTTTCATCGGCGTATTCAATGTCATCTTTTTGGCAGCTTGCTCCTATAAACAGCAGGAGAAGTGCCAGAGTACTAAATTTTAAAATTTTTGGTTTCATTTTTTTTTGATTAAAAAGTAATTATACCAAATGTATTTTAAAATGATTGATTAAAAAATTAAATTATTTTTTTCTTATTCGCATTGAAAAATCTTTTTATAGCCTTAGCTATGTAATTATTTTTCAATAAAGAAGAAGGGGAAAAGAAACAATTTTTATCGCTCATTTTGAGATATTTTTAGTATTAATGCGAATCAAGAGTTGAAAATAAGTTAAAAAAAGTTCATTAAATAGTTGAAAATAAGTGGATTGTATTTGTTTAAATCCCTGAAAATCAATATCTTAGAGTCAGTTACGAATTGACAATTAGATATGATTTCCAAGGATAAAGACGACAAGTTAATAAGAATTTACTTTTATATCTGTGATAAGTTTGAAGAACTTAAATTTTATTGTGAAAGATTTAGCAACAATTGTAATCCGGAATTTACAGACCAGGAGATTATGACCATATACCTTTATATAATGCACCATGAAGGGCACACCAAAGCAAAGCATATCCATCGTTTTGCATCGGAATACCTGAAGTCATGGTTTCCAAAGCTTGGGAGCTATCAAGCTTTCAATAATAGGCTAAATCGGCTTGGAGGGGCTTTCACCCGGCTGGTTGAAATCCTCCTCGTGGATTTTCAACCCGAAGATTGCTGCCTTGACCAAAGTTTATTGGATTCAATGCCCATTATAACCTGTTCCGGCAAGCGTAAAGGAAAGGTTGCAACTGAAATAACAGATAAAGGGTTCTGTTCAACAAAAGGAATATATTATTATGGCCTTAAGCTGCATTTATTGGGGTTCCGGCGTATTGGCAAACTGCCCCATCCTGAGCAGATATTGTTTACCCCTGCATCTGTCAATGATGTTACTGTGTTTAAAGAAGCATGGTCCGGTATTGATAACAGGACCTTTTGGGGTGATAAAATCTACTTTGTAAACGAGCTAAATGAGCACATGTTGAAACATCAGAATTCGGAAATGCTTACGCCAATAAAAGCAGTTAAAGGAATGCCCGAAGAAATTAAGCTAAGGATCAAAGCTGCTAATGATTTATTCTCAACTGCTGTTTCAAGGGTAAGACAACCTGTCGAGGCAATATTCAATTGGTTGATTGAGAAGGCTGATATCCAAAAGGCTAGCAAAGTTAGATCGACTAAAGGATTAATGATTCATGCATTTGGACGATTGGCGGCTGCTTTTATAACTTTAGCAATTTAACTCTTGATTCGCATTATTAGTAAAGAGTTATAAAAAACTCAAATAATCAAGGCAACTATAAATTGCCAGTAGAAAAAAGGATTGGGGCCATTTCACTTAAGTTTTGCACTAACAAAACTGCTTACTAATTTTTGGATTATTACGGGGCTCGTTTCATACTTTGTGTTTTATTGATAATTAACAAGGATTATTTCGTATAATTACTATTACACTACAAAGAATATATAAATGTAAATTATTATTTTAACAAAAACAACATAAGTTCAAATAAATAATTTTACTTGTATAAATTTTACTTTATTGTTTAACAATCTGCTCATTACTACTCTCCCACTTCATCCTTCTCTACGCCTAGAGAGGGACGATTATGTCACATACGAAATATTTATTAGCTGCCCCATCGAATCTATATTATTTGGGCTAAAGCCCATTTATCCGTTTGTTATTTATTAAACGGCATAAATGCCGTTCCTAATTATTATGCGTAAATACCTTTTTTTTAAAAATGAGCTCTTTATTTCATCTCCATTTTCCGATTTCCATTCTTCTTTTTACTTTTTACTTTCATCTTTTTACTTTTTACTAATGACTCATTACTAACTACTCATTACTTTTTACTAATATTTACCTACTTTTGCCTCACAATTAAATAATTAATGAAACGGATAGTAGTAGGACTTTCAGGGGGTGTTGATTCGAGCGTAGCTGCGTATCTTTTAAAACAACAGGGGCACGACCTTGTGGCTTTGTTTATGGTGAACTGGCACGAACGTGTGGGAAATATCACAAGTGCCTGCACGTGGGAAGAAGATGCCCTGATTGCCAAAATGGTGGCTAAAAAACTGGACATCCCGTTTCACATTGTCGACCTGAGTAAAGATTACAAAAAACGGGTGGTCGATTATATGTTTGCCGAATACCAGTCAGGGCGCACTCCCAACCCCGATGTATTGTGTAACCGCGAAATAAAGTTTGATTCATTTCTGGAAGAAGCCCTAAAATTTGATGCCGACCTTGTGGCTACCGGCCATTATTGCCGGAAAACAGAAATAAAAAAGGATGGAAAAACCATCCATCAATTATTGGCGGGAAAAGACCCAAACAAAGACCAAAGTTATTTTTTGTGCCAACTTAATCAGAAACAGCTTTCAAAAGCACTGTTCCCGGTAGGTGATTTATTAAAACCTGAGGTGCGCGACATAGCGCGCAAAATGAACCTGCCCACTGCCGAACGGAAAGATTCACAGGGAATTTGTTTTGTGGGAAAAGTTGATTTACCTACTTTTCTTCAACAAAAACTGATTCCGAAAACGGGTAATGTAATTGAAGTTCCGGCTAAATTTATGGAGCGCAAAAAACAAATTGAATTAACAGAAGAAAATTACAGTAAAATATGTTTCCCCTTTCCGTACAAACCCTGGAATGGAGAAGTGATTGGTGAACACCAGGGCGCCCATTTTTATACCATCGGGCAACGAAAAGGATTAAATATTGGCGGATATTCCGAGCCTCTTTTTGTGATTGGTACTGATGTGCACCGCAACATAATTTATGTTGGCGAAGGCAAAAAACACCCGGGATTGTACCGCCCCGGACTATTTATCGCAACCGAAGAAATGCACTGGATTCGGGAAGACCTGCAACTCAAAGTTGGAGAAAAAAAAGAGTTTGATGTACGCATCCGTTACCGGCAACCCCTTGAAAAAGCAATTATGCATCAAACTAAAGGAGGGGTGTACATTTTATTTAAGGATGAACAACGTGGAATTACTTCGGGGCAGTTTGCTGCATGGTACTCCGGCGAAGAACTAATCGGTTCGGGTGTGATTGCTTAATAATATCATTAACTTTGAAGTTTAAACTAACAATTATATGATAAAATCAATGACAGGCTTTGGAAAAGCAGAGCTGGAGATCAACAACAAAAAAATTTCAATCGAAATTAAATCACTTAACAGCAAACAACTCGACATTAATACCCGAATCCCTGCACTATACAGAGAGAAGGATATCAGCATCCGAAAAGAGATTTCGGAGAAACTGGAACGTGGAAAAGTTGATTTTAATATTTATGTTGAAAATCTGGGCGAAGAAACCAAAACTGCCATTAATGCACCCATTGTAAAAAATTATTTTACTCACCTGTCGAACATTAGCAAAGAGCTTGGTTTTCCGGTTAACGATGCCATGTTACAAACCATTATGCGTTTGCCCGATACAGTAAAAGTGGAGTACGAAAAATTAAATGAAGAAGAATGGTTTGCTATTCTTGAAAAAATACGAAGCGCCCTGTCTGACTTAAATGATTTCAGAGAACAGGAAGGCAAAAGCCTTGAAAAAGATGTAAAAACAAATATTCAGAATATTTCTGCACTCTTAAATGAAGTAGAGCCATTTGAAAACCAACGAATTGAAGCCATAAAAACCAGACTTAACGACAGCCTTGAGTCGCTTAAACTAAATGGCAATGTCGATCAAAACCGGTTTGAGCAGGAGCTGCTGTTCTATCTCGAAAAACTGGATATAAACGAAGAAAAAGTCCGCTTAAAAAACCATTGCGAGTATTTTTTGGAAACCATGCAACAACCAAAAGGTTCAGGAAAAAAATTGGCTTTTATTTCTCAGGAAATTGGCCGTGAGATAAACACAATAGGTTCAAAAGCAAACGAAAGCAACTTGCAACGTATTGTGGTTCAAATGAAAGATAATCTGGAAAGGATTAAAGAACAAGTTTTAAATGTTTTATAGAGAGATGTTGTCTGTAAAAATAAAAACTCTTTGTATCTTTTTTAACATGTTAAGTATCGGAAACAATCAGTTCAACAAAATTCCTGATTAAATCCGGATTAAAATACTCGGGGTGAAACTGACAGGTGTACAAAGGTTTTTCCTTGTGCTTCATCAGTTGATTAAAACATGTTTCAGAAGAAACCAGCAGTTCGAATTCTGGTGGCAAAGTTATTGAGTCGTTGTGCATTTGTTTTACTTTAAAAAAAGATCCCATTCCATTTAAAATAGGATCTTGTTTTATTATATCAACCATAAAATCGCCCGATTCCGGTTCTTTTGAACGTAACAATTCAGCCCCATATAATACACCTGTAATGTGATGCCCGGCACAAATTCCCAAAACCGGAAGTTGAAATGTTTTAAGCCATAAAAAAAAAGGTAAATGCCCATCAACAATATCATTCCCCTGTGGTGAGCCCGACATAATTACACTATCAATTTCCGAAAAGTTAATGGTTAAACAGGCACTATAATTAACGGTATAAAAACCAACCGGAATTAAATCAAGTATTTTTTTTATTGGTTCTACAAAATCATTAATTCCATCGGGTGCATTATTGATTATTAAAATGTGTTTCATTAATCCTAAAAATTTAACCTTTTGATTTGTTTAAGAATTTATTCTTCAGCCTAAAAATACATTTTTTGTTAAAACAATTTTATATATTGCTGACTATTAACTAAGTGAAAAACTAAAAATACGTGTTCATGAAAAAATTAGTATTTGTTGCACTGGTATTTAGCATGTTGGCATGTAACAATAAAAAAAGCGGATATAACATTTCTGTTAACCTTGAAGGTGCCACCGGCACAATAGTTCTGGAACAACGAGAAGGAAATAGTTGGGCCATTAAAGATTCTGCAACAATTGTAAATGGGACAGCTGTTCTACGGAACGAAGTCGTTTTTCCTGAAATGTTCTATTTATCAGTACTTGGTTCACAGGCAAAAACAGTTGTGTTTGTTGAAAATACAAAAATGACCGTAACAGGAAAAGCCGATTCAATTACCAGTGCAAAAGTTGAAGGATCAAAAACACATGATGAATTTAATTCTGTTAGTAAACAAATTAATTCCATCTCCGAAAAATACATGGCTATGTATCAGGATGCTCAAAAAGAAAAAGCAGCAGGAAATAACGAAAAAGCTGACGAACTTATGGCTCAGGTCGAAGAGCTGTACAATAGCACTGGTGCAATTCAGGAAGAATTTGTTAAAAACAATCCTTCATCTTACGCCACTCCGGTTTTCTTGCAACAAATATCATACGAAAAAGATGTTGAAGAATTGGATATATTGTTATCGGGACTTGATCCACGATTAGATTCAGTTTCAACAATTATGACACTCAAAAAACGTATTGCTCAACTTAAAACCGTTGCCGTTGGCCAAATAGCACCTGATTTTACACAAAACGATGCTGAAGGAAATCCTGTGAGATTTTCAGATATTTATTCACAAAATGAATATACTTTGCTCGATTTCTGGGCTTCGTGGTGTGGCCCTTGTCGTCAAGAAAATCCAAATGTTGTAGCTGTTTTTAACGATTATAAAGGTAAAGGATTTGGTGTATTTGGTGTTTCGCTCGACCGCGATAAAGCCGCCTGGTTAAAAGCCATCGACGATGACCAATTAACCTGGGCGCATGTTTCTGACTTAGCATATTGGAGTAACGCTGCCGCGCAATTATATGCTGTTAACTCAATTCCCTCGAGCCTCATCGTTGATAAAACAGGGAAAATTATTGCTAAAAATAAACGTGAAAAAGAATTACGCGAAACCATATCCGAATTATTGGATTAAAAGTTTAATTAGAAGAGGATTAAATTAACTGATTCTCTTCTGATTATTTAAATATGCCAGTCATGAATGCACTTACATTAACAACTCCTGCTTTACTGTTTTCAGCTATTTCTCTTATCCTTTTGGCATATACCAACCGGTTTTTAGCGTATGCGTCGGTGGTGCGTGGCCTGCATACTCATTTTAAAGAAAATCCAAACAATGTATTGCTTGGGCAAATAAAAAACCTGCGAAAACGTTTATCGCTCATCCGATCAATGCAAATAATGGGCATTACAAGCCTGTTGTTGTGCGTGTTATGTATGTTTTTAATTTACATCGACAAACAGGTTTTTGCCGAATTTATTTTTGGGATTGCATTGTTGTTGTTAATAGGCTCATTAACCATGTCCATCTGGGAAATTCAAATTTCTGTCAAAGCCCTCGACCTGCATTTGGATGATATGGAATAGTCTTTTATCTTTCATTTAACATTAATGATTCTCAATAATTTCACTGTTCATATGTATAGGGAATAGTTATCTTTGCCTCCCTAATATTAATTATGCAAAATTATTTTGGTGAAATAGCCGGCCTTTTAACCGCCGTATTCTGGACAGTTACCAGCATGGCTTTTGAGTCGGCAGGAAAAAAAGTAGGTTCTCTGGCGGTTAACCTCATCCGACTAGTGATGGCTTTCTTTTTTATCGGCATTTACAGTTATATTGCACGCGGCTTTTTTTTTCCAACTGATGCTTCCGTATTTCAATGGAAATGGCTGATACTTTCAGGATTAATAGGTTTTGTGATTGGCGACCTGTTATTGTTTCAGGCTTTTGTTGTAATCGGTGCCCGTATATCCATGCTATTGATGGCACTCACTCCCCCATTTACAGCTTTTATCAGCTGGTTTATTTTAGGTGAAACACTCACCGCAATGAATTGGATAGGAATGGCTGTTACTATAAGTGGTATAATATTGGTTATATTAAAACGAGAAAAAAGCGAAAAAAACGGTGTCGTAACCAATAAAATAAAAGCCAACTATTCAATCCCCGGCATTTTAATGGCTCTGGGGGGTGCTATGGGGCAAGCAGTTGGTCTTGTTCTCAGTAAAAAAGGAATGGGCGAATACGATGCATTTTCAGCTGCGCAAATAAGAGTACTGGCAGGCGTAATCGGTTTTTCCGTATTATTTATTTTTATAAGACGCTGGCCCCGTGTATGGGCAGCACTTAAAAATAAACCTGCCATGAAACGTATTACGCTTGGTGCATTTTTTGGCCCGTTTTTGGGTGTTTCTTTTTCATTGTTGGCAGTTCAGTACACCAAAGCCGGAATTGCCGCTACGTTAATGGCGATTGTACCTGTGCTGATTATTGCACCGGCCGTGATCCTTTTTAAAGAAAAAATAAATTGGAAAGAAATAGTGGGAGCAGTTATAACTGTGGGCGGTGTGATGATGTTTTTCCTCTAAATATTTAAGCCATATATTCGCTTAATTCACTTAATTTCATCTGGCGCTCAACCGAAAATGTTGCGCTGTTTTGATCGACCTTCTCTAAAATAAAATAGGATTTACTAAAAAAATCAAGTCGTTTGGTTTCGTCTTCGGCTAATTCGCCTTGTTCTTTTAAAACAAATGCCACCATTTCAAGCTGGTCATTATTTAAACCTTTCTTTTTTTCAAGAAACAGTAAAAGTTCCTCAATGGTTAATTGTGAAACATCTTCTTCAATTTTTAAGGCCGAATAAAAAACCTGAATCATATCATTCGCTTTACCTTTTTCTCCTTTTTTCCGGTAACGTAATATTTTTTGAAGGACCTCCATCAATAACATTATTTGCCGCATCAAAAAATCCCTCTCAATCCCCATTTTATTTCAGTTAAATAATTAATCCCTTAAAGATAATATTTATTGTTCAATTTAATTTTTGCTTATTCATCAGTTAATGTTATAAATAGTAAAATATTTTTTTAGATTTGTGACAGGAGCTAATTGTAGAATAGTAAAAGGTAGATGGAATTATTGTGGTGCAAGAAGCTATTAAAACATACAATTTGAACTCCTGTTTTTTTTAGACCTAAATCGATATATGAAGATTCTATTATTTGCCCTGTTTAATATCCTAACAGTATATCACCTTTTAGCACAAACTATTCTTCCCACCCCAATGGAAATAATTAAACGCGACAGTTTTTTTCGGTTTACCGACTCCATTAGTGTATCGTGGAATAACAAAGGGGAAAATGAAGCCCGTTATTTTGAGGAAAAATTCCCCACCGAAAAAATTGTTTATACTAAAAATGATAGCCAGGCCAACCTTTTTTTTAATACAATTGAAAATAAAACATTAGGTGACGAAGGGTATCGGCTGGAGGTCCTCTCCCACCAAATAATTATTTCGGCCAATAACGAAGCTGGTTTTTTTTATGGGCTTCAAAGCCTGTTTTTTTTAATGCCTAACGTTGTCCTCGATCCGGGAATATCGTTATTTAATGTACGCATTTTTTGCCAGGAAATTACCGATAAACCCAAATACCCCTGGCGTAGTTTTATGCTCGATTCGGGCCGGCAATACCAATCGCCAGCCTTTATAAAAAAATACCTCGACCGGATGGCAATGTTAAAAATGAATACTTTTCATTGGCACCTGACAGAAAAACTGGGTTGGCGCTTAGAAATAAAACGGTACCCAAAATTAACTTCTATTGGGTCGAATGTAGCAATTGGCCCTGAGCAACAAGGTTTTTATACACAAAAACAAATTCGCGATATTATTGCCTATGCCAAAAAGTTACACATTCAGGTTGTTCCTGAAATTGATGTGCCGGGGCATGCCAATGCTGCATTAACTGCCTATCCCGAGCTAACCTGTTTTAACAAAATGCCAGAAAAAGGAGACGAATACCATTCAACCCTGTTTTGTGGAGGCAACGAAAAAACATATGAGTTTTTAGAAAACATATTGGACGAAGTGTGTGAGTTATTTCCTTCGGAATACATCCATTTGGGAGGTGATGAAGCTCCAAAAGCCAATTGGGACAAATGCCCTTTATGCCAGAAAAAAATTAAAAAAGAAAATCTCAAAGACAGCCATGAATTGCAATTGTATTTTTCGAAACGCCTTGCCAACTACTTACGACTTAAAGGCAAAAAAGCCATTTTTTGGGGCGACGTAGTGTACTCCGATGGTATTACTCTTCCTGACAATGTGGTCATTTATTGGTGGAATTGGAACGGGCACGAAGACAAAGCCTTAAAAAATGCATTGGCAAGGGGGCACCAGGTCATCTGTGGCACCAATTTTGGCACTTATCTGAATTACCCAATCGAACCCTGGGGGCATTACGGTAAAAACCGCACATTCGATTTACGGCAAACTTACGATGAAAATCCGTCGGACCTTAAAAATCCCAATCCATTGGTATTAGGGATGGGAACCAGTTTATGGACCGACTGGAATGTGAGGGAGCATATGATTGACCAACGTGTTTTTCCACGTATTTTTTCACTGGCCGAACAAATGTGGCATGTGGGTGAAAAAATTCCATACAATGAATTTTATATGCGAGTAAAACTTAAACGCTCCTTTATGAAACTTATGGGTATTAAATATGGACCGGCAATTTTTCCTGAAATTCCTGAAAACTATTCGTGGGAATAATTATTGTTTCCACCAATTTCCTTTTGAAGGAGTATCGCCAACCACCACTTCTCCAGGGGTAGGTGTCTGAACTTTATAGTTTTTTTCTTCCGAAGCTTTTAAAAACCGCTCAATAGGATCGGTCCATGTATGCAAGCTTAATTTAAATTTCCCCCAATGGATTGGGACAACTACTTTGGCATTTACATCAGTCGCTGCTACAGCCGATTCTTCGGGCATCATGTGAATCACTTTCCAATCTTCGTTATACTGCCCACATTCAACAAATGCTAAATCAAAAGGTCCGTACTTTTCGCCAATTTTTTTAAAGCCTGGGAAATACCCCGAGTCGCCACTAAAATACACCTTTTTAGTTTTCCCCAGAATAGCCCAACCTCCCCACAAAGTCGCATAACGATTGGTGATACCACGCCCCGAAAAATGCCGGGCAGGGGTTAAAGCAAACGTTAAATCAGCATCAAACCGGACCTCATCCCACCAATCCAAATCGGTAATATTTTCGGCAGGGACACCCCATTTTTCGAGGTGTGCGCGAACACCCAACGGCACATAAAATTTTTTGACTTTGGTTATTAACTCTTTTATTGTTTTATAATCAAGATGGTCATAATGGTCGTGCGAAATAAGTACCGCGTCAATTTTGGGCAATTGCTCCACTGATATCTTAGCTTGGTAATCGAAATTTTTAGGACCCATAAAATTAAACATCGAAACACGTTCACCAAAAACAGGGTCAATTAATAAATTCTGACCTTCCACCTTTAATAAAATGGAAGAATGCCCAAACCACGAATAGGCAATTGCTGCGGTATCAGTTGCAGTTTCAAATTGTTTTTTATCAAACGGAATATTTTCAATTGTTTTATCTGGTTTTCTATTTATTCCACTTTTAAAAAACTCAAGCATGGTTTCTTTTTTTGGTGGTGGCATTTTAGTTTCAACCGGATTTTGAAACAATCCGTTTTTATAATTGGGCGATTTTTCGAGTTCCAGTTTATACTCTTTACTGATGTTTCCACCCAATTTTGGATTTGTGAGGTACATAATTGTCCTTCCTACTATAAAAACAGCTATTATTATTAAACTATAATATATCATTCGTTTTGTCATTAATCATTTTTAATATTTTGTGCTTACAGCTTATTATTTTGTTTTCAAAATCAAACACCTTCAATATTAGATAATAAGTTAGATTCGTAATTAACAACATTAATACCAAAAGTATTTTTGCAGTTTTGGGATTAACCATCCTTGAATAAAAGCAGATTTGAATGCCAGGGTGTCAGTTATAAATGCCTAATAACAAGAAGGGAATCATTAAAAGATAAAAAAAACGGACATTATTGTATTTAAAGGATAGATTCCGTAAATTTAATCATCACTAAACTTTAATATTATGGATGGAAAAACAAAAGCCATTGTAGCTCACCTAACACTTGTTGGTTGGATCATTGCATTAGTCCTCAACAGCAGCGAAAAAGATGATTTCGCAAGTTTTTATATTCGTCAAAACCTGGGCATAATACTCATTGGTGTGGCAGCAGGAATAATTGTTGTTATTCCAATTTTAGGCTGGCTTGCCTCTATGGTCCTTTGGATTTATGCTTTGGTTTGTTGGATTATAAGTATAATTGGTGCCATTCAGGGAGAAATTAAAGAAGTGCCTATTCTGGGCGATAAATTCCAGGAGTGGTTTAAAGCAATTTAAAATAATATATTAAGATATAATCAAGGGTGAGGTTTTCCTCGCCCTTTTTGTTTTGTTCCACAAAATAATGTTTCCTTTGTGCCCGTTTAATAATTTATTATGATGCAAGTTAGATTCATTACAACTTTATTTCTTATTGTATTTTCCATCGGATTAACATATGGAAAAAAGAAAAAAAAAAATATTGACAGCCGCTGAACTTCAAGAACAAAAAGTTTATACGTCGTTCGAAGAAGCATATGCCAACAAAAAAAAGGCTTACCGAATTAATCTGGAAAGGCAAAAATTAGCAACATTGCCAAAAAAGTTTGTTAAGTTGGTTGCCTTACAAGAGGTCTCCATTGCTTATAATCAATTCGAAAAAATACCTGCCGTATTATTGGCCCTCCCACATCTTCAGAAATTATATGCACAAGGAAACAAATTAAAAAGCCTGCCAAATGAAATAGGGAACCTGCCCCAATTGACCGAATTAAACCTGTTGGCAAATAATCTTACTGTTTTACCCGAATCGCTTACAAAGTGTACTAAATTACAAATTATAAAACTTGGCGAAAATCAGGTAACTCATTTACCTGAACAATTTGGTAACCTGATTCATTTAAAAGAACTTGACCTCTTTTCAAATCAATTAACAACCTTGCCAGCAGGATTTGGGAATCTTCAGAATTTGCAGATTTTAGACCTTGATTGGAACAATTTGGAAGTTTTGCCCGAAAGTTTTGGTAAACTAACAAACCTCACTCAATTAAAACTCGAAAAAAACAATCTGGCACTTTTACCCGAATCATTTTCGAACCTCAAAAATATTTCATTGTTAAAATTACAGGACAATAAATTACAGAAACTCCCGGTCGACTTTGGTAATCTTAATTTACTCACCAAACTTGACCTTAATCACAACCAGTTGATTGAATTGCCTGCATCGATTGGAAAAATGACAAAACTAACTCAGCTTGATGTCTCAAAAAATAAATTAACAGCATTACCAGCTACTTTATCCGGTTTACAAAATCTGGAAACATTAGTGGCCCGCGAAAATAAAATCACACGTATTTCGGGTGAGGTATTGAATATTAAAAACCTCAAATCGATTGACCTAAGTATCAATAAAATCTCTAGGTTTTCGCCCAAAACCAGTTTACTCGAAAACCTTGAAACAATTGATCTTGAAATGAATGTTATTTCGGCTATTGACATGGATTTTAAACCTCTCAAAAAATTAAGAGTTTTTAATCTTACTGAAAACCAAATGAATTTTTTACCCGAATCATTTCTTCAATCTCCGGCGCTCGAAGAATTATTGTTGGGAGATAACAAAATCGAAAAACTAACCAAACGTATTAACAGGCTTAAAATCTTAAAAACATTAAACCTAAGCAATAATAAAATGCTGTTAATCCCTTTATCAGTGGGTGAAATTAAAACACTTGAAACTCTTGATGTTTCAGAAAATCCATTTTACAAATGGCACATCAAACAGATTAAAGAAAAAGTCAAAGTAAAAAATCTAATACTTTAATTCAATTATCAACTGTTACCAAAAAATCAGGTGAAGGCTCCGACTCTTTAAAATAATAGTTCACCGCCACAACAGAGTATCCATAGTTATCACCGACAACAATAGATGAGTCAATATAACTATTTTGATTATTATAAACTTCGGTTATAAGTTCATCATTTTTAAAAACCTTTACAAACCAAATTCGATTATCAGATTCCTGTTCTTCTTCAACAGGTACTTGCCAATGTAATCTGACAAAATTATCGGTAGTAATTTCACCTGAAAAACCGGATACATTATTGGGTATTCCTGAAACATATCCCTTACGTTGAGCAAGTAACCACGTAGAAAGTGTTGTTTCGTTACCCGTATAATCCCACACATTGTGGCCAACACCTTCGTATTCGGTGTACCTGATTTGTGTACCACCCAATTCCTTAACCTCTTTGAACAATTCACGCACCGACTGTACCGGCACAACCGAATCGTCTGTCCCATGAAATATCCACATGGGAATACCGGCAATAATTGGAGCAATTTCGACATTCACATAACCACATAAAACATAACTGGCTGCAAACATATTTGGATGTTTTTGAATAACACCAAATGTACCAATTCCTCCCATCGAAGTTCCATTAATATAATACCTGTTTCTATCGAGGTTAAAAGATTGTTCAACCATTTCTATCATTTCGAAGGTTTTTGCCATCATTGGGCTCGTACGGGAGTCAAAACTATCACCCCAACCATAAATCTCTTCCTCTGGGCATTTTGGAGTTAAAACAATACACGGATCGGTACTGAGTATTGGTTTCGTTGTACCAGCCAAGGTTCCAGGTAGTGGTATCGGTATGGCCATGCAAATAAATTACGAGCGGATATTCCAAATCAGGATTATATGAAGGCGGTACAAACAATCCACACCTAAAATTTTCGATAAACCAATCGTGATAACCTCTTACATCAGACATACCCTGCATGGCAGGATTTAATTCTTCTTTTTCACAACCTAAAACAACAATAGAGAAAAAAAATAGAAAATGAATCAAATGTTTCATAAATAAAGGTTTTAATTATGACCTTTCAGAAACAGATTTCCCTATGCCTATTACCAAAAAAAAGGAATAATAAAAAGGAACCGTTCTTTTGAACAGAGAACGGTTCCTTTAACTTTCTAAATTTTTTTTATAATTTCCTTCACGGCATCTTTATGAATCGTGAAACCCATTATTTTAAGTTTGATATAATCTTCGTGGAAAAAATAATACCCAAACTTGGCATCTTTTTCGCCTACATTTCGCGAGCCAGAACTTGAATCTTTTACAAGGTACCAGTCTTTACCTAAACCTTTATAATTTTCGAGGATCCCAATTAAGTGCATTCCATGGTCGTCGGTAGTAGTTTCATTTGAGAAACGGAACTGACGGGCATCTTCATTGATGTACTCCGAAGGGATATCAAAATCAGGGATCATGGCACAATTGGTTTCGCGGCTAAAACCAGTTTCCGACACATCGCCTCCAATACTCATGGTATACCCGTTTTTAATAGCATTTTTACAGCACCCATAAAACATCAAGAGGTACATTATAATAATCTTTGCTGTGCCACCAGTTATCGGGTACTTTATACTCCACCTGCTCCCAGTAAGGTTCCTGTTTATATGAAAGAATCTCCACAAAATCATTGGGATTTAATTTCAGGTAATCGGTCATATAATTTTTAGGAGTATATTTTTTCCCCTCAACTACAAATTCAACCGGAGGTTTACCTATATAATGGTTCATGATGTCTTTAATGGTTTCAAGGCCATAAGCCATGTTCAGGCATTTGACTTTTTCATGGAATTTAAAAATCCTTCCATCTCATTCATCATATCGGCATGAGTATGGAATTTACGGCCATCAATCAAACCGGTGTATTCGTTTAATGGAACTGCACCATATTGGTTCATAATGCGCGAAACAGCATTTCCTCTGAGCCTTCGCTAAAAGAGATTCACCCCGTTTTTCAATAAACCTTCGGGCTTTTTCAACATACTCCCAATAAACGGTGTAAATTTCAGAGATCTCAACTTTTTTTTCCTGTTTGACGAAAAATTTCAGATTCATTAAAACGACGATGTTGAGAACGACCAACAGGTTCCACCATTACCCTGCGATTCGGTAGGCTGGCACCAGGCTAATCTATATAAACTTGCATCGTTGGGCAGGTCAACGTCCGTTTGGTCCATCACAAACCGTATAAAAGGTTCTTTTTCTTTCAGTGAATCATTTACTGCATTAACGTCTT